>NZ_JH992901.1:3865922-4502043 GCF_000315565.1 Mastigocladopsis repens PCC 10914 | reverse complement strand
TCTCACCGTTGGCTCCACACTCCCCACAAGGAGTGTTTCAATGCCTCCCACCTATCCTGCGCAAGCCAAGCCCGGACCCAATTCCAGGCTACAGTAAAGCTTCATAGGGTCTTTCTGTCCAGGTGCAGGTAGTCCGTATCTTCACAGACATTCCTATTTCGCCGAGTCTCTCTCCGAGACAGTGCCCAGATCGTTACGCCTTTCGTGCGGGTCGGAACTTACCCGACAAGGAATTTCGCTACCTTAGGACCGTTATAGTTACGGCCGCCGTTCACCGGGGCTTCGGTCGTCAGCTTCAGGGTTTCCCCCTGACCAACTTCCTTAACCTTCCGGCACTGGGCAGGCGTCAGCCCCCATACTTCCTCTTACGAGTTGGCGGAGACCTGTGTTTTTGGTAAACAGTCGCCTGGGCCTCTTCACTGCGACCCACTTGCGTGGGTACCCCTTCTTCCGAAGTTACGGGGCCATTTTGCCGAGTTCCTTAGAGAGAGTTATCTCGCGCCCCTTGGTATTCTCTACCCCCCCACCTGTGTCGGTTTGCGGTACGGGTATGAAGTTTTCATCACATCCACAGCTTTTCTTGGCACTATTCTCTCCACGCGACCTCCGTAGAGGTCTCCCAATCCAGTCAGGGTGTGGCCTACCTTCATGCGCACTCTGAATGCTCCCACTTCATAGTCAGGGATTTTTGACCCTGTGTCCATCGACTACGCCTTTCGGCCTCGCCTTAGGTCCCGACTCACCCAGAGTGGACGAACCTGGCTCTGGAACCCTTGGGGTTTCGGGGCATTGGATTCTCACCAATGTTTGCGCTACTCAAGCCGACATTCTCACTTCCGTTTCGTCCACACCTGCTTGCCGCTAGTGCTTCTCTCTACTACGGAACGCTCCCCTACCGATTACAATGTAATCCCACAGCTTCGGTACATCGCTTAGTCCCGTTCATTTTCGGCGCAGGAGCGCTTGACCAGTGAGCTATTACGCACTCTTTCAAGGGTGGCTGCTTCTAGGCAAACCTCCTGGTTGTCTATGCACTCCCACCTCCTTTGCCACTTAGCGATGATTTTGGGACCTTAGCTGGTGGTCTGGGCTGTTTCCCTCTTGACGATGAAGCTTATCCCCCACCGTCTCACTGGTTGTGTGTTCATCTGGTATTCAGAGTTTGTCGAGATTTGGTACAGCTCTCGCCGCCCGCACCTCAACAGTGCTTTACCCCCAGACTGGAATCACAACCGCTGCGCCTCAACACATTTCGGGGAGAACCAGCTAGCTCCGGGTTCGATTGGCATTTCACCCCTAACCACACCTCATCCGCCGATTTTTCAACATCGGTCGGTGCGGACCTCCACTTGGTGTTACCCAAGCTTCATCCTGGACATGGTTAGATCACCCGGGTTCGGGTCTATAATCACTGATGCATCGCCCACTTCAGACTCGCTTTCGCTTTGGCTTCGGCATTCACCTTAACCTACCAGTGCTTATAACTCGCCGGCTCATTCTTCAACAGGCACGCGGTTAGACGTTTAATCGTCCTCCCACTGCTTGTAGGCTAATGGTTTCATGTTCTATTTCACTCCCCTCGTTGGGGTTCTTTTCACCTTTCCCTCGCGGTACTGGTTCACTATCGGTCACACAGTAGTATTTAGCCTTACGAGGTGGTCCTCGCTGATTCACATGGGATTTCCCGTGTCCCATGCTACTCGGGATACAGCTACTATCCTTAAGTTTTCGACTACAGGACTCTCACCTTCTTTGGTGCAGTTTTTCGCTGCTTCGTCTAACCGCTAGATTCGATATCGCTGTCCCACAACCCCAACAAGTTTACTCATTGGTTTAGGCTCTTCCCCTTTCGCTCACCACTACTTGGGGAATCTCTATTGATTTCTTTTCCTCCAGCTACTAAGATGTTTCAATTCGCTGGGTTGGCTCATACCTGTCTATATATTCAACAGGCTGTACTTGGGGTTCCCCCATTCGGACATCTCCGGATCTTACGCTTGCTTCCAGCTCCCCGGAGCTTTTCGTCGGTCACCACGTCCTTCTTCGCCTCTGTGTGCCTAGGTATCCACCATTAGCCCTTATTAGCTTGACCTTTTTTTTCGGCTTGGTTATTAGTTTTGTTTTTTCTCCTCTTCTGTGTCATTCACATAATGAGCAGAACTTTCTTCTAACTACCTGCTTCTATCGCTTCTCTATGCAGTTTTCAAGGTTCTTCGCTGGAGCTTTTTCCAGCAGCCGAATTTTTTGACTTCGGTGCTGAATTTTAACCCAATCTCTAGGTGGAGGTAAGGAGACTCGAACTCCTGACATCCTGCTTGCAAAGCAGGCGCTCTACCAACTGAGCTATACCCCCCTAAATCAGTTTTCAGTTACCAGTTACCAGTTATCAGCTTTTTGTTTTCTGACTCCTGTTCACTGTTTTTAGGTGGGCCATCCTGGACTCGAACCAGGGACCTCACCCTTATCAGGGGTGCGCTCTAACCACCTGAGCTAATAGCCCATTATCGAACCTTTTTATAGTTTGAAAGCTTCCTTAACTCTGGCGACCGACCTCGGGATTTCTGCAATGATGAACTCTGAATTCTCTATTCTCTTAATTCATCATTCAGTTGGGTCTCCCTAAAAAGGAGGTGATCCAGCCACACCTTCCGGTACGGCTACCTTGTTACGACTTCACCCCAGTCACCAGTCCTACCTTCGGCGTCCCCCTCTCCGAAAAGTTAGGGTAACGACTTCGGGCGTGACCAGCTTCCATGGTGTGACGGGCGGTGTGTACAAGGCCCGGGAACGAATTCACTGCAGTATGCTGACCTGCAATTACTAGCGATTCCACCTTCACGCAGGCGAGTTGCAGCCTGCGATCTGAACTGAGCCGTGGTTTCTGGGATTTGCTTGCGGTTGCCCGCTTGCTGCCCTTTGTCCACAGCATTGTAGTACGTGTGTAGCCCAGGACGTAAGGGGCATGCTGACTTGACGTCATCCCCACCTTCCTCCGGTTTGTCACCGGCAGTCTCTTTAGAGTGCCCAACTTAATGCTGGCAACTAAAAACGAGGGTTGCGCTCGTTGCGGGACTTAACCCAACATCTCACGACACGAGCTGACGACAGCCATGCACCACCTGTGTTCCGGCTCCCGAAGGCACTCCCCCCTTTCAAGGGGATTCCGGACATGTCAAGCCCTGGTAAGGTTCTTCGCGTTGCATCGAATTAAACCACATACTCCACCGCTTGTGCGGGCCCCCGTCAATTCCTTTGAGTTTCACAGTTGCCTGCGTACTCCCCAGGCGGGGTACTTAACGCGTTAGCTACGACACTGCCCGGGTCGATACGGGCAACGCCTAGTACCCATCGTTTACGGCTAGGACTACTGGGGTATCTAATCCCATTCGCTCCCCTAGCTTTCGTCCCTCAGTGTCAGTTGTGGTCCAGCAGAGCGCTTTCGCCACCGGTGTTCTTCCTGATCTCTACGCATTTCACCGCTACACCAGGAATTCCCTCTGCCCCTACCTCACTCTAGCTATGTAGTTTCCACTGCCTTTATTTGGTTAAGCCAAACTCTTTGACAGCAGACTTTCATTGCCACCTGCGGACGCTTTACGCCCAATCATTCCGGATAACGCTTGCATCCTCCGTATTACCGCGGCTGCTGGCACGGAGTTAGCCGATGCTTATTCCTCAGGTACCGTCAAGATTTCTTCCCTGAGAAAAGAGGTTTACAATCCAAGAACCTTCCTCCCTCACGCGGTATTGCTCCGTCAGGCTTTCGCCCATTGCGGAAAATTCCCCACTGCTGCCTCCCGTAGGAGTCTGGGCCGTGTCTCAGTCCCAGTGTGGCTGATCATCCTCTCAGACCAGCTACTGATCGTCGCCTAGGTGCGCTCTTACCACACCTACTAGCTAATCAGACGCGAGCTCATCTTCAGGCAATTAATCTTTTACCCATCGGCACATCCGGTATTAGCAGTCGTTTCCAACTGTTGTCCCGAACCTGAAGCCAGATTCTCACGCGTTACTCACCCGTCCGCCACTAACTCCGAAGAGTCCGTTCGACTTGCATGTGTTAAGCATACCGCCAGCGTTCATCCTGAGCCAGGATCAAACTCTCCGTTTTGATTCCTTCTGTACTTCCGTGTTTTACCACTTCTGTACGCTCATCGGCTGATTTTTTCCCCTCAGCCAGGGTTTTTACTATTTACTACCGCCAGCTTTAAGGTGTATACTAGCTTTCAAACTATAAGATTTTCAAGGTTCGCTGCCCTTGGCGTTCCCTTTGTTTGGTGTCCGCTCTTCAGGCACTTATCTAATATATCTATCCTCCTTTTGATTGTCAACTCTTTTTTTGCCGTTTTTGGAATTTTTTTTGAGAGTGCCCGAAACTGCTCGCTGTGACGGGTTTAGGCAAGAATGAGATATGCACTCTCGGTAATTAAGGAAGGGTAGTTGTGAATTTTCAGTCAGTAATAGCTATATTGCATAAGTTCTGGAGCGATCGCGGTTGCCTTATTGCCCAACCATACGACATTGAGAAGGGAGCAGGCACTAAAAATCCCCATACTTTTTTAAGAGCGCTGGGACCAGAACCGTGGGCTGTTGCTTACGTTGAACCTTGCCGTCGCCCTACTGACGGACGCTACGGGGAAAACCCCAATCGCTTCCAACACTATTACCAGTATCAAGTGCTGATTAAGCCTTCGCCAGATAACATTCAAGAGATTTATCTCGATTCCTTAAGGGCTTTAGGTATTCGTCCTGAAGACCATGATATCCGGTTTGTAGAGGACAACTGGGAAGATGCAACGGTGGGAGCTTGGGGTACTGGTTGGGAGGTATGGTTAGATGGGATGGAAATTACTCAGTTTACCTACTTTCAACAATGCGGTGGACTCGATTGTCGTCCGGTGTCGATTGAGATGACCTATGGCTTGGAGAGACTGACGATGTATCTCCAGGGAGTAGAAGCCATGACTAAGATTCACTGGACGGACAATATTACATATGGAGATGTTCACCTTCAGGGAGAGATTGAGCAGTGTGTTTACAACTTTGAAGCCTCAAATCCTGAGTTGCTGCTCGCATTATTTAATATGTACGAGCAGGAAGCACAGCAATTAACAGAACGTGGACTAGTGCTACCCAGCCTGGACTACGTGTTGAAGTGTTCCCACACGTTCAATTTGCTGGATGCGAGAGGAGTCATTGCTGTTACAGAAAGAACCCGCTACATTGCAAGAATTCGACATTTAGCGCGGAAGGTAGCGCAATTATATGTAGAACAACGAGAGAAGCTGGGTTTTCCGCTGTTGAACAAGCAATAAAGTGAGTAACAGTCAGTTTTATACAATGTAAAGGCGCACAGGTGCTAAGAAACCTTTGCGTCTTAGTATTTTTGCACTAGTAAAAACACTTATCTTGACAACTCTGCTTGGGACTCGTGGTGTGCTTGGATTATCCTAATAATCTTGCAGAACAAAAAAAGGTGTCTGAAGAATGACTAATCTGAGTGAAGTTCTAGAACCTATTGCCGCTTGGTTTCGGTCTCTGGGTGTTCCATACCCAATAGTACATTGGGGACATCCTGTAATGATGGCTATTGTAGTTTTTGTGATGGGTAGCTTTGTCGGATTGGTGGGTTGGAGAGGGCGACTTGTTGAGGATAAAGAAGTTGCAATAAAAAGTCGAAGTGAGCATCGCAAACTAGCGCCGTGGATGTTTTTATTTATGGCACTTGGTTATACAGGAGGGGTTTTGTCATTAGTCATGCAGCATCAGCCAATTCTGGAAAGCCCTCATTTTTGGACTGGCTCAATAGTGCTGTTAGTGTTACTTATTAACAGTGCAATTGCTTTCAGTGGATTTGCAGGTAATAAAGCGGCATTACGCACAGTTCATGCTTATTTGGGTAGCACAGCACTTTGTCTGTTGTTTCTACATGCTGCATTGGGTTTTAAATTGGGTATAAGTTTTTGATAAATCTATTGCCAAAATCTTTACGCACTAGCAGACTGGAAGTCTGGGGTTATACAAACAAAGCTCGTCTAAGCAGGTTAAACAAATGAAGTCTGCCTGCACTGAGTGAACCTGTATAACTACAGATCCAGGTATTTCTGTAAAAACTCTGATGATTCAGGCAAGTGGTGTCATAATCTGTCTTGGCTACATTCTAGGGTTACTGTTTACAGCAGTTCCGCAGGGTGGCTTTTGGGTATTAGGTTTGGGCGTAGTAGGAGCTATCTTTTTTGGAAGACGACGCCCTAATATACAAAAATCCCTTCAAAAAAAGGAAAATTCTCCAGCAAAAACGAAGACAGCACCCTCGTTACCGCAAACCACTCCTCACGCTAGAGTATGGCTCATTGCAGGTGTGCTGGGATTGTTAGCTAGCTTGTACTTTCAATTGCGAGTTCCCGAACCAGAAGCAAACGATATCAGTAAATTTGTCCCATCAGAAAATGCCAACAATCAAGAACAACTTTTTATTGTTCGCGGTGAGGTACTCAGTACACCCCGTATAACTCGTTCTGGGCGTGGACAATTGTGGTTACAAGCAACTCAGCTAGATGAAGTAAAAAATGACAATGGTTCAGCAGGTAGAACTAAAGGAGTCACAGGAAAGTTATATATAACTGTACCTTTACTTCAAGCTACTGGGTTACACCCCAGTCAACAAATTGCTGTCACTGGCGTGTTGTACAAACCACAACCACCATCAAATCCTGGTGCTTTCGATTTTCAAAAGTTTCTTCAACAAGAAGGTGCTTTTGCTGGTGTGAGTGGACGCCAGGTCAATATTCTGGATGAAGGAGATAAATGGGGATGGTGGAAAGTTCGCCAACGAATTGTGCGATCGCAAGTTCGCTGGTTAGGTATCCCTGAAGGTCCGCTGGTTAGTGCAATGGTTTTGGGTAGCAAAGTTGTTGATTTACCCTACGATACCCGAGACCGATTCGTGCAGGTGGGACTAGCTCATGCAATAGCCGCCTCAGGGTTTCAAACATCCTTAATTTTGGGTGTTGTACTAGGGTTGACATCGAAAGCGAAAAAAGGAACCCAAATTACACTTGGCAGCATAGCTCTCATTCTGTTTCTAACTCTAACAGGTTTGCAACCATCCGTACTGAGAGCCGTCATTATGGGATTTGCTGCTCTCATTGGAATAGGATTGAAACGCAAAGTCAATCAGTTGGGATCACTGCTGGTTGCGGCAGTCCTATTATTGTTATTTAATCCTTTATGGATTTGGGATTTAGGATTTCAACTCAGTTTTTTGGCAACAATAGGGTTAATCGTGACAGTATCTCCAATAACAAAACGTTTGGAATGGTTGCCACCAGTCATTGCATCTTCAATTGCAGTTCCCCTAGGCGCTGCAATTTGGACATTACCCCTACTATTATATGTTTTTAGTGTAGTAGCAATTTACACTTTACCAGTCAATATCATTTCCACCCCATTAATTTCTGTCATCAGTATCGGTGGAATGGTGAGCGCCTTAGTAAGCTTAATTGTTCCTGAAGTAGGAAGTACTTTGGCTAATTTGTTATATCATCCAACTCATTGGCTGCTACAGTTGGTGGAATTTTTTGCCACCTTACCAGGAAGTACAGTTGCTGTTGGTAGCATATCCATTGGTCAAATGGTAGCAATATATGCATTAATCATTTTGACTTGGTTAGCACGTTGGTGGCAAAAGCGGTGGTGGTTTGCTGGTATGGTCGCCTTGGGTTTGGTCTTCATTCCAGTTTGGCATTCTGCAAACACCCTGTTTCGGGTAACAGTGCTAGCAGCTGGTGAGGAACCAGTTTTAGTGATTCAAGACCAAGGAAAGGTAACACTTATTAATAGTGGGGATGAAGGTACAGGACGCTTCACTATACTGCCGTTTTTACAACAGCAAGGTGTCAATAAAATAAATTGGGCAATTGCTTCTGATTTCCAACATACTGGTAATAGTGCATGGTTGGAGGTATTACAACGGTTGCCAATTGGAGTTTTCTCTGACTATTCTCCCACGTCTGAAAATCACATGACCAGTCAAGTCATTCAAAAAGAAGTACAAAAGGTTAAGGGAATTTACCAACCTTTGTCAGTTGGTCAAACTGTCAGTACTGGTTCGGCGATCGCGCAATTAATCAATGACCAATTGCCTATCTTACAGTTGCAAATTTTAGGGCAAAATTGGTTGTTAGTGGGTGAACTCAAAACAACTGAACTGTATCAGCTATTGAAAACTGGAAGCTTACCTCGTCCACAAGTGCTGTGGTGTTCTGGTCAGTCTTTAAAAGAATTAATTCCTGCCTTACAACCACAAGTGGCGATCGCAACAAGCACCAACCTTGACCAAAAAACGCTATCTGAATTAAGCCAAAGTCAAACAAAACTGTTCTTTACAGGCAGAGACGGTGCTATCGAGTGGACACCCAACGGACAGTTTAAAACATTTATCCAGGCAGCAGAAAATAAAACATCTGTTTTGTAAAAAAATATTTTAATTAAATAAAATAAGACCTCTTTCACTGAGTTTGTCGCAGACCAGCATGAAGTAGGGTGAGTATGACCCACCCTAATAATTAAGAAACGTTATATTTTGCTAATGAGAGTTGCATGAAGTAGGCTTCTTACTTAATTTAGTTGGCTACTGTAAGCACTATAGCCATAAGCCAAAGTTTCTTTCATAGCAGCGGATGGCTTAAGACTTCTGTTAATCAAGTTAGCAAACGGTATCCGGATTCCTTTGATTGTTTCTGGTAGGATGGCATATTCTTGTGTTGGTTCTACCGTATATTGTGGACATTTCTCTTTCATTCCAGAAGTCGTTAACATTGCTTCTATTTCAGATGCAGAGTACTGCTTGAGATAAACTGAATTTTGCTTTGGACTGAGCTTTCTGATAAAATTGTGAATTTTATGGGAAGGACAAGACTTATTATGGAAAGAATGATTGAAAACGAACATTCCACCAGGTCTGAGTACGCGAGATATTTCTCCCATGAGGTTTCTTATTTGTGCCTCTGGTATATGCATAAAAACGCAGTTGGAAATCACCAAGTCTACAGAATTATCTTCTAAAGGCAATAGTTCAGCCGAAGCACAAATAATGGAAAACTCTGCACCTGGGAAAAAATCATATTCTTGCTTACACTTAAGTAACCGCCGCAACAAAGGTTCAGAAATATCAATACCGTAATATTTCTGACATCTCAAATTCTTGTCCTTTGAAAGAAACAAAGGAATTCGACCATAACCACTGCCAATCTCAAGAATAGAATCTACCGACTTGTTGATAGGAAATTTATTCCAAGTACCGCCAGGTCTTCCGGTTAGAAGAGAGTAATCTTGTTTAAGTGGTGATGTTTCTTCTGCGTACTCAATTTTTTGAGAACCATAATATGTCTTGCCAATTTTGTCCCATCTTTGTTTTTGTTCAGTAGTGTTCAACTGTTCATAGTCTTTAGGGAAATAAATGCCATCCCGAAGTTGAAAGTCATTCAAACTGATTTTGCTGTTGACTGATTGGCTCATTAGATTATTCCTCATTAAGCAATAAATATGTTTTCGGTTATACTGTGAAGACCATGTTAACCGCAAGTACTTATCCTTGTTAAGCTCATCTACTTTTGTAGATCAAGACTGGATATAGGAATGTAGAGGGCTGATTTTCCCTTACAGTGACTAACTCCCCTACCCCTTCTCGCACCAGAACACAACTGTGTTCATCTCTCAGTAGTATGTTTGCACCAAATGTTTTAAATTTGATGGTGGAATAAATATTGGAGGCTAGTATGTCAGAAGTGTCACAAGGCAAGCGAGTGGTCGTTGTTGGTGCTGGTTGGGCTGGTTTAGGTGCAACCTACCAATTAGCAAAACAAGGGTACGATGTGACACTTCTGGAAGCAGGTTCCTCTCCCGGTGGACTGGTAGCAGGTTGGAAAACAGCCGCAGGACGTTCAGTAGAAGCGGGTATTCATGGCTTCTGGTATCCTTACAGAAATATCTTTTCGCTGATAAATGAACTGGGAATTAGTCCCTTTACAACTTGGACTCGTTCATCGCAATATTCTCCTGCAGGCTTAGAAGTAGAATCACCGATTTTTCAGGACTTACCACAACTCCCAACACCTTTAGGCACTTTTATCTATACACAGTTTAAACGTTTGCCACTGATTGACCGCCTCAGCGCCCTGCCTTTACTTTACGCCGTGATTGATTTTGATAATTCCCATGAAGCTTGGCGGCGATATGACTTTGTCACCGCCCGTGAATTGTTTAAAGATTTTCGCGTGTCTGCACGACTGTATCGCGAATCTTTTGAACCAATGTTGTTGGTAGGCTTGTTTGCCCCTGGGGAACAGTGTTCGGCAGCAGCAGCTTTAGGGATGCTTTACTATTTTATCCTGGCGCATCAACCTGATTTTGATGTGGTTTGGTGTCGAGGAACTGTAGGAGAAAAAATCTTTCGCCCTTGGGTAGAAAGTATTGAAAAAGCTGGGGCAAAGGTGCTAGCAAATCGCCGAGTGACTGACTTAATTGTTGATAGCGATAATCGGGCAACAGGAGTTGTCTGCGGTGATGAAGTGTTTGATGCCGATGCAGTGATTTTTGCTGTTGGTATCACTGGCATGAAAAAGATTTTATCAAGTAGCCCTACCTTGCAAAGCCGTCAGGAATTTCGCAATGTGAGCAATTTGGGAGCAATTGATGTTTTAGCAACTCGGCTATGGTTTGACCGGAAGATTCATATTCCCCTTCCTTCTAATGCTTGCTTTGGATTTGATTCAACCACGGGCTGGACATTTTTTGATCTGAATGCACTGCATGATGAGTATCGTAACGAATTAGGAACAGTTGTTGAAGCTGACTTTTATCACGCAAATCAGTTTCTTTCCTTAGAAAATGAGGAAATTGTTTCAAGAGTTCAACGTTATTTAGCAACTTGCGTGCCAGAATTTCGAGAAGCCAAAGTTATTGATAGTAGTGTGATTCGTTTACCGCAGGCAGTATCTCACTTTGCTCCTGGTAGCTATAGTCATATGTTGCCAGCATTGACAAGTTTTAAGAATGTATTTATGAGCGGTGATTGGATTATAAACCGTCATGGTTCATGGTCACAGGAAAAGGCTTACGTCACTGGTTTAGAAGCAGCGAATTTAGTTATTTCCTATTTGGGAGAGGGTACACCAGTCAAAATTATACCTGTGGAAGTGGATGAGGCACATATTCAATTAGCAAGAACTGTGAATAGGACTGCGCGACAAATTAGCAAATCTATTTTGCCTGAGTTTTGGCTACCATAGGTATTCCTTCAGATCTACCCAAAAATAGTTGAATTAGCATCCAGGCGTAACAAACGAAGTGAGAAACTCTGTTCTGGGTTTTGAATTCCTCAGAATTTCTTCATTTTTTTCAACTACTTTGATTGAGGTGATCCCATTATTGACGGCTAGAGTGGCTGCTGACGCTTATCAAAGCGTCAGCAAGCTTTACTTAGTACGCTATGAAATTAAACCAGTTTATAGGAATGGGTAATGGCGATCGCCCTTGGGCGGACACTCTGTGCCATCGCCCTTTGGGACAAGCTATACGTTGACATGTCAGTGCGCGGGTCGCACTTCCAAGGGAATTTTCCCTCTTAAAGCATAGCTTGCCAGTAAATTTTCAAGTCACATTTCTCCAATTGGCTGCATTTTTAACTTGGCTTACCTCACTGTTGTAAAGGTCAGAACTGACTTTTTCGAGTTCTGGTTCAACTACCATGAGATGTTTCTCTAAAAGTTCCAAATTGCGGATATTGGACTTATAGTAAGCATCAAACAAATCACCCACTAGAGGCACTGTACCAACAACTGATTCTAAAGCAACGTTGAAAATCATTTTGGTTAAGTCCTGACGTGGTATGCCAAAGCGAGTTGCTAAAAATATGATATAAGCCGAAAACGCTGTACTGATTAAATCACCAGCGCCTGGAATTAGACCAATAATTGGGTCTAACCCAATCCGAAAGCCTGTCCCTGGAACACGTAGGGATGTATCCATCAGACGGCTGAGTTGACGAATGCGGTTGAGAGTAGCTAGGCGTTTAATAGTGTCCATAATTTACGATATTTGCACTCCTGTTTGACATTCGTCTTGTACCGTTAGAAGGAATAAAACTGGGAAAAATCGCATGATGTCCGTTCATTCTTTCTGGGAACAAGTCATGAGGATTGGGGGGAATTAAGCAGGGGTTCAATTTATCTGTGTCGTGTATGTAACCCATCCACACCTTGTTTAATCCAACTCAAGCACTCATACTCTGAATGGAATAACTTTGGGGCGGCAATATTATTTAATGAATCCGGTGGATAATGGTCGTAAAAATATTTACCAGCCTCTTGGAAGAGGATAATGAGATGATCGCGATAAGTGTAGCGAGACTTGAAATTATCTCTATGACTGACAAACTCTAAATACGTGTCTAGATGTTGTTCAGCAATATCAATAATATTATCTATACTACTGCCATAGATTCCTGCTGGATTTTCTGCTTTGTGGAATTGGCTTTTATGACAGATTTGTGATAGTAATTTGTACGAATAAATCTCGTAATTATCAGCCTTGCCGAAAACAAACGGAATAATGAGATATCCTTTGTATGAAACGGAGTGTTCATAAAGAAGACGGCTCATCTAAACCCCTCAGTTGCTTGTGGCTGTTCTTTCAATCAACTTAGCACAGTACGCTTACCACAAACTGAGCTGATTGGGGGGATTGTCGTCAAGGATATTCCATAGTGCCACGTTTATACCCAAAGAGAGAACAAAAAATTCTTACAAATTGTCAGGATTGTGTAAGCAAAGCAAAACAATGCTCAAGAACCACTTCCCTTGTATGCCGTGTCTAACAGTAGTAAAAACGATAGAAAATTTATCAGCACAGACATTTGGAGGAGTATAGACCTCCAAATGCTCAAGCAGAGGATTGATAAAATTACTGTTAAGCTTGAGACAGTTCTGGGCAAATATGACTCGCAAGTTAGGAGCAGGGACTCACTTCGCCAAAACCAAGACTGGGAAGACTAGCATCTCTAATGCTTGGTTTAATTGCTTTGGTGTAAAGCTAACTAATGGTTAATGGAAGACAAAGCAGGTGCGTTAGGGAAAAATCCTAACGCACCCTATCTTAATGTGCAATGCCTGCCCTATTTCAACTCAAATTCATCAAACTTCATGGCATCTGAATCCGGCTTGCGTGTATCAAAACGATAGCTGCTGACCCTACCTGTACCCGTGTCAAAGATGCTGAAAACAGTGATCTCATTACTTGCAATGTAGGGCATTGGTTTACCACCTTCACCCAACAATGGGACAATTGTCGGCACCACAGGTTCTAAACCATTTGGATCGCCAAGTTCAGCATAATGTTCTTTATAGCCAATAGGTACTTCTCGCTTGTTACCACCCCAAGCAGCACCGTAAGAGTTACCAACATTAGATGTTTCTAGAAAGTGCATTCCACTGGGACTGACAAAGCGGTTCCACAAATGGGAATGCCCGTAAAAGACTAACTGCACACCAGCAGCTTCAAGTAAGGGGATAACATCACGGATGAGGTAATCTGCATCCTTGGGGTACTCGTAACGGATTGCCTTAATGCTGCCATCAACATCACGTTCAATGATCTGCACTGGCTCGGTATATGCAGGAACTATGTTACCACCCAAGGTATGAGGTGGATGATGCAACATCACCACTTTGTACTTTGCTTGCTGAAATTCGGGCTTGTTAAGTTCTTGCACTAACCAATTGTACTGTGTGCTGCCTTTGGCAATTGGCTCATAAATATGTTGCCCATAACCCCAATTCTCTGGGGTGTTCAAATCTTTTTCCCGTTCTCGGTATCTGCCTCTAGCCTCTGCATCCAAGTTGGGAGTCCGCCACATATTTGTCGCGTACAGTACGACCAGACGCACATCACCAAAGCTGACCGCGTAGTAAGTTTTTCCACCTTCTTGACTTTGTGGTAGGGTAAAAATCTCTTCGTAGGTATCGGTATTATAGGAATTATCTTTCAGTGATTCCTGCCCATACAAGTTTAGAGCAACTGCACGGGGAATCGTAGCATCAAATTCATCGTTTAAACCCCCACGAGCATAGCGTCCCATAATCTCATGGTTGCCAATGCAAGTAAACATTGGGGCATGTTGAATGATTTCGCCGCCTGTGTAGATTGTCTTGACCCCGTTATTGTTCATTTCATAGTTGGCACGACCTTGCAAACAGGGAAAGAAAGCACCACCACGATTATCATCAAACCATTCCGAGGCGCGATCGCCAATATTGACCAAATCACCGGCGAACCAAACCGCATCGACTCGTCCAACTGTCTCCACGACCTTTTGCAGATTTGCTGCAACCATTGGCTTAATTTGATGGTCAGATGTCAGGAGAATTTTCAGTGGTTTACCAGGACTTGGCTTGGGTGTAAGGGTAAACACATTGCTGCTGATGCGATCATCTTCCCGTACACTTGTTACACGGTAAGAAACCGGGGTATTAGGGGTTAAGCCAGTAATCTCAGCCTCATGACGCCAAATGTCACGCGGGACAGAATTTTGATAAACTTGTCCATCTTGGGTTTGGTTTCCTACTCGTGATTGTTGGTCTTCCCGCGTGCGCCTGAGTTGGGTAGTCGTGGCAATAGCAGTTTGACTCAAATTCTTACCGTAGGCGACTATATGTCCAGAACCAGCAAATTCGGTAAACCACACAACTCGCACTGAAGTTTCCGTTGGTAGTTGCAGAAAGGGATCGGTCAGCAACTGGGGTGGTGATGTCATAAGTTTTTGCCCAGATAAACTCACGTTTATCAGGTTAAAGCATCTGAGTAAAAGTTAGGGTTTCAAATTCAATCTTAAGCGAGAGTAATAAAAGAGTGTTAGAAACCAGCATTCCCTAACATTTACGAGTTGTTCTTCCCTTTTAATATATTAGTTCTATCTTTAATGCGATTTTTTTTGTTTAGCACTAAGAACATCTCTGACTCTTTAGTTCATCAGTACTAATTGCTTGTCTTCTTACACCCTGTGACACTTTATGGAGCGGAATGTGGGCTAAAAGTCAAGGCTAAATATACAAAGATAAAGTGTGTTATGAGGCACGACACACTCTTGTATTATTGTTTACTTTTTCCTTGATTTTTTGATTTCTTTGTATACATTTTACCCACCCATACTGCTGATTTTCTCGTATACAGTCACTATAGAAGTAGCAGATTTTACTAGATTAAATACTATTGTAAGATTGCTGAAAATCACTTCTTCTGAACGTATTTCGGAGCTAAAAGATGATTAGACTTTAACCAAATAAGTCGGTTGCGTGAATGTAAAAATAGTAGCACGCATGAGACCTTGTGCTCAATTCCTCTCTCATCACCCCATCGCTCTATTTCCACCGTAAACTTAACAATAAGTTATTCAACTGAACGCGATATTCCTCGTAGTTGCTTTTAACATTGAAGTGAAAGTTACCTAGTTAAAAAACTAGTTATGACTCAAAATCAAAATATTGCTCAGTCCAACGTAAATCTATCTTCCTTACAATTAGGTATGCGATACTGGGGTAAAGTTGAGGTCATAGAGGAAGGAAATACACATAGAATTAACCGTATTGAAGTCAAACCTAAGCACAGTATTAAACCACAAATTCACTATCATCGTAGTGAACATTGGATCATAGTCTCTGGTACAGCAAAGGTGACTTGTGGTAACGAAGAAAGATTACTCAATCGCAACGAGTCAACTTATGTTCCTCCTGCAACTCTTCATAGAGTAGAAAATCCTGGATTTATTCCATTAGTGATTCTGGAAATTCAAAATGGTGAGTACTTAGGGGAAGATGATACTGAACGTCCTTATGATATGAATTTAGTTAAGTCTGTAGCCGGAAGTGAGTAGGGACTGAGGCGACGGGAGCAAAAATTAAGGCATCTGAATCATGAAAACTGGCTTGACTGCTGTCAGGTAACAAATAATTCTAACAGTTGAGTAACCCAGCAGCAAACTCTATCGCTTGTTCTGCTGTGGAAACCTTTCCCTCAATCTGCGCCACGGCTATTTCTGTAAGCAGTTTACCTACCAGTGGCGAGGCTGGAATGTTCAATGCTAACATTATATCCTTCCCACTTACTAATGCTGTGGGATGAGCGACCAGATCATCAGGGTTAAGGTAGCGGGTGATTAAGGGTGCGTAGACGTGTAGCGGTGAGGTCCCTCTGCGGGAGGGTTTCCCGCAGGGGGGGGCTGCAAACCCGAAGGGCTTGTCTGTAGATATCGCCTCTACTGCTATATCATGTGCTACTGCTAAAACAGCGATCGCTGGAAAGACAGTTCCCGCTTCTTGGAAGAAAAAATATTGTTCTCGCAAGGACATTTGGGGGACTTTAAGTTGCGGTAACAGCCTTAGGGCAATTGTTACCGCTTTAATTTCAGCACGACTATAGGTGAGTTCCATCAACTCTATTTCGGCTGTTTCTGGTTCTGGGTTAACAAGACAAGCGAGTTTGGCAATACTCAACCAACTTGTTTTGACGGTATCGCGTACATATTGGGCAAATTCTACCCCGAGTTGCTGCCAAATTTCTGCCAGTTGAGAAGCTACTTGATCAATCCTTGCCAATAAAGTCACACTTTCTTGTGTAGCGTATTTAAAGAAAGGGGCAAGTAAATCATCTTGCCAAGCGCTGACAATCCAAGGACTCCCTTGAGGATTTGCCAGCATATAGCCTAATTCTACCCGCACTCTTTCTGCTGCTACTTTTGTGATGTGTGATGCTAAAGAGCGAATTGTTGCTTGGGTCGCTGGTTCAATTGTAAAAGCGAGTTGGGAAGCTTGGCGATATGCCCGCATTAATCGCAAGGGGTCATCTTCCAAGTTGGTAGGTGATATCATTCTCAAAAGACGCTGTTCCAGGTCAACACAGCCTTTCAAAGGATCGATGATTTCTTGAGTGTGGGGGTTGTAAGCTATGGCATTTACTGTGAAATCCCGCCTGTGCAAGTCTGTTTCTAAGCAAGCGCCTTCAGCTTGTGCAAAGTCCACTGTAGCGTGGGGAAACACGACACGAGCAATTTGTCGTTGTGGATCTAATAAAACAAAACCAGCTTTGTAATGTGTCGCTATTTTGCGGGCTACTTTCACCGCATCAGATGGTAGAACAAAATCCAGATCCAAATATTCGCCAGTCCTTCCCAAAATGGCATCTCGCACAGCACCACCTACCATGTAAGCGGGTTGTGGCAACAATTCCAAACTAAAAGGCCAATTTTCTGGTAATAAAATAGAAGGAGCTGAACCGTCCATCGTAATAAAAATAAACCTAGCGACTAGTGAATAACAATGGCGCTTAAGCTAGATTATCAATAAAGGTCCCTGGAGTTGGTTCAATTATGTGTGTTTGTGTAAATTGCCACTATGTAGACCGCTGTATCACCTACCATGCGGTAGAAGGGCAGCACCAACAACCCCACTTGACCGAAACGCCAGATTTTGAGCCGAATGAACCTTCCATTAATGTTAACATCCGCCCACGCGAAGATGTCATTGAAATGGAATGGGATGTTGTGGGATGTCTCAGCTTTAAGCGCGAAATGGGTAAGTGGTCTAAGTTACGTCCTGGTGAGTTAGTGCCAACTTGATTATTGGTTTTGTTGTGTGTGTTAAACGCGGCTACTACTGTTTGCTGTGGTAGTCGTGCATATTTTGATGTTTCAATCAATGTGGAAAGATTCAGTAAAATACTGAAGACGTTATAAAATACTCATATTAAAAATAGCTTAAAAATAGCTTTGTCCACTCAATTAGAAAATCCCCAATTAACAAAATACGGACTGGCACTCCACACTACCACTCGCGAATTGGGTTTGGCAATGAGTCATTTTGCTGGCGAAACCCGTTCTCAAGTTTGGGATTTAGACCGTGAATTATCCAGCCATTTGCATCAATATTTACTTGAATTTATCAAACCCCAAACTTGGGCAGACTTGGCGTTTATTGCCGTAGCAAGGGGACCTGGAGGTTTTACTGGTACTCGCATTGGAGTTGTCACCGCCCGCACTTTGGGACAACAGCTAGGCATTCCTGTATTTACCATTTCTACTTTGGCAGCTGTAGCATGGTCACAGATCCCCCCTTGTCCCCCTTATGAAGGGCAGGAAAAACAGGGGGATCAAGCCATCGCCGTACAAATGCCCGCCCAAAGAGGTCAAGTTTTTGCAGCTATTTATCAACCCACAACCGATGCTTCCGGACTCAACGTTTTACTACCAGATACTGTGCTGACACCAGAAGCATGGCAGGAAAAGTTAGCGAACTGGAAGACCAGTTATCAACTTATTGACGCCAAATCTGAATTAGCAGCGACAGTCACAAGCATATTGCAACTGGCATATTTAGAATGGCAACGAGGGCAGCGTCCCAACTGGTCAGAAGCGCTACCATTCTATGGGCAACATCCTGTCCAGATGTGAAAACCAGCATAATAAATACTGATGGTCAAAAACCATGTGGTATCGATTGTAGCTTCAAATGGCTGTGATCACATTTCTTCGCTGGTTCATAAGTGCAGATATCATTTCCTGCAATGGGGTATAAACTGGCATTTTTTGGTAACAATGGCTACAACGCCAGTAGAGGCCTCCTAAACCCATATGACGGAGTAAAGTGTATGAACAGCAAGGGCAACTATGCTTACTCGACATGGATTGCCCGATATATTTATTTGTATGTCCTTGGCTGTTATCCGTTATAGAGTGAGTCAGTAACTGACTCGATCTCTTTAATAAAGCTTGCATTTTTTTACCTAATTTGTATTGATGTCCGACTCATATTAGACTAGAGACGGCGGCGCTAATTTCTAGTTAAATCGACACAGATTTATGAAATGCTGTACTTAGTCCTAGCTCTATTAACCTTGAGGCTACGACCCATGCACTCAATCCCTCTGAGCGCCACAATTGCCGCTGCTTCTTCGGCATCAGTTTCCATTTCTATAACGGCAAATCCTCTCTTCTCACCAGTTTTATGGTTCAGAGATACTTGAATTTTCCTAACACATCCATGCTCTGAAAACATCTGTCTGAGGTCATCTTCTTCAACCTCATAAGATAGATTACTGACATAAATTGACATAAAAATCTCCTGAATCAAGGGGTATAAAAAATTAGATCCGGAGAGGTGTTTGTTTATAAACTTCAGTCACATAGCCGAAAATATTTCCCGATAATTTAATTATAACTTAATCCAAAATAAGGTGTTGTGTAAGCATCTAACATTTATAGCAGAATACATCCGTCAGGAGGAGGCAGCGCGTTGCGGTGAAACCAGTACCGCAGTTTCTTACGGTAGGGTTACCCCCCTCAGAACTGCTCGCTGCACCGACGTTTCCCACGCCCGGTGCAACTGGTGTTGGCACAGTCTCTGGGGAGGAGATACCCGTAAGCGCACGCACACTACGTGTTGGCGCAGCCTGTCCGCAGGACTTACGCCGTCAGGCGTGGCATCAGCCATAGGGAGGTTCCCTCAAGTGTGAAACTGCCCTTCAGAAGTAAAACAGGCTGTATATCTGGCTTTGAGAGCGAAGTTTTGTAACTCACTCATCCGCAAACCGCTATAATATCTATAACCCTTTCTAAGTAACAATACGGTTCGCTTAAGACCAAAACCTGGTAAACTGAGCGTTGTCCTCAAGGTGGTTTCGGGAATAATGCAACTCCAAAAATTCTCGCTGATATCGTTTATCATTGAATTTCGTAACTCGTAATTATCAATTCAATTACGAATTACGAATTATCAATTACGAATTATGCTCTGACAGTCGCCATTGCCTTATCAACAGCCTGCAACGCCTGGTCTACTTCTTTGTCTGTCACAATCAAGGGTGGCACAAACCGGATGACCTTGGGACCGGCTGGAACGAGCAATAAACCCTCATCTATGCCAGCTTTGACAACCTCCGCTGCTGTTAGCTGAATATCTGCATCCAACACCATACCGTTGATCAGACCCCAGCCACGGACTTCGGTGATGTGATTGGGGTATTTTGTGGCGATCGCCCGCAAACCATCTCGCAATTGCTCACCCCGATCCTGTACATTTTGCAAAATGTTCTCCCGTTCCAAAGTTTCGCAGACGGTGAGAGCAACTCCACAGGCAAAAGGACTTCCGCCAAAGGTGCTAGCATGTTCTCCAGGTTGGAAAACATCGCAGAAGGATTTACTCATCATTGCCCCAATAGGGATACCACCGCCTAAGCCTTTAGCACTGGTGAAGATATCCGGCTCAACGCCAAGACACTCGTAACCCCATAACTTACCGCTGCGCCCCATCCCGACTTGCACTTCATCGAAAATGAGCAAAATGCCAGTTTCATCGCAAATCTGCCGCAGCTTTTGGAAGTACGCAAGATCCCCTGGTCGTACGCCACCTTCTCCCTGCAATGGTTCTATCAAAATTGCCGCTACGCGGTAATCACCTTCATCGAGTTCGCTAATCGCCGCTTCTACCGCACCAATATCATTATAAGGGACATAATGGAAACCGGGCATCAAAGGTTCAAAATTCTTTTGATACTTCGGTTGAGCTGTAGCAGTAATTGTTGCCAAAGTCCTACCGTGGAAACTCGCGTGTGCCGTCAAAATGATTGGTTTTTCAATTTGTAGCACTGTATGGGCGTATTTCCGCGCCAGTTTAATAGCAGCTTCGTTTGCTTCTGCCCCAGAGTTACAGAAAAATACGCGATCAGCACAGGAATGTTGCACTATCCACTTTGCCAACTCTCCCTGCTCCGGGATGTAGTACAAATTAGAAACGTGGTGTAGCTTCTGTATCTGCTGTGTCACCGCTTCCACCATAGCAGGGTGGGCGTGTCCTAAAGTGCAAGTGGCAATTCCAGCCACAAAGTCGAGATATTCCCGCCCCTGCGTATCCCAAACACGGCATCCAGCACCCCGTTCTAGGGCGAGAGGAAACCGCGCGTAGGTGGACATGACCGATTGATGAAAACTATCCGTATCAAAGGGGCTAGACGGCACAGAACCTGATCTGGGGTCTATCGTCGGTTCAATTACAGAGAAGTCCGAGCGGAGGTTTCCTTTGAGCGGAACTTGGGAAGTTTGTATGCTCACTGCCTAACTCCTGAAATTTTTTATATTACCGTTGGTTTTTGGTCTGTATGAGAATCTTGAAAAAAATCTTCTTACAAACTTCATCTTAAGCTAGCACTCAGATATTCTCAAACGAGTGGCTATGGAAAAAAATCGTGTATTCCACACTTGAGCAAAAATATCAACGTATTCAGAAAGAATTAATGGCAGGGGTTATTGCCCTTGTTGGTGTCTTCCTCGTTGGCACTTTGTGGTACAGATTTGTAGAGCGTTGGTCTTGGGAGGATGCAGCTTACATGACAGTCATCACCTTGGCTACTGTTGGTTACGGTGAAACTCGACCGCTAGAAGCCCGAGGAAGATTGTTTACCATTGCCTTGATTTTGATGGGAGTTGTCAGTATTGGTTACATTGTCAACAGATTCACAGAAGCCGTTATTCAAGGCTACTTTCAACACGGAATTAAAATACGACAACAGAGGCGCTTAATGGAATCGTTAACGGAGCATTATATTATCTGTGGATTTAGCCGCACAGGTCGCCAAATTGCCATAGAATTTCGGGCAGAAGGTGTTCCTTTTGTAGTGATTGACTCCAGTTTAGAATCTGTACAACTAGCCCAAGCTAATGGTTATATGGTATACCAAGGTGATGCCACTTTGGATGAAACTTTATTCAAAGTTGGCATTGATCGAGCAGTTTGTATCGTAGCTGCACTCCCTTCAGATGCTGAAAATTTATATGTCGTATTATCAGCGAAAACACTTAATCCAAATATTAGGGCGATCGCCCGCTCCAGCACGGAAG
Source organism: Mastigocladopsis repens PCC 10914 (assembly GCF_000315565.1). NCBI lineage: Bacteria > Bacillati > Cyanobacteriota > Cyanophyceae > Nostocales > Symphyonemataceae > Mastigocladopsis > Mastigocladopsis repens. The sequence continues at coordinate 4,480,103 of NZ_JH992901.1, read as the reverse complement.
AAGCTTTACAAAAATTACAACGTGCCGGTGCAGATGCCGTGATATCTCCCTATATTACTGGGGGAAAGCGAATGGCAGCAGCAGCCCTTAGACCCCAAGTGATGGACTTTGTAGATGGCATTATCTCTGGTACAGACCGACAATTGTACATGGAAGAATTTTTGCTTGACCCGGCTGCTTGTCCTTTTGTCGGTCAAACTTTAGAACAAGCAAACTTGCGATCGCAAACGGGTGCGCTACTTCTCGCCATCCGCCGTGCTAATGGCGAACTCATCGGTGGTCCCACTGCTGAAACGATATTTATGCGAGGAGATGTACTTATTGCTATGGGAACAGCCGAACAACTACGTACACTCAACCAAATGTTAGGACCAATTCGTTCCAAGAAATTGCGGCGACCTAGGAAGGGTTAGTCGAATCACTGTAGGTTATTGAGGTTTTCTTGCAAGAAGCTAGGCAGCTAGATAATTGAGAATGCCACAGGTATGGGCTATCAACTGCGGCAATAATGATATACTTGTCTTAAACTTTTTCTATTTAACTCTCATTAGCGATGAGAGTTATTATAATTTCCTACTACTTTTGTAGAAAGCTAGTTTAATTATGCTTGACGAAGTGCCTTCTAGTCTACTCTGTTGGAGTCCATCCGGCTTTTTGCATTTTCCATCCGAATAAATAAGCGACTGTTCATTTTTTGGCATAGTAGGGATAGGCTACTGTCCTCTAGGCAGTACAAATGACTGAATACTTTCAGTTGTACATCTTTACAATAAGAGATTTCTTGCAAAAGTCCTCTTTAAAGATATTTGGAACCACAGATGAACAACGGACACTTGCTATCTCCTGCCCAGAGGCTGCCTCAACGCCAGTTGCATCGGTCGTGGGAAACCCTCCGTAAGAAACTGCAGTATTGGTCTGACTGTCTGCAGGACTGGATGCAGGACTGGACTCACCGCAACGCAGTGTCCTTCAGATAAACACAGATAAATTATCTGTGTTTTTTTTCATAAAAATTGACTTTTGTAAGAGTTCTAAAGTAGACTAGAAAATTACCCATCATTACCAATGACCCAAATTTTAATTGTTGAAGATGAAGCTCGTGTTGCTGCCTTTGTTGAAAAAGGACTGCGAAAAAATGGTTTTAACACCTCAGTAGCAGCAGACGGTGAACAAGCGCTTCTCGTTGCTGAAAGTAGAGATTTTGACTTGATGTTGCTTGATTTGGGACTTCCCGTAAAGGATGGCTGGATGGTATTGCAAGAACTGCGAAATCACGGAAAACACTTTCCCGTTATTGTTGTGACAGCTCTTACTGATGAGCGGGGTAAAGCAGCTGCTCTAGAAGCGGGTGCGAATGACTACGTTACTAAGCCCTTTAGCTTTTATGATCTACTGGCAAGAATTCGCAATCAGTTGGGAGATTGTAAAAGCTAAGGGTTGTCTCGGCAAAACCCGAATTTGGTCAAAATGTCTCATACTTTATCGACGGACGATTGCCCCTGCATTATTTCGGCTTCGAGGGTTAAAAAGCTTGTTTTCCGTGGCTTTTGCAAAATACCAAAATGATCGAGCTAACCTGCAGAATGTGGGAATAAGCAAAATTCTCCACAAAAATAGATAAAACTGTATAGTTTTAATAGATGAGATTGTATCATCTTACTAGCGCTTGAAATTCTTTGGCTACTACTTCCTTTAGAAAAAATCAGAAAGTAGACCATATCTCGTTTTACGACACTTTCCCGTGGGGAATTTTTTTGTGAGAAAACTCTCATCAGAAGTTCATAAAGAACTCATGCCCAATTGGCAATCTAAGCATTAACAATCAAAGAATATTCCCCTACTTACCTAGCGCGAGGATTTGTGCCATGCATATTTGCGTCGTTGGTACTGGATACGTTGGCTTGGTTACGGGAGCGTGTCTAGCGCAGATTGGACATCATGTCGTCTGCGTAGACAATAATGCTGCCAAAGTTGCATTGATGCAGTCTGGACACTCACCCATATTTGAACCGGGACTGCAAGAGATTATGCATTCTACTATGCAAGCTGGGCGACTGGAATTCACAACCGATTTGGGTTACGGAGTTACTCATGGTGCGATTTTATTCATCGCTGTGGGAACTCCTGCATTGCCCACGGGTGAAAGCGATACTCGGTACGTAGAAGCGGTTGCCCGTGGAATTGGGACTCATCTCAACCGTGGTTACAAAGTTATCGTGAATAAATCCACAGTGCCAATTGGTTCTGGAGACTGGGTACGGCGAATTGTCATGGATGGGGTTGCACAACGGCAACAAGATATTTCTGGGTTTGATGTTCTCAGCAATCCAGAGTTTCTCCGGGAAGGTTCAGCAGTTTACGACACGTTTAATCCTGATCGCATTGTATTAGGTAGCAATAGTCAAAGGGCGATCGCCTTGATGCAAGAACTTTACGCTCCCATTGTTCAACGCAAGTTTGCCACTGAGCCATCATTACCCCCGGTGCCTGTTGTCGTGACAGATTTGGCATCTGCTGAGATGATTAAGTATGCTGCCAATGCGTTTCTGGCAACGAAGATCAGTTTTATTAACGAAATTGCTAATATTTGCGATTGCGTTGGTGCAGATGTCACCCAAGTTGCTAAGGGTATTGGATTTGACTCCCGTATTGGTAACAAGTTTCTCCAAGCTGGCATTGGCTGGGGTGGTTCCTGCTTCCCGAAAGATGTCTCTGCATTAATTCATACTGCTCGTGATTACGGTTACGATGCCGAACTGCTCTCAACTACTGTCAGTGTCAACCAACGCCAGCGCTTGATTGCAGTTGAAAAACTTCAGCAAGTGCTGAAAATCCTCAAGGGCAAAACCATCGGACTTTTGGGTTTAACCTTCAAACCAGACACCGACGACTTACGCGATGCTCCCGCTTTGGATCTGATTGCGGAATTGACTCGTCTGGGTGCTAACGTAAAGGCTTATGACCCCATAGTTTCTCAGCCACAAGCAAATGTCACCTTAGTGAATGACCCAGAACAACTTGCTAGTGATTGCAATGCACTGGTGTTGGTAACAGACTGGCAACTGTTCCGCGAACTGGACTACGCCAAACTTGCTCAAGCGATGATCAGCCCCGTCATGATTGATGGGCGGAATTTCTTAGACCCGGAGACTTTGGCAAAGGCTGGTTTTTATTACGTTAGTATTGGTCGCCCGACTGCTGTCCCAAAGGTAACATCCTACGCCCCTACAAAACCGACAGTGCCAACTACCATTGCAGAGCGATTAGTCATTAGTCAACGGTTAGTGGTTAGTGGTGAGCCAGCGCTGCAGGAGGGAAACCCTCCACAGGAGATACCCGTAAGGTTAGTCGTAACGAACAACTAACACTAACACTTAACTTAAAATATTAGGAACATTAAACAATGAGACTGCTGGTTTATTCCCACGACGCATTCGGGTTGGGCAACATTCGCAGAATGCTTGCGATTTGTGAACACCTGCTGAGTGAGGTTTCCGACCTTTCCATTTTGCTGGTGTCTGGTTCACCCATGCTACAGGGCTTTCGGCTACCCCAGGGACTAGATTACATCAAGCTTCCCTGTCTCAACCGGGGCGAAACTGGCAATGTGGCTGTCAAGTACCTAGGAACAGACATCGATGAAACTGTCAAGCTACGATCGGATCTAATTTTATCAGCTGTCACCAATTTTCAGCCCGACCTGCTTTTGGTAGATAAAAAGCCTTACGGTCTGAAAAACGAGTTGACTGCAACCTTAAACTATCTGCAGACTACACTCGTCAAAACCAAACTTGTCCTGTTGCTGCGAGATATTCTGGACAACCCGGAAACCACCATCGCAGATTGGCAAAAGCATGGCTACTGCGAAGCTGTTGAGAAGTTTTATGACCTCGTCTTGGTGGTAGGGATGCCAGAGGTGTTTGATACCGTTAAAGAATATCAATTTCCTGCTGCCATCGCCCAGAAAGTGCGGTTCTGCGGCTATATCCGCCGCCAGCCAGGACTAAAAAGCCGTAGCCGCATCAAACAGGAGTTGCAAGTATCACCACAGGAACGCCTGATTTTGGTGACTCCGGGTGGGGGAGAAGATGGTTATCAGTTGATTAATACATATCTGTCAGGTTTGGCACTGCTACCAGCACACTACAACCTCAAGAGTCTAGTTATCTGCGGTTCAGAGATGCCACAAGAGCAGAAAAAAGACCTGTATCAGGCAGCACAGAAGTATCCCCAGGTTCAGATCAAGGAATTTACAGATGACTTGATAAGCTATATTGATGCAGCAGATGCGATCGTATCAATGGCTGGCTACAACACTGCCTGCGAAATACTCTCCTTGAAAAAACGCGCTGTCATTGTACCCCGCATCAAACCATCAAAGGAACAGTTGATACGAGCACAGAGAATGGCTCATTTGGGTTTATTCAAAGCTATTCACCCAGAACATCTCAACCCGCAAGTTTTGATGAATGAAGTTTTGAGCCAGCTCAACCAACAGCAGCTTGTGCCTGCTTTTGATTTGGATATGAACGCTCTACCTCGCGTTACATATTATATTTCCACGCTGCTGTCTCAAACAGTTAGGAAACGTAAATTCAGCTTCCTCTACCAAGAATTTACTCCATCAGCAAGTCTAGCTACCCTCGTGCAGTAACAAGTTAAGTAAGTTGGGACAAATTAAAGTTAACTGATGAGGTTTGTCATGAGTTATTCGTAATAAACTTGAAAAAATAAAAAAGGACAAACAATGAAAAAAATCCTGTTTTACTGCCAATATCTCAGTGGCATGGGGCATCTTATTCGGAGTACAGAAATTGTACGTAGTCTGGTGAAAAACTTTCAAGTTTATTTCATCAATGGTGGACCACCTGTACAGGGGGTTGAAATTCCATCTACCGTTGAAATAATCAGTTTACCTGCACTATGGTTAGAGGATGATAAATTTAAGGTAGAAGAGCAATTTCAGAGTGTTGAGCAAGTTAAAAAGATTAGAAAACATCAACTCATTTCGGTGTTCGACAGAGTAGAACCTGATTGTTTAATTACCGAGTTTTTCCCCTTTGGTAGGCATAAGCTATTTTTTGAGTTGCTTCCCCTCCTTGAACACATACAATCAACAAAACCTTCAACTAAGATTGTCTGTAGCCTGAGAGATGTTATCAAGAGTGAGTTTTTTCCCCAAGAGGCAGAGACGATATGTCAACTTGTGAATCAGTACTTTGATCTGATATTGTTCCATGCCGATCCAAAATTTCAGAAATTTGAAGAAAGTTTTCCCAGATACAAAGAACTCAACTGTCAAATCAAATACACTGGTTTTGTGGCGCAATCCCAAACGGTAAATAGTAGTGAAAAAGATAAAATTTTGGTTGAAATTGACAAAAATCATCCGATGATTTTAGTTAGCGTTGGTGGAGGGAGAATTGGATATGAACTTCTGGCCTCAGTTATAAAAGCAAGCTCATTTTTGGAAAAAAAAATACCGCATAAATTCCAAATTTTTGCTGGTCCTTTTTTGCCCGAAGCAAATTTTTTGAAATTGCAATTTTTAGCATCAAAGCGAGCCAATGTCAACATACAAAGATATACATCCCAATTTCTAGAGTACTTGAAAAAAGCAGCGCTTTCTATCAGCTTAACTGGATACAACACCACCATGAACATTCTCAAAACAGGTGTCCGTGCCATCGTGGTACCTATAGGACATGACGCACAGGATAAGGAGCAGTTAGTAAGAACTCAGAAGCTAGAGCGGCTAGGAATTGTTGAAGTCATTAATCCTAACGATTTAGAACCAATGCATCTTGCTCAAAGAATGATTGCCTGTCTTAATAAAGAGCCAGTGGCTAACATTTCTAAGATGTTTGACCTCCAGGGAGCCGAGAAAACTGCTGCTGTTATCAACGAGTTACTTTGTAGCTCGCTGCCTAGGGAGTAAGAATTATAGCGGTTTGCAATTGGGTAAAGTACACCAAAGAAATAATGAACCACAGATGGACGAGCCAGCGCCTTGCACAGAGAAGTTGCAAGGAGGGTTTCCTCCTTTGCAAACTAAGCCCTGAGTCCTTACGGGCACGCTGCGCGTTAGCAAAGCTCCTCCGCAGGAGGCACGGAGGGTTCCCCCCGTTGTGGCGACTGGCGTACAGATTAACACAGATAAATTTGTACTTGATTCAAATGAGAATTCTAGAAGTTATGAGTTCAGAAGTCTCAATTCAAAACTCAAAATGCAAAATCTAAATACAATCATCAGGGAGAGATAGTGAATGGGTCATCGCTCCAACGAAAAAGACCTCAAGGGTGTATTACCAGGGATTGGGCGGATTTTGTACAAGTTCCGGCCGTATATCAGCAAGCGGAGACTCTTGATTGCTGGTTCATTCTTGGCACTATTGGTCGAGACTGGACTGCGGTTACTCGAGCCTTGGCCCTTGAAGATCATCTTTGACCACATCCTCGTACCAGCCCATAGCAACTCCTCAGGTGCTGGGGTGAGCCACACTCTTGAGCCAATGATGCTACTCACGCTCTTGGCTGGGTCAATTGTGGTAATTTCTGGGGTGGGTAGCATGGCTGCGTACTTGAGTACCTATGGCATGTCCTTGGCTGTCGTTCAGGTATTGTCAGAGGTGCGCGGCAATCTTTTCAGTCACTTGCAGCGTCTGTCCTTGTCCTTTCACCAGCAGTTCAAGAGTGGCGACCTGATCACTCGTGTTACAGGCGATATCGAAAAGATGCGGATTGTTACCATCAAAACTGCCCTGCCTTTGCTGACGAATATTGTCTCTTTGGTGGGTATGTTGGCGGTGATGTTGTGGCTCAATTGGGAGCTGGCGTTGCTGGCGATCGCAATTTTTCCCCTGTTTTTGTTGTTCACCAGTCGTCTGATTAGCCGTATTCGCGGCTTTGCCCGCAAACATCGTACTTCTGAAGGGGCTTTAGCTTCCACAACGGGCGAGACGATTGGTGCTATCAAGGTGGTGCAGGCGCTTTCTCTCCATAACCTGCTGGAAAGCATTTTTGTGCAGCAAAATAACAAAAGCTTAGATGAAGCTGTCCAATCTCTGAAACTTTCAGCAGCGCTGGAACGGACAGTGCAGGTATTGATGGCGATTATCATCGCTGTAGTATTATGGCGGGGTTCGCAAGTCGTACTGCACAAAGCCCTCACCCCTGGTGAACTGTTGGTGTTTATCACCTACCTGAAAAATGCTTTTGATCCCGTGCGAAAACTCTCCAATCAAGTTGGGCAGATTGCCAAAGCAACTGCTTCCGGTGAGCGGGTGGTCGAACTTTTGGACTATGAACCAAACGTACGGGATCTGCCAGGGGCGAAAAAGGCTCATCGCTTTTTTGGAGTAGTGCGCTTTGAGAATGTGTCTTTTGGCTACGAACCGGGCAGGGAAATATTAAGAAAAATTAACTTTGTGGTGCAACCTGGGCAACGGGTGGCATTAGTTGGTCCCTCTGGGAGCGGCAAGTCAACTCTTGTTAGCCTTATCCTCCGACTTTATGATCCTGTGGAAGGTCGTATTTTCATCGATGCTCAGGATATTCGCGAGTATACCTTGGACTCTCTACGGCAGCAGATTAGCGTGGTTATGCAAGAAAGTGTTCTGTTTGCTGTCAGTGTCCGAGAAAACATTGCTTACGGGAAATTAGGGGCAACTGACCAAGAAGTGGAAAAAGCAGCTCGCCTAGCGAATTCTCATGACTTCATCATGAACCTGCCCCAAGGCTACGACACGATCCTAGGCGAACGGGGTGCAACCCTATCGGGTGGTCAAAGGCAGCGGATTGCCATAGCTCGTGCTGCTATCCGTAAGGCTCCCATTATCATTCTTGACGAACCGACCACAGGTCTGGACAACGCCAGCGATCGCGCTGTCAGTGCAGCATTAGAGCGGCTGACTCAAGAGCGGACTACGTTTCTCATCTCTCACAACCTTAGGGCAGTCGAACACGCAGATTTGATTCTCTACCTAGAGGCGGGAAGCATCTTAGAGTGCGGTACCCATAACGAACTGATGCGTTTGGGTGGTCAATACGCAACCCTGTATCAGTTACAGAACATTGTTAACAATGGCAGTTTCCGCGAAGGAGATACCTATGCACTTGAAGCTTGAGGAACGGCGAGCAACCCGCGTTATTCTCATTCGCCACGGACAGAGTACCTACAATGCTCTCGGTTTATATCAGGGCAGTAGTGATGAATCAGTATTAACAGAAACAGGGCGCAGTGCTGCTTGCCAAACTGGAGCTTACCTGAAGGGACTAGCGTTTGATGCAGTTTACTCCAGTTCTCTGAAGCGGGCGCACCAAACAGCTAGGGAAATCCTAGGGGTGATGGCTCCTACTGTTGACCCAAACACTATTGTTGTGACTGACCTGTTGCGAGAAACTGATTTGCCTGCTTGGCAGGGTCTGACGTTCAAATATGTCCAAGAAAAATTCGCTGCCGACTATCGTACCTGGAAGCAGCGCCCCCATGAGTTTAGCATGGAAATCCCCTATCAATCTTTCTACCCTGCTCTAGATCTCTATAATCGCGTGCGGCAGTTTTGGCAGGAGGTGCTACCCCGTCACATCGGTCAGACCCTGTTGCTAGTAACTCACGGTGGCACAAACCGCGCCTTAATCACCACCGCCCTTGGTGTCACACCCGACCGCTACCACTGCATCCAGCAATCCAATTGCGGCATCAGTGTCTTGCATTTTCCCGATGGTTCTCTGGAGTCAGGGCGATTGGTAGCGATGAATCTTACCTCCCATGTGGGGGAAAACCTACCCAAACTCCAGGAGGGGAATCAAGGTCTACGTCTGTTACTTGTGCCATCAGGATTTCAATCCCTACAAGAAATTGAGACTGCAGTGCAGAACCGTTCCTCCAACCAGTGGCTCACAAAGCTAGTTTTCACTGACGAAGACATCATCAAGCTCTTTATTGGTGAAGTCCTCGGCATGAATTCAGACCAATGGCGGTTGCAACTGCGTGAGGGGGCAATGACCTGCATCCACTATCCCGGTTCCCATCATCCTCCCATACTACAAGCGATGAATGTCTCAGGTGTGGAAAAGGACTTAATTTTTGAGCCAATTGTAGCACAAACCAAATCCGTTTTTAGCATTTAGTTATGAAAATCGCATTTATAGTTTGGCGCTTCCCTGTTTTATCAGAAGCATTCATCTTGAATCAGATAACTGGTTTAATCGATCGCGGACATGAAGTTCACATCCATCCCGTCAATGGTGTTCCAGCCAAAAATCCTGGTAAGGCGCATCCCGTTATCGAAGAATATAACCTATTGAAGCGCACCTACTACCCTCCCACTCGACCTGAAAACGACTTGTTGCGTCTTCTCAAAGGCTTGGGGTTGGTTTTAACAAATATTGATAAAGGTTCCCTAAGGACCTTGCAATTTCTCAACCCTTGGAAGTATGGTCCGGAAGTTGCCACCTTAAAATCCTTCTACAGAACGGTACCGCTACTTAAGGATGGGTCATACGATATTATTCACTGTCAGTTTGGCACTTTAGCTCCCATCGCTTTAGCCTTTCGCAATGCTGGTATTCTCAAGGGCAAATTGATTACTACATTTCGTGGTATTGATATCAGCAAGTATGTCCAAGAGCAGGGCGAACACTTTTATGACCAACTCTTTGAGGAAGGAGAGTTTTTCTTAGCAAACTGCGAATTTTTCCGCGATCGCGCTGTTGCTTTGGGTTGCAACCCGCAGAAAATAGTGGTTCACGGTTCCGGAATTGATTGTAGTAAATTTGTCTTTAAGCCTCGTCATTTTCCGGAAGATGGACGAGTGCGGATTGCAACGACAGGACGCTTGGTGGAAAAGAAAGGCATCGAGTATGCAATTCGCGCCGTTGCCAAACTTGCTGATACTCACGCGAACATCGAATACAACATCATCGGCGACGGAGTTTTAAAGGAACACTTCCAACAACTGATTACGGAACTCAATGTTGGTCATGTTGTCAAACTCCTGGGATGGAAACAGCAGCGGGAAATCATTGAAATTCTTGACAACAGCCATATTTTTGTTGCTCCCAGCGTCACGGCGGCTGACGGCAATCAGGATGCTCCTGTCAATACCTTAAAAGAAGCAATGGCAATGGGTTTGCCCGTGATTAGTACTCTCCACGGTGGGATTCCCGAATTGGTGGAAGATGGCATTTCCGGATTCTTAGTCCCAGAACAAGACCCTGATGCCATAGCCGAGAAATTAAGCTACCTCATCACCCATCCAGAAATGTGGCACGAAATGGGACAAGCTGGTCGTGCGCGTGTTGAAGAAAAATACGACATGAACAGGCTCAACGATGAACTGGTTGCAATTTACCAGCAACTGGTCAATTCCCAATTACCTAACCAAAAGTTACAACAGCAACCCTTAGCTCTGACTAGTAGTCCATCGCATTAATTTTTGATGGATGACTTGTAGTAAGGACTTTAGTCCTTTCAAGAGCACTTAAGCGCTAACTACGAAAGCATCACAATTCATACAAGGAAATTTCAGATCAGGAGTTATTAACAATGACAGAACCCGTAGTCACACTCGTGATTGTGCCCCGTGAGCGTTTTAGCTGCACTCAAGACTCACTCGAGAGCATTTACGAACATACAGATTTTCCCTTCAAACTGATTTATGTAGATGGGAATTCACCAGCTAAAGTCCGGCGCTACCTCGAAACCCAAGCACAACAAAAGAACTTTAAAATTATTCGCACAGATTACTACCTTTCCCCCAACCACGCCAGGAACATCGGTTTGAGTCAGGTTGATACCAAGTACTTAGTATTTATCGATAATGACGTGGTAGTTTCACCAGGTTGGCTGCAAGCCTTAGTGACTTGTGCTGAGGAAACAGGAGCTACCGTAGTCGGTCCCTTGATGTGCGAAAAGAAACCTTTACACCAAAGAGTTCACTTTGCAGGTGGAGAATGCCGCATTGTCACTGATATCAAAGGCAGACGACATCTGCGTGAGAAAATGTACAAGCAAGGTCATACTGTAGCAGAATTACGTCCCCAACTTCAACGGACTCAAACAGAGTTAGCAGAGTTTCACTGCGTGCTAGTTCGCACTGAGATATTTAAGCAAATTGGTCTATTGGATGAAGCAATGCTCAACACCAAAGAACACCTCGATTTCTGTATGAGTGTAGCGCAAGCGGGAGGCACGGTGTACTTTGAGCCTGACTCTCTGGTGACTTATGTACCAGGACCTCCACTTGAGTGGACAGATATCCATTTCTATATGCTTCGTTGGAGCAATGCGTGGACGTTGGCTAGCTTGAATCACATCCGTGAGAAGTGGAATCTAGCCGAGGATGGATATTTCAAAACCAAGTACAAAAAGTTGGGATGGAGGCGAAGAGGGACGATCATCAAACCCCTTACCCGTAGCCTGAGCTTCGGGTTTGAGAACAAGCCATTGAAAAAAACCCTTGCTTTTCTGGACAAGATACTCAACCGTTATCTCACTGAGCGTTATGCCCGACTTTTGCCTCAACGGAAGCTACAGCTAACTCCTATACAGAACCCCAAATCTGCAACACCAGAATTATCGAAGGTTTAAGGGTTGTTCATTACCAATAGCTGTGCAATGACAGCGGTGATGCCGCTGCAAGCGCAAAATCTAAAAGATTTTGCGCTTCCTTGTCATTATTATTACTATGTACACAAAGACAGACTGGCAGGGCAAACGCATATAATTAGCGTTTTTGATGTGAAGTTGGGGTGAAAAGCCAGGTTCCTAGTGCAGTTTCAAGAAACTCTTTTGCAAAATGAAAAAGCAATCTTGGTCAAAAGTTGTGTGGAATTTTTGCCAACTCAACTTTCTTGCCCTCACAATCACCCTGTCACTAGCAGATGGGACTTTTGGCAATCAAGCACCAGTGTCAACTGCAAATCAGCAATTTCCCTCCAGTCGTGCATCAATCGACCAGGACATTCACCTCACTGCTCCTCTAGCCAAAATTACCTCTGTTTCTGAGTTAGCAGAGGTTCAACCGAACGACTGGGCTTTTCAAGCCCTGAAATCTCTGGTAGAACGCTACGACGTGGTTGCAGGTTATTCTGATAGCACTTTTGGGGGCAACCGCGCCATGACTCGCTATGAATTTGCTGCGCGTCTTACCGCAACCATGAACCGTATAAGTGAACTGATGATCGCACACACCTCTAACCGCGTCAGCCAACAAGACTTGGAAACCTTACAACGGTTACAAACTGAGTTTGCTCACGAGCTAAAGGTTGTACTAAAAAAATTAGATAGTTTGGAAGCCCGTTTACCAAGACAGCCATTTTCTACGACTACTAAACTTCAGGGAGAAGTTCTTTTTGCCCTTGCTGGAGTTGGTAGCGGTGACAAAGCTGATGGTTCAGGCGATGCTACCGATAGTCATCTTACTTTTAGCAACCGGGTACGCCTGAACTTTAATACTAGCTTTACTGGAAAAGACATACTTAGAACTCGTTTACAAGCCAGGAATATCTCTGGAATTGATCATGCGACGGGAACTGACATGGCTCGTTTAGCTTTTCAAGGAAACAGCAACAGCGATTTCAACCTCACCAGCTTGGAATATCGCTTCCCCATAGGAGAGCAAGCTGTTGTTTATCTTGAGGCAGTAGGTGGTAGCCTTAACGACTTTACCAATACTCTTAATCCGTTTTTCACTGGCAGTGGTCGTGGCTCTATCTCCCGCTTTGCACAGCGCAATCCGATTTATCGCCAGGGAGGTGAGATGGGAGTAGGGCTAGACTACGAGTTCAGTGAAACGGTCAGCTTGAGTTTAGGGTATCTCGCTGAGAATATCAACGATCCAGAAGTTGGGTTTGATAAAGCTGGCTACGCGGCGATCGCTCAACTCACTCTCGAACCCAGCGACACGTTCAAAGTTGGCTTCACCTACATCCACTCCTACAACAGCCTCGACACAGGAACCGGGAGCCGAGGTGCTAACGATCCTTTCAATGACGAGAGTGATGCTGTGACCGCCGACTCCTTTGGGTTGCAATCAGCGATCGCAATTAACTCTAAGCTTGCCCTTTCCGGTTGGCTCGGGTTTACTCATGCTAAAGCCACTGATCTGCCAAACAACCCAGTGGCGAATATTTTGAATTGGGCACTCACTTTGGCTTTTCTTGATCTGGGTAGAGAAGGGAACGTGGCGGGAATTGCGATCGGTCAACCGCCCAAAGTTATCAACAACGAATTTAAGGTTGCTGGACAGCCGTACGAAGATGAAGACACGGCTCTACATCTAGAAGCTTTCTATCGCTTCCAGGTTGATGACCATCTCGCTATTACCCCTGGAGTGTTAGTGATTGCTAGCCCAGAACACAATCATAACACCAGCACAATCTACGTCGGCACCATTCGGACAACCTTCAGGTTTTGAGAAGGTACTGCTTGGCATTCCCCCCAGCGTAATGCCAAAGGCGAGTGCGTGTACTTTGCGCTTAGGCGAGCACTCCGTGCCAACGCGAAGCCGAGGTAATTCACCTTTTGATAACTTGTTACAATACAATAAAGGATGCATTCTGCTCAAGACACCCGATAAAACAGGACGAATGTCGGAGGAAATCAGTCCGCGAATAAATCACAACCGTAAGAGCCGTACCAAAATACCCAACCTATCTAAAGGTTGGAAAAAGTTTTTTGGAGAGGCACGCACCCGGATTCTTCTCTGGTATATATTGATTATCAGCTTCATTTTTATAGTATCGATTCCGGCGTTTCGTCTGCTGTTGTATACCCGCGTTGATGCACGAGTCCGCAGGGAACAAAACGAAAAGATGGAGAATTTTAAGGCTCTGTTGGCACATGGAACTATACCCTACAAGATGAGAGGAAATACTGAGAATAGGGAAGAGTCTGAGATGGACGCAGATGAGCGTCTGATGAAGCTTCCATCTTCTGAAGAAGAACTGGAAGAATTCTTTGATAAGTTTTTGTCTCGCCAGCTTCCGGAAGACGATACCTTTCTGATTAGCATCGTACACGGAAAATTTTACAAATCTAGCCCCAGAGGGCGACCAAAAGAACTTTCCAAAGATTCAGTGTTAATGCGACGTTGGGCAAAACAAACTCAACCAGAACAAGGTGAAGAGGAAATTTCCGATCCTGCCATAGGCAGTATTATTTACGTTCTCGAACCTGTCACAATCAATGGACAAACTTTAGGGGCCTTTGTGGTGGCTCACACGACAGCAGGTGAGCGAGAAGAAGTTGTAGAAGCTGTCACAACCATCGTACAGGTGAGTTCTGCTGTTTTGGTTGTGGCTTTGGTGCTGGCTTGGGTAAGCTCTGGATATGTACTGAGTCCCTTGCGGATGCTGACAGCAACCGCGCGTTCTATCAGTGAATCTGACTTGCAAAAGCGGATTCTAGTGCGAGGCAAAGGAGAAATAGCGGAATTAGCAACCACCTTTAACGAGATGATGGACCGCTTGCAAGCAGCCTTCACCAGCCAGAGAAACTTCATCAACGATGCAGGACATGAACTGCGTACACCGATTACCATCATCCGAGGACACCTGGAATTAATGGATCAAGATGACCCACAAGAGATACAGGAAACTCTGGTATTGGTGTTCGATGAGTTAGACCGCATGAGCCGATTTGTAGAAGACCTGATTTTACTGGCAAAGGCGGAGCGCCCAGACTTTTTGCAGCTAGAGACAGTGAATGTAGCTTCCCTAACAGAAGAGTTATTTGCTAAAGCTAGAGCCTTAGCAGACCGTAACTGGTGTCTGGATGCTGCAGCTAAAGGTCAAATCGTCGTAGATCGCCAGCGACTCACCCAAGCAATGATGAATTTGGCACAAAATGCAACCCAGTATACACAAAATACTGATACAATAGGCATTGGCTCTGTCATTACCAAAAGTAAAGTCCGTTTCTGGGTTCGGGATACTGGAGAGGGAATTGCTGATACTGACCAAAAGCGCATATTTGAGCGTTTTGCGCGTGCTGCCAATAGTCGTCGTCGTTCTGAAGGTGCTGGTTTAGGACTGTCAATTGTGAAGGCGATTACTGAAGCTCATTATGGGGAAGTCATACTCCGTACTCAACTGAGAAAGGGAGCCATGTTCACCATAGTATTACCTTTAGAAGCTCCGCAAAAATAAAAAAGTTATGAGTTATAAGTTATGAGTTATGAGTTATGAATTCAAAACTTCTAACTCTTAACTGTTGACTCGTAAGTGTTGACTCTGTGCTCATATGACTCAAATTCTCATCGCTGAAGATGAACCCCGGATTGCTGCTTTTATCGAAAAGGGATTACGGGCAAATGGGTTTAGCTGTGCAATTGCATCCGATGCCGATGAAACATTGAACATGGTGTTAGGAAAGCACTTTGACTTGCTCATTCTCGACTTGGGGCTTCCTGGAAAAGACGGGTTGGAGGTGCTCGAAGAAATACGGGGGCAAGGGGAAGAATTACCAGTGATTATTCTGACGGCTCGGGATGAGATTACTGACAAAGTAGCAGGTCTGGAGGGTGGTGCTGACGATTACATGACCAAGCCTTTTCGGTTTGAAGAACTTTTGGCGCGGGTGCGCTTGAGGTTGCGAAATCGCCAACTCGTCCAACCAAAAGAGCAGATGTTTCTCAAAGCTGGTGATGTCGTGCTTGACTTGCGAACTCGTAAGGTGCGAGTCGGCGATCGCACCATAGACTTAGCAGCCCGCGAATTTACTTTAGCAGAGACTTTTTTGCGTCATCCAGAGCAAGTTTTGAGTCGAGAGCAGCTTTTGGATCGTGTTTGGGGATACGACTACGACCCTGGTTCTAATATTGTCGATGTCTATGTTGGCTATCTACGAAAGAAACTAGGCAGTGACTTGATTGAGACTGTCAGGGGCATGGGCTATCGACTGCGGCAACATTGACACTCCCTCAGCTGCCATGTATGCGTTGCAATCTGCAATTGGTCAAAATTTTGGCGAGGAGGATACTTATGCCGTCGGAGTTCGGTTCAAAACTCTGGATTTGTAGAGACAATTTACTATGATATCTATTATCAACTGTTGAGGGGTGTTAACGATGAGAGTACTAGTGACTGGTGTTGCTGGATTTATTGGCTATCACCTAGCACAGCGTCTTCTCAAAGAAGGAATTGAGGTCATAGGCATTGACAACTTGAATGACTATTATGATGTCAATTTAAAAAAAGCTCGTTTGGCGCAGCTTGACGCCCACTCAGGGTTTACGTTTCAGTTTTTGGAGTTGAGCGATCGCCTTGAG
This sequence comes from Mastigocladopsis repens PCC 10914, assembly GCF_000315565.1. Classification (NCBI taxonomy): domain Bacteria; kingdom Bacillati; phylum Cyanobacteriota; class Cyanophyceae; order Nostocales; family Symphyonemataceae; genus Mastigocladopsis; species Mastigocladopsis repens. The sequence continues at coordinate 4,463,829 of NZ_JH992901.1, read as the reverse complement.
GTTACTCAACTCTTTCAAGAGTACACCTTTGACTATGTCGTTAACCTTGCTGCCCAAGCAGGCGTGCGCTACTCTTTACAAAACCCTTGGGCTTACTTAGATAGCAATATGACAGCCTTTGTTAATCTCTTAGAAGGATGTCGCCAAAGTCAAATTAAGCACTTAGTATTTGCTTCCTCAAGTTCCGTTTACGGTGTCAATACCAAAGTTCCCTTCGCTGTCAGCGATAATGTTGACCACCCCATTTCCCTGTATGCTGCGACCAAAAAAGCAAATGAATTGATTGCTCATACTTATAGTCATCTTTACCAGATATCGGCAACCGGACTGCGCTTTTTTACAGTTTATGGTCCTTGGGGAAGACCCGACATGGCGTATTTTAAATTTGTGAAAGCGATAGAAGAAAGCAAGCCGATTGATGTCTACAACTTCGGAAAAATGCAGCGGGATTTTACTTATATCGATGATGTCGTTGAGGGAGTCTTTCGGGTGATGCTCAAACCGCCCCAACCCGAGATAGCGAACAGCAATGCTCGTTACAAGCTTTACAACATTGGTAATAATAATCCGGTGGAATTGATGACGTTTATCGAGGTGATTGAAAAGGCGCTTGGCAAAAAAGCTGTGAAGAACCTATTACCGATGCAACCGGGGGATGTTCCTGCGACGTACGCTGATGTAGATGACCTAATGCGTGATGTGGGATTTAAGCCCAGTACTCCCCTTGAGCAAGGTATAAATTGCTTTGTGCAATGGTATCGAGAGTACAAAAAATCATGAACTCTTCATCTTCCAATCATGCAAGGGGGCTATGCTCCTTATTACCCATTCAATAATGATTGGGGGAGCTTGTGATATCAAAATGCTAGGATAAACTGCCATTCCCCAATGGGGATGGACTAACACGCGGCATTTGTTTTGAATCACTGGATAGCTTAATAAAGCTTTCACAGCGGCGGTGTCGTCGTGCAGAATTTTCCCTGGACGGGAAAGCAAAGGATAGCCAGTGCGGGGGTCGATCAGGTCTGTTAAATAGCTGCTAGCGCGCAGATTAAATGCCACATCACAGCCAAATCTCATAAAATTTTCCCGCAACCGTTCTTTTTCTGTCTCAATTTCCGGTGTACTTTCTACGAGTTCATACCGTGATTGCTGTAAAACAATCACGACCCACAAAGAAAGCTGATTTTTCCAATCTGGCAATATCTGCTCGCGGTTGGCACAGATATACTGACTGGGATAATGAATTGAAATTTGAACAGCTTGTCCCGTTTTGCCAACCAAATGAATGGGATAGCCTCCACCAGAAGTGTAAACTGTCGGATAGTTCACTCAACTTTAATTTGGTTTTTAGAGGTTTTTTCAATTCATCTTTTGTACTGATGATAACTCTTAAAGAGTTAAGAAACATATCTATTTTCCATAAAAAAGACGATACTTTAAAACTCTTTAAAATATTATATGAATTCTTAATCTTCCTCTTATCTCTTTTTAACCTTTTATGATACTATTTTTTACCAAAAAAGCACTTCATTATTCAGAACTCATATCATGTTCGGGAAATTACCCATAATCAAACTTGTTTGTAGTAAGGACTTTAGTCCTTGCTTTCAAAGAACAAGAGGGCGAAAGTCCTCACTACAGATTTATTAAGGTTATTTAACCGGACATAATATCAGGGGTCAAAAGAGAAAATCAGGATTTAGAATCAAGGCTTGGAGTTCTGGTTCTGAGCAGCGGTCTAAAGCCGATAAAATTATTTATAGACATAAAAAAATATCCTGATCAAATCCCCCTACCTTAGGGATGGGGATATTCTGCGTTCTTCTTAATATCTTCGCTGTGTCATGACTACCGCAAGGGAGGAGTGGGAGAAAGAAAGTTAAAAGTAAAACGAATCTTCTGATTTTTGACTTTTAACTTTTGTCTTTCTTAATCCAGCTTTAAAGCATTCACTGGAACTTCATCCCAAGAATTGACTGTCCGCAATCGCGCCACCCAACCCCATAACTTTTGCTCCTCAGTCAAATTTTGCTTAAAGGACTCATGGCAATCTTTAGCTTGAGACTCGTTACAGCAAGCAATACAAGCATGAATCATGCCGGATGAATCAATTTGTTCATTTACCCAAATAGTCATGGCTTATTCCCCCCAAGAACTCAAGCTGAAAAAGCAATATGCCATCCTAGAATACTATTAGAGTCATGAAACTGTTGTCAAAACCCGTGGTAAACAATGGCTAATAGTCAATGATTAGTGAAATTCGCCCGTAGGGTGGGCAGCATTGCCCACTCTACTCAATCATCTATTGTTTACGTTCGCGAGTGCGTGCCGCAGGCATACGCGAGTGCGGTGTATGTAGGGCTTATGATTTAGGATTGCTATAGTGAATGGTTAGTGGTTAGCTAATAGTAGAACAACCAACAACTAATCAATTAACAGATTGCAAATAGCAATGAGTCGTTAGGGCTTTTCGGTAGCAATAGCTAATCTTGCTCCCGGCACTTGACGCAGGCGATCCATGACTGCTACCACTTGACCATGACTGACTCGCTCATCTGCATTAATAATGACCACACTTTCTTGGTCAGATCTGATCAATCCACCTACCTGTTCTACCAATGCATCAAGGGCGACGGGTTCATTGTTTACGCTTATTCGTCCTTTGTTATCTACCGTCACTGTAATTGGGTCTGATGCTTGTTGTTGTTGTGCCGTTGCTGCTTTGGGTAAATTGACTGGCAATCCTTGCGATCGCGTTAAAAACAGCGTTGACATGATAAAAAATGTCAAAATTGCAAATATCACATCAATCATTGGTACGATGTTAATCTGCGCTGGTATATCTGGTTCATCTGGAAGCCGCATAGGTTTTATCTCCTCGTTCGTAGCGACGGCGGTAAAGCAATTCTAGCTGTCCACCATATTCCTGAATCAGTGCGATTTGCCGTTGATAGAGTCCACGGAAGGTGTTGGCAAATAGAAGTGTAAAAATAGCGACAACTAATCCTGAAGCTGTAGAAACTAAGGCTTCGCTAATCCCAGAGGTTACGCCTGCTGTTCTCGTACCTCCCACATCCCCAATATTCAAAGAGGCAAAGGAAGCTATTAATCCTAAAACAGTTCCCAGAAGCCCTAACAGCGGTGCTAGAGAAATGATTGTATCAAAGATGTTTTGAAAGCGCTTAAGCACAGGTATCTCGGCTTGTGCTTCACTTTCTAGTGCTAAACGAAATTCTTCTGGAGTTGGTTGTTCCAGTTCTAAAGCTGCTAGAAACATCCTCGCAATGGGTAAATCTGTATTCTGGTGCAATTTATCCAAGGCACCAACAACATTATCATGACGGTAGAGATTCAGCACCTCGCGCACTACGCTATTTTGGCGGCTATTGATTCGCACCCAAAAAAGGACACGTTCAACGATCAGTGCTACTGCTAACAGCGAAAACGCCAGCAGTGGCCACATTACCACACCACCTGCTGTAAATAGATTACTAAATACCATGTTTTGTTTCTCAACTCCTCAACAGGATTTAACGTCAAACTTACGCTACGATTCAACCCACCTTCGCGGCTGCATCTACGCCATCGCTGATCAGGCGACCATCTTCCATATATATGATGCGATCAGCTATGTCAAGGATGCGGTTATCATGAGTCACCAGCAAAATGGTACAGCCTTGTTCTTTCGCCAGCTGCTGCATCAATTCCACGACATCACGCCCAGATTTTTTATCGAGTGCAGCCGTGGGTTCATCTGCTAGAACGATTTTTGGCTGGCTAATGAGGGCGCGGGCGATCGCTACCCGTTGCTTTTGTCCACCGGATAGACTCTCTGGATAGTAATCTGCACGATTTCCTAAACCAACACTCTCCAACATGGCAACTACTTTAGCATTCATGTCCTGATCTAAAAACTCGTCATGCAACTCTAACGACATCCGCACATTTTCTCTAGCTGTCAGAAATGTCATGAGGTTATGGGCTTGGAAAATATAGCCAATTTGACGGCGAACGTCCCGCAGCTTCCTTTTACTCGCACCACACATTTCTTGTCCTAAAATCTTCAGACTACCTTCTTGAGCAGAACGCAGTCCACCCATAAGGGTTAACAAGGTCGTTTTTCCTGAACCTGAAGGTCCAGTCATAATTACAATTTCGCCAGAGTAAATATCTAGATTGATATCAAATAACGCTTGTTTGCGAAGCGCACCTTCACCAAAGTAATGATTGAGATTTTGGCCAGAGATGACAGGTTGAGTTGTTACTATGTGAATTGGGCTATGAGAAGAAGTTAATTTTTTCATAATTTATTCTCTAGGTGAATGTTATTGGCTACTTGCCTATGATTTGCGTAACAATTCCTCAGAAAATCTCAACCTGGAAACAAGCACAGGTGGAATTTGGGTAAAGTTAGACCAACCGTAAAAGCGACTGTTAGAAGGATGGTCAGATGGAAAAGCAGGTTCTTCCAAGCCATCCAGCACAAACCCAGCACGGAATGCTGCACCTAATAGGATGTGCAACGGTCGATGGAAGTACAGATGCGGTTTTGGTTGATTTTCAAGTGCTAATCCTTTTGTGGTGGAGGGTTGTAAATATCCAGACACTTTGACTGAGTATTCACTCACCAGTTGACCTTCGCAATCTTTGACTTCTGCAGCCATAGTGATGTATGTGTTGTTGAAGCAAGGATGCTGCACGGCAAAGATGAAGCAGCCTCGAGGGCGTAGTAACTTTGTGAGTGCGCGTAGGAGGGGGTCAATTTCTGCCATATCCATGAGTGCCATCGCAGATACAGCAGCATCAAAGGAACGTTCCCCCAACCCAAGTAAAGCTGTCTCATCCGTAGCGTCGAGGACGTAATACTCAATGGATGTTTCATGCTGTTGAGTTCTCCTGCGGGCACAGGTAATCATCTCCTCGGCAAAATCTATTCCTACGACCTGTGCGCCCAAGCTTGCTAACCTACGAGTCGTAAGCCCAGTACCACAGCCTATGTCCAAAATGCGAGTACCTGATTTTACCTCAAGCAGTCTCTCCATTGCAGGACGAACCAGCACTTGATGAAAGTCGTTCCCGTTATCTCCCATGCGGGCGTCCCAAACACTAGCGTTGGTGTTCCACGCATTACGAGTGTCAATGTTCAATGCATTTGTCGAGTCATTTGACATTGATGTCTACCTTGAACATATAGCGGTTTGCAATTGAGTGAGGTACACAAAGAAATAATGAACCACAGATGGACACAGATAAATTAGTACTTCATTCAGATCAGAAGCGCTATAATTCCTGCCATCATTTACTCACTAAAACACATCTGCTGGATCAGCAGATTGTAACTTCCGCATCGCTACCGCCCCAGAAAAGCTGCACATCACTACTGTTAGCACAAACACAGTTATTGCACGGCTAAGTGTCATGCCAATGGGCAGAAGTGTTGCTGCATACGTCAATTGGTAAAGCGCAATGGAAATCAAAAATCCAGGAACATAACCCAATGCTGCTAACAGCAATGCTTCTTGAAACAAAACACCGAGAAGATAGCGATCGCTATATCCCATTGCCTTTAATGTCCCATACTCTGGTAAATGTTCGGAAACATCACTATAGAGAATCTGGTACACAATTACGATTCCCACAATAAATCCTACAATCACACCAAGTCCAAAAATGAATCCAATCGCCCCTTGGCTTTCCCAGTAGTACCTTTCCACCGCCGCAAAACCTTCTGGTGTTAAAACTCGCACATCAGGTGACAATTCTTTGGAAAGTTGCGCTTGGACTTGGGTAGGATCGAAACCAGGTTTGAGCTTGATTAAACCGACTGTTATTTGACTGGGTTGATGTTCGGGAAACAATTTCAGAAACGTTGAATCACTTGTGATGACGTTACCATCAGCAGCAAATGAACTACCAACCGTAAACAGTCCGGTAACTTGAATATTCTGGTTATTGAGTTCTGCTTCTAGTGTTCCATGCTTTTGCATAGCGTCGGCAACAGCCCCGTACTCTGGACGTCCAGCACGGTCAAATAACACTCTATTCAAAAGTTTAAGATGCGTTGCATTTTGCTTCACCTCTGGTAACCTAAGGTTAGGGGCTTCTGGATCAACTCCCCAAATCAAAATGGCGCGGTTAAGCCGAGTTTCGGGATTTCTCCACTGTCCTGAACCAATGTATACAGAACTGACCGACTTAACACCTTCATAACTCAATGCTTGATAAAGTCGTTCACGAGAAAAGCTTTTGACTGAGAAAAGGGTTTGGAATTGGGGATTAATCATCACCAAATCTGCCTCAAGTAGGCGATGAGGCTGTGTGGCGCTGTCATAGAGTGCATCTTGAAACGCAAGTTGCACAAACATCAGCATATCTGCAAAGGCAATACCTGCCACTGCCACCGCTAGACGAGTTTTTTCTTTCATCATTTGTCGCCATGCAAGTGGGGTTCTACGAAACCATTTACGAAACATTTCAGGAAACTCCTTGACACACTATATAGCGAGTACTGTTTCTTCAAGCTTGCGTTGTCGCATGAAGAGAAACAAAGGCAAGCCTAAAGAAACACCAACTAACAAAGTACTGGCGACATAAATCCACAAATTTTTCATCTTCAGCCGTGAACCTTCCCTAAATATAAAGACGAAAAGAACCAGCGCTGAAACAAACACGTCCAGACCAAAGAACGAAGAAATTCGGCTAGCAAAAAGTTGTTCTATCATCAGGTTGGCATCCAGTCCGTGTTGTAACAGAAACGGCACGAATTGTGAGTAAGGTAAAACAGTACCTAAAATACAAAGAATTAAGTATGTGGTTTTCAGCATTGTGATACCTCTGTTGAGTTGCTTTAAAAAAGCAGGTCATTCATGAACGATAGAATGCCTGCAAAGTCAATCTTGAAGTAAGCCGTCAAAAAACGAAGTTTTTCTTTATTCCTTTTGACACCGTTTAAGTATTTGAGTCTATAAGCCGTAATTGCCAAAGTCGCCCAAGGATAAGTTCTTCTAAGAATCCAGATTCGAGAAGTTTTGCAAAGCATTTGTAGAAGTCTCCTCCTTGTCACACCAAGATATATCGAACATTCGTTATAATTTGAGGCAGAGAAAATTTACAGTTCAATTTCTGTTTGGACTTGCAAGTTGGTTAACCCAGCAACTTTCTTGCTGTCTTCTGGTGTGAGGCGAATTTTCACTTCAACGACTCGCTTATCCAAGTTTTCCCCTGGCTGATTGCTGAACACGTTTTGTTGGTTAACCTGCAAGCCAATCAAAGAAACAACTCCGCGTAGTTCTCCGGTAAACGCTTGTCCTGTCACGACTGCCTTTTGTCCGATTTTCACTTTACCAATATCGGATTGATAAACCTCCGCCACAGCAACCATTTGGTTAGTCTGCGCTAGATCCACAATGCCAGAGTCACTAATCTTTTCTCCAACTCGCGTATGAATTTTGAGTATCCGTCCTGCTACAGGTGCCCTGATATCAGCTTGTTCCAAATCAGTTTGTGCGCGTTTGACAGATGCAACAGCATTATCAACTTCTGCTTGCGCCGCTTGCACATCCACGGGACGAACTTCAGCAATCTTGTCGAGGGTGGCGTTGGCTTCTCTGATTTGCTTGATACCAGTGACGTTGATTCTTTGTAGCGCCACTTTCGCTTCACGAACTTGTTTGCTACTAGTAGCATTAATTCGGCTAAGTACAGCTTTGGCTTCGTTGAGTTGCTGTTGTGCGGTTTCCAAACTCAGACCTTTAGTGTCAAATGAGGAACTGGAAATTGCTCCTTCCTTGTATAACTGCTGATAGCGCTGATATTCGGCTTGAGCATTTTTGAGTTCTGCTTCAATTTTCCGAATTGTTGCTTCTTGCGCTGTTCTGTCGCCTTCCCACTGTGCCTTTACTCGGGCGATCGCTTCTTCTTGAGCGACTCTATCACTTTGCAATTGTGCCTGCAAGCGCTCTATGGTTGCTTTTTGAGCAACTATTTCCCCAGTTTTTGCCCCAGCTTTTACCTGTGCAAGTTTCGCTTGAGCCATCTTAACCTCCTCCTGTGCTTGCCTAAGGGCATCTTGCAGTTTATCTCGTGAATCGAGAATTGCCACAACTTGTCCGGCTTTTACCTGTTCACTCTCTTTGACGAGGAGTTTCGCAAGGCGATCGCCATCCAACGCTAGAGGTGCAAATAGGCTAATCACCTCGGCTTCAGGCTCTAGTCGTCCTAATGCTGTCACCTTTTTTACTGGGGAAGCAGTTTCCACTGGTGCAGGTTTTTGACTGACCACTCCATACTGGGAAATGCCATAAAAAACAATTCCACCTGTGATTGCACTCGCAGTCACGACTAGTCCAATTAACGAGCGATTTGTTGGTTTCGATAATACTTTGAAAGTCATATTCTTCTTATGTAATTAGCCGTTAGAAGTCTTATTCGACAGTTCTTTTTCCAAATAAGCTGTCAGCATTTTGCCTAACAAAGCACATTGTTCAGGCATAGAAACCATTTCATTAGCACATAACCTTTGTAGGATTAGACCATCAATTAGGGTCATGACAAAGGCAACCAGCACCGGATCTTGAATGTCAAGTAAATCAGAAATTGCCTGTTGATATCTCTCAATGGAAAGCTTAAACAAACTACTTTTCTGAAACTCCTGGCGGTCTTGATGGTGGCAAAAATCAATCCAGATATAAGTCCACTTGATGAAGTAATCCTCGTTTTTCTCCAAGAATCTCCCCAAAACTTCTAGCCGTTCTTGCAGCGTTTGCGTACCTTCCAACTCCGCTGCCGCCATTAACACATCCCGCTCACTTATTTCTTCCGCCAATTGCTCAAACAGCGCCTGTTTACTTGGAAAATAATGATATAATGTCCCTGTGGAAACAGTTAAACCTTCTGCAATTTGGCGCATGGTAATTGCGGAGTAGCCTTTCTCGGCGAATAAGTCAAAGCATCTACTGAGCAGTTCTTTGCGGTATTGGTCATGGTCAATAATCTTCGGCATCTCTTGGATAAATTTATATCGAACGCTCGTTATTAAATAACTTACTATCTTTGCTTCTGGGTTGTCAAGCTTTAAAGAGCAGTTTCGCGGATAATGAAGATGTAAGCTAGAAGCACAACAGAGAGTAGTTGTCTTCTATGAGTGGTGCAATTTGACCTATGCAGCAGTCCAACTCTAGCTATGACCGAGATTTTCTGCGACAGCTTGCGACCCTGGCTGCAATCATCGGTGCTTTTGTGGTTAATGTCCTATCCAACATCTTTCCCTTAAATGGATTCAGCATTGGTGAAATTTCTAACACTCTGTTCAAAAACCTACAGATTATTCCTGCTAATTACGCCTTTGCAATTTGGGGATTGATTTACCTTGGTCTATTTGCTCTCGGAATCTATCAAGTTCTGCCAAATCAGAGACATGACCCCGATTTACGTAAAATAGGCTACCTGCTCGTCATTGCTTGTTTTGCCCAAAGCCTCTGGGTTTATCTGTTTCTCTCCCGGCTTTTTTCGCTTTCGGTCGTAGCAATGCTGGGAATTTTGCTACCCCTGATTGCTATATATGTACGGTTAGGGATTGGCAGAAACTCTGCATCTCGTATCAAGAAGTGGTGCGTCCATTTTCCTATCAGCATTTATCTAGCGTGGATTAGTGTAGCAACTATTGTTAATGTGGCTTGTGCGCTGTATTTTGTAAGCTGGGATGGTTGGGGAATTTCTGCCCAAGTCTGGACAGTCATCATATTGATAGTTGCAGCCGCAATTGCTGCGGTTATTGCTGTCCAGCGCCGAGACATTGCTTATACAGCAGTAACGGTTTGGGCTTTAGTTGCAATTGCCGTAAAACAGTGGGAAAACCCCATCCTGAGAATAGTGGCTTTGGTATGTGCAGTTGCCCTGATCTTGCTTATTTTTATGAAAAGCTCGCGCACTCAGCTTTTGAATGGTTATTGACACTCTCACCTTCAAGGCTTCGCCTGTGAAGGGAGATTCTTGCTTCAACAGGTTTTTCTAGCCCACTGTGGTATAACGAGTTAAAAACTCTCCCACAGGCACTGACCCCGACAGATTCCCCTCCACAAGCATCTGTTTTACTACCACGGGCTGCCCGACCGCAGTCACAAAATACTTATTCTGATGTATCCTTTGTCTCATTCACAACATTCGACCCCCCTGTTAACAACGAATACCCCGTCCTTAAGGACGGGGTTTATCCCTATCAGGTATTTCCTTTTGGTGATGCGAGTTGTCTGGTGGAGAAACACCAATCTTGCCTAACCCTAACTTTTTTGGTGGCAAGTATATTCTACTACACCAAGGTATTGCGAAGCCATGTTTTTTATTGGTCGCAATTCATCTCCCCGTTAAGGCGAAGCCTGTAACGGGAGTCCTCTTGCGACATCCAAGATAGAGAATTCAGAAAATCATCTATGATGACAAAACGACTCCTAGTCTATCTCTGGCGCAATCTTTTTTAAATTTGGATGGCACGACATTACGCACCCTTTGTCATCAAAATTCACTTTTAAATCAGTTCTTAATCTCAATGGTGTAAAGATACTTCAAATAACACACATATTATTGGAAATGTAGATTTTGGTTTATAAGGGTAATAGTTGAACCTTTATCTAAAATCTAAATTTATTTATGTCTGAACAATTAAACTTTCAAGGTAATGGTATGGATCGCCTCCCTCCCCAAAACATTGAGGCGGAAGAAGCGATATTAGGGGGGATTTTGCTAGATCCAGAAGCCATCAGCAGAGTGAGCGATCGCCTCATTCCAGAAGCTTTTTATATTAGCGCTCATAAAGATATCTATCAAGCAGCTACCAGGCTGCACAGTCAGGGTAAGCCTACAGACTTACTTGCAGTCATAAATTGGCTGACTGACCACGATATGCTAGCCCGTGTTGGTGGTAGAAATAAATTAGCAACGCTAGTAGACCGCACGGTGTCGGCTGTTAACATCGATGCTTTAGCAGATTTAGTCATGGAAAAATATCTGCGACGTCGATTAATCAAAGCCGGCAATGAAATTGTGCATCTTGGGTATCAGACAGAAAGCGAATTACCAATAGTCTTAGACCAAGCAGAACAAAAAGTATTCGGTATTACTCAAGAACGCCCTCAAGTAGGTCTAGTTCACATTTCTGATACCCTAATTAATACCTTCCAAGATATTGAGACTCGCCATCAAGGTGTCGCCCTTCCGGGTATTCCCTGCGGCTTTTACGATTTGGATGGCATGACCAGTGGTTTTCAGCGTTCTGATTTGATTATTGTTGCTGGTCGCCCGTCAATGGGAAAGTGTCTAAATGAAACCACTGAAATTGTTCTAGCAGATGGTACTATATCAACAATTAAACAAATCTACGAGCATCATCAAGCCGAACTGCTGACACTTGGGAATGATTGGAAATTTCACCTAACTCAACCATCTGCATTTGTAGATGACGGTATCAAGCCAGTTTTGCGCGTCACAACTCGTTTGGGGCGATATGTTGAAACTACAATCACGCACCCGTTTTTAACTATTAAGGGTTGGCAAAAACTCGAGGAACTTAAAGAGGGTGATAAAATTGCTGTACCTCGCAGAATAAATATATTTGGTATAAAACAAATCCGTGAGTGTGAAGTCAAATTACTAGCTTACTTTATAGGTGATGGTTGTTTGACAGACATAACCCCTGAATTTACAAATATAAACCCTTTGATTCAAGAAGATTTCACCCATGCTGTTATCAACTTTTCTTCTCAACTGAAAGTTCGTATAGAAAAGCGTCCTGATCGTTCCCCAATATTCTATGCTGCTAGGTGTCAGGGGCGAAAAAATCCTCTCACTGAGTGGCTTGTGAATCTATCGCTCTGGGGCAAAAAAGCTGATGAAAAAATAATTCCTGCCCTGTGCTTTCAACTAGAACGCTCGCAAGTCTCCCTATTCCTCAACCGCCTCTTCGCCACAGATGGTTGGGCTACGGTGCTTGCAAGCGGTCAGTCACAATTAGGCTATTGTACTGTTAGCGAAAAACTAGCAAGACAGGTACAACATCTGCTGCTGAGGTTTGGCATTATTGCGACTTTGAAGAAGCGGTCTGTTAAATACAAAGACACTCGTAGACAAGCTTGGCAACTAGATATTACTGATGCTCAGTCCATCAAAACTTTTATCTCAGAAATTGGTATCTTTGGCAAAGAAACTGCCCTGTTGCAGGTACAAGCAGCTTTGATGAATAAGAGATACCAAACTAATCGTGACCTCATTCCAATAGAAATATGGGAGGAAATCACAGCAGCCAAAGGGAAAGAACCGTGGACAGTTTTAGCGCGTAGAGCAGGAATCAAAGGACACACAAATATTCATGTCGGTAAACGTGCTTTATCCCGGGAACGCCTTTTCACTTTGGCAACTGCATTAGAAGATTCATCCTTACAACAATTAGCAACAGGGGATGTCTATTGGGACGAAATTGTGTCTATTGAGTCGGTAGGATACAAACAAGTTTATGATTTGACAATTCCTGTTACCCACAATTTTGTTGCCAATGATATTTGTGTTCACAACACCGCCTTCTGCTTGAATCTTGCTCATAATATTGCTGCTTCATATAAATTACCAGTTGCTGTTTTCAGCTTAGAAATGTCAAAGGAACAACTGGTGCAACGGCTATTAGCAAGTGAGGCGGGAATTGAAACTGGTTATTTGCGAAGTGGACGCATTAGTCAAACTCAGTGGGAACCTTTAAGCCGTGCTATTGGTATGCTCTCGGAGATGCCAATTTTTATTGACGATACGCCGAATATTACAGTCACAGAAATGCGGAGTCAGGCGCGGCGCTTGCAAGCAGAATTAGGTACAGAACTGGGACTAATTATTATAGATTACTTGCAATTGATGGAAGGAGCGGGCGATAATCGCGTGCAAGAACTATCAAAAATTACCCGAAATCTTAAAGGTTTAGCCCGTGAATTAAGTGTCCCAGTGATTGCTCTGTCTCAGTTGAGTCGAGGAGTCGAATCACGGACTAACAAGCGACCAATGTTATCTGATTTGAGAGAAAGTGGAAGTATTGAGCAAGATGCGGATTTAGTTATCATGTTGTACAGAGACGATTACTATAACAGCGACACTCCTGATAGGGGAATCGCCGAGGTCATCATAGCTAAACACCGCAACGGTCCTACAGGTACTGTTAAACTCTTGTTTGACCCACAATTTACCAAGTTTAAAAATTTAGCCAGACCAAACAATTATTAAAAGTGAGTTAGTAGTGAATAGGTAGTTGTTAGTGGTAAATAGTTGCTACTCACAACTCACAATTCACAACTAACTACTAACTACTAACCATCACTGAATTTTCAGCAATTCTACATCAAAATTCAGAGTCGCGTTGGGTGGAATGACGCCACCAGCACCACGAGCACCATAACCTAATTCTGGGGGTATGATTAACTGACGACGACCGCCTACTTTCATAGTGCTAAGTCCTTCGTCCCAGCCTTTGATGACTTGTCCAACACCGAGTTGAAAATCAAAGGGACGGTTGCGATCGCGTGAACTATCGAACTTGGTACCATCTTCGAGAGTACCGGTGTAGTGAACTACCACTTTTTGTCCAGTTTTAGGAGTCGCCCCAGTCCCCTCTACCAAATCAATGTATTTTAGCCCAGAGGGTGTGGTGACGACATTAGCTTCAGACATAGTTTTGCTTGCAATGAGGGTATTGTTTTCTTGTACCTGGATGAGTGTTGGAGTTGTTTCGGTTAACTGCTGGGCAGCAATGGCGATATCCTGTTTGTTACCGCCAACTTGCGCCAAAACCAAAAGAACAACACAAACTAGCATGAAACCCATGCTGAGTAAAATCGCTTTCAAAATGAGTCCTCTCTACTTAGTAGTCTGACAAATTAAGATAACCAGTAGGACAAAACTTAGTGTAAATCAGAACGCGACCCTTAACGCCAAAGCTTATTTTCTAAATCGCGTATTTGACGCTCCAAACGGTCAATCCTACCCCGCAGTTCGTCAACTTCTGACTGACGAGCGACCCCCAAATCCTGTAACATATTTCGCAGTTGTCGTTGCATATTGCCCTCCCAATTTCCCTGCTCCGACTTCAACTGCTGTACCATATCATCCATAACCGCTTTGGCTTGCTCAGGATCAAGCTTGCCATCCTTAACAAGTTGGTCGCTTGCTTCCCGCAGTTTGTCTGCAACCACGGAGGTTGTGCCAATACCCAACATTAATAACTGCTTCATCCAGTTGTTGTTGTCCATAAAGCCTTTCTATCACTTTTTTCAAATCAAATGGTCCTTTCTCATAAATCTATCCTATAGACCTATGGTGGAAGGATAATTAATATAGACTACATCTCTATTCTGACAAACGAACATAGGGAATAAAAAGTGTGATAATCGAACTACTTAAGGTGAAAGTTCCGCCCGAACAAAGAGAAAAATATATCCAGAAAGATGCAGAAATTTGGACAGCGGCGCTGGCTAAACATCCAGGATTTCTTGGTAAAGAAGTTTGGAGCAATCCTAAAGATGCCACAGAAGTAGTTCTGGTTATTCACTGGGCGACAAAGGAGCATTGGAAAGCGATACCCCAAGTAGAACTAGAGGCTATTGAGCAAAAGTTCAGCGAAGCGATGGGAAAATCCTATCCAATTGTCGAGTCAAGCGAGTATCAGGTGCGGAAATTTCCACAGAAAGAAGCAGGCTAGACAAACCCGCTTACTAAAATCAAACTAACCCTCTTGTCTAAACGGTAGAACAAAGCTTAAATAAAGTTTCATGACCGTAACTACTTATAAATGGACAATTGAACGATATCACCGAGCAATAGAGGCAGGCATTTTTGATGACCAACCCATAGAATTATTGCGCGGCGACCTCATTGTTATGCCCCCAGAACGAGAACCCCACGCCTACTACAACACAGAAGCCGCTGATTATCTCCGCACACTACTCGGTGAACGGGCAAAAATCCGCGATGCTAAACCCGTAACTCTGCCAAACAATTCCGAACCTGCTCCCGACGTTGCCATTGTCAAACCTTTAGGCGAGGTCTACTTAGAACACCACCCCTACCCTGAAGACATATTTTGGATTATTGAATTCTCCAATGCCACCCTCAGCAAAAACTTAGGAGAGAAAAAAGAAATCTACGCTGAGGCAGGCATTACCGAATATTGGGTTGTTAACCTCAAATATAAGCAGTTGCAAGTATTTCGTGACCTCAAAAATGGGCAATACAAAACCGAACTGACACTAACTACAGATACTATTGCCCCGCTAGCCTTTCCTGATGTATCCCTCCAAGTTGAGCGCCTCATAGGTGTAGCGAAAAGCTACAAAGAACAATCTTAAAAGCGCTACGCATTCATCTACGCATTCATAAGCCAGCGCTCTTTGACGGAGAAGCCAGTGCAGGCGACTGGCGTCCCACGTCTAGAAGCCGAACGCGAGTGCGTGCCGTAGGGATTGGGCTTTCTGCTCTCAACTCTGTCAGGACTTCAGTCCAGACTATAAGCCAGACTATAAGCTAATCGTCATTCAGTTTTCCAGGATAATTCGCTTGTAGTAAGGGCTTCAGCCCTAGCTCTATGCAACTTGAATGCTCATTGGCTTATCACCTAAAGATAACTAAAGCCCTCACAACGAACTCCCATCAGTTAGGGATACCAGAGACTCTTAGTTAAAGGAAGCGGGTTCCTGAATGAGTTACGGTAGAAGTACCCTAGGAAGCTATGCCCCTTTGTGCAAGGTTAAGCACTATGAGTGAACCACCAGGCGTTCGACAATTTTTTGATACTGAGTTAGCACTCTGATTGCTCGCCACGCTATATTCGGGCAAATGTTACGTTCTGCCATCTGTTTGAGGGAGGCGAGCATAATATCGGTATCTTTTTGAAGTTGAAGCACGGTCAGTTGGTCAATGACCTCATCCTCTGGCATCTCTTGAGAGGAGATGTGAGATTTTAGTGTATCAATTTTTTCTTGCATGGTTCCACCTTCTATAGTTAGAAAGGTTTCAGAGAGGCTTTGCTTCTGGTGATCACAACCTTCATATTGGACCATATCCCACGGTATTAATAGCAACTGTTTCAGCCTCGCAATCAAGATCAGTGCATCTTGAGGAGTAGGGATATTGATATAGATTAAGCCAAAGCTGATGGGAGCATAAACAGCAAAAGATACGGTTTCATTAGATGCAAACATCTTAATTGTTACATCCTCAACATATTCGCTGAGGACAAAGGTATATCCATGCTGCTGCAACCAATTCTCCCATTTATCAATTAGTACAGACTGAGCCATATCAGTCCAATCAATTAGAATCACTGCGCCTCCTTGCAAAGATTATTGTTAGACCAACAAAACTCTGCCGTTATTGGGCTTGTACTATTACCAGTACAACTCATTCATCATAGGGAACTAACTCTAAAGCCTTAGTAATGTAGACAACACATCCTTTTTTTGTTGATAACGCTTAGATTTCTATTTTTACTCAATTTTTTTGCATTTAAATTAGCTGAAACCTGAACATACAAGCTATCTTAAAAAAAAGAATATGAGGAATTTCTGAGGATGGTCAAAAATTATAGAAATTCCTCACAAATATAATATTTGAGAGTATGCGTAGACGGGTGAGTATGGGCGTTTAGCCACAATGAAGCATCAAAATCTTTCTCCCCTTGTCTGCTTGCCTATTTTTATAGGATGTACAAGATGTGACTAATCTCGCTCTCCTGGCTCTGATACTCCTTAAGTGACCCTAAACTCGGGAAACATGACTTAAGTTGATGTGTATACTTATAGGTAAAAGCTTAATAGACAAGAGTATCATGCCTCTAGATTTTTTAACCGCTTGGGGAGTGAGTACTGCTGTTGGGTTTCTCTTTCAACCA
Organism: Mastigocladopsis repens PCC 10914; assembly: GCF_000315565.1. NCBI lineage: Bacteria > Bacillati > Cyanobacteriota > Cyanophyceae > Nostocales > Symphyonemataceae > Mastigocladopsis > Mastigocladopsis repens. The sequence continues at coordinate 4,446,914 of NZ_JH992901.1, read as the reverse complement.
GTGATGAAACAATTTGCCCAAGATGTAGGCAAAGATTTATTAAAAGATGTCCTCAAAGATTTGTTAAAAGCTCTTAGTTATCTACCTTTGGCTTATCTCTCAAAAAGAACAGTCAATGCCCCAAAAATACCCAGATTATGCCGATTATAAACAATCTAGCGCCCGTTTGATAGAGAAGTTTTTGGCAAACATTGGCGAGATGAAACTTGGCATGAAGTCTTGCGGTTGATTGCAGGAATGATTGAGCCAAAATTTGTTGGGGAAATTGTTGATTATTTAATGGCGCAGAATGGTGAGGCGGAGAAATTTAGTAACTTGTTTTTGGCGGCTAAGTGTCTTACAGATGTGAGGAATAGGAAGGAGATTGTAAAAACGGCTCACCAATTACTGAACTGCTTTAAAGACTTAACCAAATACGACTTAAATTACTATTACGATCCCTCTCGAGATGTAGAAGAAACAAAACTAGTTCAGGAAATTCGTACCCAAGCAGTTGCAGCAATTGCAATCACTTGGAAAGATGACGCCACTACCCTCCCCTGGCTCAAACAACGCGCCACTGCTGATTATGATTCCTATGTGCGAGGTGCAGCAGTCCAAGCATTAGCCAGCAACTTCAAAGATGACAAAGATACCCTCCCCATCCTCAAAAGTCGCGCTACTGCTGATGATGATAAGTATGTGCGACGTGCAGCAGTCCAAGCATTAGGCAAATGGTTCAAAGATGAGCCTGAGTTGTTTGATATTTACTACAACTGTGCTGTTAATGACCCCTTTAAGCGCAAGGAAAACGATGAAACCAATCCTCGACGCATTGCACTTGAGATAATTGTCAAACAACATCCTCACCATCCCCAAACTTTACCACTGTTGCGCGACAGAGCGGAGAATGACCCCGATGAGAAAGTGCGGGAGTTTGCTCAGAAGAAGTTGAGGGAATGGGGAGAATAAGAAGAGATAGGGAGGTGGGGTGATAGGGAGATGAGGAGTGAGAATGTAAGCTGAGTATATGCCCAAGAAAATCAGAGAACTCAAAAGCTTGTTGTTGCAAGCTGGATTTACCAGCCGTCCTGGGAAAGGGAGTCACACTAATTGGTTTCATCCTTTGCTACCAGGGAGAGTTACTTTATCAGGTAAGGACGGGAATGATGCTAAATCTTACCAGGAGAAAGACGTTAATAATGCACTTCAAAGGATAGAAGAAATTAGAAAAGCTCAACAAGAGGAAGAACAAGAATGAATTCTCATTACACCATAATTATTCAGTGGTCTGACGAAGATGATTGTTTTGTTGTCAGTTTTCCTGAATGGGGAGAGTTTTGCCATACTCACGGAGAGACTTACGAAGAAGCTCTCAAGAATGCTCAAGAAGTGCTAGAGATGTTAATTGAGACATCTTTAGAAAATGGTGAACCTCTGCCAGAACCTCAAACGCTAGTAAAATCTTGGAAAGTAGCATAGAAGTACAATGAGCAATAAAGAGGGACACGCTGATGAATACACCTACCCAAACAACAAAAGTTTACGACGAAATTATTGACTTCATTGCTGCTGGAACCACTTCCCAAAGCGTCGTCAATTTTCAACTTTCAGAATCTGCAAAAGAGCGTTTAGAAGACCTAGTGTACGCACACAAAATGGGGGAACTCACGCCAGAAGAAAAGCGGGAATTAGACCAATTTCTGACGCTAGAGCATATAATGCGATTAGCAAAAGCGCGAGCTTATAAGTATATTAGTGCTGAGTAAGTATTAAAAGTGTCCCGCCCTGACATTAATTCAGAACTTCGCCGTTTAGTTGCAGCCCGTGCTGACTACCTGTGTGAGTACTGCCTTATTCTAGAAATAGAAGCACCATCGGGTTGTCAAGTTGACCATATAATCAGCGTCAAACACGGTGGAGCTACAACAGAGGATAATCTCTGCTACGGTTGCGTTTTCTGCAATCTTCAAAAAGGAACTGATTTAGGATCTATTAATTGGCGCACTGGAGAACTGGTTAGGTTCTTCAACCCACGTAGAGATTTTTGGGGAGAACACTTTCGGTTAGAGGGCGCTGTGATTCAACCGTTGACAGATATTGGAGAAGTGACAGCGCGTATTCTAGATTTTAACAGCGATGAGCGCATTCCGGAACGGCAAGCCTTAATAGATGTTGGTAAGTATCCATCTTCATTAGCCTTACGACGCATCACAAATTAAAAATAGAATTATCAAGTTGTGTAATTTGATTAACCAGTGGGAATCCTAAAAGTAGCAGACATTGCTACTTAACCACTAGAATTTCCACGCTAATTATACGATGGCATACCAAAATATCACCGCTTCCCTTTCCCCGGAAGATATGCAACAAATCAAAGCAGCGTTGCAAACAATTCAAAAGAAGCTACCTTTCCTGATTACCTTAAGTACGGAAGAACGGCGCAGGTTATTTAAAATGGGCGACAAAAGTTTAGCCTTTGTCAACAATAGCCTCACCGCTGCTCAGTCCAACCCCGACATCTTACCAGCTAGTTTTAACCTTGAGGAATTTGTACGGGATTATCAATTAGCCGCTACACTCACCGAACTTTTGATTGCACTGCGGCAACTAAGCGAACAGGTAGATGATACCTTATTAGCAGTGGGGAGTGAAGCCATGAGCAGTAGTTTGACGGTTTATGGCTACGTGAAAACCGCTGCTAAAAAGACTCCTGGTTTAAAAAGGCTTGCTGAACAATTAGGCGATCGCTTTAAAGCAATCAAAAGCAAATCTGTTAAAGCTGCTTCTGGTTCTTAAAATTTGCCAAACGAGGTGTTTTTTGTCGTCCACGAGTCCCAAACACTCATGGACGAGTGTTGAGGACTCGTGGACGAGTGTTGAGGACTCATGGACGAGTGTTGAGGACTCGTGGACGAGTGTTGAGGACTCGTGAACGAGTGTTTGGGACTCGTGAACGAGTGTTGAGGACTCGTGGACGAGTGTTTGGGACTCGTGGACGAGTGTTTGGGACTCGTGAACGAGTGTTTGGAACTCGTGAACGAGTGTTTTATCCCCATCCTTCTAAGTAAATAGCTAAAATCAAAATGTTTGCTTATTTAAAGCTACGCTAGTGGACACTGCTACTTGCCCTCGCTGTCATCTACCTCTAAATTCCCAAGCTGTCACCTGTCCTCATTGTGGCATGCAGTTGAAAGCTTACGGACACCCTGGGATACCCCTACACCGCGCAACCGAGAAGGAGTATCTCTGCAACACCTGCACTTACCACGCTGACGATACTTGCAATTTTCCCCAACGTCCTTTTGCTAAGGAATGCATTCTCTACCAAAATCTTGAAGAGAGTAAACAAGAGTTGCAGCAGCATTACGCCAGCAGCTTTGGTGCAACAGTAAGAAGCTGGATGAGACGCAATCAGGCTTTGGTTTTGCTGTTGGTTTTATTATTTGTATGTTTGATGATTGCTTTGTCTACAACTTAACCGAAAATCGGAGGGCGCAAGATGTTGCAGCCGCCCAAGTCGTCCGAAATCAAAGGTGTGCAACCGTAGGATAGTTGGTTGTAGGGGCACAGCATGCTGTGCCCCTACCATATGGTTTGTAGTTTATGCTTTTGAAAGCGCTCATAAGTGCATGAGTCAAAGAAAACTTAATCTATTACATATTATTAACAATTAAGCGGAGGAGTCTTTACTCGCAAAACGATTATTCTAATACTTTAAGTTTCACAGGAGAATAAATGTATCCATCTGCTAAGCGATTACATGATTTTCGCACCTCTTTGATTCGTGAAATGACAAGACTTGCAATCAAGCATAAAGCCATCAACATGGCTCAAGGATTGCCTGATTTTCTCCCCCCTCCTGAACTGACTCGGGCTGCGTGCCAGGCAATTGAAGAAGGGCATAACCAATACACAAACACTTGGGGAATTCCAGAACTTCGCCAAGCAATCTCAAGTAATCTCCAAAACTTGTACGATTTATACTATGACCCAGAGGAGCAAATTACCGTTACTTGCGGCGTCTCGGAAGGGATTGTTTTGGCGATGCTTAGCTTAGTTAATCCAGGTGATGAGGTTATTGTTATAGAACCATTTCATGATAATTATCTCCCCGCCATTAATTTCGCACAAGCTAAACCAGTTTTTGTCAGGTTAGAACCGCCCTTTTTCCAACTCGATCCAGAAAGTCTACGAGCTGCCTTTTCACATAAAACCAAGGCGATCATTATCAATACACCTCATAATCCTACTGGACGTGTTTTTACAAGGGAAGAATTAAACTATATAGCCAGTCTTTGCCGAGAATTTAACGTTGTCGCTATTACGGATGAAATTTACGATCGCATTACCTTCGACGAACACCAACACATTCCTCTAGCAACCCTTGATGGAATGTTTGAGCAAACTATAACTATTAGTGGTATGAGTAAAACTTTCTCCGTAACCGGATGGCGGCTTGGCTATGTTTGTGCTCCTTCTAATTTAAGTGCAGCCATTCGGACACTACATGACTTTACAACAATTTGTGCGCCAGCTCCCTTCCAGTACGCTGCAGTAGCTGCATTGGGATTGCCAGAGTCGTTCTTCAAGACTCAAAAAGAAGCATACACTATCCGACGAGATCGGATACTCAAAATTCTCGAAAAATATCAATTTATCATACAGCCACCTCAAGGCGCTTATTACTTAATAACTGATTTTAGCCAATTGGACTTTCATGGAGATGATGAGAAATTTGCCAAATACCTAGTTGAGGAAGTCGGAATAGCCGTTGTACCAGGTTCTAGTTTTTACTCCACACCGGAAGTTGGGCGAAATACAGTCCGCTGGTCCTTCGCAAAAAAAATGGAGACCTTTGATGCAGTCGAACAAAGGTTGCAAACTCTCAAGAAATACTCGTTAAAATGACCAAATAATTAGTAATTGGTCATTTGATTTGTGTGAAGTGCCTGGGCTTCGCGCATAAATCTATTGGCTCAGATTCCCGACTTCTTAAAGTCGGGAATCTTGTTGTTCTTGCTATATTACGTTCAAAAGGTGGTTATTTCTGAACATGAGACGCTTCTTCATCAAATACCACTAAGTCAAACCAAAAAGTTGTGCCAACGCCAACTTCACTCACCAGATGGACTTTACTGTGATGCTTATCTATGATACTCCTGACAATAGATAGCCCTAAACCAGTGCCTTCTAGAGTATGAACTCGGTTTTCTACTCGGAAAAAGCGGTCAAAAATGGCTTCTTGGTCTTCTAGGGCAATGCCTATACCAGTGTCGGAAATTTCTATCCGGACTTTAGGTGCTTGAGTATGAGAGTTGGGCTTTGGTTCGAGTTGATAGGCACGTAGGGCAACTTTCCCACCCGCCTTGGTGAACTTAAGCCCATTACCAACCAAATTAGCCAATACTTGCAGTAACAAATCATAGTGACCAACAACAAGGGGCAAATTCGGGCTAACTTCTTGAATGAGTTCAATGCCTTTGTCCCTAGCATTGAGTTGATAAGTACGCAGTGTCTGCTCGATCGCTTGCGCCAAATCCACCCCGTGTAAGTGATAGCTGCGACCAGATTCCAGCTTTGACAAATCTAAAACATCGTTGACTAAACGGGCTAGTCTATCGGTTTCATGATTGACAGTGACCAAAAACTCCTTTCTTTGTTCAACACCTAAGTCTTCGCCGTAGTCGTGCAAAGTCTCAATGAAGGACTTGATATTAAATAGGGGCGTTCGCAGTTCGTGGGAGACATTACTGATAAATTGACTTTTTGCGTCGTTTAGTTCTACCTCACGGGTGATATCTTGGACAGTGATAGCAATACCTTTGACATTGTCCCTTTGCTGGTCAAGAACTGTTGTTAGGAGAATGCGGATAGTGCGCTTAATAGGTTGGGTGAGCGCTATACGGAATTCAGCACTTTCGCACTCCCCCGCTGCCATTTCATACAAGGGACGAGCGATTTCCATTTGCACTGGTGAAGGCAAATTATGCAAAACGTTTTCGCCTACCACCTCAGCCCCTTCCCAGCCAAAAATTCTCTTTGCCGTGGGGTTGACTAAAATGACCTGCATATGGTTATCAATAAGGACAGCTCCGTCAGCAATAGTAGAAACTAACGTTTCTAGCTTGGCTTTTTCCGCCGTCAGTTCCTCAATATTCTGTTCTTCATAACGCTCTAAGCGCTCTGCCATCTCATTAAAATTGAGAATTAACTCCCCAAGTTCGCCTCCTAGTGGTAAGCCAATTCGCTGCTTGAAATTCCCCGCAGCAATTTCTTTTACCCCCACCAGCAATTCTTTAATTGGCTTGGTAATTGTCAAAGCGTTAATCACCCCTCCCAAAATCACCATGACCCAAATTGAGATAAAAACGGCAATGGTGACATCGCGGGTAAAATTTGTCGAGATTACAGCAGCCGGGTTGGGGTTAATGCCAATTGCCAACACACCTAAGTGTTTACCATCTGCAGTGATTGGAACAAATACATCGGTGACTTCCCCATCTGGCGATCGATGCTGTCGCACCATTGGCTTTTCTGTATCAGCAGCGTAATTATCTGGCAGTTCTATCCGCCGTTCAATGGTCAGGGAAGTTTCCACCTCTGGTTCCCAAAAGGGAATCCCAAAATAGATTTTCCCTGTTTCATCAGCATAAAGCATATAACGCACGCTAGAGGTGCTGCTGTAGAAGCGTTGGGAAAACTGTGCTACCTCGGTGAGATTCTGGTCAGCAATCAGCGGAGCAACGTTAGCTGCAAGCAGCAGCCCGAGGTCACGTCCAAAGCGAGTATCATTCAGACGTGCATCCTGCTGAATTGTATTCACCGCCCAGAAGGTCAAACCACTCATCACCAGAGATACTACCAAAGTGGCGGCTGCTAGAAGTTTGGTCTGGAGAGTAAACTCCGACCACCAATTTACAATTGCTTCTCTGATTGTTTTTAAAAGAGCTAGCATCTTAAAAAGTTATTATGGTGCTGACAATGAGGGTAAGAGGAAAATGTATACTTTACCTATATCTAATATCTATCAGGGGTTGAGTTATTAGAGCGGGGATAGTTCTGTATTCCTCTCAATTAAGGATTGAAACCACCCCAACAACTAAAAATTAACAGCTTCTTTGACAAACAAGTCAGGAGAAGCGGGGAACAAGAGCACACGGGGAGGGGAGGAAAGAACCAAAACCTCCACACCTCCACACCTCTACACCTCCACTCCCCCTCTTACCTGACTCGATAACCAATGTCTCGTCGGTAATACATCCCTTCAAAGTCAATAGATTTGATCCCAGCGTACGCTTGGGCAAACGCTTGGTCAAAATTTTCTCCTACTGCGGTAACATTTAACACGCGACCACCATCTGTGACCAGTTGTTCTTGGCTCAACTTGGTACCAGCGTGAAATACAGTTGTTCCTAGTGCCTCTGCCTGCTCAATACCAGTAATCACCTTGCCTTTCTCGTAAACTTCAGGATAACCACCAGAAGCAGCAACGACTGTAACAGCTGCCCCTTGTTTCCAAGCAATGGGTGGCATTTGAGCCAAACGCTGCTCAACACAAGCCAGAATTAGCTCTTCTAAAGGTGTTTCCAACAGTGGTAACACCACTTGTGTTTCCGGATCGCCAAAGCGACAGTTAAATTCCAAAACTTTAAAGTCACCTTTAGGGGTAATCATCAACCCAGCGTAAAGCACACCTCGGTAGTCAATGCCTTTAGCCCTCAGTGCGGCGATCGCTTTTTCCAAAACTTCTTTTTGAATTTCTGCCATCAACTCTGGCGTAGCAATGGGCGCTGGGGCATAGGCTCCCATACCACCCGTATTTTCTCCCGTATCGCCCTCACCAATCCGCTTATGGTCTTGAGCGCTCAGCAACGGGCGAATTGTTAACCCATCAGTCAACGCTAAAACAGAAACCTCTTGCCCAATCAAACATTCTTCAATAACAACAAATTTCCCAGCACTGCCAAATTGCCCACCAAACATGGCATCAATCGCCGAAAGTGCCTGTTCCACCGTTTCAGCGACGATAACACCTTTACCAGCCGCCAAACCATCGGCTTTGACAACAATAGGTACACCCTGTGCTTTCACATAATATTTGGCTGCTGCTGCCTCCGTAAATACCGCAGCCCGTGCCGTGGGAATTCCTGCTTCCTGCATTAAAGCTTTTGCCCAAGCCTTACTTGCCTCAATCTGCGCGCCTGCTCTGGTTGGACCAAAAACCATCAGACCTTTTGAATTCAGATAGTCTGTTATACCTTTTGCCAATGGTACTTCTGGTCCCACAACTATCAGAGAAATGCCCTGATGCAGGGCAAATTGGCTAATCCCCTCAAAGTCATCTACTGTTAAAGACAGGTTTTGGCAGCGTTCTAGACTTGCTGTACCTCCATTCCCCGGCGCACAGAAAACTTGCTCAATTTGCTTTGATTGCAACAGTTTCCAAGCTAGGGCGTGTTCGCGCCCTCCATTGCCTACAACTAAAACTTTCACTGATATCCTCTTGGCTTTCTTGCAAGCGAGAATGCCTCATGGCTACTCGCCGTACAATTTTTCACCAATTCTGATGATTGTGCAAGTCCCTTACACCCATATACCCCTTTCTTCCCCCTGACACCCCTAATTGTTGACTCTTGAGAATGCAAGTATTCTTTGCAAAATTCATACAGCACTTTGCATTTAAATGGAGTACACCCCTCTCTAACCCTCCCCTTCGCAAGGGGAGGGTGCGCGACAGGGCGGGTGGGGTATCTCTGTACTTCACAAAAAGTGCAATCTGCTGTAAAGGATATTTAATTTAAAACCACAGATGCACACAGATGGACACAGATGAATTATCTGTGTCCATCTGTGTAGCCTACGGCACGGCTTACGCCTACATCTGTGGTTTCATTTTCCTTCTTTATTGACAAACTCTAGTTATTGGCTAACTAGTAGAGCCACGGGGAAGTGTTTTAGGGCTTCACCAATGTGCAAAGTGTCATGAGCATGAACTATTTGCTCAGTCATCGCATTTTTCCATGTTGAAGGCGCTTGTGTGAGTAAGTTCAGGCAAGTGTCATTCCAAATTTCTTGTCCTAGGGGATGTTGTCCTGGCTGAATTAAGCTGGTGAAGAAGCGGGGAGCAATAGTAACAATCGTTTTATTCTCATTGCTTCTTGCAAAAGCAACAATATGTTCTTTAAACTTGCCAGTCACCTCTAAAGGCAAGTAGTTGCCTTCGCGGAAAATTTCTAAATTCTCTGTTCTTGCTTTTAAAGCTTGAACAATTAAAAACAGCTTGATTCTGGCATCTTCTTTGGTTGCTAGTAATTCATCTATCAGCTTGAGAATATCTGTCTTGGCTTGCTCCTTAATTGTTTTGAGATAGGACTGCCGAGTTTCAAAGTCAACCGGACGCCGATTATCGGGATCAACTAGACTGAAATCCCATAGTTCAGTTCCTTGGTAAAAGTCTGGAATTCCAGGAGAGGTAATTTTCAGCAAAGCTTGAGAGAGAGAGTTGAAAATACCGTAGTAAGCAACCCTTTGTTGAAAAGGAATAAATTCTTTGAGGAAAGGATTGTTCTCTGAAAGTTCTAAAACTACTTTGACAAAATCAACGAAGGCATCTTCATAAGTGCTATTTTGTCGTAGCCAAGCCGTGTAAACTTTTGCTTCTCTGATGGCTTTGAGCACATACTCTTTCACGCGCTCAACACAGTCAGCATACTCATGTTCAAAAAATGGAAAAGCCCCTACAAGCGTCTGGTAAAAAAGATATTCATCATTCCTGTCTGGCATGGTAAAACGCTTGACGGTCTTTTTCTTAGAATGATTGATTTCGCTCCAAATACGGACTTGTTTTTGCCATTCCTCAGGAATTTCTGAGAGGACATTTAGCCTTGCTCTGATATCTTCACCTCGCTTGGTATCATGAGTTGAGGTAGCACTCATTGCATGGGGCCAACTAGTTTGCCGTTTTTGATTGAATTCATTGAACTCTGAAACACTAATGCCAAATCGACCAGGTTCGCCTCCAACTTCGTTTAAGGCAATGAAGCGGTTATAAACGTATAAAGCAGTATCTTCAACCCCTTTCGCCATCAATGGTCCGGTGTACTGTTGCACTCTCATGACAAAGTAGAGCCACTGGTCTTTCTCTACTTGAGTGAGAAAATCATCGTATTCCAGCAACATTAATTTTTCAATAAAGTTCAATTCATTGTTCAATAGTGGCGTGTGAGTCTTGGCTGCTTCAATGACTTCTTGAACATAGGAGCGGTCAGTTTCAGATATACCCTCTTGATTGATATAAGTTCGGTAAACAGGAAAGCGGGTGAGAACTTCTGCCAATGCTCGCTTCAAACCGTTTATTGTAAAATCACTACCATACCGATAATTACCTGCTATTGTCTTTAACAGGAAAGCCAAGTTATCAATATCGCCAGCTAAATTTCTATCTATAATTAGGTGCTTTTTCTCAGGGATGAGTTGCTCGTAAGGCATTCTCATTCCTGTAAAATCAGAGTAAATTTGAGTAAATTTATCTTCGTTTTCAGTTTGACAAAAAATTCCATTGAGATAATTTAAGTAATCATAGCCAGAGGTTCCTTGCATTGACCAGTTACTTGGTAATTCTTCTCCTGGCTGCAAAATCTTTTCAACAGTGATGTATGTATCTCCTGTTTTTTCTCTCAGTCTCTCTAAATATTGCGCTGGGTCATACAGCCCATCAATATGGTCAATTCGCAAGCCAGTAAACTTACCTTCGCTGACTAGCTTGCAAATCAAATCGTGAGTATTTTTAAATACCTTGAAATCTTCTACCTTGACTGATATCAATTCGTTAACCGTGAAAAATCTTCTATAATTCATCTCTTCAGCCCCAACTTTCCAGTAACAGAGGCGGAAGAACTGCTCGGAAAGTAAACTCTCTAAAAGATTAAAACTTTCTGGCTTTCCTGGCTCACCATTAAAAAGTTGCAGATTTTCATCAATAAATGTTCTTACATCATCATTATCTGTATAAAGTTCCCAAAGAAGTCCTTTAACAAAAGCCGCTTGGTCTTGCCTTTGTTGAGCCGTTCCCTCTGAAGGAATATTTTTAACCATGTAAAGGATACCAAGCAACCTAACAAAAGTTGGATGCTTTCTCCCTAAACTTTTGGCTAATTTTCCTAAGTTTTGAGTTAAAAACTTAGCATACGATTCTAGTTTGAGAGGTAACTTTAAACTGTAATAGTTAACATTCAGCCCGCTCTCCTCATACTTCAATTGAATTTCCCCGTTTTCTAAGCTAGTTGCAAAGAAATTGCCTAGTAATGGAGCCAAAATAGGTTCATTGCTACTAGCAAAAGCAGAATTCCAGCCAATATCAAAATAATCAATATAGGTTGAATCAGGACCATTTTCCAGGATATTCATTAGATACTGATTTTGGCTATCATAAGCCATATGGTTAGGAACAATATCCTGCACCCAACCCATATTTTGCTGCTGGAACTCCTGGACTAAGGCTTCAAAAGCTTCTTGAGTTCCTAATTCTGGATTTAGTTGAGTAGGGTCAACGACATCATATCCATGGGTACTTCCTGCTCTTGCTTTGAAGATGGGAGAAGCATACAGGTCAGAAATTCCCAAATCCGCTATATAGTTTGTAATTGCTCTGGCTGAGTCAAAACCAAATGCAGAATTGAACTGAATTCGATAAGTTGCTGTTGGAATTCGCATTTTATTTACCAATTATCAATTATCGATTATCAGAGAATAGTGATCACTATTCGCTGATAGGCTGTTCATAAATTACTGTCCACTGCTTTCGTAAAGTGCGAAACTTTGAGAGCGCAGCGTTAGTTCTTGCCCTGAAGTAAGTGTTTCTGGCAAAAGAGAGCCAGAACCTAGCCACTTTTTATCAGCAGAATCTAAAATCTTGTGACCATCGCTCACTGGAAAGACAGGACCGAAATTGACATCACTTTGGTTGAAATTCATTAGGCAAAGTATCTGGTTCCCTTCACTCCACCTGCGCCAAAAGACAATCTTGTTAGCTTCGTCGCTAGCAACTTCTAAACTTTGGCGTTCGCGCTTCATTAAAGCTGGAATTGTGTTTCGCAATTGGATGAGGTGTTGATACAACGACCAGAGAACTTGGTGTTTCCCTTCTTTGCGTTTTTCCCAATTTAACTTGCACCTGAGAAACGTTTCAGAAGATTCTGGATCGGGCGGTTCTCCTTGAGCGTGAAAGGCAGCAAACTCTTGTTTTCGTCCTTGTCTGACTGCTCTAATTAAGTCGGGATCGCTGTGACTGACAAAGTAAATAAAAGGTGCTTCTTCAGCATACTCTTCACCCATAAATAACAGGGGAATGTAAGGGGAGAGTAACAGAGCGCCTGCGGCTAGCTTTAGGGCTTCAAAGGATACAAGATGCGATATCCGCTCACCCAACATTCTATTGCCAACTTGGTCATGATTTTGAATGCAGACAACAAACTGATCCCAGGGGCGATCGCTTGTCGAATTGCCATGAAAGCGTTGGCGATGAGGTGAATACTTCCAGTCATACACAAATGTATCTTGGTAAGCTTTTGCCAGGTGTTCGCACTTGCCAAAATCCCCGTAATACCCGGTCTGTTCCCCTGTGAGCAAGGAATGCAGGGCATGGTGGAAGTCATCGCTCCACTGAGCGTCTATTCCGTATCCCCCTGACTTCACAGGACGAATGACTCGGGGATCATTTAAGTCACTCTCTGCAATCAGATAAAGTTTTCGCCCTTGTTGCTCCCCAAGAGTTGCAACATTTTCTGCCAGTTCTTCTAAAAAGTGTTTAGCACCTAAATCATAGATAGCGTGAACCGCATCTAAGCGTAGTGCATCAATGTGATAGTCCCGCAGCCAATACAGAGCATTTTGAATAAAAAAGTTACGCACATTATGACTGTGGGCATCATCAAAATTCATGGCACTGCCCCAAGGAGTGCGATAAGTCTCTGTAAAATAGGGACCAAAGTGGCTCATGTAATTGCCTTCCGGACCAAAGTGGTTATAAACCACATCCATAACCACAGCAATTCCATGTTGATGACAAGCATCAACCAGTCGCTTCAACCCTTGAGGACCACCATAGGAGTTTTGCACTGCAAAGGGATAAACGCCATCGTAACCCCAGTTGCGATCGCCAGGAAATTGAGCCACTGGCATGATTTCAATTGCGTTTACCCCTAGCTCTTGTAAATCCTTGAGTCGGGGAATCATTGCTTCAAAAGTGCCTTCTGGGGTAAAAGTCCCAACGTGTAGCTCGTAAATGATCATGCTTTCTAAAGGAATGCTAGACCAATTGCTGTCATTCCAGGTGAAGCTGTGATCAATTACCTGCGAAGCACCATGTACATCCAAAGCCTGGAAATGAGAGGCGGGATCAGGTCTGGATTCACCATTATTTAATTGGTAGAAGTAGAGCGTTTCTGCTTGAATGTCATCAGCGCTAAGGTGCCAGTAGCCTCCTTCCTGCTGCTGCATAGGGAGTATGCGCTCCTGTGGCGAGACTATTTTTACTGCCACTGCTTCTGCATTCGGTGCCCAAACCCTAAATTCACAACGACCATCGCCTAAATAATGAGCGCCAATTCTCATACTAAATCCTGAGTGCTGAGTGAGGGAGATGAGGGAGATGAGAGAGTGGAGGGAGTTGAGGGAGTTAAGGGAGTTGAGGTAATTAATTTGTCTTCCCTTGCTTCCCCTACTTTCCCTACTTCCACTGCTACTTAACCAAGACGGCGTAGTACTACCATTGAGCGTGCTACAACTGGCACAGCTTGAGTGCCCGTATAACTTGTGTCCTCTTGTACGAAGCGAGGTTCTTTAGTGTCAATGACAACACACCACTCCCTATGCTGCATTCCCTCTGGTAGGGAAAACTCTATCGTGTCATAGTGAGCGTTAAAGAACAGGAGAAAACTATCATCGCTGATGCGTTCGCCCTTGGAACCAACGCTAGGAAGTTGGCTTCCATCTAAGAACATCGCAACGGACTTAGCATAACCAACGTCCCACTGTTCCTGAGTCATTTCAGTGCCATCAGGGTTGAACCAAGCGATGTCACTAATGCTCTTTCCGTAAATGGGTCTGCCTTGAAACCACTTGCGCCGCCGAAAGACTGGATGCTGTTTGCGGAAGTAGACTAGCTCGCGGCTAAAATTCACTAGGTCTTCATTTGACTTTTCCAACTCCCAATTTAACCAGGAGATTTCATTGTCTTGGCAGTAGGCATTATTGTTGCCTTTTTGAGTCCGCCCAAGTTCATCTCCTCCCACCAACATCGGGATGCCTTGGGACAGAATGAGAGTTGCTAAGAAGTTGCGCCGCTGTCGGTTCCGCAATTCCAGCACTTGGGCGTCGTCTGTTTCACCTTCAGCCCCACAATTCCAAGAGCGGTTGTGGCTTTCCCCATCCCGGCTGTCTTCCCCGTTAGCTTCGTTGTGTTTATCGTTGTAGCTGACAAGGTCGTTCAGGGTGAAGCCATCGTGTGCCGTGATGAAGTTAACACTTGCATTAGGTCGCCTTCCATTCAGAGCATACAAGTCAGGGCTACCAGTCAAACAGTAAGCAAATTGCCCCAAACTTTCATCAATACCACGCCAGAAGTCTCGCACGGTATCGCGATACCTACCATTCCACTCAGACCAGAGAACTGGGAATTGACCCACTTGATAACCACCAGTTCCTAGATCCCAAGGTTCGGCAATCAGCTTCACACCAGCCAGTACTGGGTCTTGGTGAATAATATCAAAGAAAGCTGCCAGACTATTTACCTCATATAGTTCTCGCGCTAAAGCTGAGGCTAAATCAAAGCGGAAACCATCTACGTGCATCTCCAAGACCCAATACCGCAGGCTATCCATAATTAACTTTAGGACTTGCGGTTGGCGCACGTATAGAGAATTCCCGCAACCTGTATAGTCCATGTAGTAACGTTGGTCGTTCTCTACTAGACGGTAGTAAATGGCATTGTCGATGCCTCGCAACGTCAGTGTCGGACCTAAATGATTGCCTTCTCCCGTGTGGTTGTAAACCACATCCAAAATCACCTCAATTCCGGCACGATGCAGCGCCTTGACCATCTCCTTAAACTCATTGACTTGCTCTCCCAAAGTTCCGCTGGAACTGTAGCCAGAGTAGGGAGCAAAATAGTTGACGGAGTCATAGCCCCAATAATTCTTTAACCCCTTGCCAACAAGATGTCCTGGATGGGACAGAAAGTGATGCACGGGCATGAGCTCAACTGCTGTGATCCCAAGCCTTTGGAGATGCTCAATTGCCGCTGAATGCCCCAACCCAGCATAAGTACCGCGCATTTCTTCCGGGATATCTGGATGCAGCTTGGTAAAGCCTTTGACATGGGTTTCATAAATCACGGTTTCATGCCACGGAGTTCGCAGCAGTTCGTCCCCCTCCCAATCAAAAGACTGATCCACCACAACAGACTTTGGCATCAGATGGACGCTATCTAGCTCCGAGAAAGATAAATCTTCTTCTGGAGAGTCCCAAGAGTAGCCAAAAAGTTCTGGACCATTGCCAATGTCGCCATCAATTGCCTTTGTGTATGGGTCAATTAGCAGTTTGTTGGGGTTGAAGCGATGCCCCTCGCTAGGTGCGTAGGGACCATGTACTCTATACCCATACCGTTGCCCTGGTCCCACTCCTGGCAAATATCCGTGCCAAACGAAGTTGCTCACTTCAGTCAAAGTCAGGCGTGTTTCATTATCTTCTTTATCAAATAAACATAGCTCGACACCTGTGGCGTTTTCCGAAAACAAAGCGAAGTTTGTACCTTTACCATCCCAGGTTGCCCCTAAGGGATAAACGTTACCCGGCCAGAGCGCTACGAACATAATAGATGAATCTCGAATAATACTTTAGTTGTACAAAAAACTTTGAAGCGTGACTTCTGCTAATTATTTGCTACAAATGGTTCTTTTTTAGCCTACCTCTAGAAGGATGTTAAGAGATGAAATAGGTAGAAATCTCCAATCTTTAGATATACGTCTTTAGGAATAGCTTTGTTGTAGCATCTTATTATAACTCAAGACGGTGATTGTTAAGTTGCTCCAACTTGAGAGTGTAGTAAATTTCTAGTGAAGGAAGCAGAAATAGACCTTAGGGAGCAATACAGTTCAGATAAGACCAAAACCATGATCAGGATGGGAATGTAGAGACGTTGCCCTTCGGGTATCTCCTCCCCAAAGGCTACGCCAACGCCAGTCGCCTGCGGAGGACTCAGTACTGCAGGAGGGTTTCCCTCCGCAGGTATCTGGCGTTGGAAACCCTCCTGGTAACTTCTCTGCGTAGCGCTGGACTCACATGCAACGTCTCTACATATGTGGAATCTATGGCACATTCGTGCCACGCTTCGCTATCATCAACAATCCTTAACTGAACCATATTGCCTTAGGAGCGCCTCAGAACGCTGATAAAATGAGAGCAAGACTTTTACCAGTCCTGCTTTTTTTATCAATTCAGCGCAAAGACATCTGCTAGTACGCCAGCATCTTCTACCAGCCTCTTGTTTGCTGGAGAATCATAAACTGTTAGTAGTGAAGGTATCCCAGCTATATTTTGAAACAGGGTGATTCCCTCAGTGTGGTCGTCCTTGTTTCCATATGGGATATCAAGTACAAGTTCTGGGTGATTGAGGACATTTTCTTGCAAATTAACGCCATTTTTCAAGCGATAAACTTGCACCGGACCATCTAAATCCATTGTCGGTCCTGCTAACATCAACAAGTCTTCACCATCTAAACACAAATCTCGAATACCCAAACCATTTAAGAAGATAAAATGCTTTTTGTATCGCTTCCCCTCCTCTCCAATTTTCCCCAGTCCTAGCAATCCTGGATTAGAATCTTCTAACTCTATTTCCAGCATCACAGTCCAACCTCGCAACACAGGTCCGCGTAAACCTAGAAAAATTTTGTGTTGATAAACGGCTATTCCTTCCATGTCAAAGCCATTATCTTTACCTGGAATTGCAGCTTTAACAAAAAAGCCTAAATGTGGATCATCTGCCAAAGCTTCCATAAGCAAGTTTCCCTGTTGCGTTACCTCAAGTTTGGCAGCACTCAATTCTATATTAGGATTGTTTGGATGTGGGCAGGATGGAAATAATTCCCCATCAACTAGGGGAATACGCCCTATGATATAACGATTTGGCTCTGATGCAATTTTTGCCAGTCTTTTAATATTTTTCTCGTCAGAATGTTTGGGTTTAGGTCTTTTACGTTTGTAGCTGTGGGAACCCATTAACCACAGGTAATAATCAGTGTATGCCAACCCTTCAATATCAATTTCTTGTTCTTCTGGTGCTGGTAAACTTATAAATTCTGCTACGTGAAATTGTTTATGTTGTGCAAAATTTTTGGCATCTAAAAAAGATAGACGTTCAATAGTTGAGGTCTCATCTGACCCTAACCACAAATGTTTCTCGGGGGTTAGCATCACTGCTGAAAGGTCTTTACGATGTTCTTTAAAGCTATCAGCAAAAGTAAGTAAAACTTGATTGATGAGAGATGAATTATGCATTGTAAATAACACCTTTGAAGATTATATAGCGAGCCTAAAGGAGTTGTGAACTTACTCGTTGAGGCAGGGAACAGCAAAGAGGGATGTACAGGTATACTTCGTTTTTTCACAAATCAAATAGGACTGCTATATTATTTTAATGTTATTAATTTAACTTAAGTGACCGTATTTACCACGGCAATCGAGTTGATGCTACTGAGAGGTTATAATCTACCATTTTAAATAGTAAAAGATGTATCTTTAAACAGAATATAGTTCTTAACAATTAAATAAAATAAAAAATAATACTATAGATGATTTTTTTAACTAATGCTACCATTCAATAACTCAATTCAATTAAGTACTGCTATCTAAGGTGTGTATCAATTAGTATGACATCAACGATCAAACCCAAAGTCAAAACTCTCGGAAATTACGCTTACTCTGCGATTGAAAAACACTTTAAGAAAACCTTAAAGTGGGAAACATCTGTGAAGAAAGATAAAGACCCAGAAGCACTGCATCAAATGCGAGTGGGAATGCGTCGCCTACGCACAGCTATAACTAGGTTTTCCCCAGCTGTAGATGTGCCCAAGCCTGCTAATGATAAAAATATCGGTAAAATTGCGCGTCGTCTTGGTCATCTCCGAGATTTAGATGTGCTGAAAGAAACTTTAGAAAAGCTCAATGAATCACATTTACCTCGCAAAGAACAGGAATCTGTACAAACAGCTTTGGATGCTTTGGGTAAACAACGTGAAGAAGCACTGATAGATGTAAAGTCAACATTTAAAGATGAACGTTACAAGTCTCTCAAACAGACATTAAAAGAGTGGTTGGAGGAACCAACCTATCTACCACTAGCATCTTTGCCAATTCAACAAGTGCTACCAGATTTACTTTTACCTGAGGTTAGTGAATTTTTGATGCATCCGGCTTGGCTTATTGGAACCCAAGTAGAGGGAGCAGAGATTGTTATTTCTAGTAACTGCAAAGCACACAAGGTAGAGCAAGAATTAGCAACCAATGGAGACATTCTTCATAGTTTACGAAAACAAGCTAAACGCTTGCGTTACCAGATGGAGTTATTTACTGATTTATACGGCGAGTCTTATACGGCTTGTCTTGCAGAAGTCAAAAGTATCCAAGAAATTTTGGGAGCAATACAAGATAGCGTAGTTTTAGCCCAGTGGCTTGAAAATGTCTTCAAATCAGAAATCAACTCAGAGTTTCCTAGCCTTGCAACTTTGTTAACTCAAAATCGTTACAAATTATGGCAGGATTGGCAACCCTTACAGCAGCAGTATTTGAAAGCTGAGACAAGACATGAATTTCATTTAACAATACTGCACCCAGTGTGACGCTTTGACTAATAAGCTAACAAGCGGATGGGAACCCAGGCACGACAACACATAAACGCTACTTTGGCATGAAA
Organism: Mastigocladopsis repens PCC 10914; assembly: GCF_000315565.1. NCBI lineage: Bacteria > Bacillati > Cyanobacteriota > Cyanophyceae > Nostocales > Symphyonemataceae > Mastigocladopsis > Mastigocladopsis repens. Next base: position 4,427,962 of record NZ_JH992901.1, on the reverse strand, counting down.
AACAGTCAGAGGGAAATTGAAGAATCAGGTCAACTGAATGCTGAAGTGTGAAGTCTCACAAACTTCAGCCTTCAGTTGGCAATTAACTAGTTAAACCTTGGACTATTGCATTTGCCATTGTCTCTGAATTATATAAATGTATATCTTTTTGTGAATCGATAAAACAACCTTCTATAAGAATCGCAGGCATCTCTGTATTTTTGAGTACAAATAGGTGTGTACCACTCTTAACGCCGCGATTGAAAAACCCTAGTTTTAGGATTTCATTTAAGACAGAGTTAGCAATTTTTCTTCCGGCTTCGCTAATTGCAAAGACTTCTGTCCCATTTGCCTGACCATTGAAGCAATTGAAATGGATAGAGACAAAAACATCAACATGAGCAGCATTTGCTGTTTCACATCTTTTCGCAAGAGCTTCTCTCACTGTATCAGCCTTTGTTGGTTTGCATGGGACGACTTCATGTCCTAATTTCTTTAATTTAGCTATAACTCTATTGCCTACATCTAAATTTAAATCATCCTCAATTTGTATCCCTTTAGCTCCAGTGTCGGGAGGACAATTATGACCAATATCAATTCCAAATTTCATTTGATGCACCTCAAATAATTTTGATACTTATTTCTAACAACTTATAGTTATAAATGTCAATTTTAGTTAATTATTTTTTCAGCTTTTGTTAAGGTAAGAGTTTTTGGATATTGCCAATACCCAGCCTTGACAGACAGGTTTAGTGGGTAAGTCCTCATTCAATGTTTGGAGAAGTGTTCTATTTTCGGGTAATCGCTCATTTTTAAGGAAAAACTAGGAAAGATCTACCTAATTTCATAGATCAGTGTAAAACACTCTCGTTTGAGAAGTTACGGTTCGATGTGCGAAAACTAGTTACATTATGAGAAAATTAAAAAGTGCGGCGCTTTCATCTCATCCCCACCCCCTGCCAGGAAGTCAAGAGTGTCACAATAAGAGATGTAAAACGTTAAGCAAGCTGCACTCTCAAAGCATGAAACGCATTGTCCTGGTCGCCGGGTTTGAATCGTTTAACGCAGAATTATACAGGAAAGCAGCTTTTTTGGCGACGTCTCGTGTCGCTGAGTTGGATATTCGCGTGTTTAGCGATCGCGACATCACCACCAAACGTGCTGAAGTAGAAGCAGCACTGAAAGATGCTGATGTGTTTTTTGGCAGCTTGCTGTTTGATTATGATCAAGTGTTGTGGTTGCGCGATCGCTTACAGCGCACCGAAGGTGATCGCATCTCGCACATCCCCATCCGCCTCGTGTTCGAGTCAGCATTAGAATTGCTGAGTTTAACCAAGCTGGGCGCTTTTGCCATTGGCGATAAACCCAAAGGGATGCCCAAACCAGTTAAATTCATCTTGGACAAATTCAGCAACGGACGAGAGGAAGATAAACTTGCTGGTTATATTAGCTTTTTAAAGATAGGACCAAAGTTATTGAAATATGTGCCAGTGCAAAAAGTGCAAGACTTACGCAACTGGCTAATTATATATGGTTACTGGAATGCCGGCGGACCAGAAAACGTTGCCGCATTATTCTGGACACTGGCAGAAAAATACTTAGGTTTAAAAGTTGGCGAGATTCCCCCGCCAGTCGAAACCCCCAATATGGGGTTACTACATCCCGACTATCCTGGATATTTTGAATCACCACGGGCATATCTAGAATGGTATCTTGTGGAGCAGGCATCTCGCCTGCATTCGCAAAGCGAGGCGATGCATTCACAAGGCGAGGCGATGCATTCACAAAGCGAGGCGATGCATTCACAAAGCAAGGCGATGCATTCACAAAGCAAGGCGATGCATTCGCACAGTAGTACCCAGCATACAAAACCCGTTGTAGGAATTCTCCTCTACCGCAAGCACGTTATTACCAAACAACCTTACATACCCCAACTCATCCGCCATTTTGAAGAAGCGGGTTTGATACCATTACCCATCTTCATTAACGGTGTAGAAGGTCATGTGGCGGTGCGTGATTGGATGACAACCAACTACGAAACCCAGCAACGACAACTAGGAAATGTAGAAATTGCTTCCCTTTCTCCGGAAGCAGTCAAAATTGATGCCATTGTCTCAACCATCGGCTTTCCCTTGGTGGGTGGTCCTGCGGGTTCAATGGAAGCAGGGCGACAAGTGGAAGTGGCAAAACGCATCCTCAATGCTAAAAATGTACCGTACATTGTCGCCGCACCACTACTTATTCAAGATATTTCCTCTTGGACTCGCCAAGGTATCGGTGGATTGCAAAGTGTGGTTTTATACGCTTTACCTGAGTTAGATGGGGCAATTGATACCGTTCCCTTAGGTGGTTTGGTGGGAGAAAAGATTTATCTGGTTCCCGAACGAGTACAGCGATTAATTGGTAGGGTAAAAAGCTGGATTAACATCAAACAAAAACCAGCATCCGAACGAAAGATTGCAGTTATTCTCTATGGGTTCCCGCCAGGTTACGGTGCTGTGGGAACAGCTGCATTGTTAAATGTACCGCGAAGTCTTCTCAAATTTCTCCATGCGCTTAAAGAGCAAGGTTACACCGTTGGCGATTTGCCGGAAGATGGGGAAGAGTTGATTTGTAAAGTGAAAGAGGCGGATGAGGAGATAGGAACCGCAGATGAACGCAGATGGACGCAGATAGATATCAGCGTGCATCCGCGTTTATCTGCGGTTAATACTCTTAATGTCCGTACTCTGGAAAAATGGTTGGGATATCTGGGCACATCCCGTATTGAGAAACAATGGAAATCTTTGACGGGTACTGGAATTAAGACTTATGGGGATGAGTTTCAGATTGGTGGTGTTCAGTTAGGAAATGTTTGGATAGGCGTGCAACCACCTTTGGGCATACAAGGTGACCCGATGCGGTTAATGTTTGAACGTGATTTAACGCCGCATCCTCAATACGCTGCTTTCTACAAGTGGTTGCAAAATGAGTTTGAAGCTGATGCTGTGGTTCACTTTGGGATGCATGGCACTGTAGAATGGTTGCCTGGTTCTCCTTTGGGAAATACGGGTTATTCTTGGTCTGATATTTTGTTGGGAGATTTGCCGAATCTATATATATATGCGGCAAATAATCCTTCGGAATCCATTTTGGCGAAGCGTCGCGGTTATGGGGTGTTAATTTCTCACAATGTACCGCCTTATGGTCGTGCGGGTTTGTATAAGGAATTGGTGGCGCTGCGGGATTTAATTTCGGAGTATCGAGAAGACCCACAGAAGAATTATGCCCTTAAGGAAGCGATTTGTAAAAAAATTGTGGATACGGGTTTGGATGCTGATTGTCCGTTTGAGGATGCTAAACGTTTGGGGATTGGGTTTACGCCGGAGAATGTCCGGATGTTTAGCGATCGCGCTTTTAATGATTATCTCGTGAAGTTGTACGAGTATTTGCAGGTGTTGGAAAATCGGCTGTTTTCTTCTGGGTTGCATATTTTGGGGAATGTGCCGAATGAGGAGGAGATGGAGTCTTACCTTGAGGCTTATTTTGGAAACGACGAACCGCCAAGACGCCAAGAACGCCAAGAGGAGGAGAGGTTAGTTAGAGATTTGTTGATGCAGACGACTGATGAGTTGAGGAATTTGTTGCGGGGTTTGAATGGGGAGTATATTCCGCCTGCGCCTGGTGGGGATTTGTTGCGGGATGGTGCGGGTGTTTTGCCTACGGGGAGAAATATTCATGCTTTAGATCCTTATCGTATGCCTTCGCCTGCGGCGTATGAACGGGGACGGGAAATTGGTCGAAAGATTATCGCCCAGCATTTGGAAGAATATGGGAAGTATCCGGAGACGGTGGCGGTGATGTTGTGGGGTTTGGATGCGATTAAGACTAAGGGTGAGTCTCTTGGTATTTTGTTGGAGTTGGTGGGTGCGGAACCTGTGAAGGAGGGGACGGGGCGAATTGTCCGGTATGAACTTAAGCCGTTGGCTGAGGTGGGACATCCCCGGATTGATGTGTTGGGGAATTTGTCGGGGATTTTCCGCGATAGTTTTGTGAATATTATCGAGTTGTTGGATGATTTGTTTCAACGGGCAGTTGACGCTGATGAACCCGAAGACCAAAATTTTATTAGGAAACACGCTTTGGCTTTGAAGGCGCAAGGGGTGGAAAATGTGGCGGCGAGGTTGTTTTCTAACCCTGCGGGCGATTTTGGTTCGCTGGTTAATGACCGCGTGGTTGATGGTAATTGGGAATCTGGCGATGAGTTGGGGGATACTTGGCAAGGTCGCAATGTGTTTAGCTATGGTAGGCAAGATAAGGGTCAAGCTAGACCAGATGTGCTGAATAAACTTTTACAAACAAGCGATCGCATTGTCCAAGAAATTGACTCGGTGGAATACGGTTTAACTGACATTCAAGAATATTATGCCAATACTGGTGGGTTGAAAAAAGCAGCGGAAAAACAACGCGGTAAAAAAGTGACAACCAGCTTTGTGGAAAGTTTCTCGAAAGATACAACGCCTCGCAATTTAGATGATTTGCTGCGGATGGAATATCGCACAAAGTTGCTGAATCCTAAATGGGCGGATGCAATGGCAAATCAAGGTTCTGGCGGTGCTTTTGAAATTTCGCAACGGATGACGGCGTTGATTGGTTGGGGTGGTACTGCAGATTTTACTGATGATTGGGTATACGACCAAGCCGCTGATACTTATGCCTTGGATGCAGAGATGGCAGAGAAGTTGCGGAAGGCGAATCCGGAAGCTTTTCGTAATATTGTAGCGAGGATGTTGGAAGCGCATGGGCGAGGTTTTTGGCAAGCTGGTGAGGAGAAGTTGCAGAAGTTACGCGAGTTGTATGAGTTGACGGATGAGGAGATTGAAGGTGTGACGGTTTAATCTGTATGATGCGTTATGCTTGCGGTAACGCACCTCTACCAAACCGATATTCTGCACTTCAAGTAAGTGGTTGTGCAAAATTAATTATACATTTCATTTCGCTCGCCATGACATAAATAATTTTGTGTACCCACTTAGTAACAGCAGCGCAGCTAACGGAGACATAAAAATGACCGTAACTATACCCATTCAAGCCATTAAACTCGCTCCCGGTAGCCAAATCGCCATTCATAACCTGTCCTGGGAAGACTTTGAGAGACTTCTCGAAGACTTAGGAGAAAAACGTAAAACCCGCGTCACATACTACCGAGGAACCCTAGAAATAATGTCCCCGTTAGCACTCCACGAGCGTCCCCATCGCATCATTGCTTACATCATCACCACAATTCTGGAAATCCAAGGACGCAACTGGGAAGATTTCGGCTCGACTACTTTTAAACGTCCAGACATTGCTGGGGTTGAGCCAGATACCTGCTTTTATATCCAAAACGCCAGCCAGGTAAAAGGATGTACCCAAATGGACTTAGCTGTATATCCTCCCCCAGATCTGGCGATAGAATCTGATGTTACTTCAAAAACAACCCTCAACGCTTACATAGCCTTGGGCGTTCCGGAAGTGTGGATTTATAGCACCCGTCAGCTAACCATTTACATTCTTGAAGCTAGCGCCTACGTTGAATCTGCTCTCAGTCCCACCTTTCCCGACTTACCGATAACCGAACTTATTCCCCGACTGGTACAAAAAGCCATTGACGACGGAACCAGTCAAATGCTGCGAGAACTGAAAACCTTGCTACGTGAATAATGAGGCTAAGTTTGACCCTCAAGGTGTGCGCTAGAGTTTGATGGCACATCGGATGCAATAATGAATCATGCTACCAGAAATTTAAGCAAGGTTTAAGAAAGATAGAAAACTCTTACACTGCAATTTTTGAAAAAGCCAATGACTAGTATATTGCCTATACTTACGAGTTACCTGGTACGAATCTCCAAGAGAAAACTTGCAGGAAGCTATGGAGCTATTTATAATGTCTAGTCGGGAACTGGCACAATAACAAAACTTTTTCCTGAAATTGACAGATAAGTTTTTGAAGCAATTGTCGGTAAAGCTTCTGAAATATACTGCCAAATCAATCGATAAGTCTACAGCTTATGTTTCCCATTCAATTTATCTTAATCAAAAAACAACAATAAATCAATATGGCACAACATCCCAACGGAGTTTGGATTTGGAATCTGTCAGATATTCGCAGTGACTATCTGGATAAGCTCGTTGAACGCAAAGTAAAGCGAGTTTATCTCAAAGTTTTTGATGGAAACTATCAAGGTCAACCAACTTTTTGGGATTGGCAATGTTCTCCAGAGATTATTCAAGAATTTGAGTCTCGTGATATCGAGGTTTATGGATGGGGATATCACTACGGCACTCCTGATATTGCAAGACAGGTTGTCAAAGTTAGACAAGCTCTGAATTGTGGGCTAGATGGCTACATTGTTGATGTAGAAAAAGAAGTAGAAGACAAGAGTAATCATACAAATGTAGACAAACTTCTTTCTGCTTTGCGTATTATTGTTAATCAAGGAACTTTCGGATATACAAGTTTTGGAAATCCTCGACTCCATCCTAATGTTCCTTGGCAGATTTTAGATAAGTATTGCGATATAGCTTTACCACAAATTTATTTTGAAAAATTCACTTTCAAGCCTACCACTCCAGAAGAAGTCAAAGATTGTCTGGATGCACATAAAAAATTAGGTTTGAAAAAACCAATTCTGCCAATTTGGAGTTCTGAAAGTGATACAGCAAAACCAGCTTCAGCCGCAGAACTTCAAGATTACCTAAATTATTATCCTGGTTCGTCAATTTGGCGTATTCCTAATGAAGGTGAACGTGGTGAAGCTTGGAATTTGATATATTCTGGATTTCAATTACCAACCCTTAAACGCAATCTTCGTCAAGGAAGAACAGGAGAGGATGTCAAGGCTGTTCAAAAAGTGATGAATGCAAGAGGGTACAATGCAGGAACAGTAGACGCAAATTTTGGTTCTCAAACGCAAGCTGCTGTTAGAGCATTCCAGAAAGAAGCAGGTCTTGCTGTTGATGGGGAGGTTGGTAAACTGACTTGGATAGCCCTTGGTGGAAAGTGTCAACTACCCCTGCCTACCCTTCGGGATTGAGGTAGGGGCTTGCAAGAATCAGCTTGCAACGTAACAGATGACTAGCCCATGATGAGCCGTAACCTGATACGTACCTCCGAGCGTTTCCCTAACTCGGAATAACTACAAACTACCTGATTAGTAGTGCTTGCAGAAAGGACATTTTGGTAACGGTGGGCTAAGGGACTTATAACTTTACTCAAGGATTATCTCCGACGCATTGTCCCCGAAAAAATTAGCCAGCCTTTGTCTGGTTGATCTGTGGGGCAAAACGAGTATTCGTTGTAATAAGGCTGGCTAATTTTTTTACGTGTAAGACCCCCGACCATGCGAGTACCAGTATTAGATATAAATGGGAAATCGCTTATGCCAACAAAACCTAGTCGTGCTAGACGTTGGCTCAAAGAAGGTAAAGCAAAAGTTGTACATAATGACTTGAATCTTTTCTGTATTCAGTTGTTAGTAGAATCGTCAGGAACAAAAACACAGCCTATTGCATTAGGCTTAGATCCTGGCAAAAAGTTTACGGGGGTGGGTGTGCAATCAGCGAAGGTTACTTTGTTTATGGCACATTTAATTTTGCCATTCCCAGATATCACAAAAAAGATGTCAGGACGTTTGATTCTGCGACGTGCCAGACGTGGTAGACGGATAAATCGCAAAGCCCCATTCAACAAAAGAGCACACCGTCAAAAACGTTTTGATAACCGTAAACAGAACAAATTGCCTCCCAGTATTCGAGCTAACAAGGAGTTGGAATTACGAGTTACTAAAGAATTGGTAAAACTGTTCCCTGTCACCCAAATCACCTATGAATATGTCAAAGCCAAGGGCAACAAAGGATTTAGCCCAGTAATGGTTGGTCAAAAAGTGATGTTGCAATGGTTGGAAAAATTTGTACCAACTAATGTACAAGAAGGTTGGCAGACTTCGATACTACGACAACAGTTGGGACTAGCCAAAGACAAGAAGAACAAGGACAAACAAACTCCTGAAACTCACGCTCATGATAGTGTGACACTGGCAGCAAGTAATTTCATGAAATTTGAGAAGTTCCACACCGCAAACACGCGCGGGCACCGCTGGGAGGGATTCGTCAAAGTCACGTCTGCGCCATTTCGTGTTATCGCGCGTCCTAACCTATTTCGCCGTCAACTCCATTTTGAGAACCCAGTTAAAGACGTACTGGGTAACAGAAAACGTAAAGGTGGAACAATCACTCCGTTTGGTTTTCGTTCTGGCGATTTAGTTAAAGCTGAAAAAGCAGGAAAAGTTTATATTGGCTGGATAGGTGGTTATACTCAAACAGCCAAAACCAAGAATGTTTCGGTTTATGACCACAATTGGCACAGACTTGGACAATTCAGCCCATCAAAAGTACAGTTACTCCAACGTAGTTCACGATTATGCGTAGCATCCTAAACCATTGGACGACTCCGTTCCTCCGTCGTCCCGCTATCCCTCCCCAGGCTACTCCACTTCGTTCCGTTGAGCCTGGGGACTCTCGCGATTTTGTTGAGGGATAGTAACTTAGCCCCGTTACTAAACGAGAACACTGATTCAGTCAATTTAGGGCAGAAACCTTAACCCGGCTGGGGCTGGTTCAACAATAGCATTTTGTTCCTAATCCTTTGAAATCGGAGAAAATAACTATATGAGGACACACTTTAAGAATCTTAATCAATGACTGTAAGCATTCAGCAGCTACCAACAACTACCTTTGAAAAACTCTTTTGGACTTGGCAGGGTTACAAAATTCAGTACACTGTTATGGGTACTGGACGTCCCCTAGTACTCGTTCATGGTTTTGGTGCTTCCATTGGACATTGGCGGAAAAATATCCCCGTGTTAGCAGCCGCTGGCTATAAGGTCTTTGCTCTTGACCTTTTGGGTTTTGGTGGTTCCGATAAGCCACCGTTAAACTACACGGTGGACGTGTGGGTGGAACTCCTCAAGGATTTTTGCACAGCACACATTCAAGAAAGAGCTGTGTTTGTAGGTAACTCCATCGGCGCACTTCTGGGTTTAATGGTGGTGGCGGAACATCCGGAAATAGCCGCTGGTGGTATTTTGATTAACTGTGCGGGTGGTTTGAGTCATCGACCGCACGAACTCAACCCACCGCTACGCATTGTCATGGGAGCTTTTAACTCTTTGGTGCGATCGCGCGTTACGGGAGCATTCGTCTTCAACCGCGTCCGTCAAAAAGCCCAAATTCGCCGCACCTTATACCAAGTTTACCGCAATCGGGAAGCTGTTTCCGATGAATTGGTAGAGTTACTTTATGCTCCTTCTTGTGACCCAGGCGCGCAACAAGTTTTCGCTTCTATCCTCACAGCACCTCCTGGTCCTTCTCCAACGGAACTTTTACCTAAGGTGGAACGTCCATTGCTGGTGATTTGGGGTGCAGATGACCCTTGGACACCAATCACTGGGGCAAAAATTTACGAACAGGCGCGGGAGAATGGGAAAGACATCAAAATTGTCCCAATTCCTGGTGCTGGACACTGTCCCCATGATGAGGTTCCGGATGTTGTAAATTACCAAATATTGGACTGGCTGGCATCTCGTTAAAAAATAAGGAACTTTCCCCCTGACTTTTTAAGGGGGGAAGGGCGAGATCTCCTTTCAGCACGTCCTCAAACTTCCGGTTCTACTCCCAACGCACGCAGTTGGGCTGCCAATCGTTCTGCCCGTTGACGTTCGTGTTGTGCTAACTCCAAACCCCATAGTAATAGTTCACCACGTTCATCACTCCAACGCAACCAATAGCCCGTTCGATTTTCTCGGTTTCCCTGCCATATGCCTAAAAACAGGTTCATTTCTGTAATCCAGTAACGGTTGTTCTCATCTGGTGTCTGAAGTTGATACTGTCCTGAATTATCTAGCCGATACACTTCTAACACCCCCGTTTCTGGCTCAAAAATAGCGTAGTTGGGAACTTTTAAAACTTGCTCGTAATAGAACCATTTACCAGGTGGATAAGTTGGTTTACTGGAGTACTCTCCACCTTCACTATCTGAAAGAAACTCCATAACGATGACGGGAAAATTGCCTTGGAGTTGTGGAGTATAACTACGCTTGACCTCTTCTCGTGGCACTCTAATAGAAGGCACAAATCCCCAATCGGGAGCTTTCACCACGATTTTGTTATTTAAAGTGGCACAGATGCCGTAATTACTAATGGTTAAAGCATTAGCTGGCAATTTTCCTGCAAGTGCCAAGCTTTCTGTTAAAGCCGCAGCTAATAGTGGCTGATTAATGTTATCCACTGGCTCGTCATCTAAAACAAAATCATCAGGTAACTTTTCCCAACTAATTTTATAGGTGGCTGCACTGGCTAGCATAGTAAGACTGCCTCATCAATGCCATCGATAAACCTAGCGTAACAGTGAGTCATCGCCTGAGACCACCTATTGCTGCACTTCTCGCCTACAAGTTGTCGCAGGGGTGATTATTCTACAGCAGAAGGGTACAATTACCACTTAAGCAGTACGATTGTTCTACTATGATAGGGGCGACAATGATAATATTAAGACCTGTTTCGCCCCCCTGTCTCTGTTGCCTGTCGATATGTCAAAAACCCAGCTAGCTGCATCCTTAAATGGACATCTTCCTCACTCTAACAACAACCAAAATACAATCCGCATTCGAGGTGCTAGGCAGCATAATCTCAAGAATATAGATTTGGAACTGCCACGCGATCGCCTGATTGTCTTCACTGGTGTTTCTGGTTCTGGCAAATCTTCCCTAGCATTTGACACCATTTTCGCAGAAGGGCAACGCCGCTACGTAGAATCCCTCAGCGCCTATGCACGGCAATTCTTGGGACAGGTGGAAAAACCTGATGTGGAGGCGATAGAAGGTTTAAGCCCGGCGATTTCCATTGACCAAAAGTCTACCTCCCATAATCCCCGTTCCACTGTGGGGACGGTGACGGAGATTTATGACTATCTACGGTTGTTGTTTGGACGGGCGGGTGAACCTCATTGTCCGATATGCGATCGCTGTATTGCCCCGCAAACAATAGACCAAATGTGCGATCGCATTCTGGAACTTCCCGACCGCACTCGGTTTCAAATTCTTGCGCCTGTTGTCCGGGGTAAAAAAGGAACTCACAACAAGCTGTTATCAGGTTTAGCTTCTCAAGGTTTTGTCCGCGTTCGGGTAGATGGCGAGGTGCGAGAACTGTCTGACGCGATTGAGTTAGATAAAAATGTGACTCACACTATTGAAGTGGTGATTGACCGCCTTGTGAAAAAGGCTGGTATTCAGGAGCGTTTGGTCGATTCTCTCGCCACTTGTTTGAAACAATCTAGTGGAATTGCGGTTATTGAAATTCTAAAAGATACAGAAGATCCGGGATTACCTTCCGAGTTGGTATTTTCCGAGAACTTTGCGTGTCCAGAACACGGGGCGGTTATGGAAGAATTATCACCGCGCTTGTTTTCGTTTAATTCTCCTTATGGTGCTTGTCCCCATTGTCACGGGATTGGAAGTTTAAGAAGATTTTCGCCGGAGTTGGTGGTACCAGACCCCAAAGCACCTGTTTATTCTGCGATCGCTCCTTGGTCGGAGAAAGACAATTCTTATTATATAGAGTTATTGTACAAGGTGGGGCAAGAGGTCGGGTTTGAGTTGCAGACGTTGTGGCATCAGTTGACTGAGGAACAGCGGGATTCGATTTTGTATGGAACCGCAGAGGCGCAGAAGTCGCAGAACTCAGGGTTTAAAGGGGTGCTTCCCATGCTGCAAAGACAGTATGAGGGGAGTTCGGAGTTAATTAAGCAAAAGTTAGAACAATATTTGGTTGACCAGCCGTGTCCGGTGTGTGAAGGGAAGCGGTTAAAACCAGAGGCGTTGGCGGTGCAGTTAGGACAGTACCGAATTTTGGATCTGACTGGTGCATCGATTCGGGAGTGTCGAGAGAGGATTGATAAGTTAGAGTTGAGCCAACGTCAGGTGCAAATTGCAGACTTGGTATTGAGAGAAATTAGAGCGCGATTGCAATTTCTCTTGGATGTAGGATTGGATTACCTAACGCTTGACCGTCCAGCGATGACGCTTTCGGGTGGGGAAGCGCAACGAATTCGTTTAGCAACTCAAATTGGTTCTGGGTTGACCGGGGTTTTGTACGTTTTGGATGAACCAAGTATTGGTTTGCATCAACGAGATAATGGACGGTTACTGCAAACTTTAACAAAATTAAGGGATTTGGGAAATACTTTAATTGTGGTAGAGCATGATGAGGAAACCATTCGTGCTGCTGACTACATTGTGGATATTGGTCCTCATGCAGGTATTCATGGGGGAAATATTGTCGCCCAAGGTGATTTACAGGCGTTGCTAGAGTCGCAAGAGTCACTGACGGGTGCTTATTTGTCAGGACGGCGGGTGATTACAACACCAGTCGCACGCAGAGAAGGAAATGGGCGGAGTTTGGTCATGAAAAATGCCCATCGGAATAACCTAAGAAATGTAGATGTAGAAATACCTTTGGGTAAACTTGTCGCTGTCACTGGCGTTTCTGGTTCTGGGAAATCTACCTTAATTAATGAGTTACTTTACCCTGCACTGCAACATCAGCTAACGCGCAAAGTTCCTTTTCCTAAAGAAATAGATGGAATTCAGGGATTGGATGCTGTTGACAAAGCCATTGTCATGGACCAATCACCTATTGGGAGAACACCACGTTCTAACCCAGCGACTTATACAGGGGTTTTTGATGTGATTCGCGACGTTTTTACAGCAACAATTGAAGCAAAAGCAAGGGGTTATAAACCGGGGCAATTTTCCTTCAACGTCAAAGGTGGACGCTGTGAAGCTTGTAGCGGACAGGGTGTCAATGTCATTGAAATGAACTTTTTGCCGGATGTTTATGTACAATGCGAAGTTTGCAAAGGTGCAAGATATAACCGCGAAACTTTGCAGGTGAAGTACAAAGATAAGTCTATTTCTGATGTTCTCAACATGACAGTTGAGGAAGCTTTGGAGTTTTTTACAAACATTCCTAAAGCGGTGAATAAACTGCAAACTTTAGTTGATGTAGGGTTGGGATATATTCAACTTGGACAACCAGCAACAACCTTATCTGGTGGTGAAGCGCAGCGAGTGAAATTAGCAACAGAATTATCACGTCGTGCGACAGGTAAAACACTTTATTTAATAGATGAACCTACAACAGGTTTATCTTTTTATGATGTTCACAAGTTGTTAGATGTGTTGCAACGTTTGGTAGATAAAGGCAATTCAATTTTAGTGATTGAACACAATTTAGATGTGATTCGTTGTGCTGATTGGTTGATAGATTTGGGACCAGATGGTGGTGATAAAGGTGGAGAGGTGATTGCTGTAGGTACGCCAGAGGAAGTGGCGGAGAATTCTCGGTCGTATACTGGGCAATATATTAAGCAGGTTTTGCAGCAGTATCCAGCACAGACAACTCAGAAGATATAAATATACTTACTGAAAAGGCGAATGTAATTCGCTACTACACAAGCAAAGTCCACCTCCGTGGACTAATAGAAAATTACGAGTTTCAGAACCTGCGGAGGCAGGTTTTGTCTGTATAGGCGCGATTTCTAATCGCTAGGATGCTGAATTACTAAAAAAACAAAGTAGTCGTGCATAGAATAAAATAACCCTGATAAAAACGAGGAATAATATGAAGACTATCGAAACAATTGCCACCGTGACAGCAGATGGCAAAATTACAGTACAGTTACCACCAGATATCCCAGCAGGTGAGCATAAAGTGGTAGTGGTGATTGATGAAAAGCTTTTACCCAAGAAAACCGAGACACAGGAAAAACGTCCGCCGCTAGATTTTCCTGTGATTCATGTTGGCTCTTGGCCAGAAAATCTTTCTCTAAGACGTGAAGATATGTATGGTGATGATGGGCGATAATTTTGTCTTTCTTGACACTAATATTCTCGTCTACGCCAGTGTTCCTGAGTCTTCTTTACACTTGGTTGCTATCAACGCAATTCAAACTTATGAACAGCCTGGAACTCAATTGTGGATTAGCCGACAAGTGTTGCGGGAATATCTGGCAACTCTTACTCGTCCACAGCTATATACTGAGCCAATACCAATTTTGACTGTAATTGCAGAAATTCGTTTTTTCCAAAACCGCTTTCGAGTGGCTGAAGATAGTTCTCTGGTGACGGAAAGGCTATTGACACTCATGGAAGAAATAACCATTGGTGGCAAGCAGGTACATGATGCGAATATTGTCGCCACAATGCTAGTTTACGGTATTCCTCAACTGTTAACTCACAACACAGGTGATTTTGCTAGATTTTCTGAGTTGATTACTGTGTTGCCTTTACAATAGTAGGTCATAATAGCATAAGAACTTTCAGTAATTTTCCGAAATTTTTCAAGATACAGTGTAGATAGAATCAAAATCAGTCTCTACTTCAGGGCTAGTTTATGGAACCTGCAACACTGACAGCAGCTGGTATCGCCACTTTAGCATTTAGCAAAGCTATAGAAAAAACCGCAGAAACCCTGACAGCAAGCGTCTTAAATAAATTAAACAATCTGCGCGAGAAAATTTGGCAGAGGTTCAAGGGTAATCAGAAATTAGAACAGACGCTGGCGAAAGCACAGAAAGAAGGCTCAAAGGCAGATGTTGATTTAATCGCTGCTTACTTACAAGTCGCGATGGACACAGACTCGAAATTTGCTCAAGATATTCAACAGCTAGCCCAAGAAATTAACCAAGAAATTAATATAGATAAAATTGAAGGACGCAATGTCCAAAATGTTTACGGTGGCGAAGCTTATCAAAATAATGACAGTAAAGCTCCCATCTTCCAAGGCGTAGATAATAGCCCGATCAACATTCACTACAATACTCCCCCTTCTTGACTGCAGTCGTCCGAACGGGAACGGGCAAAGTTAAATCCCCCTACTGAAATACCACAAAATTTGCCCTTGAGTGGGGCGACGAAGTTCGTCGGACGTGAACAAGAACTTGAACTTCTCCATGAACTCTTGCAGCAAAATCAACGTGTGGCAATAACCGCCATTACTGGTATGGGTGGCGTGGGGAAAACAGAACTGGCGCTGCAATATGCAATAGCACACCGCGAAACTTACCAAGGTGGAATTTGCTGGTTGTTGGCGTTACAAGATGTAGGGTTGCAGATTGTACAATTTGCTCGTATACAACTGCAATTAAACCCACCAGAGGATTTTGATTTACTGGCGCAAGTCGCATATTGCTGGCGAAACTGGCGTGAAGGTGAAGTGCTGTTGGTGTTGGATAACGTCACCGACTACAAACAAGTCAAGCCGTATCTACCAACCTCATCGTCGCGGTTTAAGGTGTTGATGACGACGCGCCAACGCTTAGGTACATCAATAGAGAAATTATCTTTAGATGTATTGCAACCAGAAGCAGCCTTGGAGTTATTACGAACAATCATTGGTGCAGAACGGGTTGATGGAGAAATTTCACAAGCAGAATCTCTGTGTGCGTGGCTGGGATATTTGCCTTTGGGGTTAGAATTAGTCGGGCGGTATCTAGCACGCAAAGAAGATTTATCCCTAGAAGAAATGTTGCGGCGGTTGCAGAAAAAGCGATTAGAAGAACGTTCTCTTTCTCACTCCGAAGACGACATGACAGCACAGCAGGGTGTGCAAGCCGCCTTTGAGTTGAGTTGGCAAGAATTAGACAATACCGATAAGCAACTGACGTGTTTGCTGAGTTTATTTGCCCCTGCACCGATACCTTGGGAGTTGGTGGAACAGTGCTTACCTAATGTAGATGCAGACGAGTTAGAAGAAAGTCGGGATGATAAGCTGCTGAAATTGCATTTGCTACAGCGTCAGGAAACGGGAATTTATCAACTGCATCCACTGCTAAGGGAATTTTTCCAAGCCAAGTTAGAAGATTCATTTGTTTTGTTCTCTTGGGGTAATCTTCAATATGCTTTTGCCACAGCAATGATAGCAGTCGCCCAAGAAATTCCTCAAACCCCCACCCGTGAACAAATTACCGCCATCTCTCCCGCCATACCTCATTTGGCAGAAGTTGCCAATAAGCGTATTCAATATGTTAGCAATGAAGATTTAATTTGGGCTTTTGTCGGTAACGCTTCATTTTACAATGGTCAGGGGTTGTATGATAAGGCAGAACCTTGGTTAGAGCAGTGTTTAGAAGTTACAAAAAAGCGCTTGGGCGAAGAACATCCCTCCGTCGCCTCTAGCCTCAACAACCTGGCTGGACTCTACAATTCCCAAGGACGCTACAGTGAAGCCGAACCGTTGTTCCAGCAAGCTTTAGAACTGAGTAAACGCCTGTTGGGCGAAGAACATCCCCATGTCGCCTCTAGCCTCAACAACCTGGCTGCACTCTACAATTCCCAAGGACGCTACAGTGAAGCCGAACCGTTGTTCCAGCAAGCTTTAGAACTGAGTAAACGCCTGTTGGGCGAAGAACATCCCGATGTCGCCTCTAGCCTCAACAACCTGGCTGGACTCTACAAATCCCAAGGACGCTACAGCGAAGCCGAACCGTTGTACCAGCAAGCTTTAGAACTGAGAAAACGCCTGTTGGGCGAAGAACATCCGGATGTCGCCTCTAGCCTCAACAACCTGGCTGGACTCTACGGTTCCCAAGGACGCTACACTGAAGCCGAACCGTTGTACCAGCAAGCTTTAGAACTGAGAAAACGCCTGTTGGGCGAAGAACATCCCTCCGTCGCCACTAGCCTCAACAACCTGGCTGGACTCTACGAATCCCAAGGACGCTACAGTGAAGCCGAACCGTTGTACCTGCAAGCTTTAGAACTGAGTAAACGCCTGTTGGGCGAAGAACATCCTCGTGTCGCCTCTAGCCTCAACAACCTGGCATTACTCTACAAATCCCAAGGACGCTACAGTGAAGCCGAACCGTTGTACCTGCAAGCATTAGAAATTTGTGAACAACGGTTAGGGGTGAATCATCCTCACACTGTGACTGTTCGTGAAAATTTGGCAAGTCTTCGCGCTCAATTGTCTTCAGAGCAGTAAAATTTAACTTTTCAGCCTCAACGATCAAGCTCTAATCTCGAAGTTCCGAGTTCCAAGCACGAAGTTCCGAGTTCCAAGCACGAAGTTCCGAGTTCCAAGCACGAAGTTCCGAGTTCCAAGCACGGCGTTCCGAGTTCCAAGCACGAAGTTCCGAGTTCCAAGCACGGCGTTCCGAGTTCCAAGCACGGAGTTCCGAGTTCCAAGCACGGAGTTCCGAGTTCCAAGCTCGAAGTTCCGAGTTCCAAGCTCGAAATTCCGAATTTTATAGCGGTTCTTCATTGAGTGCAATACATCAGGAAATAAGAACCACAGATGGACACAGATGGACACAGATAAATTTGTACTTCATTCAATTGAGTTGCGCTATAAGCTCAAATGATAGTGTTACACAGGCGATTTGCTCACCTTATATCATTTCACGTTAATCGCGATACATTTAAATTCTGTAAAGACGCGCCATGGCGCGTCTCTACACTACCGATTTGTATCATCCTTTTCGTAAAATGGTATTAAACCCATCAAGCCACGAGCATGCGATGCTCCTAAAGGGAGCCGCCAAAAGCGATCGCATATTACCGAATGTATTAAAGGCTATTCCATTCTTCTAGTGTAATTTCTCGCTCCAAAATTACCTCTATTTCCCGAACCATCATCCTTAGTTACGGTACAGAATACTCATCATTCGAGGGAATTGTTAGGCGATGTTGCGCGTAAGTCATAAACTGATGCTTAGTTCCAGATAATGGTCCCTCGAAACCTAGCAGTCGCAATTTCTGGACAAAATCCCGACGCTTACAAGGTATCCATCGACTCAAGGGTTGGCTCCTTGTTCAGGTCAATATTATTAATTACTGGTAGAGAATGTCCCAATTTCAACCCAAGCAAAATCCAGTCTTCCAGTGTTGAGCGTAACTCATTCTCACATTCTCGCAACGTTGAACCAAAGGCGATAACTCCTTTACAAGCAGGAATCCTACCTGCAAATGTACTATCTTCCAGTTTGTCGTAAACCGCCTGTGCAGTTGCTTGCTCAACATAATCACTCAGGATAAACCTTACAGCCATTAAATCTCACGCTTTGCTACAAGTTGGTTGTCATTTTTTACTCTATTGAAACACAAAAACATTGAATTAAACAAAATTTGCCGCCACAATCACTGCTATTGGAATTAGAATGTTATCAATTTCTTTTGGACTACATCCTTCAACAATTGCAGCAATAAACGCTAATAGTAAAATCCTAAGAATATTCAATTGACTTGGTATGATAAGCCAAACAAAAAAGACGCTGGCGGCGAAAGCAAAAACAAACATTGAGAGGCTTCCTTCCAGACTTTTGTTGCTGAGAACTTTGTACTTTAATCTGCCATAATAAGTACCAATTATTGGTGCAACACCATCGCCCCAACCAAGAGTTGCCATTGCTACAATTCCAGGAAAAGTTTTATACAAAAATGTGCCGCAAATAGTTCCCACAATGACGAAATAGAGTGGACCTTTAAGGAGTTCTCGTTTATCACCTGTGCGAGTCATAATATTAACAGCCTCATCGTCTGGTTTGGCAAATAACCCTTTTTGGATGAGGAGGAATATCCACACGACAAAAATTGTCACATTCAGGTACTTTGACCAGTGTAAATCGCTGTAAAGAGGCAAAAAGCCGATAATTGACCCAGCACCGATATGCGTAATTTTGCGGCTAATATCTTGTGGTAGCCCAAACTTAGTCACACAGACATTCAACAATGCTACCAGCCCGAATACGTAAACAAACGTCAGCGCTGTTGCTATCAAATTTCCTATAAATGGGCTAATATTCAAGGCGAAAGACAACATATCAAATTTCTCCACCCTTACGGAAGAACTGCTGCAAAATCTCTCCTGGTTTGCGGTCCCAAGTATCAATATGCTCGTAAATTAAACCATCTTTGTTGAGTTTATAAGTCGAGTAGCCATTGAAAAATATCTTAGCTTTCCAAGGAACGCGCAAAACACCGCGAACTGTCCACTTAGCCAAAATTGTGTTCTCGGCTGACTGATTGACATCATGTAAGTCAAAGTAAATTTTGGTAAAAAATAGTTGAGCGTGAAATCGTAAAGTCCAAAAGATAATGCGATAATTCAATTTTCCCTTAAATTTATTAACTGGGTCTTGAAAGTAGATATCCTGCGTGTAGATGTCGTAGGAAATGTCCTTTTCAAAAAGCGTTGGTAAATCTCTTTTGAGAGTTTGGATGACCCTTTCTACCTGCGATTGATATTCCACACATTGCCCCCTAAAGATTCTTCCAAAACCCCAGCAACTGACGCCAAATAAAAGATGCTTTCTTACTCACTCTACCTTGATTTAAATCCGGCAGAGAAGGAAATGCAGCAACTTGGGCATAAGGACCTTGTCGCAACACCTGAGCTAAGGCATTATTATCTTGTCGCAAACCTTCATAAAAAAAGAAGACTTCCCCGGAAATGCCACAAGCGCGGTTATACTCAATAGCTTGCAACAGGTACTCTGGACTTATCCGGTAAGAACCAACTTTCATCAGAATTCCTGGTGCTAACTTCGATAAAGTGGTATTCGTGAATTGCTCTCTGACTAGCTTATTAATAATACCTTTGTAAGTGAGGAAATCACGGCGATAGATTTGTGGATGGATAATATCTACCAGCCCTCGTTGGAACCATGTGGGCGAGTCTTGCAGATATTCCTTGTATGCCCAATCATGAATATTAGGGGCAATTGATATCAGCAGGTTGGAATTAATCGCTTTGATTTCCTGATAGAGGCAGGCAAGAAATTCAGTGAGAATATCAGCACGCCACTGCAACCATCGCCCATCCTTGAAGTTTTTTGGCGGATATTCACCAAACTGCTGGCGGTAGCGTTCCATAGTTCCTTGGTCATACCCACCTTCGCTAGGTAATGCAGGCAAGCGGTCATCACCTTGGATGCCATCTACATCGTAATTTTTTACAACTTCCAATATAAGATTTAACATGAAACTTTGGACTTCTCGGTCAAGGGCATTCAGCCACTCGAAGCCATTTTTCTTCAGCAAATTACCTTCACTGTCACGGGCAGCCCATTTAGGCTTTTTTGCAAGCAGTAGTCCACCATTCAAATTGTAGGAACTGGCGAATCCGTATTCAAACCAAGGCATGACTTTTAGCCCGACTCGCCGCGCCTCAGTCACCACTTCTGCCAAGGGGTCACGCCCAACAAATTGCGGGTTAATTTCTATATTAAAAATTTGCCGCATGAGTTGACTGGGATACATTGTCGTCCCCTTGTTCCAAACAACAGGGAAGACCACATTAAATCCCGTCTCGGCAAGAAAGTCCATTGCTTCTGCAATATTTTGCTGGGAATGGAAGGCTTTGCTATCTGTGGTGGTTAGCCAGACGCCGCGTATTTCTACTCTTGCCATGCGCCTTTTAATGATGTGTTCGGAGTATTCAATAGACTTTCTGTAAAAGTCTGTATTTGGTATTTAGAACCACATATCTACACACATTAACCCTAGTTAATTATCTGTGTCCATCTGTGGTTTTATTTTCATAACAATTGATTTTTATAAGAGATTTCATCTTATTTTTTCAATTTTTCTACCTCCCTATTACTATCCGACTATACCGCGCCTGAATCACCATGTAACCACCATAAGCAACTAAACCCAACGCCACAAGACCCAAAAGCCAAGGACCGTAAGGTTGTTGTGCGAGTGTCTGTAACGCCTCACCTAAACCTCCTGCTTGACTGGCGTCAGACTGAGTTGCTGCTTGAATCAAAAACCAGCCAATAATACAGAAGACTATCCCTCGCGCTACCAAACCAAATCTGGAAATACCAAACCAAATCTGGAAATACCCATTACCAATTTGCGTTGTGAATCGTCCAATTCATTTAAATTTAGTTTTCTGCGAAACTGACTACTAAAAGCTTGATAAAACTCATAGAAACCCAAACCAATAGTAAACGCTGCCACAGCCCCAACTAACCATTGACCAAAGGGTTGAGAGAGTAATCTTGCTGTCCAATCTTGTTGTGTGGAATTACTTTTACCGCCACCATTTGAACCAAGAACAATCTGCACAGCGCTCAAAGCTAAACCAGCGTATATCAAACCATTAATTGCATAACCAGCTCGCTGTGCCAAACCTTTAGCATCTGTGCCTTTATTTTCTGGGTCTTTTATTGCCTGTACAAAACGAAAAATCACGTATCCAATTAATCCAATTGCCACCAAAGCTAGCAAAAACTTTCCAAATGGCTGATTGACAATTGTCTGGAGAGCACCTTCAGTATCAGTCGTTCTACCACCACTGCCAAACGCTGCCTGCGCTGCCAGTAGTCCAACGACAGCATAAACTACTCCTTTAGATATATAACCAAATCTAGCTAGTCGCTCAACCCATAAAGAAGGGCTTTGTGTTGTTAGTTGTTGTGTCATAGTACTTATCTTTAATCATGGTTAAGTATTTAGCAGAAAGTACACATAACATACATCTATCAAAGGAATAATTATGAATTATTGAATAACTGTTTCCTGATCAAGCCAGTATTTGGTATGGACAATTTTTAGATAGTAGTTATGATTAATACTTGTATTTAAAGCCCAACTTTATAACTTGAAGAGTATAACTTATGTCTGTTCTAGAAGGTTCATGGCAGCACGAGTATATCACTGCAAATGGCGTTAGATTGCATTATGTTACTCAGGGAGAAGGCCCTCTCATGCTTATGCTGCATGGATTTCCTGAGTTTTGGTACTCGTGGCGGCATCAAATACCAGAATTTGCCAAAGACTTTAAAGTTGTTGCCTTGGACTTGCGTGGCTACAACGATAGCGAAAAGCCGAAAAATCAATCAGCTTATGTGATGGATGAATTTGTCCGAGATGTGGAGGGAGTTATCAAGGGATTAGGATACGAAAAGTGTGTTTTAGTAGGACATGACTGGGGTGGTGTGATCGCTTGGAATTTTGCTTACTCTCACCCTGAAATGGTAGAGCGTTTAATTGTACTTAACATTCCTCATCCTGCTAAATTTGGCGAAGGCTTACGCACTCCTCAACAGTTGCTACGCAGCTCATATATGTTCTTATTCCAATTACCAGGAATTCCAGAATTTCTCATACAATCCTTGGATTATCAACTCATTGAAACTGCTTTTAAAGGTATGGCAGTTAACAAGAGTGCTATCACTCAAGCGGATATTGAAGCTTACAAAGATGCCGCATCTAAACGTGGCGCCCTCACAGCAATGTTGAACTATTACCGTAATATTTTTCAGCAGAGAATAGTCAATCAAAATTGGGGCGTTTTACAAGTGCCAACCTTGATGATTTGGGGAGAAAAAGATACCGCCCTTGGCAAGGAATTAACATACGGTACACAAGCTTATGTAAAAGATTTTCAAATCAAATATATTCCCACGTGTAGCCATTGGGTGCAGCAAGAGGAGCCTCAATTAGTCAATCAGTACATACGAGAGTTTCTGGGGAGTTAATTTCTTAGTGCGTTTTCGCGACGCCATTAATAAAGCAACATCATTAGACTTCTTGCAAAAGTCAATTATCTTTAAAAAAAACCACAGATGTAGGCCTAAGCATACATCTGTGGTTCCTTAATTCTTTGATGTATTACACCCAATTGAAAACCGCTATACTCCTCACACCACCTGATAAACAAAACTGAGACTCGCCCAATGATTCACATCTAACACGTAGGAGTCGGTCGCTGTACCGTTCATATCGTTGACTGCACTGGCATTATGCAAATCTTGCATCACGGCTTGTGCTACTTCTAGGGGGCTGATCAAGGGCTGTATGCGGTGTTGTTCTCCTTGGGGATGTTTAGCAGCTTCCAAAGCAATCAGGGATTGGGTAAAAGGTGCAGTACTAAAGATGAGTTGGGTTTCACTTAAGGAAGTTGGTCCCTGCACCACCCATTCAAAACCAGTAGTCGTTTGTGGTATCGTCAGAGTTTGCCCTGGGGATATAACCATATCTCTGAGTACTGGTTTGACTTCCGATAGCTCAGGTTCAGTACTCTTGTACCAGGGAAACAGGGCGATCGCAGTCCTACTGCTATTTAATGCCAGCAGCATGAGATAGAGAGGGCGATCGCTAATATTTTCCACTCGATACTGTATCCGACTGCCAACACTCACAGTGGGAATACCACCAAGTTCCGGATTGAATGACTTCTTATTTGAGGTTTCAGCGCTTTGGGTTCGCAGTGTTTCTCGTTGTATCAGCGCCCGAGGCGCGAGGGTGCCAATGTTCTCTAAAGTTACCTTAACTCCTAAACGCGAAGACCCTGCATTCTCTGTGAGTCGCCATAATTTTGCCGCCAGCAAGGTTTGTAGTTTTGGTGCTAACCGCAGCGCGGCTACTTTTACTGCGTCTCCCGCTTCCCCTTCAGTGTTGGGGATGAGTTCGCTACCCAGAGAAAATAAACCGTAGCGACCCAGAGACACCATCGTAGAGTTAGGTGCTGCTAAATCTTTATTCTTTGCTTCTGGTAGTTTCCCAAACACATAATCCGCTGGTTGTTCTCCTGCGACTACGCTTGACACATGGCTAACTGTTGCAAAGGCACTTGTCGCATCGACCCGCTCAATTCTCTCCAGTCCAGTGTCGAGGGCAACTGTTAAACCAATATTCCGGGGTACAACTCGCACAGCTTCTTGAACCAGTTGTCCGGCTTCTAGGGAAGTTGTACCGTCAAGACTGGAAATTTGCGCCTTTGCTGTTAATCCAGCACGCGATCGCAAAACCATCTGTGTATTCGACGCTTCTTTTGTCACGAGAGTCAGGCGGGAATTTACTCCGTAGTATTCAAGTACTTGTGCAGGTAGTCCCCCCAGCCACAGTAGAACTGTTTTACCGTCGTCCTCAGTTCCTGTGACCACTCCCTCTGCACCAACGGTGGTATTTGGGAGCAAAATATCTGCAATGAGCGTACGAGAAAGCTGATTTTTCTTATCTTGCAATAAAGCTGGCTGCTGTTTCTTACTACCCAACTGCTGGACAGAACTTGCCACATGAGAGAGGCAGATTTGAATTGTCGTTGCTGGTGTGGCTTCCCACAAGTATTGCGTCAAGGCATAGGTAAATAACCCAGCACTAAAACCAGACAACTGCTCCTCCCTTGCCAATTGCTTGGGGTCAGAAGTTGCTGACAGTACAATAACTGGCTGTTCGTTCGTGATTTGCTCCTGTAGCTGTTTTTGAAATTCAAGTTCTTCTGCTAACAGGATAGATTCTGCTGCTACTGGGCGGGCGCGAATTCGCAGGCTTGTTGGCAGGGAGTTGGAGGGAGTGTCGTAGCTCGTATCCAAAATTGCTGTTACGCGGTTTGTGGCAAGCGATCGCAACATCAGCAGCAGTGTTTCTTCCAACAGATAGTTGACAAACTTATTTTCTTGTTTATCATCTCTGCCATTAACTGGAATGAGAGCGTTTTGCTCTGTTTCTTGCATTTCCAACTTGACACGACTGCCGTAGCCACTATAGTGAAACACGACGACATCATCAGGTCTTGCTTGCTTGACCAGATGCTCGATAAAAGCTGTCTCTATAGATTCCCTCGTCGCTTTTTCATTAGTTAACGAGATAATATCTGAGGGTTGGAAACCAAAGCGGTGAATCAAAAGTTCCCTTTGCAGTTCTACATCAGTCAAACAACCGATCAGATCTGGACATTCTGGGTACTGATTGATGCCGACCAATAAAGCCAATTTACGCGGTATGGATTGTGCCAAAGCTTCGTTGTAGCGATTTCCCAAGGTCAACCACTCAGTCTCAGCCGCACCTAATACCGTGAGTAGGGAGCCACACTTTTGTAAAAACGTTCGCCGCTTCATAGTTAGCTATCAGCCCTCAGTCCATCAGCTATAGCTTATAGGGCTGAGGCCTGTACTGTAAAGTAAAATTTTATACTGTATTTTTGCCTTGAATGTGCTTTAAATATCGTAAGTATCGACTGGGATTTGCATTGCTCGTGCCAATTCTGCCGCCACCTCTGGACGGGAAAATTGTGGTGGAGGCAACTCACCTCGGCGCAGCATTTCCCGCACTTTTGTTCCCGAAAGATGAATGCGCTCTTCCGGAAGACTAGGACTTGTTTTACTTGTCGCCATTTGCTGGGTGCGAGTGCAGTAAAAGGCGTGTTCAAACATCATCGGCACAATGCCCAGTTCTTCAGGCTTAAATTCATTAAAGATGTGTTGAGCATCATAAGTGCCGTAGTAATTACCTACTCCAGCATGATCCCGTCCGACGATAAAGTGAGTACAACCGTAGTTTTTGCGAATTAAAGCGTGGAAAATTGCCTCCCGAGGACCAGCATAACGCATAGCCGAGGGATTAATTGCTAAAAGGACGCGGTTATGTGGGTAGTATTTCTCCATCAAAATTTCGTAACAGCGCATTCGCACATTTGCGGGGATGTCATCTTCTTTGGTCGCTCCAACCAAGGGGTGCAAAAATAGACCATCCACAATTTCCAAAGCGCACTTTTGAATGTATTCGTGGGCGCGGTGGATGGGGTTGCGAGTTTGGAACCCAACAACAGTTTTCCAGCCCATTTCCTGAAACAAATGCCGAGACTCAACGGGATCAACTTGGTATTTTGGAAATAGAGCATGAGGTTCGCGTTCTAATAACCACACATCACCTGCTAAATGTACAGAACCTTGATTGTAGAGTACCTTTACACCAGGATGGTTTGAATCATTGGTTCGATAAACATGAATAGCTTCACGGGTCTTGTCGTAGTGATATTTTTGTGTAAGTTCCAATACCCCGATAAATTGACCAGCACGATTATCTAAACGAATTAAACCGCCTTCGCTCAAGGGGGCGGCGACTTCCTCATTAACCGAGAGTGTAACCGGAATTGACCAAACAGTCCCATTAGCGAGCCGCATTTCTGTCACAACGCGATTATAATCCTCCTGGTTCATAAAACCAGTCAGTGGACTAAAACCGCCAATTGCAATCATTTCCAAATCTGATACCGCTCGTTCATCAAGTTGAACTCGCGGTAGAAAGTCAGCTTTAGAGAGAAATTCTTGTCTTTGCTCAGGTGTAGCGATGCGATTCACTAATTGCCCTCCGTGAGGGGCTATGCCGTCAGAATGGTAACTCAAGGTAGTCCCTTCTTTGCGATAACTACAATAATTTTTTCAGCTATGTATTAACTTATCACTTTACGTTTCGCTGATTTTTAGAGAAGTTTCTGAAATTCCTGCATGAGAACCTTTATATAAGCAAGATTTTAACGGTAACTTACGATGGATCTGATGATGTGCCTCTGCTGGCACAACTAGAGCACGGTCGTAACCGCAGCTTGGAAAAGCGCCCCCTCCTAAGCAGCAAGAGGGCAATTTGACCCAAGTTTGGTTTCTTGTTCTAAAAATAAACGGACTTAGCAATCGTTTTGTTTAGTGCCGATTTAATCATTTTGTCCCTGTTTTGTCACTTTTTTAGTGTCAATATTTAGAAAAGTTTTTTTTAGTAGAAAATTTTAGAAAATTTTTTAATAGAAAAAAATAGAAAGTTACGTTACATCAGTGATACAATATGCGACTCTTCGGTCACTCCGGGTATTAAGGTATTAACAAATAATTTCAAGGTTCTACTAAATAAACTTTTTAGCAATTGCACTTTTACCATTAATGCTTGTGCGGAGTACCACCAAACACTTTTTTTGAAAAGTAAAGGATTGAGAATATGGTGACTACGTGCGTATTGACCAATCAAGTCTTTACGAATGTTAATGACACAAAGCTGGGATTAGAGTCAACTTTGCAGGATTTACCACTTTGGGAGGTAAGCATTGAGTTATCTCTTCCAGCAAGTAACTTGAGCAAGTTGTTTGAGGAAGAACCTCTGCTGCCAGGAATTATTTTGACCAACAATGGGCTATACGTTGGGATAATTTCGCGGCGCAAGTTTTTTGAGAAAATGAGTCAGAGTTATAGTTTGGATTTATATTCTCAGCGACCTATCGAAATTCTATACAAAATGATCCAGCAAGTGGTATTCACACTTGATGAGAAAACATCCGTTATAGAAGCAACCCGATGGGCATTACAGCGATCGCCCGAATTGATCTATGAGCCGATTTTAGTGGAAACAGCTTCTGGAAGGTATCGGTTAGTCGATTTCCAAGCGTTACTTCTAGCCTACTCGGAAATTCATGTCTTAACACTTGATCAACTACAACGGGTCGAAGAAAAATCCAAAACAACAAGTACAGACTTACATCACCTTCAGCATAAGTATAACCAATTATTAGAGAAAGAAAAGAATGAAAAAGTAGCTGCTTTGGAACAACTCGTGACTGGCATCGTCCAGCAAATCAACAAACCCGTTACCTTTATTGCTGGTAACCTTATCCATGCCAAACGCTATATTCAAGAGCTACTTCAGATAATTAGCCTGTACCGGCAGTTCTATCCTGATCCAGCAGAAGAAGTTCAAACTGCGCTCAATCAAATTGAACTGCACTTTTCAGATGATGAGATCGCCAAACTCCTGACCTCTATGAAGAGCGGATCTCAGCACATCCGACAGATTGTCCGCTCATTGCAACATTTTTCTTACCTTGATGAATCTGAGAAAAAAGCAGTTGATATCCATAAAAGTATTAATAGTGCTCTGTTACTTTTAGAAAATCGCCTTAAACCTTGCACAGACGGTGAAAGCATTACCATCGTTAAGGAATATAAAAGTCTTACCTTGGTGGAGTGCTATGTTGAGCAACTAAAACAGGTTTTCATAAACATCCTCAGTAATGCAATCGATTCCCTTGAGGAGGGAATGAAAAATTGGAACTCAAGGATTGACATAGAACAAGACCTGCTCCCCAAAGATGAACCCCCAAAGATGGTGCTCCGAATCTCCACTGAGATGCCGGCTCCTTTTACTCACGTAGTCATTCGCATTGCAGATAACGGACCTGGCATGATAGAAAAAGTGAGGCAGCGAATATTTGAGCCTTTCTTCAGCACTAAACCTGTTGGTAAAGGAACTGGATTGGGACTATTCATCAGCTATCAAATTGTTGTTGAAAAACACCGTGGTCAATTGGACTGCATCTCTGCTCCTGGACAAGGGACTGAGTTCATCATTAAAATTCCAGTTCAAATCTAATTTAGGTTGAAGGCTCAATAATGCCACCACCCAACACTTTCTCACCGTCGTACCAGACAGCGGCTTGTCCGGGAGTAATGCTGAATTGAGGTTCATCAAACACTACCCGGACACGGGAATTTTCTAAGGGAATGATTGTCACAGGTACAGGAGTTGAACGGTAGCGGATTTGCACTTCAGCTCGAATTGGGGTTGATGGTTCGGCAATCGAAACCCAATTTACCCGTCCTACGGTACATTCGGGCTGGGTTACTTTAGTGCGATCGCCAACAATGACCCTGTTGTTCATAGCATCCAACGCAATCACATATAATGGTTCAGCAGCAGCGATGCCTATACCCTTACGTTGCCCAATCGTGTAATGATGGACACCATCGTGTTGTCCCAAGACTTTACCCGTGGTATCAACGATATCCCCTTTTTTGGGCGCAAGATATTTATCAAGAAACGCTCGCATTGAGCCGTTACTTTCCACCAAGCACAAGTCTTGACTTTCAGGCTTATCTGCTGTTTGCAAGCCGTGTTCTCCCGCAAGGCGACGAGTTTCGGTTTTGTGCAGTTCTCCTAGTGGAAATACGCTTCCTGCCAGTAAATCTTGCGACAAATCATAAAGAAAGTAGGACTGGTCTTTATTGCGGTCAACTGCTCGCAGCAATTGATAACGTCCAGTCGCTTCATCGAATACAATGCGGGCATAATGACCAGTGGCAATGCGATCGCATCCGAGATTTTCGCGAGCATACCCTAACATGGGACCAAATTTCACAGTTTTATTACACTGCGAGCAAGGCAAAGGTGTGATCCCACTACTGTAACCAGTCACCAAGTAATCAATGATATTGGTCTGAAACACTTCCCGAATATCAACAACGTGATGGGGAATGCCCAGCTGTTCGCAAACTTTAGCCGCGTCGATCATACCTTCAGAGCAGCATTGACCTTTCCCTTTCATCAGCCAAAGGGTCAAACCAATAACTTCATAGCCTTGATGGTGCAAAATAGCTGCTGCGGTGGAACTGTCAACACCACCAGAAAGACCAACTACGACTTTGTTCATATGCGTAAACGTTGCGCTTGCTTGTGACGGCTCCCGACGAGTACAGGTTTGCACTTTAGTCAGGTTTTTAAGTAATTTACCGACTCCATGCCGTTCCAGAGCGGTATTTCCAGCGTACCAAATTTGGCAGGTCTTCGCCCACACAAGTGTGTTTTCCCTCGGTGATAACATTAATACCTGGCATTCATGCTGCCTGCAACCAAATGCTAGCGATTATGGATTTCTGCAATGAATACGTCGCATTTCACCACAAACTTTTAGACGGCAGTTTCCAGGACGTTCTTAAGTACGATAAAGATAAAGTAGGAAAAAATGATTCAGCATTTATTGCTCCCAACTCAGGACTTTAGGACTTAGAACTGATGCAGGACAGGCAAGAACAAATTTCACAACTGGTAGTCACCTCACAGCAGATGCGCGATATCGAAGGGCGCATTTTTGCAGGGGGAATGCCTGTAGCAGCTTTGATGGAAAAAGTAGCAGGACTCATTACCCGTCGTATTCAGGATATCTACCCAATTTCCTTGTTTGGGCAAGTTGGGGAAGAAATTACTTCCTCATCTCCCTCATTTCCTTCCCTCAAAAAAGAGAGATTTCGCGTAGGAATTCTCGTAGGTCCTGGTCATAATGGCGGTGATGCTTTGGTCGTTGCCCGTGAGTTACACTTTCGTGGCTATGAAGTTTTAATATATTGCCCTTTCTCTAAACTCAAGGAATTAACTTCGCAGCATTTGCAGTATGCCAAGAGTTTGGGTTTACCATGTTATGACGCAATTGAGCCACTGCAAGATTGTGATTTGTTGGTTGATGGGTTGTTTGGGTTTGGCTTAGAAAGAACGCTCACAGACCCAGTGGCTACTGCTATCAATCAGCTTAATGAATGGAAGAAACCAATTGTTAGTATTGATTTGCCTTCAGGGTTGCACACAGATACGGGCGAGGTTTTGGGAACTGCGGTACGTGCTACGCACACGTTTTGCTTAGGTTTGTGGAAGCTTGGTTTGCTGCAAGACCGCGCTCTTGATTATGTTGGTAAAGCCGAGTTAATCGATTTTGATATTCCCTTGGCTGATACACAAGCTGTATTGCGGAATTCATTTAGCATTAAACGGATCACAAAAACAACTGCGCTCTCCACTCTGCCTCTATCCCGTCCGCCAGTTACCCACAAATACAAGGAAGGACATTTACTGCTGATTTGTGGTTCGCGTCGATATTCGGGAGGGGCAATTTTAACCGGGTTGGGAACACGAGCAACTGGTGTGGGAATGCTCTCAATTGCTGTGCCAGAATCTCTCAAACCAA
Source organism: Mastigocladopsis repens PCC 10914 (assembly GCF_000315565.1). NCBI lineage: Bacteria > Bacillati > Cyanobacteriota > Cyanophyceae > Nostocales > Symphyonemataceae > Mastigocladopsis > Mastigocladopsis repens. The sequence continues at coordinate 4,397,401 of NZ_JH992901.1, read as the reverse complement.
TAATGGTAGCACAGTTGCCTGAGGCTTTGATTATTGGTTGTCCAGAAACTGAATCCGGGGCGATCGCCCAATTGCAACTACCCGAAAAAACAGATCTGAGTTCATTTAATGCGATCGCCTGCGGTCCCGGGTTGACACGAGATGCTAGCCCGATTTTACAAGAAGTATTAGATAGCACTAGCCCTCTGGTTCTTGATGCTGATGGTTTAAATATCCTGGCTGAAATGGGAACCATATTAACGTTACAAAAGCGACAAGCTCCTACCGTACTTACTCCCCATACTGGTGAATTCAAGCGGTTGTTTCCTGATACTCCTGATGCCAACCAGGACAGGGTGAAAGCAACAAGGGAAGCGGCGGCGCAAAGTGGTGCAGTGGTGTTATTAAAAGGCGCAAGGACTGCGATCGCCAACTCCCAAGGTACAGTCTGGATTAATCCCGAAAGTACGCCAGCTTTGGCGCGTGGTGGTAGTGGGGATGTATTAACTGGGCTGATCGGCGGATTGTTAGCGCAAGCTTGTTCTAAAAAGATTCCTGTAGACGTAATTGTGGCAACTGCTGCTTGGTGGCATTCTCAAGCGGCAATTTTAGCAGCACAAGAGCGGACAGAGTTAGGAGTGGATGCGTATACCCTGACACAATATTTGATACCTGTTTTGGCATCTGCCTCCAAACGACTTCTTAATTGAGAGGGGAGCAAAGGCTTGCATTCTTGACACATCAATAAAAATGTGCTTTTGCCAAGCCCCTTTCCCACCATCCTCAATGCTTTACTGGTATAAATTCATGGCATGCGCCTTCTCTAGGCAAAGCTTCAATTTCTCTGCCAACACCTGTACATTAGGTTCTTCAAGCAGGGAAAGGTGAGAGCCAGGAATATGATAGACATCTATTCCTCCAACGACTAGCTCGCCCCAACCAAATAACGCATCATACTGTACTCCGACAGCATCGTGCCGATTCTTATCGTCAGTCCGCAAGAGGGTCATTCGACCTGGATACCCTTGGAAGCTATATTGGTTGAGAGCTTGGACATTAGCGCCTAGGATGTCTAAATGCTTGTCACCCTCAGGTAATGCCTCCGATTTTTCCAAGAAACGTTTGTATTTGTCTCGGATCTGGTATGTGCCCCACTCACTCCAACCCACAAGCTTTTGCTGAAGGTAGGTAGGGCCTTTTTGGATAAAATTCTTGATGTGCTCAAAAACGCGCATGAGGAAAGGCAATCGCTTCTCAGTACCCGGACGACAGGTATCAAGCATAACGAGAAGACCCACTTTCTCTCCTTGTCTGGAAAGCCGCTGTGCTATCTCGTAGGCAACTATACCCCCAAAGGAGTAACCTCCTATATAATAAGGACCTCGGGGTTGAATAGACTGCATTGCCTCAATGTAAAGCGCTGCCATGTCTTCAACCTGGGTTAAGAAAGACTGTTCACCATCTAGTCCTTGTTGTTGTAGCCCATAAACTGGTTGATCCCGTCCTAGATGCATTGCTAAAGCCCGGTAACAGAGGATTTCTCCACCTAGAGGGTGAACTAAGAATAAAGGTGGCTGAGAACCTTTGGGTTGGATTTCTACCAAGGATGACCAAGGCGCTTTTGATGTGTCTTCCTCCGCCCCTAGCAAGGCCTGATGACCAGTTGCTTTTTCTTCTCTAGAACGGAGCATCATGGCAAGGGCTTCGACTGTACCTGACTGGAAAAGGGTGGCTAGAGGCAGTTTTTTGCCGAATTTCTGCTCAACTTGTGCGAATAGGTGTACAGCTAGCAAGGAATGTCCTCCAAGGTCAAAGAAGTTATCCTTGACGCCAATGGATTGGACGTGTAAAACTTCTTCCCAAATCTCTGCTAACTGGCGTTCTAACTCATTGCGAGGAGCAACAAAGGTGGCGTCTGGATCTTGCTTTGCTAAGTCAGGTGCTGGAAGAGTGTTGCGGTTGACTTTGCCGGTAGGAGTCAGGGGGAAGCTCTCCAACAACACGAAGGCTGAAGGAATCATGTACTCAGGTAGCTTTTCTTTCAGAAAGCGACGCAAATCACTGATGATGGGTGCTGGCTCTTGATTGGGAACAACATAAGCTACTAAGCGTTTATCGCCCCTGACGTCTTCACGGGCAATGACTACAGTCTGGAGTACAGATGGGTGTTGGCTCAGGACAGCCTCTATCTCTCCCAATTCTATGCGGAAACCCCGTATTTGTACTTGGTAGTCGCTGCGTCCAATAAACTCAATGTTACCATCTTGCAGATAACGTGCTAAGTCCCCAGTCTTGTACAGGCGCGCGCCTTCTTCCTGGCTAAAGGGGTTGGGGATAAATTTTTCAGCAGTCAACTCTGGGCGGTTAAGGTAGCCTCGCGCCGGTCCTCCACCGCCAATGTGCAGTTCTCCAACCACACCAATGGGGACTGGTTGCAAATGAGCGTCAAGCAGATAAATTTGCGTGTTGGCGATTGGGCGACCAAGAGGGACAATTTTTCCCCGCTCATCCTGTTGGGCAGGAATGGGATAGACTGCAACAGTCCCAGAGGTTTCTGTTTGACCATACATATTGATTAATTGTGCACCATGCTGGAAACCAAACGTCCACTGAGGGGGAATATCAGACAGCAGTGGTTCGCCGGTAGTCACAATCAAGCGCAATTTATTGTCTAATAGGGCTTGTCTGGTTCCAGGTTCTAAGCCAGATAGTGTGTGAATGGAGTTGCGCCAGTAGGAGGGGATGGTATCAACAACCGTGACATCGTATTTTTTAATTCCGGCAAACAGTGCTCTCGGGTCTTTTCTTTGTTCGGAAGTCGCAATTTTGACAGTAGCGCCACCAGCCAAAGGAACCATTAACTGCCTAACAGAAGATGAGAAAGCAATCGATGCTGTGTGCATATACACATCTTCTGCTGTGATACCGAGTGCTCGTCCCATTGCTTGCGCGTAGTGACACAAATTAGCGTGTGTAACTTGGACTGCCTTGGGCTTTCCGGTTGAGCCAGAGGTATAAATCACATAGGCTAAGTTGGCAGTTGTTGCCGTTTGGTTTAAGTTTTCTTCTGAGTGCTGGGTAATTGAATGCCAATCTGTATCAAGGCAAACGACTTGCGCTGTATGTTCGGGTAGTTCCGTTATCAGGCACTCCTGAGTCAAAAACACCCTTGGTTGAGAGTTTTGCAACATGAACGCCAAGCGCTCTTTGGGATACGTTGGGTCTAAAGGCACATAAGCTCCACCTGCTTTGAGAATCCCCAACAGTCCCACGACCATCTCTAGGGAGCGTTCCACAAAGATGCCCACTAGTACCTCTGGACCAACTCCCAAAGTCCTCAGGTAGTGCGCCAATTGATTAGCGCGAGTATTCAACTGCCGATAAGTCAGTTGTTGCTCTTCATACATCAACACCGTAGTGTCCGGGGTGCGCTCTACCAGTTGTTCAAACAACTCATAGATACACTTATCCCGGGGATAGTCGGCATGAGTATCGTTCCACTCATACAGTAACTGGTGACGCTCGGCTGCTGTTAGCAGTGGCAATTCGCTAATGTGCTGCTCTGGGTTAGCAACAATTCCCTCCAGCAAGGTCTGGAAATGCCCACTCATTCGGCGTATAGTGCAAGCATCAAACAGATCAGTATTGTATTCCCACAACCCCTGCAGTCCTTGTTCTGTTTCCGTAATTGACAGTGTCAAATCAAACCTGGTGGTAACATGAGCCCAGTCGAAAGGAGTTAAAGTCAGTCCTGGTAACTCGAATTTTTGTCTCGTTGTATTCTCTAAGACAAACATCACCTGGAACAGGGGATGATACGAGAGCGATCGCTCTGGTTGCAGTTCTTCTATTAGCTTGTCAATGGGTAAATCTTGGTAGGCGTAGGCAGACATTGTCACCGCTCGTACCCTTTGCAACAATTCCCAAAAAGTGGGGTTGCCTGCCATATCGGTACGTAGTACCTGGGTATTGACAAAAAATCCAATGAGCTTCTGTAGCTCCGGCAAATTTCGACCCGCTATTGGAGAACCCACCAGGATGTCTTGTTGTCCTGTATAACGGTACAGCAGGGTCTGGAACGCTGCCAGCAAGGTCATGAAGAGTGTCACACCCTCTTGATGTGACAGTGTAGACAGCGCTTGCGATAAACTTTGGGGTATTAGAAAAGATTCCTTTGCACCCTGGTACGTCTGAACTGGGGGTCTTGGTCTATCTGTAGGCAATTCCAGTACAGGGGTAGCACCCACCAGTTGCTGTTTCCAATAGTTGAGTTGGTTTTCAAGCGCCTCTCCAGATAGCCATTGGCGTTGCCAAACGGCAAAATCGATATACTGGATAGGCTGTTCAACAAGAGGATTAAGTTCTTTGTTGAAGAACGCTTCGTAGAGGGTTGCCAACTGCTCCAATAAAATGCTCATCGACCCGCTATCAGCAGCGATGTGGTGCATAACCAACAGCAGGATGTGCTCTTGTGGCGACAGTTGTAGCAAGCTCCCGCGTAGCATCAAATCTGATGTTAAGTTGAAGGGGCGTTGCGCCTCATCTTGTAGTTGTTGTTGTACACGGGTCGTACGTTGGGCTTGCGGACAATCTTTCAGGTCAATCACCTTCAATTCGACTGACCGAGGCTTGCTAATTACCTGCACCGGGTTGCCATCCTGTGCAATCAAGTTGGTTCGCAATGCTTCGTGGTGGGCGACAATGGCATCTAGAGAGTGTTGCAGCACAGCCACATTCAGATCACCTTGCAATTGCAAAGTCTTAGTAATGTGATAGGCTGAATTATTAGTCTCTAACTGTGCCAAAAACCACAATCGCTGCTGGGCAAAAGACAGGGTAGGTGATTCTTGGTTAATTCTTTTGGGAATGGTTTGTTGTGTTTTGACATCAGAACTTTTGTTTTTAATGTTTTTAAGTTCTAGCTCTGGTAATGCCGTTTTGGTTGGTGAGACGGTAATCTTTTTGGTTATATCATCCATATTTTGTAATCCTTCATTGATATTACTTAGTCAATGGACATGAACGTAGCCACTTATCTATAAAGATTTTCCTGTTTTCAATACCCCAATGTTCCCAGTGATAAAACTTCCGCCTTGTTCAGGTAACAGGAGAATGGTTTCCTGTCTTTCTCTAGGCGTCTTGGTTTAGCTGACCATAAGTTTTGAATTTCTTACCACATAACTTTAGTTTAATCTAGTGCTTGTCTACAAAAATACTTTTAAGATGAAGATGTTTTAAAGCCTTGAGGTTTTTGAAAACTATCTAATGCTCCATATCGTCGGCTAAACTATGAGTCATTTTCCAAATTCAGCAAGCGTCGGTATTAAAAAAAAGAAGAGGAATATAGCTACAGTGGTATCTTTGCAAGCACTTGCTAGAGATTTGTCTGGAAGAATAGAATTTTATTACAACATGAACTTATTGTAAAGAATCACTGGTTCAATCCTCAACCATTAGACTATATTTTAATTTTATTTGGCAGCTACACTGACTCTAGATGCTGTAAATTTTGCTCTAGTTTTAAAACCTGTATAGCAGTTTTATCTGATTTGTTAGATTCGCGCGTAGGGTGGTCAGCATTGCCCACTTTACTCAATCAGCTATATGTTCACGTTGGCGAGTGCGTGCCTCAGGCATACGCGAGTGCGGTGTACGTAGGGCTTATGATTTAGGATTGCTATAACAAGGATAATAACCTTTGATAAATAATCTTTATCTAATTTAAATTTAAAAAATATTTTTTAGATAATTTCTAAATATAAAATCTTACAATTTTTAAATCAAAAAAAATCCTATGCTAGAGGATTTTTTATAAAATCTTTATCGGAGCTTTAAAAATTTGCTTTCTAAAATTGGCGTAAAATGCCTTTACGCAATTTCGGAAGTATCATAAGCTGTTACGCGTTGAATTTGCATACTTACTCGTGAGGGTTGTCAAGAGCGGAGCCACACCTACACTCCGCCTCTAGTCAAGTTTTCCCTAATTCTATTTTTTCCCTTTAAACAAGCCTTCTAATACTTAAGTAATATCTTAAAATTAAAAACTTATGAAAGTAAGTGTTTTGAGGTGTGTACCCCTATGATTGATACACCTGATGATTTTTCGTTTCTTAAAGGGTTACATTATCTACTCAAGCTGGAGCAAAAGCCCTTGAGGGAATTGGCACAAGCTGAGGGGTGGTCAAGCAGGTTCCCTGTCTGTACCAGACACCCTCAACCTCGAAAGCCTCGAATTGGGTTGTGAGAATTGCCCACGTTTGCTCGTTGAGTCCACCACAGTAAGTCCAAGTGAATCGACTTTCGTTGCTTAGTCGTCGTTCAAGTTCTGCCAAATCTCCAGGAAGCCAAAATCTGGTCATCACCCTTTGAGTAGCAATCTCAGGGGAAGTCTGTAACATATCAGACATTGCCTGGTTAATAATGATTTGCTTGTTGTTATCTTGTCTTACGATACTTACCGGACGCTCATTTTCAGCAGCAGTAACCATTCGACGCAACAATTCTACTGGTAAATCCAACTGACTACAAAAGACTGTACCTCCTGCAGGCAAGAGGCGTTGGGCAGTTTCGACGGGTGTAGACGGTTTCTGAGATGCCATCCACCCGTAAAACTCAATTGGTTGCTTGCAGCGTTTCCACCCTATCCCCACCTTACCCTTGATTTTTGCTGCGGTTTCGCTCAAAGCATATCCGTAGCTTTGAGCAAGGTAGATGGCATCTTGCTTTGTAGGGGCAAGGATAGAAACCCCCTCGTGAGACAGTTTACAGTTCCAACCCGGTTGGTTCAGGATTCTAATAATACTCACACTCATCTTTTACACTTTCAAAGTTGATACGTAAGCCATTAAAACTTCATTGCCAAATCATTTAGTATATATATTGAGGAGTTACGCACTGTACAAATTAACCAAAATATGTAATGTCAAATTTGGTTGTTTCAGACGCTGTTGCACAACTCTCAGAAAGCTCGCTAATCAAGCTCTGTTAGGTATCTAATTGTGAACAAGGGCTGAAATAACCGAGATACATTTAGTACATTTGTACGATTCGTAAGTCTTAATATATATGCTGATGAAGCGAAAGTGTAGTAAATAAATGTGAGGAAAATCTGAAGTATCTGAAAGTAGTCAAATTGTCTACTCAAGTTGGAGAAAAAGAACCAGGCGGAATTGGCATCAGCTGAGGGCTTGACAAGCAGGTTCCCTGTCTGTACCAAACGCCCTCAACCTCGAAAGCCTCAAATTCAGTTGTGAGAATTGCCCAGGTTTGCTCGTTGAGTCTGCCACAATAAGTCCAAATGAATCGACTCTCGTTGCTTAGTCGTTGTTCCAGTTCTGCCAAATCTCCAGGAAGCCAAAATCTGGTCATCACCCTTTGAGTGGCAATTTCAGGGGAAGTCTGTAACATCTCAGACCCTAGTTTGTTAACAATAATTTGCTTGTGGTTATCAAGTCTTACAATACTTACTGGACGCTCATTTTCAGCAACTGCAACCATTCGGCGCAACAATTCCACTGGTAAATCCAACTGACTACAAAAAACGGCACCTCTTGCAGGCAAGAGGCGCTCAGCAGTTTCGGCGGGTGTACATGGTTTCTGAGATGCCATCCACCCGTAAAACTCGATTGGTTGCTTGCAGTGTTTCCACCCTATCCGCACCTTACCCTTGATTTTTGCTGCGGTTTCGGTCAAAGCATATCCGTAGCTTTGAGCAAGGTAGGTAGCATCTTGCTTTGTAGGAGCAAGGATAGAAACCCCCTCGTAGGACAGTTTATAGTTCCAGCCCGGTTGATTCAGGACTTTAAGAACACTCGCACTCATCTTTTACACTTTCAGAATCGTTATGTAAGCAGTTAAAAGTTTGCTGCCAAACCATTTTTTGTTCTTCCTCAGGGATGCCCAAAGTAGACGTGATGATGGCGAAGTCCCCAGGTGTGGGCAATACTTCTCCATTGGCAAGCGCTTGCAAGTTTTTTACACCAGAGTGCTTCAGCTTTGTCACGTTAGCTCGAACCAAATCGGCAATTGTTGTCAGGGGACTTGCTTGTTCAGGTGTTGCGGAGTTGCCGGCTGTTCTTTTGGCTAGCCACTCACGCAGCATGCCTTCTAGTGCGCTGCTTTGGGATACCCCCTCACGAGCGCAGACGCTTTTGAATTCTCGTGCCAACTCTACCGGAACATAGCCGCTGACCTGCTTGTAATCAGCAGAACGCCTTTTGTCGGTCATTTTGGAGACTGTTAATATCATGTTTGCCTTCCATTTTCTCTCATGGCACTCAAAATTATCAGATATTTTGATCTTGTCAATTTTAAATGAGTTCTTGACATAAAAAAATGACAAGTGCTACTATCGAGAAATTGGACATAATAGGCGGCTTATTGCAGGGTAATAAGCCAGATTGAAGAAAAGTAGTAGATGGTCCTGGTTAAGATATCCTGGTTGAAAAAAGTAGATGGCCCTGATAGCTAGCTTCTCGGGTTGATGGCTAGCTTATTAGTTGAGTTGCCTTAATTCGAGGGGTGAAAAACACCCCTCAGTTTTTTAGTATAAGGTTAAAAACGCTTAACAAATTTGTCCATCACCAAAATAGGTAAAAAAGTCTACCTTTAGGTAGAAAGGTCGATCTTATTGAGATTTTCGTTGTTATTTAAAGAACTCAGAACTCAGTTATCAGAATTCTGAGTTCTGGGAGCTGCATTCTGTGTCCTGAGTTCTCAATTTAGCTGCTAGGAGTTGACTGCTGCAAATTTGCCGGGATTTTTTCTGGTACAGTCCAGAAGTAAACTGTTCTGCCGTCTACTTGCTCGACTTTGTTAGGTTTCCACTCACCCATATCAAAAGCGTGCGACACGATACGGGTTCCTGGTTTAAGTTTCAATAGCTGCGGACGCAACTTGACATTGAGTTCGGGTAGCAGGTAAAGGCTAATAACTGTTGCTTCGCTAAAATCACTCTTGAAGAGGTCTTGTTGGCGAAACTGCACTTTGTTAGTCACCCCCGCTTTTTGAGCATTTGCGTTAGCCTCTTTGATGCGTTGAGGGTCAATATCTATACCAACAGCCTTCTTGACACCATACTTCTGTACTGCGGTAATGGGAATCCGCCCATCCCCACTGCCTAGGTCATACAGAACATCATTTTTGCCAACCTTTGCGACACTCAACATTCTATCGACGACTTCCGGAGGTGTTGGTACGTACACGACATCGGGTGTCCGTTCCGCAGGTTGGGTTGTAGGCATAGACTGCTGCACTTCCACAGTGGCAGGAGACGCTTCACCTTGTTGTGGAGAACTCGCTTGCTGAGTCGGAGTGCAACCAGCCAGCATCAGGCTACTTACACTCACTGTTGTAAACAAAACCTTTAACATTGCCTGTAATTTCATGACATCTTTCTCCATGAATTAAGGGTTTGTGGAAGTGGTTCGTTGACGGTTAAATAGGAGTAGAGGAATACCTGTCAAAAGAACAATGACCCCAGTCATACCTCCGATACCTGCATAAGTTAGGCTGGAGTATAGCAGGTAGCCACAAGTTGCACAAAACAGCAATGGTGTCCAGGGATAAAGAGGCACGCGAAAAGGACGAGGTACATTTGGCTCGCGGGAGCGCAGTACTAGTAATGCTACCCCAGATAGTAGAAAAAAGAACCAGAATACGGGAGCGGTATAGTCTACCATCGTTTCAAAACCCTTGCGAGTTAAAGCACCAAGTACCACCAGCGCTAAGGAAATTGCTCCCTGAACCACTAAAGCATTGGTTGGGGTTCCAGTACTCTCTTGCCAGCGTCCTAGGAAGGCAAACTTCCGAAAGTCTCGCCCTAGAGCGTAGTTAGTACGGGCACCTGTAAAAATAGTGGCATTGACTGCACCCAAGGCAGAAACCGCAATTAAGAGGCTGACAAATCTTGCTCCGTTTTCTCCTACAGCGCGACGCATCAAGTCGGCTGTTGGTGCTTCCGAGGAAGCCAAACCAGCAAGTCCCAAGCCATAAATGAATGCCAGGTTAATCAACAGAAAAATCACTGTGATGATGGTAATACTTCCCAACAACACACGTACCATATTGCGTTTGCCATCACGTACTTCTGCTGATATGTAGGCAGCTTCATTCCAGCCGCCATAGGTCAGCAATACAAAAATCATTGCTTGACCAAATGCGGTGTTTTGAGGAGCTGCAGTGGATGTATTGGGCGGTGCTTGTGCAACAAAGGCAATACTGACAATAACTATCAACAGTAACCCCAGCACTTTTGCTGCCGTGAGCCAGTTTTGAGTCCACTTCCCTTGCTGTACGCCCAGAATGTTTAAACCTGTCAGGCAAACAACCACACCTGTAGCGTAAATGGCTGAAGAGTATTCTCCTATAGGCAGCAACTGAGAAGCATAATCTCCAAACACGAACGCTGGTAGGGCAATGGAACCAGTTTGAATAACGGTCATCCGCGCCCAAGCAAACAAGAAAGCAGGATTTTTGCCAAAGGCACGCATGAGATAGTGGTAAGTTCCCCCAGCATCAGGATAAGCAGTCGTCAACTCCGCATAGCACAGAGCGCCGACCAAGGACATCCCTCCACCTAGTAACCACGCTAGCAGTGCAACCCCTGAACTCTGCGTGTTTACTGCTACTAGCGCTGGTGTCTTAAATATACCTACGCCAACGACCATACCTACAATTAAGGCAACTGCGTCAATTGTTGAAAGCGTAGGCTTCGGCACTGTCACTTTTGTTGCCATATGGTAAATCACCTGAAAATTTTTGGTAATCAGCCAGGAGGAAACAACCTAAAGCGTAAGCTGCTATGGAAATACTTTCAATCTGCTTTAGGTATACTCTTGTTTTCCAGATGTCTTTTGGCGTTGAATTTAAACACATATATTTTGTCTTTTGTCAATGCCATAAATTTCCCTTTGTTTGAAGAGCATTCATCGCTTAAGACCTTAATGATGACCTGCACCGTCGTAATCTTTAGCTTAGTTAGCGAATGTGACATAAAAATGTCACCTCCAGTTAGACACTGTTCTAATAGACCCATCCAAAAATTTGTAACCAAGTATACACAAGGGTTTGAGACTTGTCCTTGCATCCTTCGTTTAAAACATAGCAATCAGGGTTTCATACGGTTGCTGATAGTTTAGAGCAGAAAAATTCACAACCAAAGCCCCAAGGATGCGAATCAAGTAAGGTACAGATTTATGTGCGTCCGTCTGCGTTTATCTGCGGTTAATTCTTTCTTTTTATACTTCACCTAGGCCGGAAACGCTATATTACAGGCTATTGATTAATTGTTTGATCCTCGTCATTCGCCAAATTGTCAGCAGATTTCTCTGTTCGTTGCTCATCAGAAACAATCACAAACTCAGTCTCTCTATGAGATTTATCACCCCATTGATCCAAAACATCTTTAATCAACACTTCCTGCACCCAAATCTTAGCGACAACAGTCAGGGGTAGTGCCAGAAACAAGCCTAAAAAGCCAAAGAAGGTAACAAAAAACAGCTGGGAGATTAACGTGACAGCTGGTAGCAGCGACACTTGATGCGCCATGACGATAGGTGTGATGAAATTGCTCTCAATCTGCTGAATGACAAAGTAGAGAAGCAACACAGCGACAGATTTCCAGGGAGCATCCAAAAGAGCGATCGCCATTGCTGGAATCACACTCATTGTAGGACCAAGGTTGGGAATCAAGTTTAAAAATCCCGCCAAAACCCCCAAAGCCAGCGCTGAACGTACGCGCAAAATTGATAAGCCAATTAAACTCATCAGTCCCACGACACTCATAGCAATGAAAGCGCCAGTTATCCATCCCTCCAAAGAGACCTCGCATTTATCCAAAATGCCATCTACTCGCTGTCGATAGAACGAGGGAAACAGCCGCACAAATACCTTTCGGTAAGCTAAGGGGTCGGAGAGGAACATCCCTGTCAACACTAGCACCAACAAAGTCTTGAGGACAACTTCTAAAGAACCCGAGACAAAGGCGAATGAGCTTCCTACTGCACGATTGATAAAAGGCTGTGCTTGTTGAATCAAGCTATTCACGTTAGGTATATAAGGAGTGAGCTGGTCGGGAATGCGAGTTCTAAGTTGGTCAAGCCAATCATTAAACCGCTCTAAACCTTGGGGAACTTGTTTTGTGAGTGCTTGAAATTCAACCGCAAAAGGCGGAACAACTAGCCAGAAGAAACCTACAATTAAGGCTATGAAGATGGTCACTGACAAGAAGACAGCGATTCCACGCTTCACTCCTGAGCGCTGGAACCTTCGAGCCAGTCGGTTTAAGGTAGTCGCTAAGACAACTGCGGCAAATATCAGCAACAGGACTTCCCGAATCTGCCACAGGATGTACAAAGAAAGAACTATAGCGATTAAACCAATCCATTGACCTAGATTCACTAACTGACTCCTGGCGCGTGACACACTGCGATTTCTTCTTGATGCAGTTAGGTTAGCTGATTCTGGCAGTTCCGCCTAGACATTTTCTGTTAATTTTGCTGTCGTTGGAAGCGCCATAACAAAACACTTGTCATAATGATAGTCGGCAAAAAAACGATAATGAGGGCGTTGGTTGCTGTCGCTGGAATAGATAGACTCGGAAGAACGTACTTAATCAAGACCGAAATCCCAGCCGAGAGAAAAAACACTTTGAGAATAAATCCAAACTGATTTTGCATAGAAGTACGGCAATTCGCATTCATAGGGGGGGTAGATACGAAAGAGAAGTATATCTCTTACTCTTTAAAATAAATTCAAGCAGAGCAACACACAACACTCTGCTTGTACATCGCCATGATTCACTTGCCATCACTGCTGCTATTTCTGGTGTTGTTACTGCTACTACCTTTTCTTGGGTTTGTTATAGCACTAGACGTGGTGGGAATTGCAGTGAAAAAATTAGGGTTCTCCCCCTCTATCGCGATTTTATTATTTACACTGGGGATATTAACCAGTACTATCAATATCCCTTTGTACCGCACTAAATCTTTGGTTTATTCGCTCTTTTATTAACTCTTAAGTTAGTGGTTAGTAGAACAATGTAGAGACGTGTCATAGCACGTCCCTACAAACCATGGCGCTTCTCAACAAGTTTTTCAATTTAAGCATGAGGTAACATCAAAAAATGCCAGTTGAAACTAATAATAATAAACGCCCAATCAAACCGCCAAGAATACGGCAGTTTGGGGGTAGCTTGCTCATTCTGTTGACCCTTCTTTTTCTCCTGAACGCAATTGTTCCCAGCTTTTTTGGTCCTAGACTGACGCAAGTTCCCTACAGCGATTTTATTGCTCAGGTACAAGCAGGTAAAGTAGATAGGGCTGTTGTGGGCAGCGATCGCATTGAGTATTCCGTCAAAACCCAAACCCCGGACGGTAAGCCTGGTGAACAAGTTTTCGAGACCACACCAATCGCAATTGATCTGGATTTACCCAAAATTCTCCGCGACAATAATGTAGAATTTGCCGCACCACCGCCAAACCAAAATGGTTGGATTAGTACTCTTTTAAGCTGGGTTGTACCACCATTAATTTTCTTTGGTATTTGGGGCTTTTTGCTCAATCGCGGTGGCGGTGGTCCCGCAGCACTAACGGTGGGTAAAAGTAAAGCACGGATCTACTCTGAAGGCAGCACAGGTGTAAAATTTATTGATGTTGCTGGCGTAGATGAGGCAAAAGCCGAACTGGAAGAAATTGTTGACTTTCTTAAAAGTGCTGATAAATATACCCGCCTGGGGGCAAAAATTCCTAAAGGTGTGTTGGTGGTAGGACCTCCAGGAACAGGTAAAACACTCCTAGCCAAGGCAATTGCGGGTGAAGCTAGTGTTCCCTTCTTCAGCATCTCTGGTTCCGAATTTATCGAACTATTTGTTGGTGTCGGTGCTGCAAGAGTCCGCGATTTATTCGAGCAAGCAAAACAACAAGCTCCCTGTATCGTCTTTATCGATGAGTTAGACGCACTGGGTAAGTCTCGCGGCGGTGCTGGTGGGTTTGTAGGTGGTAACGATGAACGGGAACAAACCCTCAACCAATTACTCACCGAAATGGATGGCTTTGATGCTAACACTGGTGTCATTATTATCGCCGCCACCAACCGTCCTGAAGTGCTCGACCCAGCATTGCGCCGTCCTGGTCGCTTTGACCGTCAAGTCGTTGTGGATCGACCTGACAAAATTGGTCGCGAAGCCATTCTTAAAGTTCATGCCAGAAATGTCAAATTGGCTGAGGATGTGGACTTGGGAATGATTGGTATTAGAACACCTGGGTTTGCTGGCGCAGATTTAGCCAACCTTGTCAACGAAGCTGCACTGCTTGCGGCACGTCAAAATCAGCAAGCAGTGACAATGGCAGATTTTAACGAAGCCATTGAGCGCGTTGTTGCTGGTTTGGAAAAACGCTCTCGTGTCCTCAATGAAACTGAGAAAAAGACTGTAGCTTACCACGAAGTTGGTCACGCTATTATTGGTGCTTTGATGCCAGGAGCTGGTAAAGTCGAGAAAATCTCGGTTGTCCCTCGTGGCGTTGGTGCTTTGGGTTACACAATTCAAATGCCAGAAGAAGACCGCTTCTTGATGATAGAAGATGAAATTCGCGGTCGCATCGCTACCTTGTTGGGTGGACGTTCCGCAGAAGAAACAGTTTTTGGCAAAGTGTCCACAGGTGCGAGTGACGATATTCAGAAAGCGACTGACCTCGCAGAACGCTATGTTACTCTGTACGGTATGAGCGATAAACTTGGTCCTGTGGCATTTGAAAAAATCCAACAGCAATTTCTCGAAGGTTACGGGAACCCGCGTCGTTCAATTAGTCCTAAAGTAGCAGAAGAAATTGACCGCGAGGTGAAGCAGATAGTGGACAATGCCCACCACATTGCTTTAACTATTCTGCATGAAAACCGCGAGCTACTGGAGCAAACTGCAGAGGAACTTTTGCAGAAGGAAATTCTTGAAGGTACACAACTGCGCGAACATCTTAAGCAAGCCAAAGCACCAGATGAACTGGCTGAATGGTTGCGGACAGGTAAGATATCCGAAGATAAGCCCTTGATGCAAAGTTTGCTGGTGTAGGGATTTTAACCGCAGATGGACGCAGATGGACGCAGATAATTGTTAGTTGCATCTTTGAATTTGAATTGGTAGCGATCGCACTTTCAGGAAGGCGATCGCTTTTTTTCTATTCTAAATTTTTAAAGTTTCGCTGTAGTTAGTGAAGTGAGTTTCATAAATTTTCTCCAAATTCGTCGCCACATAGTATCCCGCCATCCTGACCAAGCTGTCATATCAAGATATTGAAAGAACAAATTTTTTTTAGGGTGTTTACATTCCGCTTTCAATCCTGCAAACCAGGGTTTAGGAGAATTAGTATAGTGAATAATGCAAGGATTGTGAACCAGTTCATTATAGACTTCTTGTGCGAAGGGACTGTCTTGCCATGATGGATAGTCATATACTTTTGGCATCAGATTCCATTTAGGGTGAAGTTCTCCCCATTGACCTGCAAGCACTGCGTTTAAACCATCTTGATCGTTCCGCACATATTCTCTATTTTGTTTTACATATTCGATGACTTTTTTCCCTATACTATCATCTCGCCATTTTTTAAATAACCATCTCAATTTTCTGATACACTCAAGGCAACATATCTGTCTGCGTTCTCCCGTGTTGTTCAGATTACTGTTGAAGAATTTGTTTTTTCTCCAAAGTAATTTCAAAGCTAATATAATCATCTTTTGTGGCTAGGATTTTGCATTTTAGTAGTAAATATGAAAGTTTCTGTGATATTGTTAAAATCATTTACCACATTCGTATTTTACGAGTCATAGTCAGCTTTTAGTAACTATTAAACACCAGCAATGATAGGACTAGAAAAAGTATTGGTCAGTATTGGGCACGGAAGTTTTCCACCCTAAAGTCATTTTATTGAGGTTCATTTCTCAATTAGATTTGTGTTAAAAGCTTCATGTTTTGAATTGAGTTTTAAGTAAATAGACTGGGTTAAATCTGGTTTCCCAAAGCTGCTAAGTGGCTTTTTTAAAGTATTGTTTACTAGGCAAACTCTATTTACTTATCTAACTGATCACTAGTGGATGGAAATAGTTGCCTGGTGATAATTTAGGCTATTTTCCTAGAAAAACAATAGAAGTCAGTTAAGAGAATTAGAAGCTTTTAACCACCTTAATTGAGAACAAGCCAGGTATTTTAGCATTTCTTTATTAAGAGAAATCAGGAATTCGTAAATCTTACTTGTGAGCTAGAAGCACCATGTCCAGTCAGAATTAAAGTCATATTCAAGCTGCTCCTGGCTGTGCAAGCTCACAAAATACAAAGGTGGTGTAAATAGGTTTGTTCTGTGTAGTTTGCTGTTTCCTAATTTGAAGAGTGAAGTGGAGGATAACTTGAACAAAAAATTACAACGAGAATGGTTCTCCAATATCAAAGCAGACGTATTGGCAGGTACTTTAGTCGGGTTAGCACTCATTCCAGAGGCACTCTCCTTTTCCATCATTGCAGGTGTAGATCCGAAAGTGGGGCTATATGCCTCCTTCTGCATCGCTGTGGTGACAGCTTTTGTGGGTGGACGACCTGGTTTAATCTCAGCTGCTACGGGTGCAATGGCGCTGGTGCTGGTTACGTTGGTAAAACAACACGGACTGGAATATTTGTTTGCGGCGACCATTTTGACTGGTGTCATCCAGATCATTTTTGGCAGGCTCAAGTTGGGTCAAAAGATGAAGTATGTCCCCCGAGCAGTCATGATAGGCTTTGTCAATGCCCTAGCAATTTTAATCTTCATGGCGCAGTTACCGCAATTGGTGGGTGTTCCCTGGCAAGTCTATCCAATGTTAGCGGGAGGTCTTGCCATCATCTATATATTGCCTCGGTTTACTAAAGTCGTACCATCACCATTAGTTGCCATCATTGTTATTACAGCCATTTCCATTGTGGGCGGTATCGATGTTCCTACCGTTGGCGATATGGGTGAGTTACCGACAGCTTTGCCGATGTTGAGAATTCCTCAAGTCCCCCTGAACTTTGAGACATTCCAGATCATATTTCCCTACGCATTCACCTTGTCTATTGTGGGTTTGCTAGAGTCATTGTTGACAGCATCACTGCTTGACGAACTGACGGATACTCCTAGTGACAAGAACAGAGAAGCTCAGGGTCAGGGAATTGCCAATATCGTCACCGGGTTCTTTGGAGGAATGGCAGGTTGCGCCATGATTGGTCAGTCAGTGATTAATATTAAGTCTGGTGGACGCACTCGTCTTTCCACTTTGTGTGCAGGTGTTCTCTTACTGTTCTTCATTTTAGTGTTAGGCAGCTGGGTAAAGCAGATACCGATGGCAGCTCTGGTGGCGGTGATGATTATGGTTTGCATCGGTACTTTTAGTTGGTCTTCGCTTCAGACTTTACACCTAGTGCCCAGAAGTGAAACTGCCGTTATGGTGACAACGGTTTTCGCTACCGTATTGAGCCACAACTTGGCAGTTGGAGTTGGGGTGGGTGTGGTTCTCAGTACAGTCTTCTTTTCACGCAAAATTGCGAAAGTTGTCTTTGTTGACTCAGTTCTTGGTCACAATAACACCTACCGCATCTATAGTGTTGCCGGACAATTGTTCTTTTTATCAGTGGACGACTTTCTCGCGGCGTTTAATTTTAAGGAAGACTTAGAGCGCGTCAAAATTGATTTAACCCATGCCCATATTTGGGATCAGGCAGCGGTTGCAGCTATTGATAAGGTAGTGATTAAGTTTCGCCGAAATGGTGCAGAGGTAGACTTAATGGGGCTAAATGAAGCGAGTGCCTCATTGCTAGAGAAACTAGCAGTTCACAACAAGTCAGAAGGTTTGGACAACTTAGCTAGCCACTAAATTATCTTCGGTGCTGTTGGCAACTATTCTTAGCCAGGATGGCAACGGTTTCGCTTTTCCTTTGAAAGGAAATCTCGTGCAAAGACGCAAAATTACTAACGGAATTTGTCGCAGATGTAGCAGATAGTTTATCGGTTCCTTGTCTTACATAACTCATCCGTTACATCCGTGACTTATCCGTTGCCTAACTCCGCTGCCAAATTTTAATTGTCTTATCTAAACTCCCACTGACCAAAAGTTCCCCCGAAGCAGTAAAAGCCAATGCTGTGACCGTATGTGTATGACCTGTAAACGTACCCAGCAATTCTCCTGTTTCTAAATGCCACAATTTAATCGTTTTATCTGCACTGCTACTGGCGATCATTTGTCCATTAGGACTCAATGTAATAGCATACACTCCATCCGTATGTCCGTTGAGCGTGTTCAGCAATTCTCCTGTTTCTAAATGCCACAATTTAATTGTTTTATCCCGACTGCCACTGACTAAAATCTTGCCATCTAGACTAACAGCCAAAGAACAAACAATATGAGAATGACCTGTAAACGAGTGCAGCAACTGGGGAAGGAAAGGTATTAGAGCTTCTTGTTGTGAGATACGCCAGACTTTGATTTTGCGGTAACTCCCTGTGACTAAAGTTTGCCCGTCTGGACTCAAAGCAAGTGAATGAGCAGCGGTATCATCTAAGGATAGAGCGGTGGCTACTTGACGCTGCGTCAAGTCCCAAAACATAATTTTTCTATCATCTCCCCCAGTCGCCAACATCCGTCCATCTGGGGTAAAGGCAACGCAGCGCACCATCCCATTATGCTTGTGCAAAATATCAATCAAATCTTGTGCGCCTACGTGCCAAAGTTTAATTGTGGAATCTGCACCAGCACTGACTAAAGTTTGCCCGTCGGGACTGAAAGCAAGGGAATTGACTTCATCGACTAGCCCCGATAAAATCCAAGGTTGTTCTGATAATGTCCCGATTAACTCACCCTTGGTCAAATCCCACAGCTTGGTCTCCCCACGACTACCACTTGCTACCAGAGCAGAGGCGTCACCGTTGTTACCCCTTTGACTGAAGGCTAGGCAATTAATTCCTCTCGTGTGCCCTTTCAAAGTTTGCCAGCATTCCCAATCACCTACTACTGGCTTAAGCGGATGTTCTGGTGGCAGAGTCTGAGCTGTCTGTGTCATCACAATCTCAGTCAAGACTCGTCGTGTCTCTTTTTTAGTATTAAGTGATTCTAAATACCAACTCAATCCCCCTGCATATAATAAATGACTCGGAGTCATGTGCAGTTTTGGCTCACTAAATTCAATTTGATTTGTGGGTAAAAACCCAGCAATAATCGCTTGTTTTTCGTAACCTTTTTGACCAGTAGATGGATAAAACAAACAGAGGAAAATTAAGACTTGGTGATTTTTCAAATCCTCTTGTGTGACAGACCATCTAACTTTGTCTTTCTTGAGACTGTTAAAACTTTCTCCATCAGCAGCGTAAACTTGAAGACTAACTTTCGGGTTACTTGCAAGCAAGTAGGAAAACTTGCTTTCGCCCCGTAAAATGCCCTCATCATCCAGAACCATGTTGTTCAAGGTGTCTTGTGGCACTTTTTTAACCTGCTTGCCCAAGCGATCGCTCATCACTCGGTCAACAATTTGCTCTCGTAATAGATAATCTTCCGCTTGCTGTTGGAAATATATTGGAAAAGGGATCGCCCAGTCAGGAGGGTCAGGATATTCAGGCGGTGTAGGAGGGGGATTTTTGGCGAGAATTTCTGCGTGTTGGCGAGCAATCTCCAGCAGTTTTGCCAATGGTTCGCCCCAAAATGCCATAATTTCACTGTGGCAGCCTTTGACTTGACTTTCCAGCAAAGATAAATCGTAGGTCTTAAGTTTTTTTAGTCGTTGAAGAAAATCAGCTTGTTGAGCTTTTAGTAAGCTAATCCAATCCATTTGCATTCCTGCGGCGCAGTGTTGCATACTTACGTTAAGTCATGCCAAGGCAATTGCTCAAGTCAGTGTATCAACTTTAGTTATTTAAGAAGCCAGTTACCTTAGTAGTTAATGTAACACAACCTTTTATGTGGATAGACACCAATTGACCTGCCCTGGGGCATGGTCAAGAAGTGGTAACACGAGCTAGTTTGCCTTGAGAAAATTTAAGATGATAAAGGAAGATTTTAACCAACTTGGAGCATAAGATACTGTTTCAGGAGACGCAGTTTTACCTGGAATGTGATCAAATTTTATAAAATCTGAGAATCTAAGTTCTGTGTTCTTCTCAGATTTTCCACCACCCAGCGCTAACATAACGCTAAAGTTTTCTTGTACTTACGTGTTGATATCGTGGAGTGCAAGGTGCAAGAGATGAGAAATGTTAAATTAGAAGCATGGAAAGAAAAAGTGCTCACAAATTATCTTGATGGTATACGCCTCATAAAGATTCCCGCTTCTCGCAAAAAACGCTTGGTCGTACTCAGATGGTTAGTTAGAAAATTTGAAAAAGAGGTGACTTACACCGAACATCAAGTTAACGAAATTATTCCTCATCATCACTCTGACTACGCGACATTACGACGGGAACTTATTGGTTATCAGCTTATGGAGCGAGAAAATGGTTTTTACTGGCGATGACCCGCAGCCTTGTGGAAGCCCGAAACAGAAATTATGAAGCAGACTGAGTTGTAGGCAACAATGCTACATTTCACGTTGCGTTCGTACTCTTTAAGAGAAAATTAAGCGACATTTGTCAGGGAGGGGCGTATGGCATGGATCTATCTTTTGATTGCTGGTTTATTTGAAGTTGGATGGGCAATTAGTCTCAAGTATGCACAGGGGTTTACTAGACTCGGTTCTAGTGTCGCTACGATCGCCTTTGGGATACTGAGTTTTGCCTTGTTATCCATTGCTCTGCGTACGCTACCAGTTGGTACTGCGTACACTGTCTGGACAGGTATAGGAGCCGTTGGTACAGTTGTGTTGGGTATAGTTTTATTTCAAGAACCTATTGAAGTGCGCCGCCTGAGTTGCATCGCCTTGATTATCATAGGTGTGGTAGGGCTAAGGCTTGTCTCTCCACACTAACCTTAATATGTGAAATTTTCTACCACAAGTGAGAGCCGCAGAAACCTGGGATCTGCAACCATTGCGATGGAGAGATAGAGAGTAATTCATGCAGATTCATACACCAGATTGGGTTAAACACGCTGTTTTCTACCAAATCTTTCCAGATCGGTTTGCCATCAGCAAACAACCACGGAAACGGCTTTTACGTAATGCTCGTTGGGAAGATTGGGAAGCTATGCCCACACTTCAAGGTTACAAGGGTGGAGATTTGTGGGGCATTATCGAGCAGTTAGACTACATACAGGATCTGGGAATTAATGCCATTTACTTTACGCCTATCTTTCAATCGGCTAGCAATCACCGCTACCATACCCATGATTATTATCAGGTTGATCCGATGCTGGGGGGTAATCCGGCTTTTAAGGAATTGCTAGACGCAGCTCATCAACGCAACATCAAAGTTGTTCTGGATGGGGTGTTTAACCACGCCAGTCGGGGATTTTTCTTTTTTCACGACATTCTGGAAAATGGTCCCCATTCACCTTGGGTGGATTGGTTTAAAATTCATGAGTGGCCCGTTTCACCTTATAATGGTGAGTTTCCCGCCAATTATGAGGGCTGGGGTGGAAATCGCGCACTGCCGGTATTTAACCACGACAAGCCAGAAGTGCGGGAATATATTATGGAAATTGCCGAATATTGGATTAAATTCGGCATTGACGGTTGGCGGTTGGATGTACCGTTTGAAATTCAAACTCCTGGTTTTTGGCAAGAGTTCCGTCAGCGAGTCAAAGCGATTAATCCTGATGCTTATATTGTCGGTGAAGTTTGGGGAGATTCCCGTCAATGGTTGGATGGGACTCAATTTGACGGGGTGATGAATTATCTGTTTGCAGGACCAACTATTGCTTTTACCGCAGGCGATCGCGTAGTCATGGAACAAGTACAAAGCCGCGACTACCAACCATATCCACCGTTGTTTGCAGTTGAGTATGCTGAAAAAATGCAACAACTCCTGCAACTTTACCCTTGGGAAATTCAGCTGACTCAATTAAATTTGCTAGCCAGTCACGATACAGCAAGGTTACTGACTATTGCTGGGGATGATAAAGCAAGTGTGGTATTAGCAACTTTACTGCTACTTACCTTTCCTGGTGCCGCTAGTATCTACTATGGTGATGAAGTTGGTTTACCAGGCGCTTTAGATCCAGACTCTCGTCGTGGTTTTCCTCTAGAAGCTGGATGGGATAGGAATATTCTCAAAACTCACCGCGAATTAATTGCCATACGCCACGCTTATCCATGCTTGCGTACAGGTGAGTACAAAGTCCTGTATGCTCAAGCAGGACTTTACATTTTTGCCCGAATTTTGGGAAGGGAAGAATTGATTGTTGCAGTTAATGTTGGTACTGCACCGGCAAAAGGGATTGTTGATACCACAAGTTTAAGCACTCAACCAAACAATCTGTTATACGGCGCTGCTGAAGTGGAGTGGAGTGTCGAGGGAGGGTCTAACCAACTCATTTTAAATGTTCCTCCACGTACTGGCTGCATTCTAGGTGTAAGGTAAGCTAACAGATCGCATATCACATTTAAAGAATCTATGGGGTGGGTCGGAAAACCTGCCCTTGCTATTTTAAGGCAGGCAGGATGTCAGCCCCACAAGAATTTGAATGTACAATACCTACTTTCCAGCAACCATTGCAGGCATCAACACTGCATCAATAACGTGGATGACACCATTGTCGGTAAGAATGTCGGTTGTGAGGACATTGGCGTCATTCACTTTCACTTTGCCATTAGCAGAATCAATTGCGACAATTGATCCCTCTAGTGTTTCCGCATGGTCAATTTGGATCAAATCGTCAGACCTGACATCTCCGTTAGCGACATGATACATCAGAATTTTCTTCAATTTAGGGATGTCTTGCAGTAATGAATCTAAAGTTCCTGGTGGAAGCTTGGCAAATGCCTCATCGGTGGGTGCAAAAACCGTATAGGAACCTGGAGTTTTCAGAATTTCTACGAGTTCGGCAGCTTCAACAGCTTTTATCAGCGTGTTAAACTTTCCGGCATTGACAGCAGTTTCAACAAGGTCAGGCATAATAAGTTGACTTAGGGTAATACTACAAAATACTTATAGAGTGACAAAAAACTATCAGCCTCTATCAATAGAGAGGTTGCTAGCAAATCAACAGGCGCAACAGGCGGCAGTAAACACGTTGGTGCTGCTAAACTGAATCCCATGCGTACCTCCTCTATGAAGCACTTTTGACCACACCCCCCCCATTTACTGCATAAGTGTATTTGTAATTTAATTATCTATATTATGGTTTATTTAGTTGACCATTTACAAGTTGTTTAGTTTATGCGTTCCCGCCAAGGTATTATCGAGCTATTTACGACTTTCTTACAATTCGACGCAGATAGGGTAATTGGTTGGGCTACTGATGCTAAACTGCGTCGAAATATACTCAATCATAACGCGCGTTTATCAGAACCAGAAAATTCTGAGAATTTTTGGGTTTGCTATTGGTATAAACTATGGCAAATTCAAGCAGAAAATCTGGCACGAGGGCATTTGTCAGCTTATTTACAAGAAGTGTGCTATTGGACGGCTAACAAAACAGTTGCTAATTTTTCTTCTGGACAATACACTTTAGCTGACTGCTTTCAAATGGTAGTAACTAGCACAGATAAGGTTTTGAAAAAGTTTAAACCCGAGATGGGTTTTAACCTTAAGAATTACGCCAGTGCGATTTTTAGCAGCGAAATTAAGGAAATGCTGCGCCAGCAGAACGAAGTTGATATTTGCACCAATTGGCGATTGTTGCGAAGGTTGACTCAAAAGCGGTTAATGGAGTCTTTACAAAATGTTGGACTGAATGCGGACACGATAGAACGTTATGTATTAGCTTGGAAATGCTACCAGTCTCTATATGCTCCTAAGGTTCCTACTGGTACTCGCAAACTGGCAAGACCAGATGATGCTGTATGGCACGCGATCGCTCAGCTTTACAATTTTCAACGCAACACTCAATTGTCACAACCAGGGGCAGAGTGCAGTCCAGAAACAATAGAAAAATGGCTGGTAAGTTGTGCGAAAGCTTGCCGCACTTATTTGCACCCTAATATGACTTCCTTAAATGCGCCAAGAGGAGATGATAATTCTGGGGAGTTTCAAGATATTCTACCGCAACTTAAGCAAGAATCGTTACTAACAGAAATTATTGCTCAAGAAGAAGTGCTTGAGAGACACTCAAAGCAATCTCAAATCAGTACTGTGTTAATTGCAGCTTTGAACGAACTGGAGGTTGAGGCGCAAGAGATAATAAAACTTTATTATAGTAAGGGTTTCACTCAACAACAGATTGCAAAACAATTAGGAGTGAAGCAGTACACTGTTTCTCGTCGGCTCACCAAGTCTAAAGACGTGTTATTGCTTAAGCTAGCTACCTGGACTAAAGAATCGTTGCATATTTCACTAAATTCCCAGGTACTTAACTATATAAACACTATTTTAGAGGAATGGTTACAAGCTTACTATAGCCGTCCCTCTTTTAAATTGGAGCAACAATTATGACATTTAACCCAGGCGCAGTGACACTAACAAATCCTACAGATTTGTGGCTAGAAATTTCTGAAGCCGAACAAACAAAGACTTGGGAGCAAAGCCAAGCTTTTTCATCGGACAATCGTCGTTGGACTGCTTACCTCAACCGCTTGTGTTTGAATACTTTTTTACCTTGGCTACGCGAAGAATACGCTGTAGATGCGACTGCTTTTCCTTCTCTAAAAGCTCATCCAAGTATTTGGGAAGTCGTGAATGGTACTGGTATTTCCTTTGGAACGTCACGAATGGTATTAATCCCCACAGAGGCGGTTGATTTAAGCGAACTACGCGTTCCTCAAGAATGGGTGGATATTCCTAGCTGGAGTGCTGATTATTATTTAGCAGTGCAAGTTAATTTAGAAGAGGGCTGCATTCGGGTTTGGGGGTATACAACCC
Organism: Mastigocladopsis repens PCC 10914; assembly: GCF_000315565.1. Taxonomy (NCBI): domain Bacteria; kingdom Bacillati; phylum Cyanobacteriota; class Cyanophyceae; order Nostocales; family Symphyonemataceae; genus Mastigocladopsis; species Mastigocladopsis repens. Next base: position 4,372,484 of record NZ_JH992901.1, on the reverse strand, counting down.
ACGCGCAACTCAAGAGTATGGGAACATATGATGCAAGCGATCGCGCTTATTCTTTAGATGCAGAGGATTTAATTTCTAATTTGAATATCCTGTCGATGACACATCAAATATGTCCAGAAGAAGTGACTCGCCTTGAAACTGCCCCAATACCAGCTTTATCTTCCGACCAAGCACAAAGCTTGCTCCAGCGCTTAGGCAATTCCAGACTTATATTACCACGCATAGCAGTACCATTTCAAATCTGGGGAGCGCTCTTAGAACATGCAGGCTGGAGACAACGTTTGTACGAACAACGTCAAGGACAGCAACAACAATGGTCAATTCGTCAATGGATGCAAAGTGGTGTATCAGATTTTGCACAAAAATTTGGTTGGGGAAGTGTAGATTTACAGTCTAGTTTTGCTGGAGCGCGAGGTTCGGAGGTAGAATCAACCTTGCCACACTTAGTACGAAAATTAACAATTTCTGGACAACAATACGAACTGCGGGTGCAACCTAAAGGCAATATTGAAGATAACATATGGCGCTTTGAACTACGGAGTCAAACAGGCAATTTGATCGAGAGTGGATTTAAATTGAGACTTCTGACTGAAGATTTACAGCCATTTGCAGGTAATCAAGCGCAAGCCAAAACTCCTGTAAACAGGCTTTACATTGAAGTCGCTTTGAATGAGCCTGGAGAAGGGTTGGTGTGGCAGATAGAACCGAGTCCAGAAGAGTATGAATGCGAAGTCTTGTATTTTTGATGAGCTAAAAGGAGTTGCTGAATAACAACTAAAAATAACAACTATATGGTTTTTTATGGTTTTCTTTCTTTTTCTTTCTTTAGCCGCGCGATGGAGGTGTTAAGGTTACGCATTACAACGTTAGTGAAACACGTCTTGCTGGCGTGCTTTAAGTTTACATAAGTAACGGCGATATGCAGCTTTAGCCGTATGTATAATTTTGAATCTCTAACCCTATACTATAAAAATAGTATTAATACTCAAATAAGAACTTAAAAATGATTGCAGAAATAAATCCAGGAACTTTAATTAATAATCGTTATCTGGTTCAGAAAATTCTTGGACAAGGGGGGTTCGGACGAACTTACCTAGCATCTGATACTCAGCGCTTTCATGAAGCCTGTGTTCTCAAAGAGTTTGTACCTGCAACCACAAAAGAAGATATTATCCGTAAATCTAGGGAGCTATTTGAGCGCGAAGCAAAAGTTTTATACCAAATCCAGCATCCTCAAATTCCCAAATTTCTGGCTTGGTTGACAGAAAACCAGCGGCTGTTTATCGTCCAGGAATATATTGATGGCAAAAATTATGCACAAATTTTATCCGAACGTCTTTCAGTAAAAGGTAAGCCATTTTCCGAAACTGAAGTGAGAGCATGGCTAGTAGATATGTTGCCAGTTTTGGAATATATCCACGAGCGTAACATTATTCACCGGGATATTTCACTGGAAAATATTATGACCCATAATCAATCTAAACCCGTGCTGATTGATTTTGGGGTGGTTAAGGAGAAATTCACTCAGATATTATCAGCCCAATCTCCATACCAGTACTCAATTCAAGGTTCAGTAGTGGGGAAAATTGGCTACTCTCCACCAGAACAGCTGCGTTTAGGACAGTGCTACCCTTCTAGTGATATCTACGCACTTGCTGTTTCTGCAGTTGTCCTTTTGACTGCGAAAATGCCACATATGTTAATAGATGGTTCTCTAAACTGGCAATGGCGATCGTATGTCAATATCAGTGACTCTTTAGCTCGCATACTGGAAAAAATGCTAGCTGAAGTACCAACAGAGCGCTACCAGTCAGCAAAAGAAGTTCTTGTTGAACTTACTAGTAATAATATTACTACTACTACTACTAATATTACTAATAACAATAACAATAATAAATCATTTTCATTTGGTGGTCTAATTTCGAGCCTGTTCCCAAAAAAACCACAAATTAACTCTAACATTACATACGAACAGCAAAAGCAAAAAGTACTTCCAAATAAAGATTTAGAAGATTTGCTAATTTTAGAGGAACTAGAACAAAAGCTTCAAGAAAGTGAACAAAATACGGAACTACACCCACAAACACCTATCTCTGTCAATCCAGAGTTTTTAGAGTTTGTTGGGCAAGAATTGACTAGTTTTGTTGGTCCTTTCGCCAGTGTTTTGATGAAACATACTTTAGAGAAAAGTCCACACATACCACGCAAAGAATTCATTGAAACGCTAGCTGAGTCAATACCTGATGCACAACGGGCACAAGAGTTTAAAAGTCGCCTCCAAGCTCCTGTTAAACCTCACTCCCCAAAGCTTCAAATTTTTACCAACTCAGACAAATTTATTGGAAATCAACCTGCCATTAGCAATCCAGAGTTTTTAGAACAATGTCGGCGAGAACTGACTAGTTTTGTTGGACCTGTTGCTAGCGTAATTCTCGAACATACTTTAAATCAACAGCCAAATCTCACTCTAAACCAACTTATAGACAACTTGGTGGCAGAAATTCCTAACCAGCAAAGGGCACAAGAATTTAAAGAACGCGTCCACAAATTAAATATTACTTAATAAATTAAATAAGGATTTTCGACACAACAAGCGATTGGTTAACCTGAAGTTCGCCTTTGACAAATCGGTCAATCAGGTGTGGTTTCTTGAGGGTGAGCCATATCACGTTTGCACCAATTACTAGAGTTTAGAGTAGAGCACAGTGGCAAAGACGCACATCGTTTCAAAAAAAAGATGCGTTTGCTCTAGATTGGTGCTGCATAATCATCGTTTTCTGCCGGTAATGAAGTAATAGTTAATCGATAACAGGTTAATTGAAGGCAGACAAAAACACATCAAGATAATTGAAATAATGCAGGTTTGTGAATAAAAATTAGTAATTTATTCTCACTCTCTGAGTAGAGCATTTTTTGATTTTAGCATTTTTTTGTTACCTGATTGAGGCAAATTTATCGCTCAAACCTCAAGAATTAATTTTGTCCATATTCACAACATGAGCATTTCCCAAAAATCACATTGTTATAGGAGATAATTTTCGTGAAATCATTGCCTAGCAAAATCAACATTAAAAACGAAAACCGCATACAGATTGATGCCAATCTTCTCATCATCGTTTCTATATCGTTAATAGCAATTAGTGGTGTAGTCGCTATTAATCCTATTTTACCAAACATCGCAAATTCGCTCAATATTGCACCACAAAAAATCGGACTGATAATGACAACTTTTCTGATGCCAACTACGTTTGGAACTCTAATTTTTGGAGCATTAGCCGACCGTATTGGCAGAAAGAAAATCCTCATTCCTTCTCTGCTACTGTTTGGGATTGGCGGAATATTATGCGCCTTCGCCAATAATTTTCGCAGTTTACTGGAGTGGCGGTTTTTGACAGGTGTCGGTGCTGCTAGTTTAGAGTCTTTAGAACTCACTCTTATCAGCGATTTATATAGTGGTAAAATGCTCACCAGTGCAATGGGGTTCAACGCCGCAATGATTGGCATTGCTGCTACAATTTATCCTCTGGTTGGTGGAGTATTAGGGGGGTTGAGTTGGCGATATCCGTTTTTACTATCGATATTAGCCTTTCCAGTTGCATTGTTGATTTCAAAGAAGCTGAAGCTAGCGAGCAAGCAAAAGAACACCTTGAATTTGAATCTTACTAGCTATCTCAAAGATACCTATGACAATATTAAGAATCCCCAAGTGTTTGGATTACTGTTTGCAGTCTTTTCCCTCTTCGTAATTGAGTTAGGTACTTTCTATACCTATATCCCTATCTTTGCAGGAAATTATCTTGGTGCATCTGGAGCAGAAATTGGTATTATTATTTGCTGTGAATCACTAGTTTTTTCTTTTGCTGCTTCCCAGTTGGGGTTTTTGGCAAATCGGCTTTCAGAAAAAAGCTTAATTCTATTGGGCTTTATTCTCTGCGGTTTGTCACTACTGATTATGCCTACAATTCATACCATTTGGGGGCTGATAATTCCCTGTATTATATTTGGTGTATCTAAAGCCTTGGCTTTTCCACCTTTACAAGCAATGTTAGCAGGAATTGCCCCAGAAGGCTTTCGGGCTTCTTTTATGGCGCTAAATGTTACAGTTCAATCACTTGGGAGAGCGCTTGGTCCGTTATTGACAGGTATTGCTTACAGTGCTTGGGGAATGCAAGGAGTCTTTTATGCAAGTGCTGCTCTTACCATCATCACAGTTATAGTGTTTGGTTCGCTGCTGACTTCCAAAAAATTGAGAGCCTTAAACAACTAGATTTGTAAAATTAATTTTCAGGATGAAAGGTTTTCATAGTTGTTAGGGCCGAGAAAAATATAACTCCTCGACCCTTTTGGAATAAAAATAATTTGATGGAATTTTCACTTCTAACGCTACTTAATGGGTTTCCCCATTCTCAACGCAAAGCTTCAATTAGTGGCCGGTCTGAACCCCCACTAACTGCACATAGCTGCCCTCTGCCTTTGTTCAAAGATTCTTTGGAACACAGGGCTTAAAGATAACTTATAGCGGTTTGCAATTGGGTGAGGTACACAAAGAAATAATGAACCACAGATGGACAACGGACACTTGCTACAACGGGGGGCTTCGGGGTCCCCACGGAGTGGGGTTGGGGGGAGACCCCCCTCCGGATTCGCCAGTCGCCTGGGTGCGGGAAACCCCTATGGCTGACGCCACGCCTTACGGCGAACGGGTATGCCTGAGCCTTCGGCACGGCTGCGCCGAACGGCACGCCTGACGGCGTTGGCGTAGCCTGTCCGCAGGACTTACGCCAGTTGCCTAGGTCGGGAAACCCTCCTTCAGCACTGGTCTCACCGCAACGCAGTGTCCTCCAGATGCACACAGATAAATTTGTACTTCATTCAGATGAGAAGCGCTGTAACAACCGAACTAACACCTTGGGAGTTACCAGCCAAAGCATCGAGTAAGCTGATATAACTCTATAGTCCAATAGTGATGCAACACTGAATGAATTATGTCAAAAGCTCAACGAAAAATATAGCGTGCAAGTCAGTTCAAGTACCATGTGTCGTTTCTGACGCCACTAGCAACATATGAAAGAAACACATTTATTTCGGAATCCTCCAATCCTTACTCGATAAGGGTTTTAGAATGTGTTTCTTGAGAGATAAGGAACTATCTCTTTCCTTGACTTTTTTTTCGCTTTTATTGAGATAATAAGGGCTGATACACTTTTTTACCTTAAACTCTTTTTTTGAAAGAGTTTAGAGTAATTTTTATTTATTCAGAAAAATTAGATTTCTAACAAAAAAAACAGCAAGATGCAGAAGAAAATATTGTCTATGAATTCCTCTTTTGCTACCAATATTCCCCAGAAGTTTTTAACAAAAACTATTGTAAAAGGAGCAAGTCTGCTCACTTTGTCATTGTTAGCTATATATCCAGCAAATGCAGAAACGTCTGTTTCTCTTCCTGGTGTCGCAGCTTCTGGAAACAATCTTCACGCACAAGGGAGCACACCTTCCAAAAGCCAGGTCACTAATGTCAATCAGCTTAGTGATGTCCAACCGACTGATTGGGTATTTCAGGCATTGCAGTCACTGGTAGAACGGTATGGTTGTATTGCAGGGTATCCTAACGGAACCTTTCGCGGGAGTCGGGCGATGACCCGTTATGAGTTTGCAGCTGGGTTAAATGCTTGCTTAAACCGTATCAATGAATTGATTGCACAAGCCACAACAGATTTGGTGAGCAAAGAAGACTTAGCAACTTTGCAGAGGCTTGAGCAAGAGTTCACGCCTGAACTGGCAACTTTACGAGGTAGGGTAGATGCTCTAGAAGCACATACAGCTCAACTGCAAGCCAATCAGTTCTCCACAACGACCAAGCTCACTGGTCAGGCTATTATTTCCGTGAATGCTGGTGGGTTTAGTGGCGATCGCATTGTTGACGCCACTGGACAAAACGTACTTGCTAACTCAGACCCCAATCCGACAGTGTTATATAGAGTAAGTCTAGATTTCGACACTAGCTTCAGAGGAGATGATCTGCTAAAAATACGCCTTGACGCTGGAAGCGGTGTTGATTTAAACAATCGAAGTGATGGCACGATTGATAATGCTGCTGGTTTGTTGGAGCCTTTTTTTGGTAGTCCCATAGACTATTCAAGCGAGCCACCTACAAACAATGATATTACTATAGGCAGAGTGTTTTACAGTTTCAAACCTACTTCCGACTTAACGGTCTCTATCGGTCCAGACATTCGGGCAACTGATTACGCTGATTACAACAGTTATGCTAATCTGAGTTTTTTGGATTTTAGTACTCAGGCATTTGTAAATAATCTTCTTATCTTCCCGGTTGACGGTCCTGCTACTGGGGCTGCAATTCACTGGAAACCAGGTAATGGAGCATTCTCTGTACGAGCATTGTACGCTGCGGCAGACGCTAACAACCCTGGGGACAACGGACTGCTCATTGGTTCTGCATCGTTCACAGGGTTACTCTACCCGGATTTAAGAAATTCCAACATAGTTAGCAACCGAGGCTTATTCGGAGATACCTATCAAGGTACAGTGGAAGTAGAATATGCTCCCTCTCGATCATTCACGTTGCGCTTGCAATACAGTGGCGGTGAAGTCATAGACAATCGCTTTGATGCGCTTGGGGTAAATGTTGAACTAGCCCTTGGACAAAAGTTTGGTATTTTTGGTCGCTACGGTTACGGTAGCTACAATGACACCGCCTTTGGCGACATTAACCCCAATTACTGGATGGCGGGGATTGGGATGCGAGACTTGTTTACACAGGGTGCTTTAGCAGGAATTGCCGTTGGTCAGCCATTTATTGCAAGTGAAATCGGCAATTCAACTCAGACTAACTTCGAGGTATTTTATAACTATCCATTCACTCGAAATATCCAAGTCACACCAACAATTCAAGTGATTAACAATGCTGGAAATCAAGAAAGCAACGGCACAATTGTGACAGGTACACTCCGTACGGTATTTTCCTTTTAGCTTAATCGGACAACTGGTTCGGCTGATGTGTTGGAAGCTTTAAGCGTTAATCTCCAAGCTAACACCGAAAAAGCTCAAGCCGCTTTGGAGACAATTGGCATAACTTTTCTGTTTGCACCAGATTGGCATCCCGCCCTCAAGGCGATCGCTCCATTGCGAAAAACGCTACCTTGAAAGGGCGACTTATCTACTATGTTTTATTTCAAATTGTTAAGTTATGTAAAAATTAGTGGAATCTGTCAAAATAAAACTGACTTATAAATAGGGGTAAAAACTTTTGATTTCAACACGGACAAAGTGTATGCTATTAGCAAAAAAAGTGCATGATAATTTTTTTTAAATTATTATAACACAATAATTTGCTATTTTTCAGTGAAAGGGAAAACAATTTTTTTGAAGCTAGTGATTCAAGCCCTAACGAATTTAGCTAAACAGACTCAGGTTGAATTATCAAAGTTAATTTTAGGATTAAGTAGTAAATATGTCCCCGATAGGCGTTGGTTCTAGTGACTCGACTACTATATTAAAAACAGGAGAAGCCAAGCTTTGGATTTTATTGGTAGGTGTTAACGAATACCAAGATGAAAGCTTGCCTTCTTTGCGCTACCCAGCCTTAGATTGTCAAGGCTTAGGAGAAGCACTTAGCAAAGCTACCCAAAGATTTCCTAATAAGGAAGTTATTGTTCACCACGATTTTGCGACAAAACCTCCTACTTTGGAAATGATTCGTGGGAGCTTGCAAAAAATTGTTTCGCAATCTCAATCTCAGGACTCGATCCTGTTATACTTTTCAGGGCATGGAATGTTAGAGCCGAATACTCAGCAGGCTGTTCTATGTTTGGCAGATACCCGCAAAGATGACTTGCTCTGTTCAGGGTTGGGTATGCAAGAACTGTTACAAATCTTAGGGGCTACTCGCGCCAACCAACAGTTAGTTTGTTTAGACACCTGTCATAGCGGTGACATGAGATTAGTAGAGAACAGTGGGAGAGCTAGAGATGCAACTATCCCTGAGACTTTACCCAATCCCACAACACAAATGATGGATGTGTTGAGACAACGTGCTTCTCAAAGTAAGGGATTTTGCGCCTTACTATCTTGCGATCAAGGACAAAAATCTTGGGAGTTTCCAGAATTAGGACATGGAGTATTCACCTACTATTTAATGCGGGGACTGTTGGGTGAAGCAGCTGATTCACATGGACTCATTGAAGCAGACGGGCTTTACAAATATGTTTACCGCCAAACTCTGCAATATATTAATAAATTAAATCAGCAACTGCGTCTAATTAATCAGCAAAAGCTCAACCGTGGAGATAGTAAACTTCATCCAGAATATCCCTTACAGACACCTAAACGAATTGTAGAAGGAGTAGGAGAATTAATTGTTGGATTCAAGCCAGCAAAAGCTGAAACTCACAAGTCGCGACGTGCAGTTGTAATTGATGGACTCTCAAACAAGAAAACGACTAATGATTTGAGTCGATTGTTTGCTGGGGCTGGCGGTTTTGAGGTAGAATTTTTTCCTCAAAAAGGCAAAAATTGGTCAGAGGTACGGGGAATAATCCAAGAACTTACTCGTTGGGATCATGAATCAGAAATAAAATCTCCCTCACAATTGGGGGCGGTAAGAGATACACCAACATCCTTATTGTACTTACGCGGGCAGATCGAAGAAATTGAAGATGGAGAAGCCTGGTTAATTTTAGGTGATGGAATGCGCTTGAGCCGTTCTTGCTTAAGACAAGAGTTACGCCGCGCTCAAAAAACTCAACAAATAATTATCTTAGATTTAATTATCTCAGATTCTTCGGAAGCGACTTCCCTAGAGAATTGGATAGAAGATTTGCAAAGTGGCGCAGAGCAGGGACAATGTTTAATAGTCGCTGCAACGCCTGCCGAAAAGTCAGAATTATTTTCCGAAACGCTTCTAGAAACCCTTGTAGCAGCAAATCCGCAAGCCGGATTACCTGTTGCTAAATGGATGACTCAATTACAACAGCTTTTGCAAGCCAAAGGTATCAAACTCCATACCTGGGTATCTGGTACACAAGCAGTCATTGATATTTTACCTGGTAATATTGGCACAGTTTTCCAAGATTTAGAGGAACTAGAGGAACCTCAGATTCAGGAAAACAAACAGGAAGACAAGGAAATTTTACTTTCCCAAGAAATTAACAATGTATTTCCATCTCTTTCTGCTCCCTTGTCTTTACACCAGTCACAAAAGAAGGAATCTTCTTTATCTGGTGATGTTCCTGTTTCAGCAATCAAACAACCTCAACTCAATTTCTTCTTAGACTCAGAACAATATACCAGCCTGGAACAGTTGCTAAAGCAATCGATAGGACCGATCGCGCCTACAATATTACGAAAAGCTGTTCTACAGGCAGCAAATTGCCAAGAATTAGTGGAAAGTATAGCGGCTTACTTATCGCCACTCCGACAAGAAGAATTTCACAAACGGGCGAGCACTATATTAGAAACATTGAATGTTTCATCTCCCCAATCAGCTAAATCGTCAACACAGGAAAATCAAATCATCGATGCCAAATTTATCAGTAAATGCGAGCGTGAGTTGGCTTATTCAGTTGGTCCGATCGCTAATTTGATCATTAAAAAGGTTTTGCAATCTCACCCACAAATTTCCTTAGCAGAATTTGTCAGAAAGTTGGCAAAGGAAATTCCCGAAACAAAACTGGCTATAGAGTTTGAGCGGCGTCTGCTTGGTTAAATAAAACTCAATACCGTTCAGATAAGACCAAAACAGTTATCAGCACGGCAATGTAGAGACGCGCCATGGCGCGTCTCTACACCTCACCGAATCTCACCAAAAATCCTTAACTGAACCGTATTGAAATAAAACTGGGTATTACAGCGCTTTTTCAAATTATTGGACCACAAATCATAAAGAAAAAAAAGCCGATTTCTTATGCAAAATCTGCTTTCTAAATATAAGCTGACGGATTAAAATATTATTCCAATCCATCTACTTCTGATTCTTGTTTAACATATTAAAAGCAATTTCTAAACTATACTTCATCCGATTGAAAGCTTCTGCTAAATCCCCAATTTCATCTTTAGATTGTTTCCCAAAATCGGCATTCATATCACCAACGCTAACTTGTTCTGCCACAGTTGCAATTTTTTTAATACGCAATAGTACAGTCTTTCTCAACAACTGATTCATGATAATAACGATGGCTGTAAAAATAATTCCGACAATTGCTAGGACAAGAAGCAATGACTGATTAGCAGTTTTTAAAATGTCTTCAGCCGGAACATAAACCATTTGGGCTCCCAGAACTTGATTGAGCTTCCATCCAAAACCATTGTCTTTTCCGTAAGTCGCTATTTGACTTTTTGGAGCTAATTCGGGAGTGGTATGACAACGAAGACAACTCTTGTCCTGAATAGCAAAAGGTCGGGCGCTATAAAACAATTTTTCTCCAGACATAGTCCGGAAACCAGAGTCGCTTTTATTACCAGGTTCTTTACGAAATCGTTCAACAATCTCAGCTTCAAATTCGTCAGCTTTATCTCGCAGATTTGTTGGATTCAGAGTGGCATCTTTGTATAAAAAATTCCCATATTCTTTGTTTTTACGAAATTTTTCAAACACCTCTCTAACGGTAAATGATGGTATGGATTCTGGAATGAACTGCTCTTGAGTGTCCACTTTTGGCAACAATAAGGGTTGTACACGCTCGTTGGTATAATCTCTAACCGAATTGGCGATTTGCATGAGAATCAAGGCTTTAGAACTTACCTCATCCTGTGCTTTTGTTTGAAGTACATTTGATAAAGCGATACCACTAATGAAAATACCGCTGATAAAAACCATTATTAAAATTAGATTAACTTTAGTTCCTATTTTCATGATTTTTTTGCTGAATATACACCTGTTATATATAAATGGCAGACAATCAATCAAAATCTAATTTCATATATTATAAGATTTTCCTAAATTTTTACCTAATTATTATATCAATTTCCCTGAATCATTTATCAAAACTTCTCTCATTACGCAAGGAATGCACACTTGGAGAAACACCCAACGCACTGGCTTCCCTACCTCTGTGCCAAGTTGTGAGAGGGATGCCCTCAGGTGGGTTGCGGGTTTTTTACGGTTCTCATCCGAACCTGATTGACATAAAAATTGCTTAGAAAAATTTATCCATGCTATATTTTGATTCGCTTAGAAAAATTATTTCCTAAAATATGTTGATGTCATCCCAACTTTCCCGACGTTTATTTATTTTGCAGGTACTGCTCTTCACCTCTGCCTGTGCAAGAGAAGAAACAGCAAATCAACTTGAGTTAGTTATTGGTGTAATTAGCTATGGAGAAGGAAAACAAGCAATAGAACGGTTTGCTCGCTTCCGTGAATATTTGGGTAAAAAAGCAAGGGCACTTATTCAATTAGAGCCAGCTTTTAATGAAAAGATAGCAATTGAACGCATTCAGCATCGTAGTTGGTCATTAGTTTTTGCTCCTCCAGGTTTGGCAGCAATTGCAAGTGCTAACTATCAATATTTACCAATTTTTCCTCTCCAAATGGAGGGTAATTCCCGCTCGGTATTTGTTGTACGCAAAGACAGTCCTGTACGACAATTAAAAGATTTACAAGGGAAAACAGTTGCCCTAGGTCAACCAGGTTCCGCCACTGGATATTATTTTCCCCTGTACAATCTTTTTGGTTTAACATTGGCAGAAATCCTATTTGCTCCTACACCAGAAACAGTGCTTGAATGGGTGGCACAAGGAAAGGCTGCTGCTGGTGCTATTTCCCTAGAGGAATTTAATTTGTATAGAACAAAATTAGGTAATGCATTTCGCATATTATTCTTCGACTCTCAAAATGTTCCACCAGGTGCTGTTTTGATTGGACCTGATGTTGAAAGAAATCGTCAAGAAAGGATTCGCGATTATATGAGAGATGCTCCTCCTAATTTGGTTCAAGATGTTAAATATCTACCAAACGCAGAGGCACCTGATTATCAAAATATGATTTCTGTAGTCAAGCGGGTAACATCTATTGCTGCCCGTCTTAATTCCAAACCTGTTCGCTTATTTTGATGAATCAACCTCTCCCTTTTAAGGAAAAAACCTACTAATCAAGCTGAAACATGAATGCGATCGCGTTTCGCCGACCAAAACTAATGTGAAGACCTGATTTTAATTTGTACCAAACACCTGGTATAAGTGGATATTTATTAATGAAAGTGCCGTTAGAACTGTTCAGATCTTGGATATAGTATTCGTTTCCATCGTAACGAATCTGGGCGTGAACCCGTGAGATAACTCCACAATTGGGAAAATCTGAAAGATCCACTTCGGGCTTAATGCGATCGCTGGACTTGCCGATATTAATAACCTGAAAATCTTCCGGTAATTCAATCACCCTGTCAGTTTCCAGATGGAGTAGCTGTGCAATGGGCTTTTGTACGATTGCAGGAGACGCAGGGAATGGCGAAGACGAAATTGATTGTTCATTGCGAACTGGTGGAACCTGTAAGTGTATGGTTTTGGCTGTGAAATCGAATACTTTAGTCGTTAAGAAATAATTGAAGACAGCAAATGAAATCAAAGAAAAAATGGCGCTCGTATAAAAGACTGATTGTATTCCCCAAAACCTAACAGCAATGCTTCCTAAAAAAGGACCAAGTGTCTGCCCCCACGACATAATTGAGGTATTTACCGCCATAAATCCAGCCCGAGATTCTTGTACAGAAAGCCCTGCTAAGAGTGCTTGGGATGATGGAAGGGCGATACCTTGAGCTGCACCGAGTAACAAAAGCGGGATGAATAGCAACCAAAAATTAGGAATAATCGGGAGAATTAGCAAGGCAATTGCAAAGAGAATAAAAGAAAGTTTGATGAGTTTGATTTCCGACAAATTCTGAGTCAAACGTCCCAATTGAGCAGCAAAAACCGCTAGCGCAATTGACATACTCGTCAGGAGGATGCCATTTATCGCCTCTGATGTACGGAACTTGTTTACCGCCAAGAATGGGATAAAGGTTAAACATAAAGTTTGCAGTAAGAACAGAGACATGACCGCGAACAACAGCCCTAGTACGTGACGATTGTTTATGCTGCTCCAGGTACTTTGTAGATAAGATTTTAACTCAAACTTTTCTGCGTTCTGCGGTCGCCTTGGTAATCTTAGTGTCACGAGTACCAAAAACGCAACTGGAATGGCAAGCAACCCTGGTAAAAACGTATATCGCCAGCCAAACCCGCCTAATACTCCACCAATCAGAGGAAAAAGCGCCCCACTCATACCAATCAAACCGGCATTAAGTGCCATCGCAGTACCTAGCGTTCTCCCGCGATAAAGGTCACCGATAACGGTAAGTTGTAGCGGTTCTAAGCTAGCAGCACCAACACCTTGTAAAAGTCGTCCTCCCAAATGTGCCGTGAAATTAGATGTCCAGCCGCTTAACCCAGCACCAAGGGCAAACACTAGCAGCGAAGGAATTAGGACTTGCTTTCTGCCTAAAACGTCAGCTAAAATTCCAAATATCGGAGTAATAATGGCACCAGGCAACTGGAAAATTGTCGCTGTCCATGAAACTTGATCAGTTGTAACTTGGAAAAATTGTTGTATCGTTGGCAGCGCGGGGTTAAAAAGGGTTCCCCCTAAAATTCCCATCAGCGTCACAAAATTGACTATGTAAAAATTCTTATCTTGGAAGATATTAGTTGTACTTTTTGGTTGAGATTGTATTCTTGCGTTATTCATAGGTTTGATTTTTTATTAAACTAATACTCGGCTTTTTAAGTTTGCATAATATGACAAATTTATTGATGGTTAAAATTTCTTAAAATAACGCAGGTTGAGGTCATCAACCTGCATTATTTATGGCATTTAAATTAAGCCAAAGCAGCGCCTAACTGTCTGCCTGTTTGGGGTCCAACTATTCCATCCACAGTTAAGTTATGGTCTTGTTGGAATTTTTTGACGGCGTTTGCGGTAGCTTCACCGAATATGCCGTCAACTCCAACTTGATATCCCAGTTGGGATAAGTCGCGTTGTAAGCGTTCGACATCTGCGCCAGTGGAACCATGTTGTAGCATAGGGGGTTGACTCATGACAGTTTACTCCTTGTTATTGATATTTGTTTATAGTGGTGAACCTTTGAAAGTATGCACGCGAAAGGCTTAACCTTTTTGGGGGATATCCCACTCCACAAATAGGTCTGTAAAACCACGGAATATCATTGTTGGGACATGGGTTAATTCTTGGTTTGGGCGCAGTCGCAGATTTGTCAGCCTTGAAGACAATATTTCCAGAGCGATTCGTGCTTCCCGACGGGCTAAGTTTGAACCAATACAGTGATGAACTCCATGACCAAATGCGAGATGGTTAGCTTGTGCTTGTTTGAAACGTTCTATATCATAGCGATCGCTATCACTGTACTTAGTTTCATCACGGTTAGCGGAAGCATACATCAAAAAGATGCGAGTGCCTTTGGGTAGTTGAACTCCCGCCAGTTCTAGATCTTGGGTGGTTGTGCGACTCATTGCTGGGACAGGAGCATCATACCTGAGTACTTCTTCCAAAGCAGCAGGAATGAGCGATGGGTCATCACAAATAGCTTGCCATAATTGGGGACGCTCCAACAGGTGTTTTAAGGCATTCCCAATCAAATGAGAACTCGTTTTATGTCCGGCTTGTATTAACCCCACTAAAATTCTCACCAACTCTGGCATATTCAGGTCAGAGGTGATTACATTGCTGATCAAATCGTTGCGAGGTGCATTCCGTCGTCCCTCGATTAAACCTGCAACGAAATGCTGCATCGCCACCATGCTGCGAGCACATTGCACCTGCTCTTCTGGCGTCAGCGGCGACGATATCAAAGCATTCATGTCATAACACCACTGCTTGAGTTCTGCCATCCTGTCTAACGGGATACCGTACATAGTGAGGATGGCTTCAAGAGGTAACGGATAAGCAAATTGCGATATGATGTCTGCCTGACCATCATTGACAAAATTGTCTACCAACTTATTAGCAATAGCGCGAATGGAATCTTCCATCGCCTCAAGGCGCTCTGGTGCAAACACTTTCATAAAAGGAGCGCGTAAGCGTTTGTGTTCTTCGCCATCGCTATTAACCAAATCGCGTACCAAGGGAAACCCTTGACGCAGCACTTGGAATACCTCTGGGGTAAATTCAACAATCGGGCTGAGAGTATCCGCCGAAGAAAAGCGTGCTGGGTCTTTCAGTATAGTTAGGATGTCATCATAACGCGTGGCAACATAGCCGTTTAACAATGGACTGTAAAATAACGGCTCCTCAACTCTTGCACGCTTATAAAATGAATAGGGATCTTCAAGTTGTGGGTTGACAAAGGGTTGGTAAGCTTCTCCTAGATGAGGGCAAGTTTTCTTCTCAGGCTCTGTTGAATGCTGTCCAATCATTTTGCTCCTTAATATTGCAATATTGCAAACAATTAAAGTGAAATTAGTATGATGTCACCGCTTCTAGTGGTGGAATTTTGAGTGCCTTATTCCTGACAATCAATGGTGAACGGATTACCTTCTGGATCAAGACCTTCAGCAATTTTTAAACCAGGCGAGGGGGAACGAACAGGGCTGAGTTGAACGCCACGTTCAGTTAGCGTATGGTATGCGGTTTCAAAATCATCAACGTGAAACGCTAGCTTGGGTCTATCCTTACCATGTTGTGTCTCTAAATTACCGTGCAACACTAAGGTGCATTCGCCAGTTGCAAACTCTACCCACTGTTTGTCGTTGCGTCCTTCTATACTTTTGAAGGATTTAACCTCAAGCCCCAACTGGTCGCGGTAAAAGTTTACCTGTTTGTCTATGTCCTTTACATAGACAATAGCTTTTGTCAAACCTTGTATAAGACTCATGTTATTTGCGCCTTGTTTGCAAAAATATTTTGGAGTGGGGAACTAGCATAGATACACATTTGTGTGGAAAAATCAAGACTTAAAAGCAATATTTTTGAATTTTGAATTTTCAATTGTTCCCCCCTCCTTAAATCAAGCGATCGCAGGTTTTCTAAAAGCAACCTGTAGGTGATTAGGACCATGAAACACGATGTTGTTTGCCCACTCAATGTTTTCTTGTGCCAAACGAAGGTCAGGCAAACGGTTGAGCAGGACATTTATGGCAATTTGACCCTCGGCACGGGCTAGCGTCGAACCAAGGCAGTAATGGATACCGCCGCCATAGGCACTGTGTTTGTTATCTTGCCGCTGTATATCCAGAACATCGGGGTTCTTGAATTGGGCGGGATCTCGGTTAGCTGAACCAAGCATGACTCCTACGCTATCCCCACGCCGGATTAACTTGCCGCCGACCTCAACGTCTTCATAAGCCCAGCGTGTCACCATCTGGATTGGGGTGTCGTAGCGGACGAACTCTTCGATTGCCCCAGGGATCAGTTCGGGGTGCGAGCGTAACTTTTTGAGTACTTCTGGATGATACAGTAACGCCAGTGCGCCCTTGGCAATGAGGTTAATTGTAGTCTCGTGTCCTGCGGTCAACAGGTGCGTACAAGTGGCGACGATCTCAAAGTCGCTCAGTTTGTCGCCCTCATCAGCAGCCTTGACTAAAGCCGAGATCAGATCCTCGCGCGGATTGGCACGTCGTTCTGTGATGAGAGGGGTGAAATAATCCACGAATGCTTGGGCAGCCTCGTTTGCACGTTCGTAGACTTCTGGTGGTGGTTTCAAACGGGAGGCGCTGGCATGCTGCATGGCAAGTGCCCATTCACGGAACAACGGCAAATCTTCGGGATCAGCACCGAGCATAATCGCAACTACCTTAGTTGGCAGAGGGAAAGCAAACTCCTCAACCAAGTCCAACTCACCACGGTTCTGGACTTTATCCAACAAATTGTCTGCGATTTCGTAGATGGCTGGACGGATGTTTTCGACAATTTTTGGGGTGAATGCCTTGCTAGCCAGCGATTTTAGTCGTGTGTGATTGGGCGGTTCCCGAAAGACTATCCAGTTACTGACCAAAGACAGGAACGCGTTATATGCCGTTGGTACTGGCGTGGTTTCAACGTCCTCTCGTTCGTTCAAAGTCTCGCGACCAAATCTCCTGTCTTCCATCACCTTCATCACATCGTCATAACGGAAGATGTACCAGGCACCCGGCAACTGAGGATTCGCCGATACTCCCCAATGAACGGGGTCTTCTTCTCTATAGCGACGATAGACTGTGTAGGGGTCTTGGATAACTTCACGTATAAATGGGTTTAATCTTTCAATTGTCGAACTAGTCATTTTTAATCTCCAAGAAAAAGTTTTGAATTAGGGGTTAGAAGTTAGGAAGCACTAGACCTGTTGCATCTCTTTGATTCCATCTGTGTCCATCTGTACGGCAGTTGCTATCTCCTGCGGAGACGCTGCGCGAACAACGGGGGGAACCCCCCTTCGGGTTCACAGTCCCCTACGGCGGGAAACCCGCCTGCAGGGCTGATTCACCGCAACGCACTGCCTCGTCCATCTGTGGTTAATTATTCTTTTTTTTGGAATGAATGCAAGAAGTCTACTCAAAACTCCTAACTCTCTAAAGGCACCAGTTGCAGTGGATTCCGCAGTTCAGACAGCATCTTTGTCATCTGGTCGCGTCCCAAGTTGAAAACTTGCGCTACGGATGGTCTAGACTCCAGACGCCTAACGTAATGTGTCAAATTGGAAAAGTGGTTGTAGTTGTAGACCATACGCAGGTAGGCGAGCGTGGGAGCAGCAGCACAGTCAGCGATCGTAAACTCTTCTCCTCCCAACCAGGTACGAGTTGCCAGTTTTTCATCCAGCAGTTCGAGTGCTGTTTCCAATAACCGCTTTGCTTTGATAACTTCTTTTTTGCCCTGTTCCTCAACAGGACGCTGGGTATCGGCGAATAGCGCCTCCCGTCCACCGTTGATATACACATCAATCGTCCGTTCCAGCATCCGCACCTCTAGGGCTTGTTCTGGGTCAGCAGGAATCAGGCGGGTTGTATTTTGAAAATATTGGTCGAGGTATTCAATGATGATATTTGCCTCAAATAAAACATTACCTTTATCAGTAGCCAGAGTCGGAATTTTGGCAAAATGGTTGATTTCCATATATTCCTCACGAGATTTTGGCTCAAAAAGATTTACCTCGACAGGTGTAAAATCTGCTGACTTCTCGTACATAGCGATCAGGACTCGTTGGGAATAGGATGATGCAGGGGCATAGTAAAGCTTCATAATTCAGTTCTCAGTTATGAGTTGATAGTTTTATCACTACCGGCTGAAAAATGAATATATGCATTTCTTTTTATGCTCCATAACATAAGCTAATGAGCATTCAAGTTGCATAGAGCTAGGGCTGAAGCCCTTACTACAAGCGAATCATCGTGGAAAAATGAATGACGATTAGCTTACTACTTAAAAGCTCCCTCGAACTTGGTCAATCAACGCCTTTGAATCTTCAGGTAGGGTGTCACCTCTCCAAGCAACGTGTCCATCAGGTCGCACCAAGACATAGGCACGCTCGTAAAGCTTGGCAATTTCGGGGTTGTCGATGTGCTGAATCGACAAAGGCACTCCTTTTTCCTGACAAACCTTTGTTAATGTTTCGACTCCCTGCGTTGACTGGAAGCACATTAGCACAAAAGAGCGACCGAACAAATCTAAAGTTGATTTACCAGGTTCCAACCAAGCATGAGGTGCCCGACAGCCAGGGTAGCTACTCTGTTTCCACTCAAAGGGGTCGTCAGTTGGGGCTGTACCATCAGGAATGATACCACCGGACTCATAGCGGAACCCGAAGTGAACCCCAGGTGCATCAAACTCTCGCTTTACGCCACTGCGTTCCATACCAACAGCCATCTCTTTGCGGATTTGTTCACCTTCTGGGGTGTCAGTCATAATGACTGGAGGGATGGCGCGTTTTTGGGTGCGTTGCAAGTTCGCGTTTGCCTGTTGCAGGTTTCGTACTGCAATGGGACGCCGTTCAATTTCATAAGTGTCGAGCAAGTTGGGACCAGCCCAACCTTTGAGAGTGGCAGCAAGTTTCCAGCCCAAGTCAACTGCATCACCTATGCCAGTGTTCATCCCAAAACCGCCAGAGGGAGAAAGTGTATGGGCACTGTCGCCGACGAAGAAGATATTTCCTACTCGGAAATGGTCTGCGACTCGGTGAGTGAGACGCCATGGAACGTTGGAAACAATTTCAAACGGAGTATCAATTGATATGGCGGCGCGGATGGCTTCTTCGGCATCACGCACACTTCCGTCTTCTTTTGGCTTCAAAATCAGGCGATAAAGTGAGTCCCCATCTACTGCGCGCAGCGGTTCCTGAAGAATTGGGTTAACCAAATAATAAACCATTGCATGGTTTTTGCCCATCACACTCGCCAGTTCGGGTGCCTTGAACACAACACTCTGAAACACCTGCGTGGCGTGAAACGTGGGAGCATCAACATCACAAGCCTTACGTACCGTACTGCGGGCACCATCGCAAGCTACCATGTATTGGGCGTGGATGACCTCTGTACTTTCTTTTTCCAGGTTTGTCACCTGCGCGATGACACCCTCAGCAGTTTGCTCAAAGCTATCCAAGCGAGAGAGAAACCGAATTGCTCCATCTGGATATTCTCCCAAGTTATTTAGGAACACCGGGGCGAACCAGTTTTGTGGGCAGACTTGCTCCGGTTCCGGTGTGTAGTTAGGGAGCGATCGCTCGGCATAAGAGGGAAAGTGAACTCGGTATATTTCGTGACCCCCGACAGATGTCACCCAGGCAATATCTAGGGTGTGGTCGGAGGGCCAGCCTGCATTGCGTATCTGCTGGGCAATGCCCCAACGACGGCAAAACTCCATTGAGCGCGGTCCAACTGTACTCACCTTGGGGTCAGTCACCACCCCATCAGTCTCCTCTATAAGGGTACAATCGATACCTTGGTAACGTAGTTCCACCGCCAGCGCTAGACCCACAGGTCCGCCACCGACTATTAGTACATCCGTTTTAATATTGTTATCACTTGTCATTTGTCCTTTGTCCTTTGTCATTTGTCCTTTGATTCAATGGGATAAAGACTGGGGATGATGAGCCAGGTCTTCAAAGAATCTGGCGTAGAAATCAAACATCTCGTAAACGGTGCTGTGGATAACTTGACATTCACGCGCTTGATGTGCCAGCCGCTCAAATCGACGGGCGATCGCTCTCATTGCTAATTCCGGAGTCGGGATATAAATGGGGTTTTCAATCTCAAACGATGGTCCGGCTGTTTTACCGCTTTTGCCTGAAGGCAGACTCATCAGCAATTCTCCTAGCGGACGCATCATTCCCGTCATCACGTCAATACCAGCATTCATCAGCTTTGAGCGTCGCAAACTACCAGTGGGCATCAAGCCGAAGTGTTGCACCATCAACTGCATCATCAGAAAATAAGTTTCGTTGAATATTTCCATAACTGCCCTCGTTTGCGGAACAGTGACAACGTTGGTGCTATAATCTC
This sequence comes from Mastigocladopsis repens PCC 10914, assembly GCF_000315565.1. NCBI lineage: Bacteria > Bacillati > Cyanobacteriota > Cyanophyceae > Nostocales > Symphyonemataceae > Mastigocladopsis > Mastigocladopsis repens. The sequence continues at coordinate 4,352,009 of NZ_JH992901.1, read as the reverse complement.
GGTGCTGTAAGGAGGGATTACGCAAAGCAGGGTAGGAGGGGTTCCACGGTACTTTGCGTCCAGTCTCAGCATCGGTCATGTGTTCTTTAGAAAGTGCCTCCGCTAGACGACGAAATTGCTGATAGTGAGAACGGTCAAATTTAGGTGATTCGGCATGGCATCCCTCTCCTTGCTCGACAATAAGGTCGATGGCAAAAAGTGCGCTGTTGAGATCGTCAACTTGAAACTGGTAATCTGGGTGAACTTTATTAAAGTCATCGCGCAGGAACAAACGATGCTCGCCACCTACTTGACCCTTCTTAACCATGAATAAATCTGGAATATTCTCTAGCCCTTGGCGAATCTGGTGGTACAACTCGCTCAAAGAACCATAACCGTGTAAGTTGTCAATTGAGCGATTCCCACTTCCTGGTTCGTTGCTCAAGTTTTCTTCCAAAAAGTCCGGCATCTCCAAACGCATAAAACGCTGTAGAGAGGCGGCGTTCATTGGTTCTAGGGCAAAGTCTACATCAATGGGGAAACGTGCGTTAAGTTCCTTGAAGTTAGGAACTGCTGGATAAAAAGGTTCCCCAATCGCCATCAATATATTATTAACCATCAAAAAGTGAATCATTTCCTCGCGGGAAATTTCCAGCACCACACCCCGCATGCCGTAACTTCGGACTTCTTTGCCGTCGCCACAAGCTAAATGTAACTGTTCGGGAGTCCACAAACCCCGGCGCACGTATTCCTCACCAGTGACGTAGTTGGGAATAGAGTATCCTGCATAGATGTATTGCAACATCACAGTCACTTCCAACTCCGCCGCTTGTTTGAGGGCGCTTACCAACTCCTCCCGCGTTTGGATGGTGCGTTGCGGGCGTTTTGGTTCTGGAATCGCAGGCGGAACGTACCCAACTCGCTGTAGATTTTGCAGAAACTTCAGCAAAAGCATCGACTTGGCTTGGGACATATCCCGCGTTGGGGGCATATAGTAAGTCTTATATTTGTTGCGTGGATCGGACATTTGCCACATTAACCGTGCGTAAGTCTCGACCTTGCATTGGTCGGCGAGACTAAACACATCGACTTTCATAAACGAGAAACTTAACTCGTAGAAAGCTAGGATCTGTTCGTAGATTAAGTTAAAATCTACCGCTGCATCGGGGATTTCATCCAGGTGCCAATCATCACTCATCACCCGTACAGCAAAAAAGCCAGTACCAGACCAAAAGCCTAGTTTATCATCATTATCGTAAGCAATTAGCGCTTCGTCCAGGTGATTAGCGTCACAAGGTAACTCATCCGGGCGAGCAGATAGCAGCACCCGCGTTGTTCCTGCCCTAGCACCGCGCAGAGTCACCCAAGCACGCCCCTTGTCGTCGGTGGAAATGACACACTCAGGGGCAAACTCTCCCTTGGACTGCCGTTTCCCTGGCTTGAAGTGTACGATTTCCATTTCAGAGTTACGCGGGTAATGGAAAGCCTTATCTGCATTGGCGGGATCACTTTCAAACTCGTAGCGTAGTTGAGGAAAGGCTCTGGGGTTATAGAACTGACGCAGGTAAACCGCTTCAACTGGTGCTGGACGCCCGCGTACGAAAGACCGCACTTCTAACTCCACTGCGTGGTCTTCACCGCTATGTCTATTGGGATGTTCGACAAACAAACAAGCGTCATCTACCTGAAGGTTGATTTCTTCCTCTTGAACGAGAATTCGCCGTTGTCCGTCAGGTGCCGTCCCGATGATGCACAGACCTTGCTGTTCTATTTCCTGAGATAAATTGTCCCACTCTTGGGCTAAAGGAACATCTACAATTCCACTAGTTAATTGATGCGCCTCCTTTTGATATGCTTCCTTGGGTATCCGCGCTATCAGCTCTTGGCTATCAACAGTACGCAATTCCAAATCACCCAAGTCGAGCTTAGAACCAATCGCGTGGGTTGGTCCTGGTCCCGCTTTGGGGGTGCGTCCCACACAAGGTACTGCCGTAACCATATTTAAACTCACGCCTTGCGGGGTGACTTGCACAGTAAGGTTAGAAATTGGTTTAGATTCTGTTTGCGAAAGAGCAGCACGTCGAGGAGTCAGCAACCGTCCGTGAGGATAGGTAGAAAGTTCGTCTTGACACCATAAACCGATCGTTCCGTGCAGTTCCCAGAAACTAGGCAAATCCGGTTGAACTGGCGCAGACATATTACTAATGCCCAATTGCATCACCAGCCCCAAGACATCCTCACGATTCATTGCTTCGCGCAGTAGAGATACAGTTGGTGACTGGGCGGCTTCTTCATACCACAGAAAATCTTGGGCATCTTTGGGGATAGTAAACTGATAAACAGCCGCTCGTTTAAACTCATTGTTGAGGCAGTGTTGAGGCAATTCGCGGATGTGGTTAAAGTCTTGCCAGCGAGCTAACTGCATACCTGTAATCGGGGCAGATAGCATATATGGAACTTCGTGGGAAACGCCTTGGCGTCCGAAGGCGAGTTGACCCAACATAATTGTGCTACTCCAGTTGGAAGCTGGGTCAGATTCAAAGATTCGGGCGCGATTAAAACTTGTTTTGACGTATTCGTTGTAATGACCCCATAAATCAACAGAACGTCCTACCACTGGGTCATTTTGGTCAACTTGTCCAAACTCCCTTTGCGTGCTAACAATTTGTGCTTCGATAGAAAAGTGACCGTTACCGCCAAAGTCCCATCCCATAGCCATACTAAAAGGACCATTTTCATCTAGTTCCCCTTGGGCGTTAAACTTTGGTCCCAAATTGTAGAGGTATTCGTGGTACTCGGACGCTCCACGGTGGTGGTCGAAGGGCTTACCGTTCATGTAGACTGTGTTGCTACTAACATCCACTCCTCCGTTTTTATGTCCTGTTGGGGCGTGGATGCGGGCGAAACCGAGTAAGTGTAGGCGGGGAAAATCTAAGATGCTCATCTTAAAAAATCACTTTTATGACTTTGGACAAAAAGGGAAGTTAGGAAAGAAAAAAGGACTTTGCTGAATTATGATGTACATCTGGTAAGTCGGGAAATTGGGTTAGTCAAGTTGATAGTTATAAGGTCACTAGAAGTGTATAGAGTTCAGTGAATCGAACTTATGCAGTTATAGACAAAAAGGGGAGGTGCGTAGGTGATGCAGAGACCAAAACAGAGGGCAAAGAGGAGAAGAAGTAAAGATTTCCAGTAATTGATTGTATGAGAATGTCATGGGGATGACTCGTTTAGAACTGAGAAGCTGTAAATTCCACACAAGGAGAACCGCAAGTTGTTAAATTTCTCAAATTCTTTTGAAAATTCATAATTTTTTGTTTTTGACAAGATAGTTGAGGTGTCCTCAGCCCTCCAGATGTATTGAGGCGAGTCGAGAAGATTAAGCCGCTTTATAATTCTGTAGATGTTGGTTTGTTCTTTGAGTCTTGCCATTTGCCTTGCTGGTAACGGGGTAGTTGGTTGTCGTTTTTTTTATTGGTTGGTGAGAAACAATATCGTACACAGCCTCAAGTGTAGACTCAATAGAACCCTGAAGCCAAGCGGGGTATTTAGAACAATGTTCGCCAGCAAACAAGAGAGTGTTTTGGGGTTTAGCAGCTTCCAAGTAACTGATAGTATGGTTAGATTCATCAGACATATCATCGCTCCAATGAACAGTGCATCCACCAGCACTCCACTCGTAGTTACCCCAGGCGATCGAAGCCACATCTTTAATCATCCCAGGAGTTTGAATTTCTGGGTGAACTTTGCTCACAACGTTCTTGACGTAACTGTGGCGCTCTTGCTCAGACATCATCCCTAGGCGTTTTGCATCGTCGCCGATGGTATAACTAGCAAGCATCGTACTCCCACATTCGGGGTTGAATTTCACAGAAGGATAGTATGTTTGGCGAACACCATCACCGCTAAAGGATGCACCACCTTTGATACCTTGTTTTTCCCAAAAAGCTTGTTGAGTGTGAAATGCAACCTTGGTTGCTGGACAATATATGGTATTGTGGATAGACTCCAGTTTTCTGTCGTCAAATCCGCTCAACTCCATCTTACGCATTACCGAGAAAGGAATAGTGCATAACACATAGTCGCAACGACGCTTATGGAACTGTCCGTTTTCCAAGTAATCCAATTCTACGTGGTCTTTACGTACGTGCATTCCTACAATTTTTTGGTTGCACTGAATTTTAGCTCTGATTGATGCTACTAAGCGCTGGATGAGTTGGTCCATTCCGCCTTTGAGTTGTAACAAATCGTGACTGGTTTCAACTAAGATGTCGCTAAGGAACATATCCAAGGCTTTGCTGCAACGAGCGCGAAAACTTGGATTATCTTTGATGAATGCTTGTAGGTCGATAGTTTCGCCGTCTTTTCTAAAGTAAGGTTCTAAATCCAGTCTTTCCAATTCATCCATCAAGTGTGATTTGAGGTCAAGTTCTAAACTTTCACGCAAATTACCAGGTGAGATGGTATCGACGATAGTTTTTAGCCATGCAGCAAATAGTTGAGTTTTCTCGCTGTAACGATTGTCTGTAAAGATTTCTTGATAACGTTCTTGGAAGATGCGCGGTGCATCTTTCATCTGGAAAATCTTACCAGAGATGTTCATAAAAGCGTTTTGTTCTTCAAATACTGTGACAAATTTGCAGAGTTTGTCATTCAACCCCATTTCAGATACGTAGTGCAGTGTATGCTGATGTTCACTAGGTATACGCATGGCTCCCAATTCTGCGTAGGGTGCGTCAGGTTCGTTACCAAAACGGTGTGTCCAAACTCGACCACCGATACGTGGGCTACCTTCCATAATATCTACTTCATGACCCATACGTTCTAACTCGTAAGCTGCAACCAAACCGGCAATTCCCGCGCCTAAGATGGTGATGCGCTTACCTTTTTGGAAGTTAGCCAGTTTGCACATATCGAGCATTGTTGTAGTATCCATTTTCCAATTCCTCTTGCAAATGAGTTTGTTGTTTGTTTTGGGTGTTTCAATTGCTTCATTTGTTTGATACAGGAGAGGAATTTTTTTTATGCACTCTTATCTGAACTTACTGATAAATTTAACGCTCACATGAATTCGCCAACATAAATCATCAATTACGCGAACCACTCTTTTTTGTCCAAAGTCCAACTCGTAGTTTTGTTCAAAAATCAAATAGGAGTCCTATATATTATCTCAAGTACGGTTCCGTGGCGCTGCGGGCGCTCTGCATCTAGTCCTAAGTGCTGGCGAAATTCCTGTTCTGCTTCTTCTTCTGAGAGAAACTCACTACAGTAAACATACCCCGTACCAATTTTGCCATAAAGAAGTATGTTCCACACCCAACCAGAACCCAAGGCGGTGGCTGTTGATTCTTTCTTTGAGTAATGTGATTGTCCGAAGGGCACTGCGCTCCGCGCAATCGCTTTGCTCCCAAACAAAAACAAAGCACAGTTTCGCAGAACATATTATATATGGTATTTAATTTTTGTCCAAAGTTCAATCAAAATGTAAACAATTGTAAAAAATGCAGAGGTTTTGCATAAAGTGCCGTGCCTTCATCACGAGAGAGAATTAGAGGTTCACTTCGGCTCTTCTAATAAAGTTTGGAGTCTCAAATAATGAGGAGAGATGAACTTGATTCGTATCTACTACAACTTGCTTCTGTTGCGCAGCGACAGAAGCCGCATTCTCATGAACGGCAAATCGCTTTAACAAAGCTAGTTCATAGCATTGTGCGCTTTGGCAATCTTTGGTATCCATCCAAAAATCAATTTTTCAGCAATGTTCAAGATATTTACAATGAAGCACGTCAGGAACTTTTCCTTTATATTTGTCAAAATATTGACAAGTACGACCCGGAACGCGGTACGGTTTTGGTATGGGTCAATGTTCTTTTGGAACGACGATTTTTTAAAGATACTCTTCGTAAAAACCTAAGTCATCGTTCCGTCACAAAAATGACGATCACTGACCTAGATAATCTTGCCTTACCTGAAGAACCAAAAGACCTGACAGAAATCCTTAAGAAATGTATAGAATCAGACCCAGAAGACATTTTCAAAAATGAGTATGTAGAGAAATGTCCTCAAGCGACGTTTCAAGCATTAGCTATACGAAGAATGTCTGGAAAATCTTGGAAAGAAATTTCAGCAGAATTTGAAATGAAAGTTCCTACAGTTAGCAGCTTCTATTACCGATGTATAAAAAAGCTGTCTTCAAAATTAAAAGAATACTGTGACAATGAGGTAGATTAAGGAATAGGTGAACAAATGAGAGGAAATTTATCAGAATCTTTAACCTTTACGATACCGATAAGCTTAGAAGCGCACGCACTTGCAGAACGTTTCCGAAAGAAATATAGGAATCCTCATAAAGCTAAACAGGTTTATCTCAATACTTTGGCAGTGTTTGCCGTCCAGTTTTATCTGCGTTGTATGGAAATTCAAACTTCTTGGGAAGGAAGTTTTAGTTGCAACCCAGTCATACAAACTCTTATGGATGTTGCTGATTTAGAAGTCATTGGTTTAGGGACGATAGAATGTTGTCCAGTGTTACCAAACCAGAAAGTTATTCATGTTCCACCAGAAGTTTGCTCAGATAGAATTGGCTATGTAGCTGTACAGCTTGACGAATCTCTTGAAGAAGCAACACTACTGGGATTTTTTAAAACAGTTCCCTCAGGCGGTGAGTTACCTCTCAGTCAGTTGGGTTCGCTTGAAGATTTGCTTATACACCTAAACCAATCAACCGAAAAAATTAAACAACCAATTCACTTGAGCCAGTGGTTCATGAACGTTGTTGATATCGGTTGGCAAACTATAGAATCACTTCTGAATCCGCAACAACAAGCAGAACTAGTTTTTAAATTTAGAGGTGCTGAACCCACTTTATCTCTTCACCCAGAAAATTCAAATTGTGGTGTGCAGAAAGGCAAACTGCTGGACTTGGGACGAGATTCAAAAAATCAACCAATTGGTTTAGTGGTAGGATTGATACCAGCTTCTGGAGAAGAAATAAACATCAGCGTCAAAGTGTACCCAACTAGTGGTCAAAATTATTTGCCAGAAGAACTGGAACTTATAGTGTTAGATGAAGCTGGAATTGCCGTGATGCAAGCTACTGCCAGAAACACAAAGAGTATTCAATTAAACTTTAGTAGCGAAATTGGAGAACGTTTTACCGTTAAAGTTGTTTTAGGTGATGTCAGCTTTACAGAAGTTTTTCTTACCTGAATTTCAGAATCAAGAAATACTGGTGCTGGTTGTTATAGTCGGAATTGAAATATTACGGAGCGAACTGAGTGTAAAAGACTTTATCTTACTATTTGTTAGTGTTATTGTGATACTTCAGAATCCCAAGTTTTACATGGGTCTATGGAGAAATTAGTTGTTCTTAAGTTGGATGGTGATTTGGAATATCAGGGATTTCGAGTGACGCTGGAGATTGGCTCAGATTTTGCTCCTCCAGAAATAGAAATCTCTGGTAACTTGCCACCTGCACCCGACTTGGCTACCTACTTGCGTCAATGGCAGCAAAAGTATCGCATTTTAGGGATGCCAAGTCGTATCAAGCCACAAGATATTATTTACGATGGCTTCATCAAAACACGAATTTCAGAATGCCGCCAAAAAGCTAAGGTATTAACTGATTGCCTACAAAGATGGCTTGACTGTGAAGAATTTCGCTGCATAAATAACACATTACGGGAAGAATTAAGACGAGATGAAGCAATTAGAGTATTAATTCGCACAGATAATTTTGAATTACACAGAATTCCCTGGCATTTGTGGGATTTCTTTAATAGATACTCGTTAGCAGAATTTGCCCTAACTACGACAACATCACAAACCCCTCCAAAAGCAGTGCGTAAACATAGGGTAAGAGTTTTGGCGATTCTGGGCAATAGTAGTGGAATTGATGTTCAACTAGACCGTCAGTTGCTAGAAAATTTACCAAATGCCGAAATAGTTTTTTTAGTAGAACCGCAGCGCAAAGAGCTAAACAATTATCTTTGGCAGCAGTGGGATATTTTATTTTTCGCAGGACATAGTGAAACTGCTGATAATACGGGTCTAATTTCTATCAATAAAACTGATACTTTATCAATTGAAGAGTTAAAGTATGGTTTAAAAAGAGCTATTGAACAAGGTTTACAGATAGCAATTTTTAACTCCTGCGATGGTTTAGGATTAACACGGCAACTGGCTTCTTTAAACATCCCGCAAATGATTATCATGCGGGAACCCGTACCGGATGAGGTGGCACAAGAATTTTTAAAACATTTTCTCAAAGCTTTTTCGGGTGGTCAGTCTCTGTATCTGGCTTCACGGGAAGCAAGGGAAAAGCTGCAAGGCTTGGAGGATAAATTTCCCAATGCAACTTGGTTACCAGTCATTTTCCAAAATCCCAGAGTTGTCCCGCTGACTTGGAAGGAATTAAGCACTCAACAAACCGAGCCTAAACGTCATTTTCTGAGTGTGCTTATGGCAAGTGTGCTTGTCACAAGCTTAGTCATGGGAGTGCGCTATTGGGGAATACTACAACCGTGGGAGTTGCAAGCTTATGACCATCTCATGCAACTGCGACCAGCAATTGAAATCTCAGATCCACGTCTAGTGATAGTGACTGTTGATGAAGCAGATATTTATTATCAAAACCAAAAGGGGATGAAAGGGCGAGGGTCGCTCTCAGATAAGGCACTGGCTCAACTGTTGCAAAAACTTGAGCAGTATCAACCAACAACTATCGGTATAGATATTTATCGTGATTTCTCTGTAGACCCGAGTTATCCAGATTTAATAACTCGGCTAAAGCAAGATGAGCGTATTTTTGCAGTGTGCAAAGTTCCTGCTGAATCTGATGGCGCACCAGATGGTATTCACCCCCCGTACGAAGTTCCAAAAGAACGACAGACTTTTAGTGATGTTCTGGCAGACGAAGATGAAGTTGCACGTCGCCAGTTGCTGTATTTGACCCCTCCTGCAAAATCTCCCTGTACAGCAGAATATGCTTTCAGCCTTCAGCTTGCACGTCACTATTTGCGTTCCAAAGGTATCAAGGCAGATATTACCCCTCAAGGCTACTTACAAATTGGCAAAGTTTTGTTTAAACCGTTAAAGGAACACACCAGCGGCTACCAAAAAGTGAGTGCAATAGGTTATCAAGTACTGCTTAATTATCGTTCTTTAAGTAATCAGGAAAAAATTGCCGATTCTATCTCTCTAAGAGATGTCCTAAATGACAATGACCAAATTGACTCTGAATTACTAAAAAATCGTATTGTTCTTATTGGTGTGACTGCCCCAAGTACTGTTGATCATTGGAAGACTCCCTCCCACAAAAAGAAAATACCAGGATTATTTGTGCAGGCGCAGATGATCAGCCATATCCTCAGTGCTGTTGAAAATGATCGCCCTTTGTTGTGGTGGTGGTCTTGGTGGGTGGAAACACTTTGGGTGTGGGGATGGTCGTTGGTAGCTGGAATAATAGCGTGGCGTTGCTCAAAGCCACTATATCTTGGACTGGCAGTAGCTGGGGCGCTGTTAACACTATTTGGAATTTGTTTTGCTATCTTTACACAAGCGGGATGGATACCACTCGTTCCGCCTGCCTTGACATTAATATTAACCTCTATGGCTGTGGTGTGGAGAATACGAAGATAAAATTCCGAAATACAGGCATTGTCAGCTGATGTTATAAGTAACATCGGCATTTGGACACTTAATTATGAAACTTGCTGGCGTTATACCTGTGATACTCCTTTGTGTTGCGAGTTACTCCTCACAAGTATATGCACAGGTTAGCCAACCGACTAAGAATCCTAATGTTAATACACAAAAGCGCCTTGAAAAATTGAACTTTCCACGTAGCGGTGCACCTATCGGTCGCCGCCAAGGAGGGGCAAGGCGTAATGGCTGCCCAAACCTGAAGCAGTCTGTGACTGCCTTGGTGCCAGGTGAGAGAACTGTAAATGATGAATCAATATCTTTCTTAGCATTGACAGTCTCTGAGTATCCAACCTTTTGGGTTTATGTGCCAGAATTACCTACCAACGTACGCTTTGGAGAGTTTATATTTCAAGATGAAAAAGGCAAAAATATCTACCGAACATCTTTGACGCTGCCTGAAAAGTCTGGTGTTATTGGCATTAACCTGCCAGAAAATCCGCAATATGCTCTTAAGCAAGACAACAAGTATCAGTGGTACTTCAAAGTTTATTGTGGAAATCCGCAAAATACATCTGATTATTATTACGTTAAAGCATGGGTGCAAAGAGTCGCGCTCACCCCGAACCTTGAAAGTCAGTTAAAGGCGGCAAAACCAAAAGAATACACTGCCTATGCTGTTAATAATATTTGGCAGGATGCCCTAACCAATTTAGTCAACTTGCGTCGCATCAATTCAGGTTCGTCAGTGCTTGCACAGGATTGGAGTAATTTGTTAAAAGCTGTTGGCTTAGAAGAATTTGCAGCAGTGCCGATTGTGCAACGTTATACTTTGGAAAAATAATGGTTGTGGCAGAATTATGCGAGATTTTTCGATAACTGACCAAACTTTTATGAACTTTCGTAAAGAACTAGCAGGTTTTGCGTAAAACTTGCACTTGGCTAACTAGAACTCTTGCAAAAGTACATTGTTTTATTTGAAATTTAAATTCATGCCATAAGTTAGTTCCTAGTTCCTTCAATGACGAATTGTTCTGTCATAACCAATTCCCCAGCAGCACATAAGGTGCCCAGAAATAAGGACTGTTATCCTTCGCAAAAACCGCAAGTTGAGCACGCTGGAGTGCTTCGGCTTTAGCCACCCCATTCTTTAACTGTCGGTAGAACTCGCTCATCAAATCTGCGGTAGACTGGTCGTCTACTGACCATAAACTTGCTAGAGTACTGCGTGCGCCCGCCCGCACAGCGACTCCAGCTAATCCTAATGCTGCTCGTTTATCTCCAAGCGCAGTTTTGCAAGCACTCAAGACAAGTAATTCGATGTTGCTAGACCTACTAGATTCACTAACTCGCAGTAAAGTGTCAAAATCCTTAACCTCAAGCAGATCATCCCAGGTAAGAATAAAGGTTTTTTGCGGGTCGGAACTGAACTCGCCGTGAGTCGCTATATGAACCACGGAGAAAGGAGCTAATTGTAGCTCCTTTTGCAGATTGGTTTTGGTAAACTCTTGATTTAACAGTTCTTCACTCCTGGGTACCTCAGACTGGATTTCTTTCAATTCCCGTGGCACATTTTGCAATGGAGGAAACCCAAAGCGTTGTTCGCCGACTCCGGCAGTTAAAGCTTTTAGCTGTACTTGTTGCAATGGTTTGGGGTCAAAAAGTCGCAAACCAGGAGTTAGAGCGATCGCATATTTCTCTACCAGATATTTCTGCTGCTGTGCGTCGTACAGAACGCCCATCGGGATATTTTGCAACGAACTATCCAGAACAAACACTAAGGTTTTGATGCCACTCTTGCTTAAGAGTGCTTCTGCTGGTCGAATTAACCAATTATATATCTCCTGCGACTTTTCCTGAACCTGAAAAGTCCCAGCAACATCTAATAGGCTTTTCCGCAGGTTTTGTACAGTGCTTTCTACTTTCTCTTGAGGTATGACTGTTGTATACTTGCGAAGTTCTTTTTGTTCAGGCAAGGTGAGAATAACTTCTATACGGTCTGGTAAAATAATTGGATAGATGATTGCTGCTTTTTTGTCCTGCTGTACTACTGTGTCAATTGCTACCTTAGCTTCCACACAGGGTGAGCGAAAGAAGTTGTTCAGTTCTGCAAGTTGGAGTGATTCGATCACATTACGAGCTTGCGTGAGATTGTATTGCATAGTTTCAGAGTTTCCCTGATTCTGCAAACGCAAATCAACCAACTCCCGATACACAGGTTCCACACTCTCACGGAAGGAAAACTGAATTTCAGGATTAATGGCGACTAAATCGCTACGTAGAGACTCAAGGGTTTTGAATGCTTCATCGTATGCGGCAGTTGCTCCTTTTATATCTCCCTGAGCTTTGAGTAAACGTCCCAACTGCCATTGCCACTGATAAGCAATGTCTGGCGGCTCAAGAGTTTGGGCGATGAGCAGTGCTTGCTTAGTGAGGTTTTGTGCCTCAGAGAACTGCTTGGTTTTTTCGTACAACCCGCCAAGAGTACCAAGTCCATAAGATTCTGCTCGTTGGTCTTTTAAGCTTCGCGCCTGCTCCACAGCACTGGACAAGATCTGAGCAATATCCAGCCATGAGGAAGTCTCTACGGTAGTTTTCTGTCTCAATTGCGTTATACTTTGGGCATAATTAATCTGGGCATATACTGAGGTTCTGCTGGGGGGCAACTTGCTCATTTCTGGTTGGATTTGGGATCCCAAAGCCAATGCAGCAGGAAATTGTTCCTTTTCCACAAGTAAGCTAAGTTGATTAAGCTGTGCTTGAATACGCGTAGTAGGTCGTGCGACAAGAGCAGCCTGTTGGTAGTATTTTAATGCAGCTTGAGTTTCTTTTTCAGCCAAGGCTTTGTTGTCTAGACTGAGTTGAGTTTTTCCTTGGGCGAGAGCTGTGTTACCTAGACTGAGCAAAGTATCCCCAGTCGCTGTTGATGATTGTACTCGCTTTGCGACTGTTAAACTTTCCTCCAAGACTTCCCGTGATTTATTTAAATCACCAACGACTCTGAGGATATTACCGAGACTACGCAGTCCAGTAGCTTTGAGTGGCGAGTCTGGAAGCTTTGTGAAGGATTGCTGAACCTCTGTTAAAATCTTACTAGCCTGACGGTAAAGTCCCAAAGCTTGCATAGCTTGAGCAGTATTGATACGGTTGCGGGTTAACGTCGCCTCATCACCTATTTGCTTGTAAATCTTTGCGGCTTCTTGCCAAGTCGAGAGCGCGGCTTGAGTTTGTCCTTGTGCCAATTGTAACCGCCCTTGCACATCTAAGGCTTGGGCAAAGATGGCAAAACGTTGTTTTGAGTTGTCGCCATTTTTTAACAGATTCAGGCTTTGGGCGTGAAGCGAAGCTATCGCCTTGCGAATCGCCTTTTCTGCCTGAGTCCATTGTCCAAGTTGCTGATACACCAGGGAAAGATTGCTCAAAGTCATAGCTTCGTTGAGTTTATCCCCAGTAGCTCCAAAGGTAGTAGCTGCCTGTTCCAAAACTTTAACCGCTTCAGCAAACCGTCCAGCATCATAGAGTGCTTTGGCCTGTTGCACAGAGTTTTCAGTTTGAGCCGTGCTGTTTGGTGTCGTCTGGGTAGTATAATTAACAGCAAGAACGGTTGCCAAAAATGGTGAAACTACTGTGCATAGAAACGCGGTAAGCAGCGCTAATAAACACCGAGTTAGCCAACCCTTACGCGTTCGCCCGTATATGCCCGGAGGGTTTCCTTCAGAAACTCTCCCCTCGAATCTTCGATTCGAGGCAACAAAGCGGAGCTTTGTTGGGGCATAGGGCGCGCTACGCGAGCGCCCAGACATCAAAAAGGATTGTATTGTATGGAAAAATACAGACCGTTTTCCTGCCATGTTCTTTTCGTTGAATCAACAGATATTAAAGGAATACCCCAGTCAAGACGAGCGGTAAAGCGCTCTCCCTGTGACCAGCGCAAACCAAGACCGACGGATGCTAAGGTGTTAGGGTCTGAATTTTCTGTATCAGAATCTTCTGTATCTGAACTGTTCCAGCCTACACCGAAATCAACAAAGGGGATAATTTGTAAAACACCATTAATCTGGGGTACGCGAAGAATTGGGACTTGGACTTCAGTAGAAGCAAAAGCGCCATTATCTCTAAGTAGGAAATCTTGACGGTAGCCACGAACACTATCCAAACCTCCTAAGCCAATCTGCTCTAAAGGGAGGAGTGCTCTTGATGCCAGTTGCATATCTGCACGAAGGAACAGTAAGGTGTCAGGAGCCAGAAGACGTACCAATTGAGCCTGTCCTTGCCATGAGAAAAAACGGCTATCGGGTGGGTCATCATTAATTGTGGCACCCAACGCACCCAATCCAAAGCTAAACTGAGAGCGAGCCGCGATAACTTCACGGCTGTTGCGACTCGTCCATTCTTGAAAAAATCGCAAAGCTGATACTCTAGTGCGTCCCTCCTCATCAGCCCCAATTGAAGGAAAGCCAATTCTTTCAATGTCTAGAGGATTGTATGAAGCTTCGCTTTCTCGTCGAGAAGCAGTCAAACCAAGGGCGAATTCTTGCGAGGGAGTTTGGATGAGTGGTTGGCGCAATGTTAGTTCGTAGTAGCGGGAAGCTGATTGTATATCTAGGATATTGAAAGGACGTTCAATGATTTCGCTAGATGTCGTGCCGTAGTAAAAGCTAAGAGTACCATTGCGGGGATTGAGGGGAAATGTGTAGCTAGCATCAAAGGCGTTGCTGCCATCGGTGTTGGTGTATGCTAAACTCAGACCATCTCCAAATCCAAGTAAATTAGCTTCGTTAACTTGTAATCGCCGACGGAAACTACCAACACTAGGCGATCGCCTATTATCAAGAACGATTTGGGTACTGAAGGTTTGTGCCTCTCTTATCTGGACTAGTAGTATGCTTGCACCTGGACGCGACCCTGCTGTGAGTTCAGCAGACAGGTTTTGAATCAAAGGATTAAGTTGTAGCAGTTGCAAGGCTTGTAGCAGACGCTCTCTGTTCAGAGGCGGTGACGTAGCTCTACCTAAGCGACTGCGTATATAATTTCGTTTTAATCGCCTAGTACCTGTGACTTGGATGTCTTCCAATCTACCCTCAACTACTTGGATTCTGACAACACCTCCCTGCATTGTTTGAAGAGGGATATATGCTCCAGAAGTGATGTAACCCCTTTTGACGTATGATTCTGTGATGGCGGTACGAGCTTGATACACTTCAGTCAGTGAGATAGGTCGGTTAGTAAAGGGAGCAAGTACTTTTGCTAACTCTTCAGGGCTAAATACGGTGCTGCCTATAACTTCAAATCGTTTAACGATAATAGTTTCAGGAAGTTTGCCAGGGATGGGTTCACTAGGTGTAGGAGTTTGGCGAGAGGGTGGAAGTAAGTCTTCTTGTGGAGGCAGTGGCTGTGGCGGTTTGGGTGAGGGAGTTGGAGAAGGTGGGGGTGGTTGCACATCCTGTGGCGGTGGGAGTTGTTGACTTTGGAAAGAATTGCCATTTGGTAGTTGTACAGGAGTGACAACTTGTGCTGTGAGGCGTTCAGGAATGATGAGCAGCAATGCAACTATACTGATCTGTAAGTAGAGCGTAGCTTGTAATTGACGCTTTAGCACTAAAGTGCTCACGGCAAACCCCCTAAAGCTTGTATCCTGGACTGCTAGCTTGTTTGAAAATTTACTTTTCATGGCACTTTGGTGATGTTTGCCAAGAACTCTGGTGTTGTGTTGGGGTTTGTGCTGTAAATATCACTTCGCCCTTGGAACCGAATACCCACCCAGTCGCTTCAACTATTGGGGCTGGTGGAGTAGTATTAGGATTGGTGGAAATATTTGTGCTTGAGCTTTTCTCTACCTCAGGATTGAGACTGACCCAATCTATCTGCACGGCGTCAGGTGTGAGAACATCTTTGGGGTTAGGGGGTAAACCGCCGCGTCCGGTGATGATAAAACTGCTTTGAGCGTAGTTAGGGGAGTTGCAACCTTGGGCGACTTCCGTGTCAACTGGTACTGATGGCAAGTTGATTAAGCCACTGTCAGGCTCAGTGACAGATGTGTTCTGTTCTACAGAACCGCTGCGTCCAAACTGGGAACTAGCCGTGATGTCGCTTGTTTGTGGGTTTTCTTCGTCTCGAAATTGAGTACCATAGATCCCAAAAGTGTTGATTTGGACTCTACCACCTGTGCCTGTGTAAGCATTAGCGGTAATGTCGCTATTTTCATTAGGGACGGCAACGATGAAGCCGTTAGGGGCGTTGATGGTAATGTTACCGCCATCACCGCCAGCTTGAGCAGTGCCGGCATTAGTGGAGACTTGGCTGTTGCGACGCAAGAGTAACAAGTCTTCGACTCGTAAGTTGATGTTACCACCATTACCAGATGCAGTTTCAGCTTGGATATCTGCTTGCTTATCTAGCTTAATAGAGCCAGAGGTAACTTCAATGTCTCCAGCAGTTCCCTGTCCCAAACTGCTTGCAGACACTAAAGCGCTACTCGTTAGAGACAGTGAGGCAGTGGTGATGTTGATATCACCTCCCTTGCCCACCCCTTGTGCTTCCACACTACTGTATATTCCACTACCGCCTCCATAGATGCTATTCACTCCATCGAAGGAGACGCGATCACGAGCATTGATATTTACGTTACCTGCATCCCCCTGCCCGGAGGTGCTAGCAAAAAGTCCGCCGCCATTGGTTGCCGACAGCGAATTAGTTGTGATTGTAATATCGCCTCCCTTGCCCACCCCTTGTGCTTCCACACTACTGTATATTCCACTACCGCCTCCATAGACGCTATTCACTCCATCGAAGGAGACACGATCACGAGCATTGATATTTACGTTACCTGCATCCCCCTGCCCGGAGGTGCTAGCAAAAAGTCCGCCGCCATTGGTTGCCGACAGCGAATTAGTTGTGATTGTAATATCGCCTCCCTTGCCCACCCCTTGTGCTTCCACACTACTGTATATTCCACTACCGCCTCCAGAGACACTATTCACTCCATCAAATGAGACGCGATCACGAGCATTGATATTTACGTTACCTGCATCCCCCTGCCCGGAAGTGCTAGCAAAAAGTCCACCGCCATTGGTCAGCAAAAGCGATCCAGTCGTGATCTCAATATCACCGCTATTGCCCACACCTGTTGTGTCTACACTGCTAAATATCCCACTAGAGCCTCCATTGCTATTCACCCCATGAATGGATACCGTATCGCGGGCTTCGATCCTCACTTTGCCCGCATTTCCCTGTCCTTGAGTGATGACATACAATCCAGCACCCCCTGTCAGCGAAAGGGACCCAGTCGTGATGTCGATATTACCTCCGTTGCCTACCCCTGTCTCATCTACACTGCTAAATGCCCCACTCACACCTCCATTAATATTGGCTCCATCGAAGGAAACGGTATCACGGGCATTGATATTCACGTTGCCCGCATCTCCCTGTCCTTGAGTGAGGGCATTTAGTTGAGCGCCTCCTGTTAACGAAAGCGACCCTGCCGTAATGTTAATTTCGCCCGCGTTGCCCACACCTGTTGTGCCCACGCTGCTGAGTATGCCGCTAGCACCTCCATTGTTTCCTGCTCCATCAAAGGAAACCGTATCGCGGGCATTGATACTCACGTTACCTGCATCCCCCTGGTTCAAGGTCAGGGTATTCAGTTGAGCACCATTAGTCACTGCCATCGACCCAGTCGTGATGCTGATATCACCTCCATTGCCCACACCTGTTTCAGCGACTGAGCTGATGATCCCACTGGTGCTTATACCCGGATTTTCTCCATCAACGGAAATCGCATCGCGGACATTGACATTCACGTTGCCCGCATTTCCTTGTCCATAGGTACTGGTAAATAGTTGAGAGCCACTGAATAAGTTAAGCGAGCTAGCAACTAGATTGATAGTGCCACTAGTACCAGTGGCTCCGGAATTGATTTGATTAGCAATCAAGCTAGACTCGGTCAGGGTGACTGTTTCTGTTGCATCAACGGTAATATTGCCAGCATTTGTGTCAACTGACCCCGAATTGTTACTGATGCCAGCATTCAGGCTACTTCTTCCTAAAATATCGAGGTTGCGAGCATTGACAGCAATGCTACCACCGCCAGCAGCTGTGACATCTACTTGAGCTTGATTGGTGAGCGAAACATCAGCTCGTTGCACTTGAGATGGAAAACTCAAACTCAGAAGATTGCCAGTGCTGTCAATGTTTAGCCCGACCGTTCCTGTTCCTGCTAATCCTCCCAACTCGACTTGACCCCCTAGAGCTGAGAGTTTCCCACCATCCATGCTTAGATTACCTCCTAAAAGCGCTAATGTCTTACCTGTATTTACCTGTAGGTTAGACCCTTGCAGTTGAATACTCCCTGGATTGCTGCCATATTGCAACCCTATGGGGACGCTAATAGTCAGTAAGGAAGTGTTAGTAGTATCTAGTGAGGTGCTGAAGAGGCTATCATCAGCAAATTTAAGACTACTTGCCGTAGTTGCCAGAAATGAACCGCCAATATCTAACCTGGCATCTTTACCAAAGATAATCCCATTGGGATTAATCAGAAACAGGTTCGCTCTACCGTTAGCTTTGATTAAACCATCAATTTCAGAGATAGACTTACCCGTTACACGACTAATAATGTTTTGAATATCCTGTGCATTGTTAAAGAAAGCTGTCGCTCCATTGGGAACAGAAAACTCAGAGAAGCTGTGGAATAGATTGCCACCTCTTGTCGTTCCACCCTCAATAATTCTGGTATTGCCCTCTAATCCGACGTTGGAATTATTTGGGAGAGTAGCATCTGGGGTAATTTGAGCAATCGAGCTATTTGCATACAAGATGATCGCACTTCCAATTGCAATTCCTAGACTTTGCCACCAATCCAAACGTATCTCTCCAAAAGACATTGCACTCTCCTATGAAAAAGGGAATTTAGCTTGGAAGCCTCAACTAAGAATATAGGTAGATGTCAGCACAATCAACTTATGCACAAGCGAGGATATTAGGACTAGAACAGCGATTCAGTAATCGGGGAAGAGAAAAAAATCAACTAAGCCGCTTCGTAAATAGTGAAAGAGAAAAATGGCTGTTTCCCAAGCCTTTCCGATTGATGATACTACACGGCGGTACTTTGCAGCGACAGCGGATGAGCGTCACCAAATCCGTCAACCACTTTTCTAAACTTGTGCAACTTGTAAGTTGGGAAATCCAGCACTTTTAAATGTAAGGAGAATCAATCATGAAAGCAATCCATTTTCAAAGCATGGCGGCATGGCTGTGGGGGTTGTCTCTTTCATTTGGCTGTTACTTTGACGTGAAAGCTATGCTAGTCAAGCATTATACTCATTTTTTCAAGTCCCATTAGTCAAAGTGATCTGTTAGAGTGAAGAGAATGACTTCACTCTCATCAGTAATTATGCTAAAGCGTTCTAAGTTCGAGACGACTCAATCGCAAATTATGCACCGTGCTGAGGAGCTGATTAGTGCAGCCTCAAATCGCTACCGCATTACAGTTCAAGTGGCAAATCGTGCGAAGCGTCGGCGTTATGAAGACTTTGACGGTGCGGATGATGCAATGATGAAGCCAGTGTTGAGGGCAATTATCGAGATGTCCGATGAACTCACTCAACCAGAAATTATTGGCGAAGTCTAAAGTGATGCCAACCGGAAAATAGAATGAGCAAAAATTTAGAGTTCATTCAAGTGACACTAAAGTCTAGGCAATTACTCAACACGTCCCCTTTTTTAAGGGGATTTTTGGCAGTCATAGTGGTTGGTGTATTTCTTTTGATAGGAATACACCAACCAACTTACGCTCAAAGAATAAGTCCCGGCGATGCTTGGCAGCCAGTTTATCAACAATTACCCGACTTACCCCGAGAAAACCAGTACGTTAGCAAAGAAACTGGGAAAGTTGCCGAAAATAACACCTTGGTTAGTCGCATGATAAGGTATCACATCTATGTGAAGGGACGTGCGCCAAATTATCGACTGGATTGGAAGCTGACTTTGGCTGATTATCTGGGTGCTAATGAAGTGATGTATGAAACGAGTTATCCTGGGAATGATACTCTACGGAAGAATCCTTTTGATAGCGATCGCGCTGCTATTGCACGTTTGAACCGTCGCCAGCGAGACGCATTGGTGCAAGCCATAGTAAACGTTTTTAGTCCTAATTCGCAAAACACACAAGTCCCTACTCCTAATAACTCAAATCAGTCAGAGGAAACTACCCCAACTTCTCGACAAGTACCCAAACCAGGAAACTTGTAGAGACGTGCTATGGCACACCTCTACAAGTCTCCCATTTTCTATTCCCTAATTATGGAACGTGTTATAAAAAGTGGACTTGGTTGGCGCATCGGCTGGAATCCAGCAGCACCAGAGTTTAAAGGTTTAGTGGGTACAGAGGATTGGGCAATTGAATTAACAGAAGCCGAGTTGAATGATTTTTGTCGGCTACTGGCGCAACTAGCAGACACCATGAAGCAAATTGCAACTGAATTAATGGATGAAGAAAAGATTGCCTGTGAAGCCGAAAGCGATTTATTATGGATGGAAGTAGAAGGCTATCCTCATGCCTATAGTCTGCGCTTTATTTTGAAAACAGGGCGTTGTGCAGAAGGCGAATGGAAAGATTCTGCTGTTCTTGAGTTACTGCAAGCCTCTGAAATGATCAAGGTTTTTTAGATTTAACTCTTGAGAGTTTTACATCTTGTGGTTATAATAGAAAAAGTTGACTACGGGGCGTAGCGCAGCTTGGTAGCGCGCCACTTTGGGGTAGTGGAGGTCGTGGGTTCGAATCCCGCCGCTCCGATTGATGATGTCGAATAAGAGATTATTTGTCGTCATTAAGACATTAATGTTATTTGTTACTCCTGACAATCGTTAACAAATTAATGTCGCTGGCTTATTTCAGAGTGAGGTATATGGTTCAAGACCAACCTCATTTTAATTTAGTTATGAAGATTTTGTAAAAATCCTAAAGTCCAACCCGACAACCGATTAACCGTTCACCACGTGAGTTAATCGATAAACTCTTGCTCGAACGTCTATCCTTAGCAGCGATGGCGCAGAGGGTTCACCGCAGGTGATAGCACGCGTGACTCGAGTATCACTACGTTGGCTGCAATACTATGTCAATTAGAAATATTACCAAACTCCAAAGCACATTGAGGTCACCCAAAAAAACCTGGTAGGCTAATCCGTGACTCTTGACGAGATGCGGTCATTTGTTGGGTCAAAAGTGAATATAGCGATTCTCGTTTGAATGAAGTACAAATTTATCTGTGTCCATCTGTACGGCACGAAGTTTGCAAAGGAGGAAACCCTCCTTGCAACTTCTCTGTGCAACGCACGCAAGAGTTCATCTGTGGTTCATTATTTCTTTGTGTACTTCACCCAATTGCAAACCGCTATAAACAGTGGATTTGGCTTGCCATTGATGCTGTGACACGAGAAATTGTTGGAGTTTATCGCTCTTCCATCACTCTCTCCATAGTATATCCTGAAACCCTTACAGCGAAAGGCTTTACCCAGGAATCAATGTTTCAGGCTTTGTGTGAGAAATTAAAGTCCAAATCCCTAACAGTGTCTATGTTTCAGATTTTGGCTTTGATTTTTCTCTCGGCAAAGTCATGGAAGAGGGCTAACCCGGAACCGTGATTACTGTACTGGCGCTCTAGTGAACAGAATGCAATCGCTGCTATGATTCTGGAAGAACTCGAAGATGAAGTCCAGTGGGATGCAGCCTTCGCACGTTCCCAAGATGCCCTTGCTAAACTTGCAGCCGCAACAATGGCTGAATATCACGCAGGTGAAACCCAACAGCTAAATCCCGAAACGTTTTATCGCACCTGAAACTCATCAAACTTCACAACTTTTGAATTCGGCTGACTTGTATCAAAACGATAGCTACTGACTGTCCCCGTACTCGTGTCAAAGATGCTGAAAGCTGTGATGTCATTACTAGCAATATACGGCAGAGGTTTACCATTTTTACCTGACAAAGGAGCAATTGTTGGTACAACTGGTTTTAACTCATTGGGATCACCAAGTGCAGCATAATCCTTTTTGTCGCTAGGTGGGACTGGTCGCTTATCGCCACTCAAGAAAGCACCGTAAGTGTTGCCTACATTGGATGTTTCAAGAAAGTGCATTCCTGATGGACTACGAAAGCGGTTCCACACATGCGAATGCCCGTAGAATACCAACTGTACATTAGCCGCTTCAAGTAAGGGCATCACATCGCGGATCAGGTAATCTGCTTCTTTAGGGTAGTTGTAACGCACTGCCTTGATTTTGCCTTTAGCATCACGTTCAATAACCTGGACGGGATCAGTATAAGCAGGGACAATATTGTCGCCTAAAGAATGTGGCGGATGATGAAACATCACCACTTTATACTTTGCTTGTTTGAACTCAGGGCTGTTGAGTTCTTGTACTAACCAGTTGTACTGCTTGCTTCCTTTGGCAATTGGCTCAAAAATAACCTGTCCGTAACCCCAATTCTCTGGGTTTTGCAAATCTTTATCTCTTTCGCGGTACTTCCCTCTGGCTTCTGCATCCATATTGGGAGTCCGCCACATATTTGTTGCGTACAGAACTACCAGACGTACATCACCAGAACTTACTGCATAGTAAGTTTCTCCACCTTCTTTACTTTGGGGTAATGTAAAAATTTCTTCGTAGGTATCAGTATTATAAGAATTATCTTTCAGCGACTTTTCCCCATACAACTTCATAGCAACTGCACGCGGGATCGCATCATTAAATTCAGCACCTAAACCTTCACTCTTGCCAAAGCGTCCCATCACTTCATGATTTCCAATGCTGGTAAACATAGGGGCGTGTTGAATGATTTCTCCACCAGTGAAAGATGTCTTCACACCGTTAAAATCTCTTTGGGACTTGGCACGACCTTGCAAACAAGGGAAGAAAGCACCGCCCCCATGATCATCAAACCATTCTGAGGCACGGTCTGCAATATTGACTGCATCTCCTGCTAACCACACCGCATCCACTCTACCAACTGTTTCCACGACCTTTTGCAGATTTGCTGCTATCATTGGTTTCAACTGATGGTCAGACGTGAGCAGAATTTTCAATGCTGTTCCTGCAGTTGGGGTGGGTGCTAAGGTAAAACTATTACTGCTGATACTCTCGCCATCTTCTCGTACACTGGTGACGCGATAAGAAACTCGTTTACCTGGAGTTAAGCCAACCACTTGGGCTTCATGTCGCCAAATGTCTCGCGCGACAGGTTGCTTGTATTGTCCGTTTTGGGTTTTGTTTCCTACTCTTGATTCCTGGTCTTCCCGTGTACGACTAAGTTTGGTAGTATTCGCTGTGGCTGTTTGCTGGAAATTGTCCCCATAGGCAACACTATGTTTAGAACCAGCAAACTCAGTAAACCACACAACTCGCACTGAAGATTGAGTGGGGAGTTGTAGAAATGGATCTGTCAGCAACTGGGGTGCAGACTTTAGAGTTTTTTGCCCAGGAAAGCAACCGTATACTAGAGTAAGGCAGATAACTAGCACAAATAAACCAGCTAGGATTTTGCGAGTTGTGAAATATCTCAGCATTGCGATTCCAAAACTTTGGTGCATCTCAATTTTGTAGAAATACAATACACCGACAAAATAAAATCGCACCGTTCCAGATGATGTCCGGATGTATTGGTTTTGTAAACAAAGGTAATGTCTATCATTCTGGAACGGTTGTAAAAGAATATGTAGCCATCACCGAAAGCTGTAAAGGCAGAATTTGCACTGACTGAGAGCATAAAATAAAACTAAAAAAAGTAACAAAAATCACACCTTTTCTGTTTTTAAGAATACCTTTATTTTTCTGAATATGTAAAAAATGAGCAGAACTACTCTGACGAAATTGATTAAAATTTGTTAAGAAGGATGACAAGTGGTCAAAAAAAGGAAACAAATCGTATGGTGAACGCAGTTGAAAATCAGCCACCACATCACGTAGTCATTGTTGGTGGTGGATTTGGAGGATTATATGCAGCAAAAGCACTCTCGTGTGCTGATGTCAAAGTGACTCTCATTGATAAACGTAATTTTCACCTATTTCAACCACTTTTATACCAAGTCGCCACTGGCACGATATCTCCGGCTGATATTTCCTCACCACTGCGTTCCGTACTAAGTAAGAGCAAAAATACGAAAGTGCTGCTAGGAGAAGTGAATGATATCGATCCCCAAGCACAAAAAGTGCTCATGGGTGAAGAAGCGATACATTACGATTCATTAATCCTGGCGACAGGTGCAAAGCATTCTTATTTTGGCAAGGACCAATGGGAAGAATTTGCCCCTGGTTTAAAAACCGTGGAAGATGCAATAGAAATGCGTCGCCGCATCTTTACGGCGTTTGAAGCAGCAGAAAAGGAAACTGATCCCGAAAAACGTCGTGCTTGGTTAACTTTTGTGATTGTCGGTGGTGGTCCTACTGGTGTGGAATTAGCAGGGGCGATCGCAGAACTAGCCTACCACACTATGAAAGAGGATTTCCGCAACATCGACACATCCGAAGCACAAGTTTTACTCCTCGAAGGTTTGGATCGAGTTTTACCACCCTTTGCACCAGAGTTATCAAACCAAGCAGAAGCATCACTGACGCGCTTAGGCGTTACCGTTCAACCAAAAACACTAGTCACGAACATAGAAGGAGATGTTGTCAGCCTCAAACAAGGTGATGAGGTGACGCAGATTCATGCGAAGACGGTATTATGGGCAGCAGGTGTGAAAGCTTCGCCTT
The DNA here is from genome assembly GCF_000315565.1 of Mastigocladopsis repens PCC 10914. NCBI lineage: Bacteria > Bacillati > Cyanobacteriota > Cyanophyceae > Nostocales > Symphyonemataceae > Mastigocladopsis > Mastigocladopsis repens. The sequence goes on along the minus strand of NZ_JH992901.1, from coordinate 4,327,640 downwards.
TAGGGAAGATGCTAGCAGAAAGCACAGGTGCAGAGTGCGATCGCGCCGGACGAGTTATTGTTGAACCGGACTTGAGTATCAAAGGGCACTCCAACATTTTTGTCGTTGGAGACTTGGCGAATTTTGCCCATCAAAACGGTAAACCCTTACCTGGTGTTGCACCTGTGGCGATGCAAGAAGGACAATACGTCGCCTCACTGATTAAACAACGTCTCAAAGGTAACACGTTGCCACAATTTCGTTATTTTGATTGGGGTAGTTTAGCCGTCATTGGACAAAACTCTGCCGTTGTAGACTTAGGTTTTATGAAATTTTCAGGTTTCTTCGCCTGGCTGTTTTGGTTGTTTGTTCACATTTACTTCCTAATTGAATTTGACAACAAGCTGGTGGTCATGATTCAGTGGGGCTGGAACTATTTCACCCGCAAACGTGGGGCAAGATTGATTACAGGTAAAGAACTATTGCAGGATGTAAAATCTGAAAACGCAAACGGACATTATACACCAGCAAACAATAGACAGGCGGTTAATGTATAAGGGCTTATTTTACCTCACCCCGCCCTTCGGACGGGGTGATGTTGGGCGGATACGATAAGTAAACAAACGGGTATTGTAAAACTTCACTTGCTCCCACACCGTAATCTTTGATTCGGTGTGGGTTTCTCTTGCGGGTTGGCTCACTTGAGCGTTTTTGAGCGGAGCCGGAGATGCTCCGCCTCCGGTGAGGAAGACGCCCAGCCCCACTTTTGCTGAGCGATCGCTATTGCGCCTACATCAACCTCATCATCAACAGTGCGTAGAAGCTCTGCTTCTTGTCGCCAGACATCGCTCATTGGACACAGTTGCTCAGAATGCGTAGACGCAAAGCGGCTTGTCGATAGACATCGCCCAAGGGGCGATCGCACTTGTGTTGATGAATGATTTAGGACTGCTATATCTGAACCCGAATCTGGTTTCCCGGCTTGTAGACGCGGAGCGGCGTATCCGTTGGTAACATCTGCCATCCCATTGCCTGAAGTACAGATGTGTCTTCCTGAGTCAGCCACATATTCAAGGGTTTTCAGCCAGCAATTATTATAACAATCCGAAAAGCAGCAACTTCAGTTTGTAGTTCAGTATATATAGCAGTCCTATTTGATTAGTGAAATCATCATAAGGGTTGTCAATAGTCACTTTTGAACGGCAGGTGACGCCAGGTGCTCTACTTGGGGAGACCCCAAGACCGCACTGGCTCCTTTATGCCGGGAGACCCGTCCACCGCACTGCCTCCTGTTAATTGTTGACTCTTGACTGCCGATAATTTCACAATTCATTCAGCATTGCTGTATCTAAAAAAGTGAGATGCATCCGATTTCAGAATGAATTCGATGGGGTAAATTAACCTGTCAATACCCCCTGACCTGAATCCTTACGGTACATCTATGTCCTCCAACTCCCCCTCTCAAAGCAAACGCAATCGGGGTGTCATCCTCACACCCGTGGGATGGCGCAAGCTGGAAAAGGCTGAGAAACGAAGCGGTCAGCGCTTTACCAAAGAGCAACTGTGCGATCGCACAGGTCTATCAATACAGACTATCTCTCGCATCCGCAAGCGCAAAGTCGCGGTTGACCAGGATTCACTAGAGTGCTACGTCAAAGCCTTTGGTTTAGAGAAGCTATCCGACGAAGATTATACCCATGTCCGACAGGAAAACCAACGGCAAGATTGGGGGGACGCACCGAATGTATCTGTGTTTTATGATCGCTGTGAGGAAATGGCACAGCTACAGCAGTGGGTATTGGAAGAAAATTGCCGTTTAGTCGCACTCCTAGGAATGGGTGGAATTGGCAAAACTGCGCTAGCCGTGAAATTCGGGCAGAAATTTAAAACTGAGTTTGAGGTAGTGGTGTGGCGATCGCTCCAAAATCCCCCAACCTTGGAGGAGTTATTGGGAAGCGTATTGCAATCAATAATGCAGATGCTCCAAGAAGACCCTGTTGTACCTACTAGTTTGGATGGGAAACTGTCCAAGCTGATGGAGTACTTTCGGGATAAACGCTGTCTACTGATTTTAGACAATGCTGAGACAATCTTAAGCGTTGGTGGTGAGGCTGGACATTGTATGGAGGGTTATGAGGGATACGGTCAACTGTTCCAGCGCATTGGAGAGGTATCCCATCAGAGTTGCTTGCTCGTGACCAGTCGGGAAAAGCCCAAAGATATTGTAGCGCTTGAAGGAGAGGAGAAAAAAGTGCGAACGACTTGTCGTCGCGCTTGCGCTTCGCTGCAACTGAGAGGATTAAAACCCGAAGATGGGCGAAAGCTGTTCGAGCCTAGAGGACAATTCACGGGTACGGACGCAGAATGGATCAGACTGATCAAATACTACGGAGGCAACCCGTTCGCGCTGAAGATGGTAGCAGCAGGAATTCAACAGTTGTTTGACGGCTCTATTGCGGAGGTGTTGGAGTATATCGGACAAGGAGTACTAGTCTTTAATGATATTCGCGATCTGCTTGATCGCCAGTTTAGTCGCTTGTCGCCAGTAGAACAAGAGGTGATGTTGTGGTTGGCAATTAATCGCGAACCCGTATCTGTAAAGGAATTAAAACAAGATGTAGTGAGTGTCACCTCTAAGCAAGAATTGCCGGACGCTTTGTACTCGCTGTTGCGGCGATGTCTCATAGAGACCGCTCCGCGATCGCTCATTGAAAAAGCAGGAAAGCAATTCTCACTGCAACCTGTAGTCAAGGAATACGTTACGGAGCGATTGGTTAAGCAAGTTTGTAAAGAAATAGTAAGCAGTAGAGAGAGAGCAGAAAGTTCCTCACCCGTCGCTCTTCTCCAAACTCATGCCCTGATGAAGGCAACTGCAAAAGACTGCATTCGGGAGACACAACGACAACTGATTGTGCAACCCTTGCTTGAGCAACTGCTGATAGAGTTGGGCAGCCAGCAAAAGCTTGTGCAGATGTTGAAGGATGTGCTGGAGCAGCAAAGACATTAAACCTCAATACTGGCAAGGTATGCGGGAGGCAATGTCCTCAATTTGTTAGCACAACATTATTGAATTAGTTTGGCATTCTATGTAAAGAATATATTGCTTATCGTCTTTTTAAGTCAGTTGATGAATTGAAATCTTTACTAGATAAGTTATTAAACCAAGGTGAGTTAGTGAACAGGGCTATTTCATTCTAAAAATCAGTAGAAGGAAGCTTGTATTTGCTTGTCTCAGTACAACATATATAACTAGTTTTATGAGGAATTTTAGGAAAATTTTGCTTTTGAATCATTAAATTTTGAAAGGCTATATAAGTAGCCAACGAAGTTAGTATAAGACTAATAATAATACCAATTATGGACACAATATTTTGAATAATGGACACAATATTGTGAGTTTTTTGCAGGAATTTAGTATTTGTTTGTGAAGTGGATACATTGTTCGATTGGGACAAGAGTTGAGTAATTTTTTTTCTTTTACAATAAACCAAATTGCATGAATACTACCTATAATCGGTAATGGTGACATCGTTAGAGCAAGGTTAATCCACCAATGAAGCCAATTGCGATTATTTGGTTTTTCAAAAATAAGTGTGAGGAAAACACCTAAAGGGGGTGAAAATAAACTAAGAGCCAAATGGATAGTCAAACATATCGAATCTTTCATAGTATCACTGCTATTTTTTTATGTTTTTTCACTTACATTTTTCGGATTAGACTTTGGACAGAAAGCTCCTGGCAGAGGGCATTTTGTAAATCACTGCAAATCACTCCTATATTGTTATTAGGAATAAGCGCGACCAACTTATGCGCTGAAAGTCAAGGCTTCCTGACAAAGTGTCTGTGGTAAAGTGGCAATTTCCCAAGAACACGTAATTTGTGCTGCCATTTAAGAGTTGGGAGTGAGAGAATCGTTGCAAGACCCCAGAATCAGTAAAACTTAAAGATTTACAGTAATCCGTGACAGAAGTTCAATCCAAAAGTTCATTTTAGCTATTTCTCTAATATCCGCATAAATACGATCACTGTGATCGCTTGCTTGATCTGCTCCCTTTATTCAGCGTTAATTCAACTATGCAACGTTTCCTCTGTTTGCACCAGACCAGATATATCAGTTAAGGTATCAGTTAAGAATTTAGTAGAATGCTTGTGTCAGCAAAGAGTGTGCAACGAAGTGCGATCGCTGAAAGCGGGGCTTTGCCCATCGCGTAGCGTGCCCAAAGGGCTTTGGCACAGAGTGCCCGCCAGAGGCGATGCTCCGAAAGGGCGATCGCTTTTGAGTCTTTTAACTTGGACTTTTATGACAGCGTATATGCCATCATAATAAGATGGCGATTAAAATTGTAGTTGATATCAGCGTTTTTATTAGTGCGCTTATTAGCTCTAAAGGCTCTAGTCGAGAACTCATTCGACGCTGCTTGAAAGGTGAATATCAGCCTTTGATGGGAAATGCTTTATTTTCTGAGTATGAGTCAGTCATTCAGCGCTCAGAAATTCTCGCCAAATGTCCTTTAACTAGTGAAGAAATCTCTGCTTTACTTGCATCACTGATGAGCGTAAGCCAATGGATTTCTATTTACTATTTATGGCGACCTAATTTAAAAGACGAAGCTGACAATCACTTAATTGAATTAGCAGTTGCGGGAAATGCTCATATTATTGCCACTCACAATATCAAAGATTTCCAAAACACTGAATTGTTATTTCCTAACTTATCAATACTAACACCAGAAGAAATTATTAGGAGTTAAACAAAAATGGCAACTTTAACTATTCGTTTACCAGATGATAAACATAACAGATTGAAAGAACTTGCTCAAGCCAAAGGCATAAGTGTCAATAAATTGATTGAAGAACTTTCTACCATAGCTCTAGCAGAATTTGATGCCTATACAAGATTTAAAGCAATGGCTGCAACTGGCAACCCAGAAGAAGGCTTAAGAATACTAACTAAACTTGATACTCTGACAGAATAGAGCTTGTAAAGAAATAATGTAAAACCTAACCGGAGGCGATGCTCCGGAGGAGCCGCCCAAGGGGCGATCGCCTAAATCAATCCCATCACTAGAAGCGATCGCCTTTACAAAAGTATGAATATCAAGGGTGCGATCGCCAAGTTTAAGAATATTTTTTCTTTACTTGCCTCTGCATAGATATACTCATAATATGAGTTAAAAGGGAACAGGGAACAGGAATTGTTTATAAATGATTTAGGATTGCTATAGTATCACCGAAACAAGGATGTTACGGGATGAGTGGTAAACGTTATCTACTGGATACAAATGTCATCGTTTCGTTATTACAAGGTTCCGGGGCGTTGGTTACATTATTGCAAAATGCCGAATGGGTAGGAATTTCCGTCATCAGTCAAATTGAATTTTTATAGATAAGTAGCACTGACTCAATCAAATCACCAATGCGTTATACAGTAAGGCTTTCACCAAAGCTAATAAAAATGTGCTGCTTTCATGAACCGTATTGATATATAGAGAGTCTAAAACAAACAGATGAAAGCGCTAGCCTCTTGTTTTGCATCTATTGTTGGCACAGAAAATAGTGTCTGTTGGGAAGATGTACCACTCAGTCAGCAAAAATCTATATTAGTGGCGATCGCTTCCCCAACTCCTCCCGGTTGTATTGTCTATCCTCACACCACCGAACAGCTAGCCCAAGTCATGACAGAAGCGCATCGCAATAATTGGCGCGTTTTACCGTGCGGTAGTGGCAGTAAACTGAACTGGGGTGGGTTAGTCAAAGACGTTGATATCGTAGTGAGTACAGAACGCCTCAACCGACTGATTGAACACGCCATAGGTGATTTGACGATTACAGTCGAAGCTGGAATGAAGTTTTCTGATCTCCAAGCAATTTTGGCGGACTCTAAGCAATTTCTCGCCCTTGACCCTATTACACAAGATACAGCAACAATTGGGGGTATTGTTACTACCGCTGACACAGGTTCCCTACGACAGCGTTACGGGAGTGTACGGGATCAACTGTTGGGTATTAGCTTTGTTCGTGCTGATGGACAAATCGCCAAAGCTGGGGGGCGAGTGGTGAAAAACGTTGCTGGATACGACTTGATGAAGTTGTTTACTGGGTCGTATGGTACACTAGGGGTTATAAGTCAAGTGACTTTTCGCGTTTATCCGTTACCTGAAGCATCGGGTACGGTAGTGCTGACTGGTATGGCTGAGGCTGTATCCCAAGCTGCTGATGCACTGCGAGGTTCTGCTTTAACACCAACCCAAGCTGATTTGCTATCAACTCAACTGGTATCTAATTTGGAGTTGGGTCAAGGATTGGGATTAATTGTTCGCTTCCAAAGTATTGCACAGAGTGTCAAAGAACAATCAAACCGACTTTTGGAAGTAGGGGCGAAACTCGGTTTGCAAGGGACGATATATTCAACAGTAGATGAAGTTGAGTTATGGCGCATATTGCGACAACAAATGCATTCTTCTCCCAACGACTCTGCAATAACTTGCAAAATAGGAGTACTACCAACTTCTGCTGTTGAGGTTTTGACTCAAGCGGAAGTGGGTTTGGTTCACATCGCTAGCGGTTTGGGGGTGTTGCGATTTGAGGGTGAAAATACAGTTGATAAGGTGTTGGGGACACGAAATCTCTGTCAAAGTCATGGTGGTTTCTTGACTATTTTGTCAGCACCAGTGAAGGTTAAGCAGCAGGTTGATGTGTGGGGCTACACTGGTAATGCTGTGCAGTTAATGCATCGGATAAAAGAACAGTTTGATAAGGAAAATATTTTAAGTCCTGGTCGTTTTGTAGGTGGAATTTAGTTTAACTAAACCACCTATACGCAAAGGACGCCAAGAGGGGGGAGAATAAGAAATAATATGCAAGTTTCAGAAAATTCAGATAGTAAGAAGGCTAGTTTGCAGGATTTGACTGGGTTTGATGCAAACCATCCGCCTGAGCCAAAGTTGATTGACACTTGTGTTCATTGTGGGTTTTGTCTCTCGACTTGTCCCAGTTACAGGGTTCTTGGCAAGGAGATGGATTCTCCGCGAGGGCGCATCTATCTAATGGATGCAATTAATGAGAGTGAGATTCCTCTAAATAAGGCAACTGCACAACATTTTGATAGTTGTTTGGGGTGTCTTGCTTGTGTGACGACTTGTCCTTCTGGTGTGCAGTATGACAAGTTGATTTCTGCGACTCGTCACCAAGTTGAACGCAATTATCCCCGCAGTTTGTCGGATACACTGCTTCGCAAACTGATATTTTCTTTGTTTCCCTATCCCAATCGTTTGAAAGTTTTGCTCGTTCCATTGTTTGTTTATCAAAAGTTGGGTTTGCAGAAACTTGTACGTACGACTGGGTTGCTGAAGCGGATATCTCCCCGCTTGGCTGCAATGGAAACAATTTTGCCAAAAATTACTTTAAAATCCTTTGAAGGTAATTTACCAGATGTGATTTCAGCGCAGGGTGAGAAACGTTACCGAGTTGGGGTGATTTTGGGATGTGTGCAAAGGCTATTTTTTTCTTCTATAAATGAAGCAACTGTGCGTGTTTTAACAGCAAATGGCTGTGAGGTTGTGATTCCTAAAACTCAAGGGTGTTGTGCGGCGCTTCCCGAACATCAAGGACAAACGGAACAAGCCAAAGCTTTAGCAAGGCAGATGATTGATAGTTTTGCAAATATTGATGTCGATTTCGTGATTATCAATGCTGCTGGTTGCGGTCATACGTTAAAAGAGTATGGTCACATTTTAGAGGATGACCCGGAATATCGGGAAAAAGCTAAAGAATTCGCCGCGAAAGTTAGAGATGTGCAAGAGTTTTTGGCGACTGTTGGTTTAACAGCAAAATTGTCACCTCTTAGTGATAAACCCTTGACTTTGGTTTATCAAGATGCATGCCATTTGTTGCACGGGCAAAAGATTAGTGTGCAACCGCGTCAGGTATTGCGGCAAATTCCTGGTGTGAAATTGCGCGAACCTATCGATGCGGCTATATGTTGTGGTAGTGCGGGGGTTTACAATATGCTGCAACCAGAGGTCGCTGAAGAATTGGGTAACCAAAAAGTGCAGAATTTGCTGAATACTGGTGCGGAGTTAATTGCTTCTGCTAACCCAGGTTGTACTTTGCAAATTAGCAAGCATTTGAGGTTGCAGGGTAAGAAAATTTCCATCATGCACCCGATGGAGTTGTTGGATTATTCAATTCGGGGTGTGAAGTTGGAATTGTAGACATTAGACTTTTTGCAAAAATCCTAATTTATTATTTGGAACCACAGATAAACACAGACCAATTATCTGTGGTTTCATTTACATGATATCTACTTTTTGTATTCACCTCAGTATCGCTATAATCCGCATCATGGTCAGACGCCTCCCATAATTTTTAACTGCTTTCGACTTTGAAAACATCCTCTAAATAATATATTGCTAGAAGAAACAGTCGAGGAAAGAATTGATAGGCTGAACGTGATTTGCAATTAGCTGAAGAATAGTTTGACTTGGAAGAGGATGCGTATCAAAAAGACTAAGAATCCTGACATCAGAAACAATGAAATAAGTATATTAACTTATCCAGATAAAGCTTGGTATAATTAAGAGCTAATGCCATTTTAGAAGCTGTTTATACAGACAACGTTAAATTTGTAAAGCGCGGCACAACTACTTAATATCGCGCTGTAAACTTGTGCCTTTGACTACTTAAGATGTACTTTATAAATTAGCTATGCTCTTAATTCTATATTCAGAAAATAATATCACAAAACTTACTCAACTGATCCAACCCGATTTTAAATTTGTATAGCTACAAAAAATTCTTACAATAATAAGTAAAGACCAGTACTCTGGTGATTGACTTTTCTAAAAAGCGGTTGCACAATATAACCACTCTAGCTTTTTTAAATTGTTATCAACGGTGTATCAATCTCGGTGTAAATTATTTGTGTGTGTTCCAAGTTAATAGTTAACATCCGTGTGCAACTATTAACTAATAAACATTTAACAACATCAACGGCTAAAATTAGCTCGCTAGAGGGATTACTTTGCCCAAAATGGCACCTTCCACACATCTTCATGAAGGATAGTATCTCTATGGCTCCAGTAGTGCATATCACGACTTCCACTTGGAGTTTGAGTAGCAACAGAACAAGAATCTATGCCTTTGGCAAAGTTTGCCAAAAGCAACTTGTGTAAAACAAAACTCAGTTATTACCTTTTCAACAAGCTAGAACTTTGATTCTTTTATCAAAAAGCAGTGTGACTTTGCCTACTTTGACTAAAAATAGGCAGGCATTGTTAGACGGTAAAACGCCCTTTCCATCAAAGTTTTGTGCTTAGTGTACATTATTGATATTCCACGACTAAAACCCCTTGCTGACTCATCAAGCATGGGTTTTTGTCAACATCGCTAACCGTACCCCTTGCTACTCACTCGCCAACACTTTATGAATATCATTGTTCGTTTGATTGGCACATTCGCTCTTTCGGTGTCTGCATATGCTGCTATGCCTGACTTTGCAATAGCGCAGCAGACTCCAACTGTTCCCCAGCCAGAAACAACGCAGCAGACTCCAACTGTTCCCCAGCCAGAAACAACGCAGCAGAAGATTTGCTCTTTCGATGCAGTCGAGAATTTACTCCCTTCACCGACAGGAGAGCAAAGCCTTTCTCCGCTTTCCTATCTAGCACAGCAAGGTTTTAGACAGAACCCGGACGGTTCCTGGGCTTGTTATGTCAGAGTTGAGCAAAAACAGGAGCGCTATTACACCCTTTTTAAAGTTCAACAAGTCAATGGAAAGCTCATAGCCAGTTCTTTCTTAAATAACGGTAGTCTCATTGAAGGACAAGATATTCGCAGCTTGGACTTGTTCATGATGCTTATTGAGAAGCATACGAAGACAAATCAAGGGAACCATCAGAGTATACGTAGGTATCTGGAATCTTTCATTGCTTTAGTTAAGCAAGGGAAAGTACCACCCTCTGGTCGTGGATATCTCTTCGACCAACCAAGCCGAGGGTTCATCTTGTACAACACTGCCACAGGAGGAGAACTCAAGGGTACAGCAATCACAATTAACATCAATTCGCCTCAGAACCTGGGTTCCTCCCCAGTTCCGTAAGCTCAATTCCCTACAGGCAAACTGGGTGCATTGTGGGATTTGGTGTTGCTTGCACTAAGACTGGAGCAGTACTTCAACAATGAGTGGAGTCCAACAGTAGACCTAGCTATCATAGATAAATCTTGATGCGACTTAGTCATTCACGGGGTTGTGGAAGCCACAGTCGGGGAGCTTGAGGCTTTGTCACCACTTCATACCATAGGCGCTCATAACTGTTAACCATATGTTCTACGGTAAAGTTACGCCGTGCTACCTCCCGACCGCATTGACCAAGACGGATACGCAGTGCTGCATCATCACGCAGACGGTGCAGTGCAGCAGTCAGTCCTTCTACATCGTCTTTATTTACCAATAACCCAGTTTCGCCATCGCTCACCGCTTCCGCAACGCTACCCACGCGGGTAGCAACCACAGGACAGGCGGCAAGCATTGCTTCAACTACCGCTAAAGGAAACCCCTCTGAACGGGAAGGCATAGCAAAGATGTCAAATTGTGGTATGTAGGCGCGGGGGTTATCCATCCATCCGGGAAACTCGACGCGATCGCTCACTCCCAACTCAGTTGCTAGCTTCTCCAGGGCTGTACGTTGTCCACCCTCACCCAGAATAACCACTCGCACTCCTTCAAGTTGAGCAATAGCCCGCAGCAGAAGATCGTGACCCTTCATGGCATCCAGTCTACCGATGCTACCAATCACTATCTGTCCATCAGTGCCTCTAGCACCCCTGTTCATAAACGGGGAAGGGATGGGGATGGAGTTCTGCTCTGTAATATCCGGTATACAGTTTGGTATAGAAATTACTGTGCCTCGACCTAGAGCGTAGAAATCCTCCATCCGCCTTGCACTTGGCTCACCAACGGCAACATGAGCATCAACTCGCAGCGACAGCGCCCTAGTACGCCACAACTTAACAGCGTCTGTAGTGCGTAATGGTAGCTGGTCAACGCGCACCACACGAGCATTAGGTAATGTCAGTGCAGCCAAAAGACCCGTTGCACACTCCCAAGGGGTGCAGATGTTGATATGTACCACATCAGGACGCAGGCGATGCAACGCCTGAAGGTGCGCCGTTAGGGACAGGATTCCCATCGCAGGTAATACCACCCGCGATGCTTGCAGTCTATGCTGTGCAATTGCATCTACTACCAGATGGCTAGTACCGACTATGGTAATGTCTATATCTTTAGACACATTAGTGACTAAATGTTGGAGGCTAATTTCCGCTCCTCCAATACCGGCAGAATCTGTATAGGCGACTACGCGCATCATCGGTCATAGGTAATGTAAAGTATTTACAACAAATCTACCGTAAGGAGATGTAGACCTAAAAGTCATCGCAAGTAGACTCTTGTTGCAGCCTTCTATAAGGAAAAGCATTTGTTATGGTTGATGTCTATATTATTGACCTATTTGTCATTGGTCTACTGCTGTTAATTGTTACCTTAGGTTCAGGCTGGATTTCGCGCTTACCTCTTTCCTTTGCTCTCATCTACCTAGTAGTTGGTATATTATTGGGTCCCTATGGCTTTGGGTTGGTTCACTTGCGCCGCGACGGAGTATTTAACGCCGAGGTCTTGGAAAGGGTAACAGAATTCGTGGTGATTGTATCTGTGTATAGCTGCGGCTTGAAAATCATTCGCCCGCTACAATTGGGCGCTTGGGATATAACGGTGCGGCTGATTGGTTTTTTGATGCCGATTTCAATTTTTGGGCTTGCTATTGTCGGCAAATTATTTTTAGGCATGGATTGGGGAGCAGCTATTTTATTAGGAGCAATTCTTGCACCTACTGACCCAGTATTAGCTTCAGAAGTTCAACTGACTGATACACACGACCAAGATGAATTACGCTTTGGTTTGACCTCAGAAGGCGGATTAAATGATGCTTTAGCTTTTCCCTTCGTGTATTTTGGCATTCATTCGTTAAAAGATAACAATTGGGACAACTGGTTTAAACAATGGGTTGCGGTTGATTTAATTTGGGCGATCGCTGCTGGGATAGTTATGGGGATTATCGTCGCCAAAGCTGTCGTTTGGATTGATAAAAAAATTCAAAAACGCCGTCGTGCTGATGAATTAATGGAAGATTTTGTTGCCATCAGCACAATTTTGCTAACTTATTCCTTGACAGAATTTGTGAATGGTTATGGATTTCTTGGAGTATTTGTTGCAGGTTTAGTTGTTCAGCGGAGTTATAAAAATCCAGAAAAGCCACTGGCACAATTGGAATTTATAGAGCGAATTGAAAAGCTTTTGGAAGTCGGGACAATTTTATTATTGGGTTCTATTTTATTATTTAAACCAATGGTGGAATATGCTTCCCAATCTTTTTTGGTAATAGTCTTGTTGTTCTTAATCATCCGACCTGGAGGAGCCTGGATTAGCACAATTGGTAAACGCCCTGTCAACCCGCGTCATCAGACATTTCATCCGGGAACTCGGTGGTTATTTGGTTGGTTTGGCATTCGTGGAGTTGGCTCTTTATATTATCTTGCCTATGCCTTTGGTAATGGTTTAAAAGGCGACCTTGGTGAGCAAATTGGCTGGATTACTTATAGCACTATTGTCGTTTCTGTGATTGTGCATGGAATTAGTTCAACGCCATTAATGAATTGGTATGAGCACAATCTTGCCGACAACAAAAATGCTTCTCCTCCAGCTACAATTGATGAATTTGAATGAAGTCATGAAGAGGATAAGGGGGATAAGGATGCAAAATGAACACTTCTTACTTCCTCATCTCCCTTATTTTCCTTTACTTACCTGTTACTTTCTCAATCAGGTCTTCAGCTTTTTCAATTAAATTCGGCTCTTGATTTTCTTTTTCGTAAGCCTTCACATTCCTTTCGTAAACCTTCTCCACACTTTGTGGGCTTTCAGAATCTTTTACGGCTTGTTCATAAGCCTCTTGTCTGTCTTCTGCACGAATACCAGCAGCTCGGTTATATTCGTAAGCACGATCAATCTTCTCTTCCGGTGTGAGTTTCTCGGTTGAAAATGCAGGTTTTTCAGTTGAAAATCCTACTGCATAGCTAGGCTGAACAAAAAAAAATAAACCCGAAAAGTTGATGAAAAACATTAACCCGATGACAACGATGCTTTGACGTAACGCTTTATTGAAACTAGCTAAAACGATTTGCATGATATACCCTCCTGAGTTTTCTGTTGTCAGCTTCTGTGAAGTAGATATAAATGCTTGTTTGCATTGTATAACTCACAGGAATCCTACGTGGTTAGGTACAACTTTGCCTTCTACCAGAGGGTACATTCAAAATTTAAAATTCCAAATTCAAAATATGGCACAAAGTACCATACTGCGCTATTTGAATTAGAACTAGCCCTTTCAAGATAGGTAAAAATTTTCCTCTGTATTCCTCCGAAGTTCAGAGCGGCGGCTTCCGCCGCTCTGACTTCTCTGTGCGCCGGTTAAATAAATGACTTTTGAACCGCAGAGGGCGCAGAGGAGGCAGAGAAAAAAGAGATTTTATGAGTCACCCCATCAGGGGCTGGAATTAGAACTTACGCATTGACAAGCAAGACAAAAAGTGCATGAGAATGGAGAAAAAAAACCAGCACTTAAAAGCAAAACAGCGCGGTAGTTAAAACTACTCGCGCCGCCTTTCCTCTTTGGTCTAAAGACACCAAGCTCCCAGGCATCCCCCGTTATTAAGGTGGAAGTTTCTTGATACTGAACCTCCAATTTTCTTCTTCAACCAGGATTAACTGCAACTAACTTATCTACCCAACCGTTGTTACTGAGAAACAAATCAATATACATCTCAGGTGGATTATCTTTACCCACAGTTTGGTGTGAATGAATCATATAGTGCCCGGTGAAAAACTCATAACTTTCTTTTGTCACTCTAGGCAGAAAAAATAGAAATAAGTAGGTCGGTGTAAATAATTAAAGGTATGTAGTAAGCGCTTTAGCGCTATACCAAAGTAGTGCCTACTACTTTGCTAGTTTCCAAGCTCTACTTTTCTTTACAGAGTTTGATTTTTTCAGATGATTATGCAAGGTATTCATGATGCTAATCATGGGAGAAAACCCAGTATAAAGTTGGGGAATCGGAAATACCTTAAGCCATCAATGTTTTTCTTTAATGCTATTTTTACAACCAATCGTGACTAATCTTAATACCTCGGCTTTGCATTATTTGCTCAAACAAATCTGTTGGTAGTGCTTCTTCAACAGGCGACACACCAGGTTTTTTCAGCTTGCGATCTAGTAACAGTTGGGCAATACTACCCGTGCCACAACCAGAAGCCACTGCGGTATTTTCATGGACTAAACTAGAGCAAAAGACTGCTTCTCTATCATCTTTAAGACCTGTAATTTCTGAGCGAACTGCTACCCCAATACCACTGAAGCGATTAGTTACATCGGTCATAAAATGGCTGACATGAGCCAAAAATTCAATAGCGCCTTTCTGTTGCATGAGTGGCTTAGGAAAAATATGAGCAGCTATCCAAGTCAAATGATTATAAAAATCGGGAACTGAACCAAATTTGGTAATGACTGTTTTCACAGAGGGAAAAGCATGAGGCAGTGTGAAGGTTTCTGGCATATCAAACCAGTAAACTCCGGTGCGTCCATACGGGGGTGGAAAGTCAATATTTTCGCGTTGGCTGTAAGGCTTTACCATCTGCCATTGACCATCTATCAAAGATTCAAAAGGTTTTTGCAACCCTAAAAAAGTTGTCCGCATGACGGTGACACCAGCCCCACCCGAACCAGACACCAAATAACTCAAATGAATCTTTTCCGGTGCGTCGAATTGCTCAACGCCCTGACGTACCATGCTGTTAGAAATACCGGGAAATATGCCAGTGTTAACAATCGCCGTGACACCGGCAGATACCGCTGCATCATTGTAGCCCAGAGCCTTACTAGTATAAGAACGGTGGTCACTGACATCGACGTAGTTGACGCCATGTTCAATACAGATTTTCAGAACATTGGCGTCTCGGTAGTGAAAAGGACCAGCGCAGTGAACCACCAAGTTGGCAGAGGCGATCGCCTTCCTCAATTTCTCCACGTCTGCCAAGTCCAACACCAAAAATTGCACTCGCGGATCACTCATTCCATGATCTGGGGTGCGTCCCGTGATTGTAACTTCTGCTTGTGTATGGGTGAGAAGGTCTTGGGCAACACTACTGCCGATCCGCCCCCGCCCTCCAAGAATCAAAACCCGCTCAGTCATGGCTCCAGCACTGACAACAGCATTTTTATTACATCAATTTTCAGTTATCCTTGTCATCGGTAACGAGTAAGACGTTACTTGCTCACAAAGGAAGATGTGTTATGAGAATTAAGGTTGTAGTAAGCACTCTTTGCGCTTACTACAAACTCATCATTCGCGACCGAGAACCGTTGCAACGGTAGATTTTATTGAATCTCCTGCATCTTTTAATGTTTGTGTCAATGGTTCCTGAGTATGCAAAAACATTTTCGCACAGTTGCGTCCCGGTAAGCCAGAAATGGAACCACCTGGATGAGTTCCTGCACCCGTGAGATATAAATTCTCAATCGGAGTTTTATAATTAGCCAACTCTGGTAGAGGACGGAAGCACAGCATCTGTTCTAGAGTCATATCAATGTGGTAATAGTTGCCCTTGTAAGTTCCCAGGCGTTCTCCGAGTTCCGCCGGACTTTCCACATGACGGGCGATGATCGAGTGTTTGAGATTAGGTGAATACTCTGCCAGTTTAGAAATCACCTTATCAGCAACTTTGTTTTTCAATTCATCCGTCCAGCCTGTCCCTTTCAACCCCGTACCTTCTGCACCGGCAATTTGATAAGGGGCAAAAAACTCAATCCATAATGTATGCTTGCCTTGAGGTGCCATTGAGGGGTCAAGTCCTGTAGGCATCACCACATACATTGAAGGGTTCTCATCGGGAATTTTACCCAAAGTAATCTCACTATGAGCTTGTTCCACATGGTTCATAGAATCTGCAATCAGAATAGAACCAATGAGATACTCATCTTTGTGTTGGTGATGTTCAAAGCGCAGCGGTTCGGATAAAGCACAATCTATTTTGAGAATTGTTTCGTTATTGTTGATGATGCGGCGATCTAATCGGTCGCGCAAATTCGCATCTGCGCTATCCACATCGCTTGTATCCATGAGTTGCAAAAACAACCGCTTGGCATCAAGACTTGAGATGACACCTTTGTTAGCACGATATTCTTTGCCACCTGCAACTCTCACCCCGACAGCTTGATTATTATCCACTAAAACTCTTTCAACCTTTTGGTCGGTGAGGATAACGCCACCAAGACTTGTCACACACTTTACTAAAGCTTCGCTGAGTGCGCCAGTACCGCCGCGTGGGCGTGCCATACCGGGGTTATGGCGCAATGCCAACATCATTGCCCCAAAGGACATCGCTTTTTGGGAGGGAGGTGAACTCAGTTCCGCAGATAGTCGCGCAAGGGGTGCTTTGACAAATTCAGAATCAAAATACTCGTTGATATTGTCTATCGGACTACTAAGCAGCGTGCGAATTAAATCTAGAGTTGTGTTGGGACCCCCCAGAATTGAGAAGAAGTCTTGCAGATGTTTTAGACCGTAGTTACCAGCAATGTCAACAAGTGACTTCGGTGCTGCGTTGAAAAAGGGCGTCACTGCTTTCACAAACCGTTGCCAGAAGTCAATGTATTCGGCGTATTTTTGGGCATCTCTCTCACTGTAACGGGCAATCTCCGCACAAGTCTTTTCCACAGACTTATGAGCTAAAAAATACTTGCCATCGGGATGGGGACAAAAGGCGACTGGATCACAGGAAAGATATTCCAAGCCGTACTTGTGTAATTCTAATTCTTGTATAACTGGACCAAGGAAAATAAATAGGTGATTAATAGCGCAGGGGTTGAATTTAAAACCAGGTGCTTCTTGCGGCATGAGTTCTTCAGTTGTCGAACCGCCACCGGGTATTGAACGCGCCTCCAGGAGTAGGACGCTGTATCCAGCTTTGAGTAGATAGGCGGCACAAACAAGTGCATTGTGACCAGCGCCAATAATCACAACATCATACGCTTCCATAAGTGCAACTTCGGGAGTAGGGTATATTCCCAGATATTAGAAAGGTGTTAAGAAGTATAAATCTTTCGGCGGTTATAATTAAATATTAAGCATTTATGTGATTTAGTTTTTGTTTGCCTTCAATCCGCAGGCGGATGCTAACCACTGATTACCCAGCGTCTTTGAGCAACTATAATCACTGCGTTATTCATTCGCAAACGTATAACTGTAGCGCGACCAATAGCTGTCAGACCTTCAACTCTTGTGCCCTCAGGATTCCATGCAAAATGGTCTGACCATTACAGATAAACACTGATTTACACACATATCGTATCTGTGTAAATTTCGTGTCCATCAGTGGTTTTATATAAAAAAATCTACTTTTGCAAGAGTTTGCTCGTCATAGAACAAGCTTTTCTGCCCCAGTATGGAAGAGAGGAGAAAAGGCTTCATACCCCTTCTCCCAATATTAGGAGAAAAGGTATGAGGGCTAGTCTTTTACTCAAGATGACCAATATTAATCTTAAGTTTAAGTTGCCACTGATGCGGCATACTGTACACCCTTTGTAGATAAGGAATTACCTAGGATAAATATGGGTTCTAGGTGCTATTCCTGGATTGACAATTGCTGCCAACTCTTCTTCAGACAATTTGCTGATCTCAGTCTCCAGTTCTTCAACCGTGAAGTCAAAGCCACGCTCTTTAGCAATTGTGATGAAAGCTTCTGGGTTAGTTGCAGCTTTGAGTCTTTGCTGTAATGCCTGATCTTGTCTGACGGCTTTGAAAAGTTGGGCTGCGTTGTTCTGTGTCATAAACAGTCCCTCTGGTATGTTAAATATCGGATTTGAAAGCGTAGTAATTTAACTCCTATAGTTGAGTCAAATGCATAAAGGAGCTATTAATTAAGGTTATACACTTCGATATTGAACCAGAGAAAAAAATGTATTATTGATTCTGAAAAAGAAATATAAGTTCACGCTTAGTAATTAGGTAGCCCGTGAAAGCATAAATAATACCTATATCTATGTAGACAAGATACGACCGCAATTTTGATTAGCAGGAACCGCTTCCATCATCTTTTTAGGAAAGTCTAACTTTAGATTTCCCATCAATTCAATAAAGCTATGACGCTCATGGTTAGCAAATCTTGGGTTGCAACGTTTTTCTTCGCCAATTGTGGAGACAGTACAACCTTGATAGTCATGACCGGGATAGACCAGAGTTTCATCAGGTAGAGTAAATAGCCGCTGTGTCACAGAGTCATATAAAGTACCAGCATCGCCGCTTTGAAAATCAGTCCTGCCGCAACCTCGGATAAACAACGCATCACCCGTCAGAACACGCTCTTTGCTAACTAGATAGGCTAGGTGAGCATTTGTATGACCAGGAGTGGCGATCGCCTCAATCACGACTGACCCCAACTGCAAGATTTCTCCATCTGCAATATAGCGGTCTGCACAGACAGCTTCTGATCCAACCGGAAGAATTGCTTCACAACCAGTTGCAGCTCGCAACTTGCCTGTACTGGTAACGTGATCGGCATGGATGTGAGTTTCTAAACAATAGCGTAGAGAAAGTTCTAGTTGTTGAAGCAGCTGGCAATCCCGCTCAAATTGTTCTAAAACTGGATCGACGAGGACAGCAACCTTCGTTTTGATATCGGCAATTAGGTAAGTATAAGTACTTGATTCCTTGTCAAATAACTGGCGAAATAGCATAACACTTCCCTAGCTTTTCACATTAAACAGTAACGAAGAAGAAATGAAACAGTTGTTAACCACTCACTTTATTAGGTTTTAAACAATGTGTAGAGACGCGAAATAGCTTTGTTTAACGAAGCTATTTCGCGTCTCTACACAATCAGAGCTTAAGTTCCTAATCGATTCGTGATACCTTACCCTAGTAATTAATTAATCTTAAACACCGACCCAACTGTTGACTTAATCGAATCCCGTGCATCCCTAAGTGTCTGTGCTATGGGATGCTTATTCTGCAAAAAGACTCGCGCACAATTGCGTCCGGGCATTCCTGAAATTGAACCGCCTGGATGAGTTCCCGCACCTGTGAGGAACAAATTCTCAATTGGGGTTTTGTAGTTCGCTATCTCTGGCAAGGGACGGAAAAACACCATCTGATCCAAGGTCATGTCAATGTGGTAGTAATTTCCTTTGTACGCGCCCAATCTTTCTCCTAGTTCCGCCGGGCTTTCCACGCGACGGGCGATCAGTGCGTTTTTCACATTTGGCGCGTAGTCTGCTAGTTTATCAACCACCCTGTCTGCAACTTTATTTTTCAGTTCATCCGTCCAACCTGTACCCTTCAAACCCGTGCCTTCTGCGCCTGCAATTTGATACGGGGCGAAAAACTCAATCCACACGGTATGCTTGCCTGGTGGTGCCATTGATGGATCTAACATTGTCGGCACAACCACGTACATTGAGGGGTCGGAATCTGGAATCTCTCCTAAGGTACATTTACTATGTGCCTGTTCAACGTGAGCAATAGAATCTGCAATCAAAACAGATCCAATGAGATATTCATCCTTGTGTTCGTGATGTTCAAAGCGCGGCGGTTCGTTTAAAGCCAAGTCAATCTTGAGAATAGTTTCGTTGTTATTGACGATGCGGCGTTCTAATCTTTCTCGCAAATTTGGATCAGCTGCATTCACATCGCTATCATCGATCAATTGCAAAAATACCCGCTTGGCATCAATATTTGATATTACCCCGTCTTTAGCACGATATTCAGTGCCGTTTGCCACCCGCACACCAACAGCACGACCATTATCAACCAAAACTTTCTCAACGTGCTGATCAGTTAAGATAACGCCGCCTTTACTTGTCACCAACTTTACTAAAGCTTGCACCAATGCACCAGTACCGCCACGGGGTCTTGCCATACCGGGGTCATGACGCATCGCCATCATAATTGCACCAATGGCAATGGTTTTTTGCGAGGGAGGCGCACCTAGTTCGGCTGCAAGTCTTGCCAAAGGCGCTTTCAGAAATTCTGAATCAAACCACTCGTTAAGAATATCTTCAGCGCTGGTCAACATGTTGCGAATAAAGTCCAGCGTCTTGTTAGGAGAACCAATGACCGAAAATAAATCTTTCAGCTTTGCGATGTCGTAATTGCCAAGAATATCTAAAACTGACTTTGGCGGCGCGTTAAACATGGGAACCATTGCACCTATTGCCCGCTGCCAGTAGTCTGTATATTCAGCATATTTTTTGGCATCGCGTTCACTGTAACGGGCAATTTCTGCACAAGTTTTTTCTAACGACTTATGACCTAAAAAATACTTCCCGTCGGGGTGAGGACAAAAAACAACTGGATCGCACTCCAGATATTCCAAACCGTACTTTTCCAGTTCTAATTCTTGTACGACTGGTCCTAAGTGAATAAACTCGTGGTCAATGGCACACAAGTTAAACTTAAATCCAGGAGCTTCTTTTGGCAAACATTCCTCTGTTGTCGCTGCACCACCAGGAACAGAACGCTTTTCTAATAGCAAGACGCTATAGCCAGCTTTCAGCAAATAAGCGGCACAAACTAGCCCATTATGTCCTGCTCCAATAATTACAACATCATAAGTTTGCATAATTTATTTTTCGGGAAGTAGATATACTCCCGATTTTAGAAAGATGTTGATACCTTTACATCATTCGGCAGTTATAAAAATTAACCTTTAGGTATGATTTATAATGATGTTACTGTTGGTAACAGGTAATTGCTCTTAGGCGCTAGTTTAGTGGTTAGTGATAGTTCTTGACAAAGAACAGCGGGAGTATACCACAACTCCCAACTCATAATTAACTATTACTTGCACTAGCAGGTATTTGCCTAACATGAGCGTCTACCAAAAGTGTCACAGTGCCTTTTTGCACTTCCATATTTTTGACACGCAATACTACATCATCAAACTCAAAGTATGGTAAATTTACCAGTTGTTTTACCTTCTGCATTAGGGCAACAACAACTTCGAGTGAAATCCCTTCCCCTTGAGTGCAGTTGAAATTTTCTAGCATTATGGGTTTGTGTTTAGTGCGTGGACAAACCTGTGCAGTGAAACTTACTGGGCGAGCATTCCCTTTTTCTTTTAACAGAACCTTTCCCGTAAACCCTATCTTACCATTAGCTAGTAAATGAATTTGGATTTCTTGTGGCTGTAAACATACAATTTCACCTTCTACATTTAACTCAAAGTTTTGCATCTTGCTGCGAACAAAATCTGAGGTCAATGCATGGTTAATATCTGTTTCTGTAAGTACAATACGAGCAGTGCTATTGATTGGATGATTCAGTTCTACTTGACCAAAAATAGCACTTAAAGGATTCACAGCAACGCTATCTGTTTGCAGTTTTATGTCCTGCACACGGATGCCTCGCATTACCAATCCTTGACCTGTTACAGAAACTCCATCTGCCTGTCCCTGAAATATTTTCAGCAGGTCTGTTTGTACATCTACGTCTATTTTTTCTGCTCCATCGAGCTGTTCAGAAAGTCGCCTTTCGGCTTCCTGGGAAAGCATCTGCTCCTCTAACCGTTGCTCTTGTGACATGAATTATTTATCTCCTCGCGTCCTTTTACTGCTTAATTTTGACGCTAAAAACTCAGAATAGTATCTACATCAAGATATAAAAGAAGGAAGATATAAAAATCCTATCATTGGATAATAAACGAACCACATGAGGCAACAAAGAACATAGAGGAAGAAGAGGAAAATACTATCTGTGTTAATCTGTGTGCATCTGTGGTTCCTTAATCTTTACACCTTGAGCAATAGCTACAAATACACAAAATTATTTGCCTTCTTCATCTCTTTAGTAACAACCATCCGCACACCCCCAGAGGGAACAATCGTAATGCCACGACGTACTGGACGCACTGGACGATTGTCAGCCAGATTTAGTTGAAAACGTGATAAAATTGTTGCTACTACTAATTTCAGTTCATACATAGAAAATGCTGCACCAATACATCCACGATAACCGCCACCAAAAGGGAAATATTCATAAGGCGAAAATTTCTGGTTGAGAAATCTTTCTGGTTGAAACTTTTCTGGTTCAGGGTAAGTTTCTGCACGTCGATGTGCTAAATGAATGGAGGGAACTAAAACTGTCCCTGATGTAAATGTATGACCAGCAATTTCTACTTTATCTTTTACCATTCGTGGTGTGCAAATCAAAGCGATGGGGTGAATTCGCAGTGTTTCCTGACAGACAGCGCTGAGGTAAGGTAATTGAGTCATAGCTTCAGGATTGGGTGCATCTCCTAAAGTATTCAATTCCTGCATCAGCTTATCTTTTACCTGAGGATGAGAGTGAATTAAATAAAACACCCACGCCAAGACTGGTGCTGTTGTTTCATATCCTAAAAGTAGCAGAGAAACTAATTGATCGCGTAACTCTTTATCTGTCATCTGCTGTCCGTTTTCGTCATGCGCCGACATCAGCAAACTCAAAATATCTGTACGCGAAGCATCATTAGATAAACGCCGTTCGGAAATCTCTGCATAAATCAGTTTATCAATTTCCTCTCGCCGTCTGGTAAAATTTCCCCAAGGACTCCACGCACCTAAATCTTTTTGTAGTGGCGGGAAAAAAAACAAGGTAGAGTACAAAGGTTTAGTCACGTCTTCTAACAAAGAACTCAGCAGTTCTTTTAATTTTTGATAACGCCCACCGGGACTCATACCAAATACCACTTGCAATATAATTTGCAAAGTGATATCAGGCATGACTTGTTGCATAGAAACAGATGTGCCTTGTGTCCAATTTTGTGTGACTTCTTCAGTGATTTGGCAAATGGCTTGACCGTAATCCTTCATGCGATCGCCATGAAAAGGTGGCATTAATAACTGCCTTTGACGATTGTGCGATCGCCCCTCTTGCAACACAATTGAATTTGCCCCAAACAAAGGCTCAAAAACATGAGTTGCCTTCTTAAAATCTAACTCTTTCGCTGGAATCGCAAAACAATCAGCAATAGCTTCAGGACTACTAAAAAATACGACTGGCGGCGAATTTATCCCTAATACTCGCACCGTAAATATGTCGCCATAGTTGGCAGCACAATCCTCTAAAAATTTTGTTGGATTAACAATTAATCGTAGTGTTTGTATTAAAGAAACCATCATGATAAAACTTCAGATATTTCTCTTTCCTGGCTCAAAATGTAGTAGGTAGGACATATGCCCTACCTACTACTGTGCCGAAAACTATACCAAAATCCTATTTTTAAAAAACTCAACCTGCGATAGATTCCAAAATTTGAGATTTGACGGTGTGCTGATTTTTAACAACCATTTGGATAGGACGTTCCAGTCCTGTCACCAAACCACGACGTTTCGGTCGCACATCACGATCATCAACCAGCCCCAATTCCAACCGCGAAAGGATTTTTGCCAGTACAACTTTCATTTCAAACTGGGCAAAGGCTAAACCAATACAGCGCCTTGCACCGCCCCCAAAGGGCAAATACTCATAAGGGGAGAATTGCCTTTCCAAAAAGCGTTCTGGCTTAAACTGCTTGGGTTGGGGGTATAAATCCTCACGCTGGTGCGTCAGATACATAGAGCCAATCACCAATGTATCCGGTTCCAGTTCGTAGCCACATAGCGATACGGCTGTTCTCACCACCCGTGGAAACGTCAGCATAGCAACAGGGTAAATCCGCAAGGTTTCGCAGCAAACAGCATTGAGGTAGGGTAACTTAAAAATGGTACTAGGGTCTGGATTTTCACCCAACTTATCAAGTTCCTCTAGCAGTTTTTCCCGTACTACTGGCAGTTTATGAATCCAGTACAATGCCCATGTTAGGGCTGTCGCCGTGGTTTCGTGACCAGCAAACAGCAGCGTCATCAACTCATCACGTAATTCCTCGTCGGTCATGGGTTGACCGGCTTCATCTGTTGCTGTCATCAGCAAGCTGAGGATATCTGTGCGAGAGTCGTCTGCTTGCTCTCGACGTTCGTTAATTTCCTCGTAAAGGAGTTGGTCAGCTTGCTGTTGGCGGCGCATTGCCTGTCCCCAAGGACTCAACGGACCAAAATCTTGTTGTAGAATGGGAAAATAAAGCATCGCAGCACTCAACCGAGAACTTCCCTTTTCGAGCATGGCAGACAAACGTTTCTCCAGTTCTTGAGCGCGTGGACTGTTATATAGTCCAAACACGGCTTGCATAATCGTCCGCATGGTAATGGTTTGCATCGCAGACCTGACGCTGAAAGGTTTGCCTATCTGCCATTGGTTGATGATTTCCTCTGTGATATTGCCAATCACTTGACCGTAGTTTCGCATCCTGTCACCATGAAAGGTCGGCATTAACAATTGCCGTTGACGCTGGTGCTGCGCCCCGCTTACAGTGATCACAGAGTGCTTTCCTAGAAGACTTGCAAAAATCTGGTTCAACTCACCGGAGGCTTCAAACTGCTTTGTATCGCTTGTTAAAATCTCCTGCAATGCCTGGGGATTACTAACGAACACTATAGGCGAACTATTGCTTTGTAACCGCAGGCTAAAAATATCCCCATACCGCTGGGCGCACTCTTCCATAAAGGACATAGGGCTGAAAACCCAGCGAAGCATTTGTACAAAGGCAGGGCTTTGTGGACCATTTGGTAGTTTCATAAATTTTTTGTGAGTTAAAATTTTTTGCTACTGAAACTACCTTAAGATAAATTCCTGACATTGCCTTTCAATATTTAAGCTAATTATCTTAGCGTTACTAAACAGTAATAAACTGTAACAACCTGAAAGTTGTAAAATTTTTATTAAATTGAAGGAGCATGTATAGTGTCTCCTCAATACTTGAAATAAGGTACTCAGCATGACAGCAATCACCCCAAAGGCAACTGCAGCATCTCCCGATTTTTGCGAAGGAATTCAATACTTTGGTCAAGCAATCCCAGGTTTTGAAACTTATGGTGGAACACCTGTCATAGAGTCGGGCAAAGTAGCAATAAAAGACCCCACAGATCCAGCAGCCGCCTTCCAAACCTTACTTGCTGCCGACGCTTTGCGCTACCTGATACTGCAAGTCACCGCAAGTAAAGCCTCTGGACACCCAGGCGGTTTTGCGTCTCAAGCGGAAGCTTACGCAGCGCTTGTCATGCTCGGTTACAAGAACATTATCACCGAAGTGGGACACCATGCCCCTGGATTTTATAGTGCCATGTTCTTGGATCGTTCGCTAGAGGACATGGGAATTTTTACAGTACAACAATTGCGCGATCGCTTCCGGGAAAAACACGGACTTCTTGGACACCTTAGCGGCTACATTCCCGGTATTCTCGCACCCGCAGGGCCTTTGGGACAAGGGCAACACTTTGCAATGGCAGCAGCACGGCTGCACAAAGACAAGCTTTTCCCTTTCACCCTGGGCGACGGTGGACTCGGTGAACCCTACATCATGAGTTCAATGTCTCACTTCCACACCGCTTTCGGTGGTGTGACCAACTTCTTGCCAGTGTTGGTGTGGAACGGTTACAGCCAGGAACACCATAGCATGGTTTCCCTCAAAACCAATGAACAAATGATGGCTTACTGGCATGGAAACGGTTTTGAAGAAGTTGTGTTAGTCGATGCCAAAGACTTTGATGATGCAAATCAACCAGGTGATTACGTTGATAGTACTGCCTTTTCCTTTGAGCAGCGGCTAGCCTTTACCAAAGCTGTGTTAATTGGTGTGGATGAAGCAGCGCGATCGGCACTGAGTGGTCAGCTGACCGTATTTATCATTAAACAACTCAAAGGTGCTGGAGTGCACGCACGAGGTGCCAAATCTCACAACCTCTACGCCAAAGACACCCTGGATGCACCCCATATTATAAATGCGTTAAAAGAACGCGCCTTGCCTCCAGAAGTTTGGCAACTGGTACGGACAAACTGTGAACGCGCAGGCGGAGGTCCAGCAGCGAAGACAGTTGTGACAGAATTTGAATATGAGTTGCCAGAATTAGGCGAATTGCCTTTAGAAGAATATCCCGTAGGTGGCGAACCAAAAGTTTCCACCACATCTATGGGAAGATTGGTGGGAAAAGTTGGACAGATAGATCGCAACTTCCTTGTCACCAACGCCGACGGGAACGAAGCATCTGGTATTGCCAACATCAACCAAGCACTCAAGATTATTCACCCCACCACCGACGACTTATACAACCAAGCACCAAACGGACAAGTTTACGAACCATTGAGTGAAGATGCTTGTGCGGGGTTAGCTGCTGGTTTATCGTTGATGGGTGCGCGGACTTTGTGGTGTTCCTACGAATCTTTTGCCATCAACGGTTTACCAATTTGGCAAACAGTCACGCAAGCAATGGCAGAATTGCGGCGTCCTACTCCCTCGACTATTACTTTATTTACTGCCGGGGCATTAGAGCAAGGGCGCAATGGTTGGACTCACCAACGTCCAGAAATTGAAGCTTATTTTGCTTCCTTGATGCGGAATGGCAATGTGTTCCCATTATTCCCTCCCGATGCTAACAGTATCCAAGTGTGTTATGAGTGGGCCCTGACGACTAAGAATAAGGGAATTGTGATTACTGCGAGTAAGTCGCCATTGCCAATTCGCACCACTTTGGAACAAACTCGTCAAGCTTTGCGCGATGGTGCGTTAGTGTTGCAAGAAGTTCCTGGAGATAAAAAAGTTGTGTTTGCCGTTATTGGCGATATGACATTAACACCAGTATTTGAAGCTGCTGCTTTATTAGAACAACAAGGTATTGGTACAAGAATTGTTTCTGTTATTAACCCCCGTCGCTTGTATCGTCCCCACGATACCGCTTGGGATACTTGTTCTGAACCCGATGGCGGTTTCTTGGAAGATGAGAAATTTGCCGAATTGTTTGCTGGCGATGCACTCATTGGTGTGACGGGTGGCGCTTCGGCGATGCTGGAACCCATTATGCTGCGGAGTACCAGCAAGCGTGATACCTTCGCGTGGAAGCGTGGAGAGACGACAGCGAGTGCAGGTGAGTTGATGGCGTTTAATGGTTTGACTGCACAGGCGTTGGCGAAGCGGGCACAGGAGTTAGTGGGTTAAGTTGCAATACGGTTCAGTTAAGGATTTTTGGTGAGATTCGGTCAGGTGTAGAGACGCGCCATGGCGCGTCTCTACATTGTGTTCCTGATAAGGGTTTTGGTCTTATCTGAACCGTATTGTTCATTGACACTCTCACCTTCAAGGCTTCGCCTGTGAAGGGAGATTCTTGCTTCAACAGGTTTTTCTAGCCCACTGTGGTATAACCAGTTAAAAACTCTCCCACAGGCACTGACCCCGACAGATTCCCCTCCACAAGCATCTGTTTTACTACCACGGGCTGCCCGACCGCAGTCACAAAATACTTATTCTGATGTATCGTTTGTCTGATTCACAACATTCGACCCCCCTGTTAATCAGGTATTTCTTTTTGGTGATGCGAGTTGTCTGGTGGAGAAACACCAATCTTGCCTAACCCTAACTTTTTTGGTGGCAAGTATATTCTACTACACCAAGGTATTGCGAAGCCATGTTTTTTATTGGTCGCAATTCATCTCACCGTTAAGGCGAAGCCTGTAACGGGAGATGAATTGCGACATCCAAGATAGACTTCTTGCAAAAATACGATTTATGAATTTTTGAACCACAGATGGACGAGCCAGCGCCTTGCGGTGAGAAGTTGCAAGGAGGGTTTCCCTCCGGGCAAACTGAGCGCAAAGCGCACGCTACGCGTTAGCAAAGCTCCTCCGCAGGAGGCACGGAGGGTTCCCCCCGTTGTGGCGACTGGCGTACAGATGGACACAGATAAATACAGATAAATACAGGTAAATCTATACGTTATTCAATTGAGTTGCTCTATATTTACTCACCGCATCAATCGCCAATGCTTAATTTTCAGCCCAGCGTTCCTAATCCATCTTTTTGCCGTTGATATCGCTCTTTAAACTGTCGTTGCTGTTGATTGTGATCCACAATTGGATGAGGATAGCCAATAGCATCCCGTTCTAAAGGTGAAATTTTACCAGTTACCAAATATTCCGTATCCATAGACCGCAATTCCGGAACCCATTGCCTGATGTAGTCCCCCTCTTGGTCAAACTTTTGCGCCTGACTTGCAGGGTTGAATATTCGCAAGGGTTTGGGGTCCATACCGCTAGAAGCACTCCATTGCCAGCCACCATTGTTGGCAGATAAATCGCCATCAATCAGCTTCTGCATAAAGTATTTTTCTCCCAATTGGGGATTTATCAGCAAGTCTTTGGTTAGGAAATTCGCGACAATCATCCGACAGCGGTTGTGCATCCAGCCAAGTTCATTCATCTGGCGCATTGCTGCATCTACGATGGGATAGCCAGTTCTACCTTCACACCAAGCTTGGAAGTATTCTTCGTTATTGTCATAAGGAAAGTTTTTCAGAGTTTCTCGGAAAGCACCCTCTGCTAGTTCTGGGAAGTGATACATCGCGTGTTGATAAAATTCCCGCCACGCTAGTTCCTGTTGCCATGCACGGATGCTGGTTTCTGTTTCCTCACTGCGGCTATTTTCTAACGCCTCCACAGTTGCTTGCCAAACGGTGCGAATCCCAATCACACCAAATTTCAAAGCCGCACTCAATCTGGATGTACCATCAACTGCGGGGAAATTGCGCTGTTCTTTGTATTCATTAATCGCACTGGCGCAAAATTCCTCTAACCGTTCTTGCGCCGCCGCCTCACCAGGTGCAATGACCAATTCTCCATCCCAGTGGAAACCTAAATCTTTGGCTGAGGGTAATTCTATCACTCCAGAAGCCTTTGCAATTTCCTTTTCAGCTTCTGTCAATCCCGTCATATTTTGTAGAGACGCGCCATGGCTCGTCTCTACAGGAGACGCCTTTGGTTTGTTACTCCAATTTTTCCAAAAGGGAGTATAAACGGTGTAAGGAGCGTTGGAACCAGTACGAATATCTTCTGGGGAGTGTAGTAGCTGATCCCAGTTTTCTGGAAGAAACTGGATACCTTTTTCTTTCAGCGCTTCTATAACGGTGCGATCGCGTTCTTGAGAATAAGGTTCTACATCCCAATTCCAAAATACAGCCTGAGCGCCAACAGCCGCTGCCAGTTCTGGAATTGCTTTCGTAGGATTGGCGTGGAGAACTAACAACTGGCTACCAGCTTGAGCATATCGCTCCTGTAGCGACTGCAAACAGCCAATCATGTAAGTCACTCGAACCGGAGCAACATCATCGCGTTCCAAAATATTTGGGTCGAGGCAAAACACACCCACGACCTTTGGACTCTGCTTTCGTGCAGCCAAGAGTCCTGTGTTATCCGAAATACGCAAATCGCGACGATGCCAAAACAGAATTAAATCAGACATTCCATCCTTAAGATAGTTCACTCGTACTATCTTAAAGTTAACAAAAGTCAAAAGTCAAAAGAGAAGTAAAATTTATCACTGCGAATTTAATAAGACAAATCAGTAGATTGTTGCTGCAACCAATCCTTTCCCAGCACGATGGTAATATGTGAGTCGAGGTGATGGGTGCTTTGCACTTGGACTTCCCCAAACCCCAAAGTACTGCGAATAGCTTCAGCACTTGCGTTATCTTCTGGTTGGGCGATAATATGAGTCTCACTGACAGGCTCACTCCAAGACTTAGATATATAAACATTGGAATAACCAGCTTGTTGTAAAGTTGTCATTAAACCTTCGAGACTCGTGCTTTCGCTACCTGTGGTGTCTTGAAGAGTTATGTGCAAATGACTTGGATCAAATGCTTGTCGTGTTACCGACTCTAAATCAAAGTGTTGAGTCATCATAGCAGCGATGCGATCGCCATCTGGCATCCAGTAGCTAGCATCAAACTCCCCCTTCGCGCTAAACTTACCCGGAACCATTAACATCTCTACATCCGAGCCATTGGTTTGCATTCCAAAACCTGCCAGTGTCATCAACTCTTCAACCCTCAAATTAGTGTCGATATGAGATTGAATAACCTTGACAATTTTAGGGAATCGTCCTAAAGTCTGGGGGTTGAGG
Organism: Mastigocladopsis repens PCC 10914; assembly: GCF_000315565.1. NCBI lineage: Bacteria > Bacillati > Cyanobacteriota > Cyanophyceae > Nostocales > Symphyonemataceae > Mastigocladopsis > Mastigocladopsis repens. Next base: position 4,297,531 of record NZ_JH992901.1, on the reverse strand, counting down.
GTTTGCTCCATCAGTGCCCTTATAACCATTTGCTGTCGCTCAACCCGACCAATATCCCCACGGCTATCATGACGGTAGCGCAACAGTTGTAATGCTTGGTCGCCGTTGAGATGCTGCAACCCTTTCTTTAAATTGATGTATAAGTGCTGGGAATCATCTTGGTATTTCATATCTTTAGGGACATCAACCGTCACTCCTCCCAAAGCATCTATCAGCTTGCTAACTCCCAAAATATTTATCCGCACATATCGGTCAATTTCTACTCCTCCCAACAGTGTACTGATAGTCTTGGCACTTAAAGCCGGTCCACCTTCAACATTCGCTGCATTAATTTTCCCCACACCATGCCCCTCAATAGGGACACGGGTATCTCTGGGAATAGAAAGCATGACTATTTTTTTCTTTTCTGGATTAAATCGCAGCAAAAGCATAACATCCGAAAGACCATCAAAGGAGTTAACCTGAGGTAGGTATCCGAGATTTTTAGTTTGTTCATGAGGGCTTTGAATATCTGTTGAGAGTACGCTCATTCCCATAACTAAAATATTGACGGGGCGAGTTAACTCAGAAAATTGCAGCCCCTGTCCGGAGATGTGATCGGTATCAAAAACTGCCGCCTCGCGTGGACTCAAATCTGCCTGCATTAAAGGTGTACTGGTCAAAGAAAATGCTAACAACCCTCCCGCTGTTGCTGAAACCATCGCCATCCCGCCCAAACCTAACCATAATAACCAACCTTTTCGGTTGTGGTTCTGAGGATTATGGTTTTCTGTCGCAGAAGTTTTTTGAATGGTCACTGATTTGTTCACACTCACTGATATACTTACAATAAATTTGCAGATTTAAGCCAGAATATCAAACGACATCCATCTCTATTTTCATCGTTAACCGTCTTTTCTTTCCACCAGGAATGAACTATTACGACAAGATTGCACAAATCTATGACCAAACGCGCTGGTTAACAGAGCCAGTGGCAGAGGAAGTGGCAGACTTTATCCTTGAACTTGTTTGTGCAATACCTGAGACATCTTTTCTAGAACCAGGTGTTGGTACAGGTTTAAATGTTCTTCCCTTCGTTAGGCGTGGTTATTCAGTCACAGGAATTGATATTTCTGAAGAAATGCTCGAGCAGTTCCGTCAGAAATTTAATGAAATTCCCCCAAATTTGAAGTTGATTCATACTGATGCTTCACATTTGCCTTTTCCAGACAATAGCTTCGACGTTGTACTGACTGTTCATATGGTTCATACTGTTTCTGATTGGAAAGCATTTTTGGATGACATTAATCGAGTACTGAAACCTAGAGGCTTTTATCTCAACTGTCAATGGATCACGCCGCCAGTTCGCAAAGAATTTGAAGATTATTTTCGAGCTATCCTGGCTAAGTATCAGGGTTATAAGCAAAAATCAAAGCGTATCAATGCAGCCATCCAAGAAATAAATGTAGAGGAATATTTCCACAGCAAAGGATGCAAGTCAAATTACTTCGTTGCCAAAGAATGGACAGTTAAAAACACAGTCAGAGAGTTATTAGGTTTTTTTAGAGCACGAGCATACGGCTTATGTTGGCAGGTACCAGATGAGATATTTCACAAGATTATGAATGAACTTGAAGAGTTTTGTATTCAGCATTACAAATCTCTCGAAGAAGTTCTCTCTTCTGAAGCTAAGTTTGAAATATGGGCTTATAGAGTAGTTTAACATCAGAAAAATTTCTGTCAAACTTTGATGAATATCAGCGTACTGAAATTGGGTAGTGAAGGATCTTATCTGAACAGTATTAACTAATTATCAGCTTTCCGGAAAATAGCGAGACAGAAAATCTTGAGGTGTCAAAATGGGAATTTGATTAAATTCAGTCAAGACTAGTAAATCTAAATCACCAGTAATAATGACTTCCGCACTCGCTGCAACAGCTGCAGCTAAAATTTTATTATCTTTGGAATCGCGTAGTTGAGGTGCATCAACAGAAATATCTGGACACATCTGTATGACATCTTTTGTCACATTAATGACATCATCTACATTCAAATCTAAAGATTGGATTTTGGACTGAAATTTTCTACGGCGTAAAGTTGTTTCTAATTCTAGAAATAAAGCTTTAGAAGCAAAAATAGTAATTTTCTTGTCTTCTGCAAGTATTAAAACTTTATCTGGTACACCTCCCCACAACAAAGCTGATATCCAAACGTTAACATCAACTACAACTTTCATTTTTCAGTCCAAAGTTCTTGTCGTACTTCCTTGACTATCTGACTGATTTCTTCCAGTGTAGGTTGATTGGAGTCTAAACCTGCTTCTTGTACTCGTCTTCTTAATTCTTTTAATGTTAGTGGTTGACGGATTTTTTTGAACACGATTTCATCTTCTGTGACTGAAACTTCATACTCAGTCAATGGCTTTAGTTTTTCTAACAATTCTGATGGTATTTCTAGTTTTCCATCATCTGTCACTTTGACAATCATCTTTGTATCCACGATGTTTATTTTCTAATTTCCATTTTACCCTGATGTCACATCCGTTGAATATGAGCGTACTGAAATTCGGTAATGAGAGGTTCAGCCTGTTGCCAGAAATTTCCCAAACAGATACAGACAACCTCACATCAAATTCTGATTTTTCGTTTTCACTCGCTGATATAATTCCTCCATTGCTTCAATAAAAGAATTATCCTTTTGCCAAAAAGCAGGAAAATCCCCCTGTTTCTTAATCAAAATTGCTGAAACTGCGCTTGGAGTTGCAACTTCAATGGTTTGAGGTAATCGCTTTGTCCCTAACCAAAATTCCCTTGCAGTTGGCTTTTGGTGAATCTGCTGTTTAGAAAGTTTTGTATAGAAAGAAGTTGAAGCCTCTATCTTAACTTCTTTAGCATCGAGTTCTTCTGAAAGTGCTTTACCCAAGGGCGACTCAGCTAGTTTTGCCTGAAGTTCTGCTTTGGATAACCCTCGTAGTTCAAATAGCAAAAATGGGTTCTGATCCAGTTGAGAAGCGACTAAATAGTAAACTCCAGCAATATGTTTGCAGGGATTGGCATAATCTGGACAAGAACATGAAGTTTTAAAGTCTTTTTTGTTATGAGGTAATAGGTGTAATCCTAATTCCGAAAAGGAGTCTTCAATGTTTTCTGGGACTTCATTAAGCAGCAGTCGAGAAACAATACTCGCTTTGGATGAAAGTTGTTGGATAATTTCCTTCCAACGTGTTTTGGCAATGGGTGTAATTTCAATTGAAATGTGGTATGTTGGTTCTTTGTAAACTCCAAAATAGGGATTAACTGACCCTTTTACCATAGCCGTGATGTGATTTTGCTCAATCTCAAAGCTCAACACTTTACCACCACGAGCATAAGAGCGTCCACGTTGGAGTCTAGAATCATCGGTAAAAGCTTCCAGTGCTTTAATAAAGCGATCGCCCCACCAAGTTCGACTAAATTTAGCCATAAATTACTCCAGGAAAGAACTCAGAATGCAGAACTCAGAACTCAGAAGTCGGAATTGAGAATGGAAGTGGAATAGGCTGTTAGCAACCTGCTCACTTCTTCAAGTTGAGATGTCAAATCTAAAGTGTTTCCATATTCAAGGTCTTTTGCCAGAATTAAGTAATAACGGCACTCTTCTAGCGAACAATGGGCAATATTGAGAAATCGCAGTTTATCAGGAGCCGTTTTTTTCCTAAATCCTTCTGCAATATTAGCTGGAATAGAAACTGCTGCTCGTCTCAGTTGGGAAGTTAATCCGTAAATTTCTGTTTTAGGGAAATCAGTACTAAACCGATAGACTCCTAAAACAAATTGATGCGCCTTTTGCCAAACAATCAAATCCTGAAAAGTCTTTGCTGGCTCCCTCTTCATCACTAACTCCTAAAGTTCAGAACACAGAACTTAGTTGTTATAACTCAAAATTCTGAGTTCTGAGTTCTGCGTTCTGGATTCTCTATTCCAAAATCGCGCTTTTATTTAATGTAATGAGTTCCTTAAAAGCTTCGTTATCCAGTTCTGTTAGCCAAGATTCATCAGCACCAACAACAGCAGCAGAGAGTTTTTTCTTATCTTCAATCATCTGGTCAATTCTCTCTTCTAAAGTACCAATAGCAACAAATTTATGAACAAAAACATTCTTCTTTTGACCAATACGGAAAGCACGGTCAGTTGCTTGATTTTCTACTGCTGGATTCCACCAACGGTCAAAGTGGAAAACATGGTTAGCTTTAGTAAGGGTAATACCAACACCACCTGCTTTGAGAGAAAGTATAAAAACAGACGATTCTGTTTCTGGATCTTGGAATTCACCAATCATTTTCTCCCGTCGTTGGCGACTAGTACCGCCATGCAGATAGTAAGTGTTGCAGTGCTGAGTGTGTTTCAGATATTTCTCCAGACTTTCGCATATCTCAGTAAATTGACTAAAAATAAGGAGGCTTTCTCCTTCTGATAAAGCCTCTTCCACCATCTCTGCTAAACGACTCAATTTATGGGAACGTTCAGGCAAAAATTCACTCCCATCTTGTAAAAATTGTGCTGGATGGTTGCAAATCTGCTTCAATTTCATTAGCGTAGAGAGGATTAATCCTTTACGTTGAATTCCCTCTGCTGTTTGCAGTTTTTCCTCCACATCCTTTACAACAACTTCGTAGAGGGATGCTTGTTCTTTCGTTAAATTCGTATATAGTTTTTGTTCAATTTTATCAGGCAAATCATTGATGATAGATTGGTCAGTCTTGACTCGCCGCAAAATCAATGGTTCAACTAACTTTTTGAGGGTAGTTGATTTTACTTTGTCATTTTCTTTCTGAATTGGAATCTCAAATGACTTACGAAAGTGCGCTTCTTTCCCCAAGTAACCGGGGTTGAGAAAGTTAAAAATTGACCACAAATCCAGCAAGCGGTTTTCTACAGGAGTTCCCGTCAACGCCAGTCGGTGTTTTGCCGATAGTTTCAAAATAGCTTTGGTCTGTGCAGCTTTAGGGTTTTTAATGTTTTGCGCTTCATCCAGCACTACACGCTGCCAGTTGATACTACCAAGTAGTTTTTCATCTTTGCGAGCCAGAGTAAAGGAGGTAATCACTACATCATGCTGTAAGCTAGCTGTTTTAAAATCTTCCTCCTGCTGAATGCGGCTACTCCCGTGATGCACCATTGTTTTAAGTTGGGGCGCAAACTTGGTAATTTCTTTCTGCCAGTTTCCCACAACTGAAGTCGGGGCAATTAATAGTGTAGGCATTAGAGAAGAAGATGAGGAACTAACTTCTCCCTGTACTTCCCCCACTTCCCCTATTTGAAAAGACTCCCTCTCCTGCACGAGTCTAGCAATAACCTGCACCGACTTCCCCAAGCCCATATCGTCTGCCAGACAGCCATTTAATCCCAATCTTTCCAGGTACTGCAACCATGAGACACCGCGCTTTTGGTACTCACGGAGAGTTCCTTGCAATTGTTGCAGTTCAGAAATGGGTTCCAGCCGGCTCTTGTCTTGCAACTTCGCCATTGTCTCAGACAAGAATTGGTCATATTCAAATTCCCATTCTTCACCCACTTCAGCACTACGTTGCAGGAACTCCAGCATGGTCATTTCTGATTTTTCATCAGCGTGTGACTGCCAAAATTCCAGGAACTGCTGCATTTTGTCCCGGTCTAGTTCCATCCACTGACCGCGAAAATGGACTAGGGGAGTCTTAGCATTAATGAGTTGTTGCCATTCCTGTGAAGTTACGACTTCGTCACCAATTGCCAGTTCGTACTGATACTCCACCAGTGAGTCAAGGCTGAAATAGCTTTTTGTCTTGCTTTTCGTTGCAGATAATTTGCTAGCAGATGCCTTGAGGCGAATTTTTGCCCGACGGCGACCTGCGGGGGTATACCAAGCAGGTACAATGACCTTGAAACCAGCATCTTCCAGCACCCAAGCACTTTCTCTTAGGAAGTCAAAAGCCTCTTCTAGGGTGAGTTGCACCTCCGTGGGGTGTTGTGTTTCCAGTCCCTGCCACAACATAGGATACATCCGTGCTGCATAGCCCAGATTGAGTAGCAGATTTGTTTCAAAGTCCTTACCAAACTGCTTGTGTACCCCTGTTTTGGTTTTTTGGTTCATTGTCCAGTAGTCAGCCAGCGCTAGTTTCAAAGAGGGGTCTTGTTTGCTAGCTACAAGGAATTGAATGTGCCAATTGTCTATCCTCTCTAAAGGAGGTGAGTGTAACTGAAAGCAGAGGTGAAAGGGGGAGTCGCTTTGGGTACGGGCGATTTTAGTTTTCCATGTCAACCATTGCTTGTATTCTTCTAAAGCAGCATCCGTGGAGAGTGGGTTGTAACTGTTTGGACGTAAGCAATGGTGAATGAGCGAATCAGCAATTTGTTTGTCAAAAGCAGCTGTTGAGGGTGTGTGGGTGACTATATCGTCAAGGAGAGACTCACTGAAGTGACGTAAAAGCTTTTCTCTATCAAAGAACTCTACTAGATTATTAGGTGCTACCGAACCTGCCACACAAATTAATGGCATATATTCGATATATTTTTTCAGGTTTGATTCGTATGCAAGAGAAATAATTTCCCAAGTAGCGTAGATTTCAAATGGCTGTGTTGCTTCGGTTTTTGTCTTGCTTTTTTTATGAGTCTTAGTAACGGTAGCTTCTAACTCACGGTATTTTAGTGCAGGTATATATTGGTCTTTGAGAATGAATTCCTTAAAGGCTTGAATGTAGTGATACCAAAATAAGATATCTGATCCAAGTTGAATTTCACCTGAACCGTATAATGCTAAAAAGTGGATTTCGTTGAGGAGCTTGATAACATTGATAGCTTTTGAAACTCGATAAGAATCAGTTTTGACAGAGGCTACAGCCTCATAGCAATCAACCTGCCAGTATTGAAAACCTTCATATTCTTCAGGTAGGTCTATTTCCAGATACTTAATTAATTCTGGTGAGGGAATGGGCTGATTGTTAGCAGTCGGTAGAGCAAAATATTTGGGAGATATACGTTCTTTTAAGGTAGCTGCTGGTTCTTTTATTCCTAACTCTTGGGCTAAAAAAGCTACCAATTCATCCTGTGCTAGATGTCCGGGGTGAATTTGTTGATTTTTGTTACGACGTTTTTTGAGTTCAGGGGTTTCTACCCATAGGTAAAAAGACCCTGACTGAATGAATTCACCCCCAGCGTTTGGTATCCATGTACCATGAATAACTTTCATGAGTCCACGCTTTTGGTTGGTCTAGAATTTCTAGAGAGTCTAAATTACTTTACCAAACGTCGGTATGGTGTGTTATACAATTCTGTTAAGAATTTAGGATTTCCTAATTCTTGCGTTAAATATCATTCCAGCCTAGCGCTTTACTAATTTCCTGTGGGAATTTTAATGGAAATGGAATGAAAAACAGCCTTTTTCAGTAGGGGTGAAGAAAGATATCGCTAAAGCAGTCGAGCCAGAACATCTCTTACAAGTCATTTCTAGCTGAGTTGGTTCTGCTGGCTCGACTCAGTCTTAGTGAGAGTGATAAAGAATTATTTTTTCTCTTCTCACTTTTTCTGCATTGCTACCAATGCTGGTTTTTTCATAACCAACAAGCTTAAGCCCAAAAAGGAAAGCCCCACCAGAGTTCCTGGTTCTGGGATTGATTTTGGGTCACTTGCTGGAAATGGAGGTGAGACGGTTGGTCTTTGGTTAGAAGCAACGATAATACACCTACTCCCGCAAAATCCTCCTGAAAACGCATCGCCCCGATATATGTAACTCATACCTTCGCTACTAGCCCAAATTGCACGGTCGTTATCCCCAATAGCTGTTGTAAACGCAAACGATGTCGGAGTGAAACTAAAGCTTTCTAGTTCCGCAAAGGTTTCGGTGAAAGAGGTTTGCGTATCCGAATAAGTCGCTGTGAAATCTGTTAGTTCTTCTTTTGTTATTGACTCAGACATATCGAGGTCTTCACCCGTGAAAGAACCCGATAGTTCACCGTCTCCGCTACCGTAACTTTGAGTAAAAGTAAACGTGGCAGCCGAAACGGGATTGGTTGCAAGAGCAGCACAGCAGATAAAAACTATACCAACTCCAGCATTTCCTACTTTAGAGAGCAGATTCTTGAGCATTTTATTTTTTATATGGTCAGAGTAATTCAGTAGCAATCAGTTTGTCGTGCCAATATCAGAGACACTATTACACTTGGAAAGTATATTTGAGTCTTGTACCAACAGAACTGGCAATAAAATATTTAAATCAAACATTACCTAAGAAGTAAACTTGTTTAAGTATTTTTACTGTATTGCTATAAAAAAGACAATTGACACGAACTAGAATGATTCTTTACGCCCTAAGAGGGATGAATTCATTGAACAACTAAGTATACCTGGATGGCTAGTATCTTATAATGTTGCATCTCACAAGCTTCGTAGGTTGTATTGGGGCACTCCGCCTACAGCTTATGGTATAAATGGCAATTTTCGTATTCTTAATAAAAAAAGCTATGAGTGTAATTTATCCTTTAGACAGATAAACTCATGAGCTATAACCTCATTCTAAAAAGAGGAACTTGCACTTCCAGCTTTATAAGAATGATTTCCAGCCAAGTCCCACTAGCATAAATTTAGAACCTAGATATGCGAAATTTATTTCGTGGCTACTATAAGCCTACGCCCGAAGAATTAGTTGAGATTTGGGAAAATTGTATTTTTTCTTTTGATGCAAATGTTTTGTTACACATCTATTGTTATACTCCAGAAACGCGAGAGAGATTTTTTGAAATTCTTAATCGGCTAAAAGAGAGGATTTGGATACCTTATCAAGTCGCTTATGAATATCAGAAAAATAGAATATATGTTATATCCAAATATTTCAAAGCTTATGAAGAGATTGAAAAACTTCTAAATAAAAAGAATCAAGAATTAAAAAGTGAGCTTTTACTAGAATATAAACAACACCCAGTTATTAATATTCAGGAAATTTTAGAAACGTTTGAAAATGTCATAGGAAAAGTCATATATCAATTAAACGAAGCGAAAAATTCTCATCCTAATTATCTTGAACATGACAAGCTTAGAGAAGTGCTATCTGATTTGCTTGATGGGAAAGTTGGTCAGCCATATACTGAAGAAGAACTAGAAAATCTCTATCAAAAAGCAGAGAAGCGATTCACCTATCAAAAGCCTCCAGGATACAAAGATGCAAATAAGCCTGTTCCAAGAAGTTACGGAGATGTTATTCTCTGGTTTCAGTTAATTGATTATGCAAAAGTTCAACAAAAATCCATCATATTTGTGACAGATGATAATAAAGAAGATTGGTGGTTAAAGTATGCAGGAGAATCCCTTGAACCAAGACCTGATTTAATTCAAGAAATTTTATCTGAGGTGGGGGGAGAAAAGTTTCAATTTTATATGTATCACAGCGACCAATTTTTAGATTATGCTGAGAAATTTCTTGGGTTACCAGGTCAGCCTGAAGTCATTAAAGAAGCTAGAGAAATAATGCTGCAAAGTTCAGTAAACAAGCGAATAGCAGTTGAGTCGCAATATTTGCGTAGCGTGGGGTATGATTCTTCCAATCAAGTTCTGGAAATTGAGTTTCAAAAGGGAGAAGTTTACCACTATCAAGACGTTCCTGCTACAGTTTATGCAGGCTTGATGAATGCCGCATCACATGGCAAATATTTCAACGCCAATATTAAAGATGTTTACCCCTACCATAAGCTAAGTTAGAAATAGACGAGCTAGTTGCCAGAGGCGACACTTGTTGTGCAAGTGTACTTAATATAATCTTGTTGTAATTTTGATTAGGAAGTTTTTGAGCGTGGAACCGCTACGGGTCGTAGTCGTGGGTGGTGGCGCAGCTGGTTTTTTTGGCGCAATCGCAGCAGCCGAAGCCAATCCCCACGCGCAAGTGACAATACTCGAAGCCAGCCGCCAAGTACTGGCTAAAGTCCGCATATCTGGTGGTGGACGCTGCAACGTCACTCAAGCTTGTTTTGACCCATCAGCGTTGATTCAAAATTACCCCAGAGGTGGTAAAGCTTTGCTAGGTGCGTTCACACGCTTTCAAGCCAAGGATACAATATCTTGGTTTGCTCAACACGGAGTCCCACTCAAAACTGAAGCTGATGGCAGGATGTTTCCCATCACTGATAATTCTGAAACTGTAGTGAACTGTCTGATAAATACAGCAAAAGCGGCTGGGGTAGAAATACGTACGGGAGTAGCTGTTTCTTCAGTTAAAATTAAAAGTCAAGACTCGCAACACAGCACTCTGTTTGAAATTCTTCTGAAGTCAGGAGAGATATTGGAGTGCGATCGCCTACTCCTTGCCACAGGCAGCAATCCTATAGGCTATAAAATAGCTCAGGCGTTGGGACATACAATTGAACCACCAGTTCCCTCATTATTTACCTTCAACATTCCTGATGAAAAGGTTTTGAAGTTGGCTGGTGTGAGTGTCAATCCCGTGCGGTTGCGCTTAAGCGTACCAGGAAAGCCCCAACTAGAACAAACCGGACCTTTGCTCATTACCCATTGGGGTTTCAGTGGTCCAGCAGTGCTAAAACTCTCTGCTTGGGCTGCGAGAGTGTTGCACTCAAGCAACTATCAAGCAACTTTATTGATTAATTGGCTACCCCACCTCAAGCCAGAAGAAGTACGGCAAAAATTGCTAGTAGTCAAAAATGAATGGGCGAAGCGGGTGATCGCATTGCATCGCGGCGTTGACTTACCCCACCGTCTCTGGCAATACATTATTTCCCGTGCAGGTATCACTTTAGAAGACCGTTGGGCAGAATTATCTAATAAAACACTTAATCAGTTGCTACAAGAACTGACTCAAGGACAATACCAAATTAAAGGCAAAGGAGTTTTTAAGGAAGAATTTGTCACCTGTGGGGGTGTCAACCTTAAGGAAGTTAACTTTAAGACAATGGAAAGTAAATTAGTTCCAGGTCTTCACTTTGCTGGAGAAATTTTGGATATCGACGGTGTCACTGGTGGCTTTAACTTTCAAAGTGCTTGGACAACGGGATATTTAGCAGGGTTGGGAGCAGTTAACTCAAAACTTGTCTAAAATAGTCCAAATTTAGTGGAGATTCTTTGATGACTTTTCAACAACTACAAATAGGCGACTACTTTCGCATACCTGGTATCAGTTCCGGGTTCGTGTATAGAAAGGCTAGTAGTTCACATTGCAGTCTAAACGCTCTATTACAGCCAATTCGACCTGGCACAACAGTTATACCGCTTACCCTCGCAGAAATGACTCACTATTTTGCGACAAAGCAAGAGTATCTTCAAAGCCTCAGGGGTGAAATAAACGGTTAGCAATAATGAAAGCCCCTTTCCAAGCTGCTGCTTAGAAAGGGGCAAATACAAAAATAAAAAAAGAAAAGCTTGATTATTTCTTTTACCTTTTTACTTTTTACTAACTAAAACTCCAGCTTCTTGCTGTATGGGCAAGACATCTAAAATATCAGTTTGAGAACAATATTTCAGGTCTTCATGACAGTTTAGGCGCAATAGACGTTTGCCGTGACTGGCGTGATGAAAAAGACCCAATAAATTGTCTTGCCACTGGGAGTAAAGAGCGATCGCGCTCATGACTTCATCGTTACCCACTAGTTCGTCGGCTGACAAATTAGTTTGCTGCACAACACTGTGGGCAATCGCACCTGCACAAGCCGTATCTTCTAAGGAAAAACTGCCTTCCCAACCTGAACCGACTATCCAAACTGTTTCTGGTTGCTTTTCCAGGAGATATTGCACTACCACAGCGCGGTTGACAAAAGCAGCTGCTAGTACTGCTTTGGCGTCTTGTATTCGTTGTAAAGCACGGGTGCCATTAGTGGTACTAATGAACAAGCGCCGTCCCTGCACAAGTTCTGGGGTACACTCCAGAGGAGAATTACCCAATTCAAAGCCAGGAACTTTTGCACCCCCGCGTTCTCCAGCTCGCAGACGTTTGTCCGCAGACCATTTTTCACTCACTGCCATAAGTTGATCCAAATCACTGAAGACTTGGACAGCTTCGCCGCCAGCTGCTAGGACTGTCGCCATTGTCGTAGTGGCTCGTAGCACATCGACTGCGATCGCGCATTCTGGCACTTTATCTGTTGGAGCCAATTCCGGAGTGTGGTAAACAAATAGCTTCACGCCCTGGTTACACCTGATTGAATACTACTGCCGAAAATAATATTTCTACTTACCAGCGTCAACCGCCATAGTGACAGTTTATGCCAAAAATACAGCGAAAAACAGGACGCCAGCACTGCTTTTGTGAAAACGGCAGCTTATTCAGTTGCTAAATCAACGGTAATCTAAAAAAAGAACAGATTTTGTAGAGGCTGTGTTTGGCGTTCTCATTTCTCCCTCCACTTCCAAACTGAGGCTATACCTACCAAATGTAGAGACGTTGCATGCAACGTCTCTACATTCCAAAATCAAAAATCCAAAATCTAAAATCGATATGGCACCTTTACCTGACTATCGCCCTAAACAACTGTCCTTAGGTCCGTTGGAAGCAGAAATTTTGAATATCCTCTGGAACCTGGGTTCAGCTACAGTTAAGGATGTACACGATCGCATTCTGGTTGACCCCAACCGGGAACTCGCTTATACATCTGTGACCACCGTGCTGCGTCGCCTCACCGAAAAAGGGTGGCTAGCCTGTGACACAAAAGGGCGAGCATACTATTGGCGACCATTGGTGACAAAGCGGCAGGCAGAGGTCATCAAGGCGCACGAGCAGTTACAGCGATTTCTGGCTGTGGGTAACCCCGATATTATCGCCGCGTTTGCAGATAGTCTGGATGAAACTGCTTCCGAGCAAATACAAGCGATCGCCAAACGCATTCAAGCCGCACGCCAAGCAAGGGAGGAAAAGTAATGCATCTAATAATGATTGTGGCTGCTTTGGCAGTTGCTTGCTGGACAAGATGCAGATGGACTAAATCTCAAGGCTCTTGGAGTGAGCGGTGGCAATATGCGCTCTTTTTATTTCTCTTTCCCCCGTTGCTCATTTTCATGACGGCGATCGCCCTTTTGTGCATGGGACCCCAAGGTAAAATGGGCGGGTTGCAGACAGGCTGCTTTGGCTATATGTTGGCATTCTCCTGTCTTGCTTTTTTTGCATTTTTGTGCTTTAAACTGGCATGGGGGGGATGGCAGTCTGTAAAATCTGCTTACAACTGTCCGGTGGTTAATCTTACAGGGAAACAAGCCCGGCTTTTGGACACAGGGGCACTGTTTGCGGGTCAAATCGGTTTTTGGAAACCCGAACTCGTCCTCAGCCAAGGACTGTTGCAAACTCTCTCACCAGAGCAACTTGAAACTGTCTTAGCCCACGAACAAGGGCATTACCATTACCGGGATACATTCTGGTTTTTCTGGCTGGGTTGGATGCGTTCTTGCACAGCATGGTTGCCAAACACAGAAGCTTTGTGGCAAGAGTTGTTAGTGTTGCGCGAAATGAGAGCCGACGCACACGCAGCCTTACAGGTAGACCCTCTGCTGCTCGCAGAATCACTTTTGTTGGTGGTCAGTAGTCCGCCTGTATCCTCTGAAATTTTTTGTGCGGCTTTGGGTTCGAGTGGTGCAGACCGCTTAGAACAGAGGATAGAAGCCCTATTAGCACAGCCAGAACCAATTCCAGAAGCGCAATTACAGTTTTGGAATGGTTTCCTCTTGGCGTTCCTGCCTCTGGTGAGTGTCATATTTCATAGTTAATTTATTCCTTTTATCTAAATAGAGTGCGTTACTTCTTTAACGCACTCTATTTTTTTTAGAGCGGTTTTTCATGAGACTTCTTACAAAAATCCGATTTATGAATTTTTGAACCACAGATGGACACAGATACACACAGATAAATTATCTGTGGTTTCCTTATCATAAAATTGGCTTTTGCAAGAAGTTTATTGAATGCATTACACCTTTTTTTCTAAGATGGGCGACACGAGCCATCAACCGTGCAGGCAGGATTCTCACCCTACAAGTTACACCTGTTTCAAATATCATCTACAGAAACTTACCTGAACTTCTCCTGAAATTTCCAGAATTTATCTCTATTGATTAGATCAAACTAATCTTAGAAAATAACAGCAGAGTGAATGCAATTCAAGACAGTAAACGAGTTGGTTATGGTAAGCCAAAAAACAATAGAGATAGTTAAGTCTACAGCCCCTTTTCTAAAGAAGAGTGGAAAACAAATTACAACTCGAATGTATGAAATTATGTTTGAGAATCATCCGGAGGTAAAAGAAAAGTTTAATATGTCTGCTCAAACAGATGGTTCTCAACCTATAAAGTTGGCAACAGCAGTTTATAGTTATGCCTCCCAAATTGACAATTTATCTGCTTTAAAGTCAATGGTTGAGGTCATTGCTCTTCGCCATGTGCAAGTTCAGATCTTGCCACAAGAATATCCTATTGTAGGAGAGAGCCTATTGCAAGCAATGAAGGATGTATTGGGGCAAGCAGCTACTGAAGAAGTGATGGCAGCTTGGACAGAGGCTTATCAGGCATTATCTGAAGTCTTTATTAAAAGAGAAGATCAGATTTATGAAGAACAGGAGCTTATTTAGCTGTAGTCGCTTGCAAATAAAAATACTTTGACTCAAAGGCTCAACAAGAAATTTTACCCCGCTTTTTCCTTTGGAGCAGGACGGGTTTTTGAGTCATAAGTAATGACACTAATGCTCCCGTCAGCCTCCATATATGCCCTTTTCACATCAGCAATAGACTCTACACCCTGCTGGCGCAACTGACTCATCAACTCATCCTTGGTGAGCAGTTCTCGTTGCATATGGCGCTCAATAATTCGGCCTTTCTTTACAAGCAGTAGTGGTGGTGGGTTCAAAAAGCGTTGAACCCGTGGATATTTATAGCCCAACCAGTTTAGAAAGTAACTCCAGAAAATAACGGTTCCTACCAGAATCCCTCCTTCTGTAATTGATGAGTAGTGACTTGCCATCGCGTTTTGAGCAGCTTCAGCAAACAGCACGACTACCAGTAAATCAGCAATTCCTAGCGTTCCTACTTGTCGGCTGGGCATGATGCGTAGAACCGAAAACAGTGACAGGTACACAAGCGTTCCGCGTAGAATCAGTTCAGTTAGGGAAATGCTGGGAACAAAGAGTTCTTGCCAATTGATGTAGAACAATTTTTCCATTAGCGCTTTCTTTCTCCTGTTTCCTGGTGGCAATTTCATTAATAAAATCATAGAAAAGTCTTTGTTTATTCACATAAATTTGCTTGTCTGCCAATTGATACTTCATAGTACTTTGAATTATGAGAAACTTGCCAATATGCAGTTTTAGAATATTCTTTTAGTTAAGGTTAGACTTGCCTTACAGTTGTTACAAAACTCTACAGACGGATTTATCTACATTGCTTAAGTCGTAAATTGAGTACAGACAGCAGCAAACGCGCACCTTGCCGTCTTTACACAAGCTCGATGCGCGTTGCTGACACGAAGACAACTAAAAGGAGTTTATAAGCTCCAAGACCGCTCTTGGTCGCTAAAATCCCCCTTTATTTTGTCGTAATCAGAGATTGGATCAAAAAGATTATCAGGTGCGCTTTCTGACTTCGGCTCATTTGTATACTGTGAGTCAAAGCCCGTACGTTCCATATATGCATCTACCAAACTCGGCGAAATTCTTTGCGCCAGAAGGATAACCTTACCTGCATCGCCGACAACAACCTCGCGTTTTGGATTTTCAGCAGCCTCAACAATAGCTTTAGCAACAAGGCTAGGATCGTAAATTGGCGGTGTTGGCTGAGGCTTCACACCCAACTTGGTACGTGCTTTATTAAACAAAGGGGTGTTAATGCCCGCAGGCATAATTTCCGTAACGCTAATAGCCAGCTTCTGATGCATCAACTCAACGCGCAGAGATTCTAAAAAACCATCCACACCGTGCTTTGATGCAGCATAGGCAGTTTGCAACGGCAGACTACGCTTTGCCTCGACCGAGGTGACATGAATTAACGCCCCACGCCCTTCCCGTTTCAGATGAGGTAGTGCTGCCATTGCACCGTAAACCTGTCCCATCAAGTTAACATCAATAATGCGCTTAAATTCCTCCGGCGTTGTCACCTCAAAAGCAGCGTACATTTCCACAGCGGCGTTGTGTACCCAAGTGTCGAGTCGCCCAAACACCTCGATGGCTTTGTCGGCGATCGCCTTGACTTGAGCGAACACCGTCACATCAGCAACTACGGCTGTTGCTTCGCCACCCATACCCCGGATCTCCTCCACTAAAGACTCTAGTCCGGGCTGACTGCGAGCCGCAACAACCACCTTAGCTCCTCGGCTAGCAAACTGAAGAGCTGCATTGCGCCCAATTCCACTCGAAGCCCCTATGACTGCAACAACCTGCTGATTTATTGGCTTGAGTTGCATTGCTTCTACTCCTTCAAAAATACGTGCATTGCTTCTACCAATCAGATAAGTTCAGAGCCGAAGCTTCATCAGTCGTAGGGTTTATCACAATTTCACCTTTTTGTCTGAAGTTTCACAATTAGCGCTAATATCATGTTTGTAGTCAGGACTTCAGTCCTTGGTATATCAGGCAAAGAGGACTAAAGTCCTCACTACGAACTTATTTATAGCGCTTCTCACTGGAATGAAGTACAAATTTATCTGTGTGCATCTGTGTCCATCTGTGGTTCATTATTTCTTTGTGTACCTTACCCAATTGCAAACCGCTATAAGTTAGAGCGTTGCAGACTTGCAACATTTATCCAGATCTCAATAAAGTATCTGAGAATAACGAATCATCACACTGGCATGGAGTAAGCAGGTGAAACCAGATTTAGAAATGAGTGAAGAGTGGAGTGCTTTTCTTGCAAAAGGCATCGCTCATCCTAAAGTTATCGTTATTGGCGAGGCGATGCTGGATTGTTATTTGCAAGGGGAAACCCTAGGTAGTCTTTCACCTGTACCTATTGTGAAGGTCAATCACCGTAAACAAATTCCAGGTGGTGCGGCTGATACCGCTTTCTATCTCAAAAGTCTTGGCACTCAGGTTATATTCTTCTCGGTTATTGGTGAAGACTGGGAGGGGAACTTACTGCGACAAACCCTAGAAGAAAGCGGAATAACGACAAGCTATCTGTTAGCTGACACAACTAGGCAAACACTGACTAAGCAAAAGGTCATGGTAGGGTCACAATTATTGATGACAATGAACTCTGGTAGCACCGATGCCATCGACCCCTATACAGAAAAAACTCTCATTAATCAACTTAAAGACTGTTTCGCCCAGTCTCATGCTGTTATTGTCTGCAATTATGGTTATGGAATTGTGACACAAGGGGTGATGCAGACCTTAGCACAACTTCAGCATAGCTTTCCCCATGTTCTTATTTTCGATGAAAAAGGGACAAGGGAAGCAGGGGAAGTAATGACTTCCTCATCTCCTCACTCCTCACTCCCCACTTCCAACAAACATATCCCTGACTTAGACCAACTCCTCGCCCTTGTCACCTCTTACCGGATGACAGGACGTAAAATTGTTTTCACCAATGGCTGTTTTGATATTCTCCATGCAGGACACGTTTCCTATCTTCAACGTGCCAAGGCATTAGGCGATATTCTTATTATTGGTGTTAACTCCGACAACAGCATTCGCCGTCTCAAAGGACCAACTCGCCCCATCAACCCTTTGGAAGATCGCATTCAGGTTCTCGCTGCACTCGGTTGTGTTGACCATCTCATTGCTTTTGAGGAAGATAGCCCTAGTCACCTTATTCGCAAACTTCGCCCCGATATCTACGTCAAAGGTGGTGACTACACTAAAGAAACTCTGCCAGAAACACCCGTGGTAGAAGAATACGGCGGAGAGATTGCATTTTTGCCCTTTGTAGAAAATCGTTCAACAACTAAGATAATTGAGCGGATTTTGCAAGGTGAAAATAAGTAGGGGTGCAGCGATATCGCTTTTTGGATATCTAGCGATTGGCAATTGAATGTAGTAGAGTGAAGTTTATTGTTCTAGTGACGGTGTTACGCGATCGCCCCAAAGGGTGCTCTGCACCATCGCGCAAACTGTAGTGTTTTTTTGAGTTAATCACTCTCAACACTCCACAATTTTAACTGAAAAGTTGGAACTTCGAGCTTGGAACTCGGAACTTCAAGCTTGGAACTCGGAACTTCGAGCTTGGAACTCGAAACTTCGAGCTTGGAACTCGAAACTTCGAGCTTGGAACTCGGAATTTCGAGCTTGGAACTCGGAACTTCGAGCTTGGAACTCGGAACTTCGAGTTTAGAACTTCCAATGTCAAATTTTACACTTTAACCTTCAAACTTTCCCCCTCAGACTGGAAGTCTAAGGCTATACAGACCAAACCCGCCTGCGCGGGTTTAGCTAATTAGTCCGCGTAGGCGGACTTTGTTTGTGTAGCCGCGACTTCTAGTCGCCACAGCTTTCCAAAGGTTCTTTATACGGATTTGATATCAACTTTCCTCTTCTACCACCTGTTCCACAAATCTTTGCACCAAAGGGACTTGAAACGCATTCCCTTCTTTCTCCAAAATCTCTTTTTGTACCAGTTTTTGGACAACTTTTTTATCTTGCTCTGTAGGAGCTTGCCCTTGGACGACATAACGTAGTAAAGTGCGATCGCTCTGTGTTAAACTCGTCCATAATTCCCGGAAATATTGATCACCTCGTTCTAGTACTGTGGGAATAACAGCGTGGACATCCTCAACATTGGCTTTTACAGTCCCGGCTTCTCGCCTGTTTTCCCTAATTTCCCGGTTCAGCAGTTCCACCAGTTCATAGCAAACCAACTGAACAAGATAAGGTTGGCAACGAGTCAGTTGAATAATTGCGTTTACAGCAGTTGGTGCGTAAATTTCGGGAAAGTCTTCCACTGGTTGTAAAATCAACTCACGCGCTTCTGAGTTTTGCAAGTAAGTTATCCGTATAGCACGGGTGTTAATCAGATAGTCGCTCCAGTAGGGGGGAAGTTCCGAGAGTTGATGCGAACCACTGAAAAGCAAAGTCCACTTTTGGCGGTGTTGTAGGATGTTGCGGAGAAAATTGAGCGTACGTGTGCGTGTCGCTTCCTCTACTTCGCTCAAACGCTCAAATTCATCCAGACAAAGAAGAAATCGCTTGTTAGGAATTGTACGTTCTATTTCGCCTAGCCAAGTTTGCAGCGCCGGAAATGGATCTTGAGCAAGTTTCTCCCCATTAGGATAAGGCAATTTAACAGTCCGGGGTAATTGCCGTGCTGCAGCGATGATTTGTGTCGCCAGATTTTCCGCTAACCCTTTGGGAGTTGCGGCTGATGCTGCACCTTGCAAATCTACCAATAACGGCACAACAGTAGAGTCTACCTTATGCGGTAAGTACTTAAGAGCAGAAGTTTTCCCCGTTCTCCGCCCACCATACAGCAATAACACGGGTGGCTGCTCCGAAAGTGCCAAAGTTTCGATTTCCCGAAAGATATCGATTCGTCCTTTGAAGCGATTGTTTGCTGTGTAGGGATCTAGGGAATTGCCAGCGATGTAAACTTGCCGGATTTCTGTTGAGTGTCCCGCTTGTTCCTCTAATGTACGCTGTGCTGTTTGTAGGATACTGAGCCAGCGTTGGGTAATACTGCCGAAAGTGGTAGCTATCTCAGCATGTTTCCCAAAAGCGAGATTATTTTGCAAGTCGCGCAACGCACGAATCGGACGGTTGAGTAATTCCGACTGACGATAGGAGGAAGTAGCGCTAAGAGATGCTTTTACACCTTGGCTAATATCCAGTAGCTGGGGTAACACAGTACCAAGTTCTTTGGGTGGCGGTGAAGGTATCCAAGCTAGGTGTTCAGGGACAGATGTGATGTCACTCAAATGCTGACAACGGCTAAGGCTATCGATTGCAATACCAGTTATTGCCTGTGCTGCAACTTTTTGCTGGTTGGTGGAAGTGGTGAGGTAATCAATCATCTCGCGGGCAGCAGCTGGGTTTTCTTGATAAGCTTCTACAATCAGCTTGTCTATAAAAGGCAGTGGCAAAATAATCTTTTCGTCGAGATGGGGTGGTATGTAGCGCAAGTACTTTACTTTATCCCCACTTCGTGAAATCAGGAAAAGGAGCAGCATCCACACTAACTCTGGGAACCAAAAGTAAACGCGGAGAACACCAAGAATAAACGCCACGCCTAACGCCACGTCGCCCGCCAAGCCTAACGCCAAGCCTAACGCCAAGCCTAACGCCAAGCCTAACGCCAAGCCGCCCGCCACGCCGCCCGCCAAGCCTAACGCCACGCCAAACGCCACGCCAAACGGCGCGCCTAACGCCAAGCCTAACGCCAAGCCTAACGCCACGCCGCCCGCCACGCCGCCCGCCACGCCGCCCGCCATGCCTCTCGCCACGCCAAACGCCACGCCGCTCGCCATGCCTCTCGCCACGCCAAATACCCAACCAAACCCCAAGTCAAACGCCAAATCTCTAAGTTGATCTAACGTAGACCGTAACTGAACTGTAAAGGGTAACGGTTGGAACAGCGAGCTCATTGTTTCAGGTGCAATGCGAAAGCTAATAAGCCCAAAAAGAAAGGTGACAAACAATATATTTGAGATATTTGAGATAAATCGATACAACCTATTTTGCAGCTTTTCATTGCTACCACGTACCATTAACAGACCTATTAACCAGCCCAACCAAAAAATGCAACTGAAGAACCAGTCCAATGGTTTACCGCTAGCAACGGTATACACTGGAGCTACTAACAACACAGCCAGAATTGGCATTACGGCAATTAGCCACCAAACTTGTCCAGCATACCGACGTAGGCGCGGGTTGTTGCGAAACTCGGCTCGCTTGGCAAAGGGGTTGTCTGTGGGTTTCAATTCTGGATCAATATCGCGCAGCCAGTCTTCAAAGGTATACGGCTTGAAATAAGCCCAGTACAGCAGGCGCAGACATTCGGCGACGTAAGACCAAAATCCATGAAATGGGCGTTCTTTAGTCATCGCTACTTCGTCAAATTCAACAGGTACGCCAAAAATTCCTTTACCTGATCGGGGTTCCGTAAACAGTAAAAAAATAAAACCACCATAACTATTCCCAGCACTAGAGTTTTGGCATTATTCCAACTGTCTGCTAGCCATAAGCCAAAAGCACCAATGCTTGAAAAAAACTTGTGTACCCAACGCCACAGATCCGATAACTTTAGAGAAGCATTTCTCGACTTGGGCAAACGGCGCTTTTCCTCTTCAAACCGAGTTCGTATCCAATTTTCATCATGTCCTTGCTGACGCGCCTCACACACCAAACCCCCTGCTATCTGAAGTAAAAAAGGATGACTCCCGCCCAGTTGTCGAGTCAACTGCTGTTCATCCACACTCAAAAATGCTGAAGCATTGTTGACGGTGCTAGCAGGTAGGCGTGCCAAGTCTTTCGCTTCCTCTTCCTTCAGTTCTCCCAAGGGAATCACATGACCTAAATTGAAGAAAGAAGAAGTCAACTGATGCTCTTTACGATAAAAATCTAATTTTTTCGTTGTCGCTACCACTAACATCAACGAATTACTGTCCATCAAAGAGCGCAGATTGTTATAAAAGTCATCATTAAACTCGCTCTTGTTGTCGAACAACATCTTAAAATCATCCAAGCACAGCACTGGCAATACCTTCTGCGTTTTCCACTGTGCCATAGCTTCCGAAAATGCCAAGCGGTTAAGCGGTGTCACTCTCAAAGGGTCACTCAAAGCTGGGTTTGTCGCCACGCGCGGGAAATGTAGTAATTGTTGTGCGATCGCCTGATAAAAATCCGTCTCGCGATGACACTGCACATTTTGAAGCGACAGGTAAATCACCACATAGTGGTTGGGATCGCTGACTCGTTGCTCCCATGTCTGGAAAAAGTGATACAGTAACGATGATTTCCCAATGCGCTTTTCACCAACAACATTAATGCTTGTTGGCTGTACACCACTCATGCGAGAGGCGATCATCTGTAATTCATCCTTACGACCCACAAATAGTTTAGGGTCTTCAATCATTCCCGCTGCCACAAAAGGGTTGGAAGGAAGCGATCCGGAACTCATGTAAAGATTTTGTGCTAATTCCAGGACTGGAATGTCATTACTTAAGAGAATACCACTAGCTTCAAAATTAGGTATGCGGTCTAAATCACTCACAACTAAACCGACAGCTTCACCAACACCCACAAGAACGCCGTAAGGTCATGAGCTTTTAAGTTAAAGTATCATCACATTTAATATTGATATGCAAGAATTAGGGGGTAAAACGAAATCATCAGGCTATATCCTGGCTCTTGATTTGGGGACAACAGGCAACCGTGCTTTTCTGTTCAACGCAGATGGTCAAATTGTTGCTCAGGCATATAAAGAACTGACACAATATTATCCTCAGCCTGGTTGGTTGGAGCATGACCCTATGGAAATTTGGCAAGCAACTTGCTGGGTTATGCAAACTGCGATTCAAAATGCCCAAATTGCCTCCACTGAAATTGTCGCTGTTGGGCTCACTGTGCAGCGGGAAACTTGCTTGATTTGGGATAAAACAACTGGGCAACCTCTCTATAATGCAATTGTCTGGCAAGATCGCCGCACTGCTCCTCTTTGCCATCAGTTGCAACAAGAAGGATATGGTCAGGAGATTTGCGATCGCACTGGACTGGTCATTGATGCGTACTTTTCAGCCACAAAGTTGTCATGGCTCTTAGAGAATTTTGCAGGCTTTGACCAGAAAAATATTTTAGCAGGCACGATTGATACCTGGGTGCTGTGGAACCTCACGGGTGGCAGAGTTCATGCTACTGACCATAGCAACGCTAGCCGTACAATGCTGATGAATTTAGCAACCTGCGACTGGGATGAGAGACTCTTAAATTTGTTTAAGATTCCTGCTCATATCCTGCCCCAAATTCAGCCCAGCTTGGGTACATTTGGAGTCACAGATGCTGGCTTATTGGGTGTTGAAATTCCTATCACTGCCATTTTGGGAGACCAGCAAGCAGCTTTATTCGGTCATGGCTGCAATCAGTCTGGTTTAATGAAATGCACCTACGGCACCGGAAGCTTTTTGGTTGCTCACACTGGCTCTAAAATCGTGCGTTCCCAGCATCAACTTCTAAGTACCCTGGCATGGACTCTAGCAAATCCGAGTGGTACTTTGGATGTAGCCTATGCATTAGAAGGTAGCATATTTACGAGTGGAGCTTGCATCAAATGGTTGCGTGATGGCATTAAGCTTATTGCAACTGCTGCTGAAACCGAAGCGTTGGCAAATCGCGTTGCAGATAATGGTGGTGTTTACTTTGTGCCTGCATTTAGTGGACTGGGTGCGCCTCACTGGGATATGAGTGCTAGGGGAGCCTTTTTTGGCATGACTGCAATAGTACAACGGGAGCATTTGGTACGCGCGGTACTTGAGGCAGTGGCTTACCAAGTTCAGGAAGTCGTGCAGGCAATTAATGCATCCAACAATCTTCCCATTGAGCGACTCAGCGTAGACGGTGGTGCTTGCGAGAATAACTTCCTCATGCAGTTCCAAGCAGATGTGTTGGGAATTCCAGTAGAACGCCCCACAATGCGAGAGATGACTGTGCAAGGTATTGCGTTTGCGGCAGGTCTTGCTGCTGGATTTTGGGATAGCTATGAGGCACTAGTACGCCAACGACAGATAGACCGCGTGTTTGAGCCTGGTGTGGGGAGGAATCGCGCTTTGGAAAACTTCGCTATTTGGCAAAAGGCAGTTGAACGCTCTAAACACTGGGCTGATTAATGTGCTGTAGCAAAGTCCCCACGAGTAACCTTATCAGGTGTACAGCAAATTGCATCAACACTTTCTTTATTTTTTGTTTAACTCCCCAGGCTGGATTCGAACCAGCGACCAATCGATTAACAGTCGATCGCTCTACCACTGAGCTACTGAGGAACGCTCCGATTACTTATAGTAATGCTAAGAGGTGGATATTGCAAGTACTTTTACAAATAATTTTGGAAATTTTTTTAGGGACGCGCAACGTCAGTGTTTGCAAGTCTTTTCAGGTTCAACCTTCTCTAAACCATGACAAGCAAACTGCAAGCAAATTTGTCAATGCTGCCTGGAAAGCTTTGACTCAAAACTCAAAATACAGTACTGATGATGCACTCAGCACTATTTAAATCCCATCCGCAATTCAGCTAGACGCTGACGTGCTTTGGCGTCGATAGAATTAGCTAAAAACCTTGTGTTGGATTGTTTTCGTGGTTTATATCTTTCCCGCACCCGACACACATTGGCTTCTACCTCGTAACACAGTTGCTGTGCTGACAACCATTCAGCCCCGTACCCCTGTACAACCAACTGCTGTGCTCGGTCTGATGTGGCAACAATCATGCGAGAAATGAGAGATTGGGCTAATGAGGAGCGTAAAGAGGCACAGACTTTTTCAATATATGTGTCTGCTGTCTGCCCGAAATCTGTAAAATAAACTGATAAAAGCTCAGTAATAATTTCTTTGTTGCTACAGGTGTTTTGATATTGGGCATCAAACACAATTTGAGTTTCATAACCCAAAAACGCACTGTAACTAGTTAAAGCTTCAATCAGTTCCCAACGCGCTGCCTCTAGTCCAGCAGTATCACGGGTTTTTTTCAAGCAAGACCAAGCGCCTATTATGTTGTAGCCGTCCACGAGCAAGACGGCTTGTGGTAAGGAAGGGGGCATGATTTTGAATCACAATTTTCTAGAGTTAACAAAATTCATTCATAAGTTTTATAGTAATTCAATCATTGCTTGTAACACTATGTTACAAAAATAAAAATGAGCAGAAAGGGTGTAGAGGTAAATCAATTCAAAAAGAAAAATTTACATACACCCCCTACACCCTGACACCACTAAGATTCAGAATCTTCGTCGTGCAACTCCATGAGCCGTCGTTTGAGACGCAGCGGTTCACCCTGATCCACTAAAGAACCCTTTTCTAGTAGTAAAGCGCCGTCACAGTAATTCAACTCGTCTAAGCGATGGGTTACCCACAGAGCTGTAATGCCCCGACTTTTGACTAAGCGGTGGACAGCAGCTACTAATTCCAATTGGCTATCTGGATCGAGTAAAGCTGTGGGTTCATCTAACAATAAAACCTCACAACGACGGGCTAAAGCACCGGCGATCGCCACTCGCTGTTTTTGTCCACCACTCAGAGCATAAATAGGGCGTTTTTGCAGTGATAGTAAATTTACCGCCCCTAGCGCCTCTTCAACACGAGCTCTCACAGCAACTAGTGGCAGTTTTTCCTCCACCAGCCCAAAAGCCACATCAGCACCAACTGTTGGCATAACCAGTTGATGATCAGGATTTTGGAAGACAAAACCCAGAGGATGGAACAGTCGAACTTCGCCAGACTGGGGAGCTAATAGCCCCGCCATAAGTCTAAGTAAGGTGGATTTGCCACTGCCGTTTGTACCCAAGAGCATCCAAAATTCACCCTTGGGCACTTCTAGAGAGCAAGACTTTATGACACTCTCTCCAGACGACCAGCTAAAGTTTAAATCTTTTACCTCAATGCCTAGTTTTGCCATGTATACACCACGAGGGCTTTACTCAGCTGCTATGGCGAAG
Source organism: Mastigocladopsis repens PCC 10914 (assembly GCF_000315565.1). Lineage (NCBI taxonomy): Bacteria > Bacillati > Cyanobacteriota > Cyanophyceae > Nostocales > Symphyonemataceae > Mastigocladopsis > Mastigocladopsis repens. Next base: position 4,272,001 of record NZ_JH992901.1, on the reverse strand, counting down.
AAACCAGGTGGTCTACCAGTTCCAGCGGCTGAACCATCTTTCTGAGTCAGTTGCACCCCAGAAATTTCACTAGCACGGACGGCAACTTTTTTTTCTGTCTTGCCCTCGCTTTGGAGTTCCACAATATCAGGGTTGCCAGAATGCATTGCTGCCACAATAACCTGATAAACAGCCTCAGCATCCTCAGCAGACTTACGTTCTATGGATATAGGGAAAGCTGTGTTTTTTACGGTTAAGTCGATGGTAAACATTTAGCCTTAATCAAATTTAACTGTAGGACTAATTTTAACGTTAGCTAGCCAGTCTCTGTGGGGAGGTGGGGAGATCGGGGTTCCCTCTGGGGATGAGGAAGTGGGGTTAAATAGAAAATTAAGAAATTATTAAATTGAAGATCCACTGGAAAATTTCTTGATTTATACATAGAATTTAGATTAGAGGTCAGTTAAAAAATGTAAACTTAACTGACAACCCTGTTAACTTTCTGCTTGTAGGCGGCAGTCAAATGCTAATCTGCGGGTAGAAGGGAAAAACCTGTAATTATAAAAGTTTGGAGATTTGTTGTAATGACCATCGCAGTTGGACGGGCCCCCAGTAGTAGAGGGTGGTTTGACGTTCTAGACGACTGGTTAAAGCGAGACCGGTTCGTGTTCGTAGGTTGGTCAGGGATACTACTATTCCCCTGCGCCTTTCTAGCACTAGGCGGTTGGCTAACCGGTACCACCTTTGTGACCTCATGGTACACCCACGGGATCGCCTCATCGTATCTAGAAGGCTGTAACTTCCTGACAGTAGCGGTATCGACGCCAGCGGATGCAATGGGACACTCCCTATTACTGTTGTGGGGACCAGAAGCACAAGGCGACTTCACCAGATGGTGTCAATTAGGAGGATTGTGGGCATTCGTAGCCCTGCACGGAGCCTTTGCTTTGATAGGGTTCATGTTGCGGCAATTTGAAATCGCACGTCTGGTAGGAATTAGACCCTACAACGCTATAGCATTTTCTGCACCAATAGCAGTATTCGTCAGCGTGTTCTTGATGTACCCCTTGGGACAGTCGTCATGGTTCTTTGCACCCAGTTTCGGTGTGGCAGCGATCTTCAGATTCCTGCTGTTCCTGCAAGGATTCCACAACTGGACACTCAACCCCTTCCACATGATGGGAGTTGCAGGTGTACTTGGGGGAGCGCTGCTGTGTGCCATCCACGGTGCAACAGTAGAAAACACCCTGTTTGAAGACGGCGATGCAGCTAACACCTTCCGCGCCTTCAACCCCACCCAAGCCGAAGAAACCTACTCAATGGTGACAGCAAACCGTTTCTGGTCACAGATATTCGGTATTGCCTTCTCCAACAAGCGCTGGTTGCACTTCTTCATGTTGTTTGTACCAGTCACAGGCTTGTGGATGAGCGCGGTTGGGATTGTCGGTTTGGCGCTGAACTTGCGTGCTTACGACTTCGTGTCGCAAGAATTGCGGGCGGCAGAAGATCCAGAGTTTGAAACTTTCTATACCAAAAACATTTTGCTCAACGAAGGCATCCGCGCTTGGATGGCTCCTCAAGATCAGCCTCACGAAAAATTTGTCTTTCCTGAGGAAGTTCTGCCTCGCGGTAACGCTTTGTAACAGTCTTAGCGTTTCATAACCGAATTTTCCCCGCCTAATGGCGGGGTTTTTTATATTTTAGATTTTCAATTTTGGATGGAAATTTGATGACTCATGATTAAATATTTGATAACTTGTGTTATATTGAGTAAAGGTGAATAACCCAGAAGCTCAAAGCTTCTGCCTTTTTGAGACTAAGACCGTTTAGGCAACAAGGAGGTGATGCCCATGATAGAAAGTAGTAAATGCATGGGTCATCAGGTTGCAGTTAGCCGGCTGTGTGCCGGGGCTGTTCTCTAGAAGTTAGCCTTAGTCTTTTAGTAAGACTAAGTCAAACTAAGCGCCTAGGCTAGCTTGGAGTTCCTTCCGGCAGTCTGGTTGCAACCTGAAGACCCGCTAGACCGCTCTTACCTAGATCTCCTGATCTAAAGTAAGAGCGGATAGTTTTATGAGTAAACAGCAAACAGCGAATAGTTATCACTTTCGATAGGAAAAATAGGATTAACTGATAACTAAGTGGGAACTTCTTGAACCGGAGAATGTCTAATAATCTTAGCCAATCAGAGACCAAGCCTAAGCAGTATACCACAAGGTTGGTGTTAGGTCAGGTGTAATAGCAAAGACGAGTCTCAACCCTAAAGTTATGCAGAGTAATGCTTGGCTTGGTATAGGGTGAGCAAACTATCATGCCATCTGGCACAATTCCCCATAGATCTGTGCATGAATCTGTGTTGGCAGTAGGTCTGTATTGCATGGGTTTCGACCTTTAGAGGTCTAGACTTTATGCTGATTCTAAATGTAGGAGTAGTTACTTAAAATCATTTGACAATTTCTTTACAACAGTAACAGTTAAAAATCTCCTAAAGACGAAGTAGTATCAGGCATTTATCCATTCGTTATGGAACACGCATATCATATGTGTGTCACTGGTCAAACTACCTTAAACAATTGAAAAAGTGAATTAATCCTGTTTACAAGTCAGGGGATTTCAAGAACTCTCAGGTGGGAATAGCAGCAGTTAGCCTTTGTCTTTCATAATGAAACGGGCACTGTGTAAGTGACTGGAGTCACAGGACTTTCTTAGTAAAGAAGGTGACAAACCAACAAAGAAATTCAGTTTTTGGGTGTTGATATGGCGCAACTACTTACTGAGGCAGAAATTCAAGAAAGGGCAAGCCTTTTGCCTGCTTGGACAGTGGAGGGGTCAAAGTTGCAATGTACCCGCAAGTGTAAAGACTTTGTCCAGGCTATTGAGTTTGTGAACAAGCTTGTTGAGCCTGCTGAGTCAGCAGGACATCATCCAGATATCGAAATTTCTTACAACAAAGTCAAAATTTCACTGACAACGCATGATGCAGGTGGTTTGACAAACAAAGACTTTGAGTTGGCAGGTGTCATTTCCCAAATCCACTAAGCCATTCTATCGCGTGGCTCTTTGTATAAAGAACTTGCATATTTTGTGCATGAGATTGTGAGTGGAGAACTGCCTTTGCAGAGGTTTTTGACCTCATGTTATCTTTGAGTTCATTTTTGCATACTGAGGTAACAGGTGTGACAGTTTATAAGGTGATTGCTCAAGTCTTGTCACCCAATTTTGATCAATTATAATTACGAATAAATACAGCTATGTTTTTGCATAAGTTAATTAGATGATTTCTTTACCTTAGCTTAACTCTTTGTTAGCTTGGCAAAAACTAAAATAGTGTAGAGGGCTAGTATGCCTAATCCACAAGTATCCATACAAACTGGCAAATTCGCGAATAGTTGTAGCAAAAAGTTATTTACATAAGGTGTGAGGAGAACAGGAAAGATGTCTAATCTCTTGTGGAAGACTTTGGTGGTAAGTCCAGCGGTTTTAGGAGCAACGTTGTTAGTTTCTACAACAGCGATGGCTGCTCAACAGACCACTACCCATGAAGTGGTGACGACGGAAGTCTCACAAATAAACAATAATCAACAAGCTTCTGCATCAGTATCAGCAACTTCAACTGCAACTGAAGTGACCTCCAAGCCAGAAATGTTGGCTCAAGTACAACAAACTGAAGTCAACGTTTTGCAGCAAGTGGACAGCTACGGCAACGAGGGGAAAAACAATTCTCAAGGCCAAGTGACGTCGGTTTCCCAGTTCTCCGATGTGCAGCCAACCGACTGGGCATTCCAAGCGTTGCAGTCCTTGGTTGAGCGCTACGGTTGTATTGCTGGTTATCCCAATGGTACTTACCGTGGTAACCGTGCTTTGACCCGTTATGAATTTGCTGCTGGTTTGAATGCGTGTTTAGATCGGGTTAATGAACTGATTGCTACAGCAACAGCTGACTTGGTCAGGAAAGAAGACCTGGCTACCTTGCAGCGCTTGCAAGAGGAATTTTCCGCAGAACTGGCAACCCTACGGGGTCGTGTGGATACATTGGAAGCACGGACAGCAGAATTAGAAGCTAACCAGTTCTCGACGACGACCAAACTCGTTGGTGAAGCAATCTTCGCCTTGAGTGATGCTTTTGGCGATACAGTAGGCGATGACAATAACACTGTCTTCCAAAACAGAGTACGTTTAGACTTGCAAACGAGCTTCACAGGTAGAGACGTTCTGCATACCCGTCTAGCGAGTGGTAACGCAAGAAGATTGAACACAGGTAGTGATGTAGATGTTGACGGCAACGGAACTATAGATACCTCAGAACAAAGTGCTGAAGGTTTTCAAACCTTTAACCTTTCAGGGGATACCAGCAATAGTAACGATATTGTTCTAGATTGGTTGGCTTACTACGTCCCCGTAGGACCCGCACAACTTTACGTTTCAGCATATGGCGGTATTCACAGCGATTATGCTGCCACTAATAATCCTTATTTTGAAGACTATGATGGTGGTAACGGTGCTTTATCCACCTTTGCTTCTGAAAACCCCATCTATCGTATCGGTGGTGGCGCAGGTGCAGCACTTAGCATTCCCTTTGGTCAAGGTGGCGGTCTCCTCAGACCCAGTTCGTTAACTGTGGGTTACTTGGCGTCTGAAGCGAATAATCCTAATTCAGGTTCAGGTATTTTCGATGGTAACTATGCTGCGTTAGGACAGTTGAACTTTAATCTTGGTCAACGGTTCGCATTAGCAGCTACCTACGTTCACGGATATCACGGTGCTGGTAGTGCTTTATTTGATGCCGGCGGATTCCAAGGCGCAAACACTGCTGTAGTAGGAACTTCACTGGCAAACTCTCTGAGCACCACAAATGCATCTTCTAGTAACTCCTACGGTATATCAGCAGCGTTGAGACCGAGTGACAAATTCTCCATTAGTGGCTTCGTTTCATATCATGACGTTACGGGCTTCGGTTCCAATGATGATTATGAAGCTTGGAGCTACGGACTTGGAGTTGCCTTACCTGACTTTGGAAAGAAAGGTAACGTCTTAGGTATTTTTGCAGGTGCTGAACCCTATGCTCGTGGTAGACAAGCGGGTTCTAACGAAACACCTTACCATTTTGAAGGCTTCTACAAGTATCAAGTGAGCGATAACATCTCCATTACCCCTGGTGTTATCTGGCTGACAGCTCCTGGTCAGAATAGCGACAACGATGATGCGTTTATTGGAACCCTAAGAACAACTTTCACCTTCTAGAGAGTTGACAATCCCTAGAAAATTTGCCTTTTAACAAATTGTTCCCCGCTATGTAGCGGGGAGCAATTTGTATTTTTGAGGTGTGCCGTCAAGCGGGGCGAGGTTTTCGTGCAGTCATTATCTGAACTTGATATAAGTCTAATTTAGATTTAAAAAACAAAAATGACAAACCCCAGTGGAGAACCGGAGCATAATAGAAAAGAGGACAAGAAAAGTAAAAATTAAGAAGAACGCGCTCCTGGCAGAATGTAGAACACAGAATATCCCCATGGATGAAAACTGAAAACAGTTAACAGTTCACTGTCTTTTATTATTCTGACTACTGAGTTCTGCGTTCTTTACTTTGGTCAAAAATTCTTTTGACTTTTTACTTTCTCCCTATGCCCTCTTTCCTAAACCTCTTACCTATGATTGAAAGCTGCCTGTGGAACTATCGTGTAAATCAGAATACGCAATTCTTGCTCTCTTAGAGCTAGCAATTCATTACCAAAGCGGGGAACCGCTGCAAATTCGACAGATTGCGGCACAACAAAATATACCCGACCGTTATCTGGAACAGCTGCTAGCTACCTTGAGGCGTGGCGGTATAGTCAAAAGCCTGCGTGGGTCAAAGGGTGGTTATTTGTTGGCACGAGAACCCTGGAAAATAAGCCTATTTGAGATTTTTAGTTGTTTAGAAGGCTTAGATGTGCGGATATGTGAGGAAGACATCAATCCTAAAACTGTAGACAGTGCTGTTGTGGAAGAAATCTGGCAAGAGGCAAGGCTGGCGGCAAATTCAGTTTTGCAAAAACACACTCTTGCGGATCTATGTGAAAAACGAGATTCTCGACGACAGTTGGACATAATGTACTACATTTAGTCTTTAGTTATTGGAAAAGACAAAGAACAAAGGACAAAGTATGCGTATAGCTCGTGATATTACAGAACTTGTTGGTCGTACACCTCTTGTGCAACTTAACCGCATCCCCCAAGCGGAGGGTTGTGTTGCACAAATTGTGGTGAAACTGGAAAGTATGAACCCGGCTGCATCAGTAAAAGACCGGATTGGTGTAAGCATGATTAACTCCGCCCACAAGGAAGGATTGATTGCTCCCGGTAAAACGATATTAGTGGAACCGACCTCTGGAAATACAGGAATTGCCCTAGCAATGGTAGCAGCAGCAAAGGGCTATCGATTAATTTTGACAATGCCTGAGACTATGAGCGCCGAAAGAAGGGCGATGTTGCGGGCGTATGGAGCAGAATTAGAACTCACGCCAGGAATTGAAGGCATGAGTGGGGCAATTCGGCGGGCGCAGGAAATCGTTGATACGACGCCAGATGCGTATATGTTACAACAGTTCCGCAACCCAGCTAATGCAAAAATCCACCGGGAGACCACAGCTGAAGAAATCTGGGAGGATACTGACGGACAGGTAGATATGATTGTTGCTGGGATCGGAACGGGTGGTACGATTACAGGTGTTGCTGAGGTCATGAAAGCACGCAAACCAAGTTTTAAGGCGATCGCAGTTGAACCAGCCAATAGCCCAGTTTTATCTGGAGGAAAACCCGGATCTCACAAAATTCAGGGAATTGGGGCAGGGTTCATTCCCCAAGTGCTGAATGTAAACTATATAGATGAAGTCATTAGTGTCAGCGATGAAGAAGCGATCGCCTACGGTCGGCGTTTAGCACGAGAAGAAGGGCTACTATCTGGCATTTCCAGTGGAGCTGCTTTGTGTGCTGCCGTTCGTGTCGCTCAACGCCCAGAAAACGAGGGGCGCTTGATAGTGATGATTCAGCCTAGTTTTGGAGAAAGGTATTTGAGTACACCGTTATTCCAAGACCTGGAGCCAAAGGTAGCAGTTAGCATCAGCTAACGATAAATTGGAATAATGGCGAATACTACTAACCACTACGAAACACTAAAAGTCAGTCCGAACGCCAGCCAAGCGGAGATTAAGCAAGCTTATCGTCGCTTGGTTAAAATCTTTCATCCTGATAGCAATCAGGACTCCTCACAGCCTGAGCAGATTATCCGCATTAATGCAGCATATGAGGTCTTGGGGGACGTTCAAAACCGTCGCAATTACGACCAAAAACTGCGTCAGCAATCTCAAAAAACGACCAGCGATAGGCAACAGCGGACAGCAGCAGCTCAACAGCGATACCAGGCGACACGACAAACACGAAGGTATGCAGATGAACAAATTGAGGAATGGCTGCACCAAGTTTATCAACCAGTGAATCGCCTGCTATTTAGCATTCTCACTTCCCTACAGGAGCAAATTGAGAAACTAGCTGCTGACCCCTTTGATGATGTCCTGTTAGAAGAATTTCAGGATTACTTAAACGCCTGTCGCGACGACCTCAAGCAAGCGCAAATGACTTTTCGTTCCCTACCAAATCCCCCTAGTTTAGCAAGAGTAGCAGCTCACCTCTACTATTGCCTCAATCAAATTGGCGATGGGTTAGATGAGTTGGAATATTTCCCCCTAAACTACGACGAGAGTTACTTGCACACTGGACAAGAAATGTTCCGCATTGCCACTCGTTTGCATTATGAGGCACAAGATTCTGTAGGCGCGTATGTGTAGTGGGTAGTGGGTAGTAGGTAGTTTTTCACAACTAACAACTAACAACTAACCACTAACACCAGAATTAGTTTATCCTGAAAGGAGTGAAAGTTTAAGAAATTTTAAGTATTGCTCCTAATTTACTCATGCAATGTATTGTTAATCGCCGCGCTCAGTTTTCAGCAAGTCATCGCTATTGGTTGCCAGAACTGAGTGAAGCAGAAAATATTGAAAAATTTGGTGCTTGCTCAAAATTTCCCGGACATGGACACAATTATGTCTTGTTCGTCTCCTTAATTGGGGAATTGGATGAATATGGCATGGTCTTGAACTTGTCCGACGTAAAACACGTCATCAAGCGCGAAGTGACCAGCCAGCTGGACTTTTCCTATCTCAACGATGTGTGGGCAGAGTTTCAACAAACTCTACCTACCACTGAGAACATTACACGGCTGATTTGGCAGCGGCTTGCACCCCAATTACCTTTAGTCCGTGTACAACTTTTTGAACATCCTGAACTTTGGGCTGATTATTTAGGAAACGGCATGGAAGCATACCTCACTGTCAGCACGCATTTTAGCGCCGCCCATCGGCTAGCTCATCCTCTTCTGGGTAGCGAAGAAAACTTCAAGATTTACGGTAAGTGCGCTCGTCCCAATGGTCACGGACACAACTATCATTTGGAAGTAACTGTGAAAGGGGAAATTGACCCGCGTACAGGGATGATTGTTGATTTAGGCGCTTTGAATCAAGTGATAGAAGATTATGTTGTCGAGCCATTCGACCATACTTTCTTAAACAAAGATATCCCGCACTTTGAACAAGTCGTTCCCACTGCTGAGAATATTGCACTTCACATTAGTAACTTACTGCGATCGCCCATCCAGGAATTGGGAGCCAAGCTATACAAAGTGAAATTAATCGAAAGTCCTAATAACTCTTGCGAAATCTACTGTACAGAGTCAGAGTCCAACTCAGTCAATCCAGCGCAGAATGAACCTATGTTAGTACGCGTGTAGCGCAATTGAATTGCAAACAGCTATCAATACTCGTTTAAAAAACTTTGAATGGGGCGGTCTAGTTTCACTGGTCGCCCCTTTTGGTATTTTCTAAAATAGAGTTTGATAAGATCAGCATTATGGTTTCAATCTCATACTCTTACCTACCAACACCCTTCATGAAGTAGTGATAATTCTTTTCAGAGACTATCCTATTTACGAGAAAACAAGACAGAAGAAAACAAGACAGAAATAAACATCAAATATAGCAAAAAAATTATTCTAGTAAGAATTTTTATAATTCTATAAAATATTCGCAAAAATTCAGGGCTTATCAACCTGGGTCTCATACTCCCAAAGTTTACAGATCTTTTCAGGGAAATAGACCACAGTATAAGGGCGTAAGCGCAAAGCGCACGCTTCGCTTACGCCCCTAAGTTCGATTATGGTTCAAATACATGAAAACTGCTGTAATGTCTGCATAGCTTACCGAGTTGCTTTCTCTATTATCAAAATGGTAGAAACAAAGATTGTTTTCTAAAGTAGAAAGACTGGCGAAACTTCCACCTGCCTTCCTATGTAGGTTATTTTTTTTTAAATTAATTAATGAAACTATCTTAACAATCTCTTCCTTAAGAGAGATAAAATCAAAGTATATTGAAATACAATAGAATTCAGAGTTTTAATAATTTCCCTAACATTGTAAAGTGCAGATTCTGGTTTTTATAGTTTTTCTGAACCCCTACAATACTATTAGTTAACATCGGAATTTGATTGACTTTAGTTTCATATTTAAGAATAATAATTGCGTCTACTAGCTCAATATAAGAATGACGGAAAAAAGTGAAGGAGTTGAGGGTATGCAATTGAAAAACGATCCAAATCAACCTCTCGTTAGCGTGATTATTCCCACTTATAATCGCTCTAACTATCTTAAAGAAGCCATAACAAGTGCTGTTAACCAAACTTATAAGAATATTGAGATTATTGTATCGGATGACGCTAGCTCCGATAATCCACAAGAAATCGTTGAATCTTTTCAAGATCCACGAATCCGGTTTCGACGCAATCCAAAAAACGTAGGAATATCCCTGAATGTTATAAGTGCATTTCAGCAAGCACGAGGTAAATATGTTGCGAGCCTGAACGATGATGACATTTGGAACAAAGACTTGTTAGAAAAGCTCGTTCCACAGCTTGATGCTAATCCAAATTTAGTTATAGCTTTTAGCGACCACTATATTATGGATTCCGATGGCAAGATTGATGATGCAGCTACTGAGGAAAATACACAGCGTTGGAAGCGAGACCAATTAACGCAAAGAGTTTACCAACCTTTTTATGAAATTGGCATAGTTCATCAAGCTGTCCCTTCTGCTGTGGCTACTGTTATCCGTAAGGATGCTATTGAATGGAATGATTTTCCGCCTCAAATGGGACCTTTTTGGGATCTTTACCTCACGTACCTAGCTTGTCGAAACGGAGGAGGAGCTTATTATTGTCCAGAAAGATTAGCTAGATACCGCGTACATTCACAATCAGAATCAATGATTAGTGGTAATGTAAACGACCAGGCAAAGATCCGGGCTGGGAAAGCAGGGATTTTTTGCTACCGCAAGTTTATGGAAGATGAGCGCCTGCAAGAGTTTAAGGGCTATTTCCAAGAGAAATGGTTACAGGCACATACCACTTTAGCTATTGGCTTAATGCGATCTGAACAAGTCAAAGAAGCGCGACCATACCTTTTGCATGTTTTAAGACAGCAAAAGTTCAACTTCAGAACAGTAGCAGCATTTGTACTCTCGTTGGCTCCCCGACCCTTGGCTCGTAAATTGCTCGCCAGTTAAAAATATCGACGCTGTGCTGAACGCCGCAATGAGCAATAGATAACCCATGCCAAAAGTCCAAAGCTCAGATTTAGCAATAAGCGGCTCAGTGTAAATGACATGACATCAGGGTAAAAAAACTGAGTTGGATTTAGGAAGCTCAGACTTGTGGCTAACACAAACAGTCCAAACATCGCATTTCCAGCAAGCAACAAGGCTAACAGCACCAAAGCACGTTGTCGAAAACGTTGCTTGGGTGTACTACCAGAGATGAGAGTCACCGGGAGTTTGCCTTGCAACCTTCGCAATAATTGCTCTAGTCGCCAAAGCATCCACAACAGAAACGGAAACAAAGCGTAACTGAGGAAACGCAGTGGTACTGGATAGCGTCCACTCATTGATAGAACATTCACTAGGGCATGACAAATGACAGCATTGAGCCAAGCCTTGGGAACAAGCTGCCGACATCGGTGTGAGTAAATGCTAAACCCAACGGATACTCCCAGGGCATACCCCCAAGGAGCAGAAAACATGGCGTGGACTGGCGTGCTGATGACTCGCTCAAAAGTTGATGCCGTGCCATGAAGAAGATAAATCCAATTTTCTTCGGCAGTGAATCCAAGAGCAACAGCTATACTGAAGAGAAAAATAGAAGTGGGGCGAAATCGATATCGGCGTTGGAGAAAGTAAAGTGGGCCAATGACTGCTACAAACTTGCAGCCTTCTTCGATTGGACCGACTTCTACAAGTTGCCGCAGAGCGACACCTGCAATAACACGCTGTATTCTCTGCCAGTCAACAAAATAATTGGCTACTGTTTCAAAAACCCATTCCAAGCTCAAAGCAAGAAAACCGGATATTGCTCCCAATATAAAGAAAAACAGTAGCCGCATCAAAGACGGGGTAGATGAGACGCGGTAATAGTAATAGACCAAAAGCAGCAGCGGTGGTATCGCTGCCCAAAATAATTCCGTGTAGGGAGGTAGCATGCTATCTATGTAGAGACGTAGTATACTACGTCTTTACATAAGCAATGACAGTGCGGTGACGGGGGCTATTAGGGGTGATGGTGGGAGTGTTGAAACCCGCCCCAAGGAGTGCTTGCTCAATATCCAAAGCGAAATATTCATCTAAATACGGTTCAGTACTTTTCAGCAGCGTTAAAATGTAAGGCGGCATTTTCTTATACATTTCAGATTTGGGATTCATGTCCATGATTGCCAAATGCCCACCCGGACGCAGCAGACGCCGCGCCTCTGCAAAAATCCGCCAAGTTGCCGATTGAGGCAGTTCGTGGCACATCAAGAAAATGGAGATTAAATCAAACGAGGCATTTGGTAGCCCTGTGGATTCAGCTGTGGCATGAATCCAGTTGATATTAGCATGGCGCTGCTGACTACGGTAGTGGGCAACAGCTAAGAAGTAGGGAGATAAGTCTAAGCCCGTGATTTTGGCATGGGGATAAACTTTTTGCAGGGCAAAGCTACTCATCCCCACACTGCACCCCAAGTCTAGGATGTCTTGCGGTTCGGTGGGAATTTGCTTTTTCAGGATGTCGTGGTAACTCTGGCGCAGTTTGGCATCGCCCTGTGCGCCAGCATTAGACCAAATGCTAGCATGAACCGTGTAGGCGGCTACTTCTGCTTCTAGAGCAGCTTCCCAGCAAAGATCACCTTTTTCGTAACCGTGGAATGAACGCAGGTAGTATTCTGGGTAGGAAAGCTTGGGATTTTGTACTTTAGCCAAGTCGCTTTGCCAATCACGCGCTTGTAGCGTCTGTACTTCTTGGAGCCAATTGACTCCAATTTTCTCAGCACGTTTAATCATCATTTGCCTAGCTTGATGCTTGGCTATATTGGCTAAAGGCTTGATTGCTAGTACCCTATTTACGAAACGTGAAGCTAATCTCGGAGCCTGTTTTACAGATGTGTTCATCAGCGAAGTTACCCAAACAAATCATCTAGCTTTGAAAGCAGGAAAAAGCCTGTTTATAAGAATCATAATCCCGCAGGTGAGCCGCGCTTTATCTTACGTTCTAAGTAAACAGTTTTTAATATTTTGTTTAAACAAAAAATGAGTATTTAATGTTACTACCTAAAGTTTATCGACTGTGGGTAATAACTGCGAAGTACAGGCACGGCAACGAGTTGCAGCAAGAGGTATTTTCTCAAAGCAGTAAGGACACTCTTTTTCTGTGGGTGCAGGTGGAGCCGTTTCTTCTTTGCGTTTGAATCTGGCGATCGCTCGAATAGCTAGATACAGAACAAAAGCAACAATCAGAAAATCAACTATGTTGCCAAAAAATGCACCAATGGCAATTTTACCCTTACCAAGAGGAATACCAAACCCCCGCCAATCTGTCCCAGCCAACGCTAACAAAGGATTCAGCAGAGGCATGATGACATCATTAGTAAATGAGGTGACAATTTTGCCGAAAGCAGCGCCAATAATCACGCCAATCGCTAAATCCATCACATTTCCCTTAAGAGCAAATTCCTGAAAATCCCGTAGAAATCCGGTTGCTCTCCTTGCGTGTCGTTCTACAGCCATAGTATTTAGTATTTCTTCTGTTGACGATTAAGGGTATCTTATTAGGAGCTTATACGTCCAATAAGTGTTGACAAAATTTGATTTTATAATTATTGGTAACAGCAAATTTTTTTTATACGTCGCTAAAAGCTTGAGGAACCCGGTTTCTTTAAAAAACTAGGTTCCTCAGGGTGATAACGGTCTTGTATTTACAGCAGGACTCAGAACTCAGGACTCAGGACTCAGGAGTAAAATTGGCTCTGTGTCTGGTTTTTAGACAAAGCGCGTTGTACTTCACCTACTTGCAATGTGCTGTAATAAAGTTCTTGAAGGGCGCAATTGAGGCTAGTTATCATTTGCCATTCCCCATGCCTTATCCCCTAATTTCCGTTTTTCGGCTTAAGTGCGAGCAACATCTCGACTTGGGTAGTCGTTTTGTCAGGGCTAGTAGCAGTTATACCCAAACCGCGAATGGAACTCATAATAGCACTTGCTTCAGGAGTAATAGACTGTTGTTGTGCGGAGGCAAGACGAGTGAACAGAGGTACGGATTTGTCCATATCTAAGTAAAAGTAGCCACCGTTGGGTCTTTGCAAGGTGCTAGTAACGGTTTTGAAACTATCGCTACCTTCTAAAGACTGACCTTTGCGGTCTGCAAGCGTTTCAGCTATGGAACCACCAATGGTGACAAATACAGAATCATTATCAAGCCAACCGTGTGCTAATAAAGCTCCTTGTTGAGGAATTTGCCATTCAGTGACTTCTTTACCACCGATATTTCTTTTGGCTACATTTACAGATTGTGCTTTAACCAGCTCATCGAGTTTGTTGAGGGTGGCTTCAGCGGTTTTGCGATCGCTTGTGTGGAAAACCAACGCTCCCCCAAAACCAACCGGCGCCAACACGCCTTGATTTGATGGAATGGCTGCAACACCGAATTCGCCATCCATCCACCCGAAAATCTCTTTATCCAGGTCAAGATTGACTAATTTCAGTTGCGATCGAGCTTGCTCAAGTGTGACCTTCAATTCGGGAAGATCTTTTGATTGTTCCACAAGCGCTGACCACCAACGACTGATCCCTTGTCCACTCATGAGGGCGATCGTATCAGCAGGGAATTGAGATACTACCTTAGCAGGCGTATTTTGATACTGGTATTTGATCAATTCCGGATCTAACTTGGCGACGGCTTTCATCCGCACACCCGCATCATCAACACCTACACCCGCTACCATAGATTTCATCTGCTTCAACTGCTTGAGGGTTTCTGGGGGGATCGGGGTTGAGCGTGGATTTGCAGCTATTAATTGCTGTACCATGCCCCCATAGTCAGGCACATAAATTTGTGCCAAGGTGTTGTCTACATTGACAGATGTTTTCAGTATGCTGTTTGCACCTTCTTTCACCGCAAAGGAAGGCTCTCCTTTATAAGTGTCAATTGCTTGTTCTACAGCTTGTTTTTCCGGAGCAACAACAACATAAGTATTATTCAAAACCGCAGTATAATTGGGTTCACTTTTACTTGTAGTTTCTATAATCTTTTCGCCTTTGTAGTTAGTTTCCTGTACCTTGACACCTTTTTGTGCCTTCAATTTGTTAGCAAAATTCAAGGCACTTATTTTGTCCTTGATACCTACTACCATCAAAATATTAGGTTCCTGTGCTGCAAGAGGTCTATTCTGTGCAGTATGTTGGGCTGGACTTGAAGGTAGCATGGCAATCATCACACCACCTACCCAAGGTTTTAAATCTTTTTCATAAGAAATATTGCTATCAGTTGACAGGCTTTTATTGAAGTCCTCTAAACCTTTGGCGACTATGTTTTGCACTTGGGGAGTGCCAAACTGCTCCAACTTTGCCCAAACTTTCGGATCAGTAGAAATATAAGTAGCTAATATTGCCTCATCTGGCACGACTTTAGCAGCACCCAAAGCGCTGGAGATATCTCCCGAAGGACCACCCTTAAAATACATATAAGCTGCTATACCTCCTGCCACAACTATGGCAGTGCCAACAGCTGGAATTAAAAATTTTGATTTACTTTCCGGCATTGTAAATATCCTCTTTCCCTCAACAAATTGTCCTAGAGGTTAGTAAAAATGTCATTGTGGAGTTTTCGGATGTACATTAATTTTTCGTTTTTTACTGATAAAATTATTATTTCCATACACTAGGGGTATGATAGCGCTCCAAATATAATTTCAAAGACGCCAAGAGCAAATCCGCAAATGATTGATATGTTCTTTAATCTGAAAAATATATTCCTTTTGATAGTAGCAAGTTATTCTAATTTAATAAAAAAATCTCAGGAGTATTATTACCAGATGTAGAACGCTCAAGGCGCAAGATGCCCTGTGTCACATGACAACAGTGTGCAAAATATTCAGGGTGTATTGTAGGTTGATGTGGGAAGTACACGCGATGAAGCTGTTTTTCCCTATGATATTCATGAAGAATTTTCAGGGTTACCAAGGTTAAGTAAACATCAATGTTGCAGTCTTACTTTGATACAGAAAATAATCGGTATAAAACTTTTGAGTTACCAGGGGCAAAACCGCACTACAATCCTGATCGTCCTGGACAAGTAGAGCATATTTTTCTAGGCCTCAGTCTGGATATACCTAACAAAAAATACCACGGTAGTTGTAGCATAACACTCACACCAATCCGCAACGGTATTGAGCGTTTGAATTTGGATGCTGTCAACCTAGACATTCAATCGGTGCAGATGGATGGAAAAGAGCAAACGTTTGACTACGACGGAGAACAGTTATCTATCCAACTTGATTCACCAACAGAAGTTGACAAGCGTATTGTCATTACAATTGCTTACTCGGTAGACAAACCACAACGCGGTATTTATTTTATCCAACCAGATAAACACTACCCTAATAAACCCTCCCAAGTCTGGACTCAGGGAGAAGACGAAGATTCTCGCTTCTGGTTCCCTTGCTTTGACTACCCAGGACAACTTTCTACTTCTGAAATTCGCATCCGAGTCCCTAAACACCTGATTGCAATTTCCAACGGCGAACTCATTGCTACAGAAGAACAAGGTAGCGACAAAATCTACCACTGGTCACAGAAGCAAGTTCATCCTACCTACTTGATGACCATAGCAGTAGGCGATTTTGCCGAAATTCGCGACGAATGGAACGGTATACCCGTCACATACTACGTTGAAAAAAGTCGCGAGAAAGATGCCAAACGCAGTATGGGCAAAACTCCTCGGATGATACAGTTTTTGAGTGAAAAATACGGCTTTTCATACCCTTACCCCAAATATGCACAAGTCTGTGTTGACGACTTCATCTTTGGAGGGATGGAAAACACCTCTGCTACACTGTTAACTGATAGATGTTTGCTGGATGAGAAAGCCGCATTAGATAACCGCAACACGGAAAGCTTAGTCGTCCACGAACTGGCGCACCAGTGGTTTGGGGATTTGGTGGTGATTAAGCACTGGTCTCATGCTTGGATTAAGGAAGGGATGGCTTCTTACTCTGAAGTCATGTGGACAGAACATGAATATGGTACACAAGAAGCGGCATACTATCTTTTACTGCAAGCTCGTAGTTATCAGACTGAAGATAGCGATCGCTACCGTCGTCCAATGGTCACGCACGTTTACCGGGAAGCCATTGAACTTTATGACCACCACATTTACGAGAAAGGGTCTTGTGTTTATCACATGATTCGCGCTCAATTGGGAGAAGACTTATTCTGGAAGGCAATTCAGACATTTGTGCAGGATAATGCCCATAAAACTGTGGAAACAGTCGATTTACTGCGGGCGATTGAAAAAGCAACTGGGCGCAATCTCTTGTTCCTCTTTGACCAATATGTCTATCGTGGTGGTCATCCAGATTTTAAAGTGGCTTACTCTTGGGACGGGGAGAGCAAGCTGGCTAAGGTAACAGTGACTCAAACCCAAGCAAGTGCAGTGAGTCCTAATAGCAGTGATTTATTTGACTTGAAAATTCCCATCGGTTTTGGGTACAAGCAGGGGGACGAACCAGTAAAACTCAAAACTTTCGCGGTGAGGGTACATGAACCCGAACAAAGCTTCTACTTCCCTGTTGATGAAAAACCTCAATTTATCAGCTTTGATGTGGGAAATCATTTCCTAAAAACGGTGTCTTTGGAATACCCACTACCAGAGTTGAAAGCGCAGTTGGAATTTGATCCCAACCCCATCTCCCGTATCTTTGCAGTGGAAGCTTTGGCGAAAAAAGGGAGTTTGGAGGCGATAAAAGTGCTGTCTGCTGCACTCAAGAATGATCCCTTCTGGGGTGTACGTGTTGAGGTGGCTAAACAACTAGCAGAAATCCATCTAGATCAAGTCTTTGATGAGTTAGTTGTTGGGTTAAAAGATAACAGTTCTTACGTGCGGCGTGCTGCGGTGGAAGCACTTGCAAAAATCAAGCAAAATGAAAGCTATAAGGCTTTGAAAAAACTGCTGGAGGTGGGCGATCCCAGCTATTATGTAGAAACCGCAGCGACTCGCGCCTTAGGTGCAATTGCTGCTGCAACAACAGATGAGAAACCTAAAGAAGAAAAGGTCATCAAGCTCCTAAAATCGGTATTGGAAGAAAAAGCAGGTTGGAATGAGGTGGTGCGGAGTGGTGCGATCGCAGGTTTAGCCGAACTGAAAACTTCAGAAGCCGCTCTCAATCTCGTGATGGAATACACCAAACTCGGTGTACCGCAACTCTTGCGTTTAGCAGCGATTCGCGCTCTGGGGAAGATTTCTATTGGTCAAACGAGTGCCAATGTGGAACGGGTTTTAGACCTTTTGACAGAAATTTCCAAGGACACGTTCTTTTTAACCCAATTGGCGGTAGTAACAGCTCTCGGACAAATGGAAACTCCCCGAGCAATTGGGATTTTGCAAGCCTTGGCAGACCAAACACCAGATGGACGCATACGCCGCTATGCCGAGGAAGAGATTTCCAAAGTGCAAAAAAACATTGGCTCTGAAGGTGCTATTCGTCAGTTACGCTCTGAACTTGACCAGATTAGACAACAAAACCAAGAACTCAGAAGCCGCTTAGAATATTTGGAAGCAAGATCCAATCCAAGTAGTACATAGATAACAAATACAACAGCGTTTTTATTTGCATACTCCCCTCGTTAGGGAGCATTGCTATGCTCTTGTGGCATCTTCACCTAAGTTGGACGTAGACATTATTGTTTACGTCCCATTTTTATTTTTTCAAAAATTAAGATATTGTAAAGTCTCTTTAGATTTTCTCTGTGTAAAAATGCAAATATATCATAGCTTGACTACTGAGAAGATAAAAAGTATACACAGAAATATAAAGTTAATGTAAAGATTATATTTGCTCAGTGAAAATTTGCTTCAGAGATACTAGGATTTGATATGTGTAATTAAACCTCTGTGTAGAAATCCCATAGAAGCTGTGTGCCTTTTTAAAAGGTGGAAATCCTTCTCCGTGTTTGTACAAAAGTTGTCAGAGGTTTCAACAGACATAAACCAATGCTGGCGATTTTTCAGCAGTTTATTCTCGGGAATATTTCTAACGGAGGAATGCATACACTCATAAAAATCTTTAATCTGTAGGAGGGCATTTTTAAAGTTTTTTTGAGTGTTTTTGCAAATTGAAAAACATTTGAGCGTTTGCACTTAAGTTGTGCAGGGTAGTCGCCATGCGTAAACCTGTTCTCACGATTTTTTACCAGTTCAATCCTTGGAATGCCACAATTGGAGGTATACAAACACTCATCAACACCTTTATCAAATACGCGCCAAGCGAGTTTCAGGTAAAACTCGTAGGAACAGGAGACGATCCAAAAAAGCCTGTTGGTGAATGGCAACAAGCAGAATTTGCAGGTAGAGAAATTAGTTTTCTACCTTTGTTTACCTTGCAAAATGACAATGTCAGAAGCTTGATACCAACAACACTCAAATATACAACTGCCCTTTTAGGGCGTTGCTTTGCTTCTGACTTTATGCACTTTCACAGAATAGAGCCAACAATAGCAGCCATGAATTGGCAGGGAGAAAAAACTCTATTTATTCACAATGATATAAGGACGCAAATACAAGCTGCGGGTAATAAAAAAGCGATTCTTTGGCGAAGATTTCCCGCTGCATATTTTGCAATGGAAAGTTTGTTAGTCCGCCAGTTTAGCCAAATTCTTTCTTGTAATACTGATGCAACACAGTTATATAAGCAGCGTTATCCTAGCTTGCAAGACCGTGTAGCATACATTAAAAATTCGTTTGATAACGAAATCTTTTACCCATTACGTGAAGAGGAACGAGAAGTCAAAAGAAAGGAACTGGCATCTCGGCTAGGACTGAATGAGGAAACACGTTTCGTTTTATTTGCTGGTCGGCTACATCCTCAAAAAGACCCTATCTTGCTGGTACGTGGGTTTGCTACTTTCAACGAGCCTAATATTCACCTAATTATAGCGGGTGATGGCGAGTTAGGAGCAGAAGTTAGTGCAGAAATTGCTAGCTTGGGGATTTCTCATAAAGTCACAATGCTTGGAGCCGTTCCTCAAGGGGAGCTTGCACAGATACATCGTGTCTGCAATGCTTTTGTTCTAAGCAGTGTCTATGAAGGTCTACCTTTGGTCGTTCTTGAGGCGCTGGCGAGTGGGACTCCTGTAGTTACAACTCAATGTGGTGAAACCCCAAAGTTACTGACTGCGGACAGTGGGGTTGTTTGTTCTGAACGAACGCCCGCGTGCATAGCAGATGCTTTACGCAAAGTGCTGCTGCATCCAGGAGATTATCCGAGTGAGTCTTGCGTGCGGACTGCAAAACCTTATGCAGCTCACACTGTGGTTCAACAAGTTTACAGCGAAATGTTGAATCGCTGGGAACAACGAACCAGCCTGG
Organism: Mastigocladopsis repens PCC 10914; assembly: GCF_000315565.1. Lineage (NCBI taxonomy): Bacteria > Bacillati > Cyanobacteriota > Cyanophyceae > Nostocales > Symphyonemataceae > Mastigocladopsis > Mastigocladopsis repens. The sequence goes on along the minus strand of NZ_JH992901.1, from coordinate 4,251,996 downwards.
CTGACCGGGTGTGAGCGGAACTTGTGGTCAAACTAGATACAAAAAACCAAAACAAAAATAGACAAAACGAAAAACATAGTCATTGGAGAGAGGCAATGCTTTTTTAGACTCATAAAAATTGAAACAAAGAGAGGGAGCTTTTTTTGTTTCCACCTCCTGTCTCGATGTTTCAGTCTCTAAGTACAATACAGTTGGGTATACATCTATACATTTTTTCCAGGGCAAAACTAGCACAACTAAATTAGTATGAAAATTGCTGTAATTGGTGCAAAAGGTCTACCTCCCAAACAGGGTGGCATCGAGCATTACTGTGCAGAAGTGTATCCTCGCATGGTGAAACAAGGACATTGTGTTGATTTATTTGCCCGCTCCTCTTACACCGACTGTTCTTGGCACGACCGTTATGACTATGAGGGCGTCCAAGTTATTTCCCTACCCGGTTTGACTTTGAGAGGAGTGGATGCTTTTATTACCTCGGCACTAGGAGCAGTTGCAGCCAGTGCGACAAAATACGATATTATTCATTTCCACGCTCTTGGTCCGTCCTTATTTACCTGCTTACCAAGACTTGTCAACAGTGCAAAGATTGTCGTGACCTGTCAGGGGTTAGATTGGCAACGTGCCAAGTGGGGCAGTTTTTCAACTCGCGTCATTCAATTGGGGGAGAAAGCTGCAGTACGTTTCGCCCACGGACTTGTTGTTGTATCAGATGCGCTCCAAAGCTACTTTGGGCAAACTTATGGTAGGAACACGGTCTATATCCCCAATGCTCCAGCAAGCTATGGTGAGTCTGACCCCAGTTTTGGTTACGGGACTCAACTAGGTCTTCAGCAAGGGCGCTATATGTTGTTTCTGGGCAGACTGGTACCAGAAAAGCGTCCCGACTTGCTGGTTGACGCCTTTAGTGCAATGAGCGCACCTGGATGGAAACTCGTTTTGGCTGGCGGTGTGAGCGATACAAAATTATTCACCTCACAGCTATTAGAAAAGGTGGCAAATAATCGAAATATCGTATTTGCAGGCGAACTACGAGGACAACGTCTTTGGGAAATTGTCCGGGGAGCAGGGTTATTTGTCCTGCCTTCTGATGTAGAGGGACTACCTCTGGCAATGTTAGAGGCGATGCGGGAAGGTATACCAGTCATAGCAAGTGATATCCCACCTCACAAGCAATTAATTAGTGGAGGTCGGGGAAAGCTATTTGAAGCAGGAAACCTCACCTGTTGTATTCGCTCCCTAGAGTGGGCAATACATCACCCACAAGAACTAGTAGGTATGGCTGTGAATGCACAAAGGCACGTACAGTTGAACTATAGCTGGGATCACATCACTTCTGAAACCCTGAAACTGTATACAACACTTTTAACCTCGCCCGAGACAGTAGATATTTACGAACAAAGCCAGACTGGACTGGCTGAGGTTGTGGGCAAAAAATAGGTAGTCCTTTGTCATTAGTCATTTGTCATTCGTTCAAATTTAATGACAATGACTAATGACTAATGAAACAAGAGGGGTATATGTGATGGAAAAAGGAATATCAACTGTACTAGCAGTGCTAAAGCGGCGAAGTCTTCCCGCGTTCGCTGCGTTTGTTGGCGTCATTGGTGGAGCGATCGCATTCCTTGCAGTCACTCCAAGTAAGTATGAAGCATATGCGCGACTGATGCAGGACGACAAAAGGGTGAGCGTTTCAGAATTAGGTCGTGACCTCACTCAAGTGTCTTCCAACGCACCAGGAATTAGTCCCTTGGCTGATCAAGCAGAACTTGTCAAGTCGCAACGTGTTCTCGAACGAGCCGTTGCAATTGCATTTCCTCAGATCAAAGGGAATTTATCTCAAAGTCCCGTAACAACTACGGAACTCAGTCATAATTTGAAAGTCAAAATTGTCCCAGCCACTAATATTCTTGAGTTGAGTTATCAATCTCAAAATCCGCAACTCGCTGCCAAACTACTCAATGCCATTTCTCAGGCGATGGTTGAGGACAATATTGAAGCCATTAATTCTGAGGCTACCAAGGTAAAGAAATTTTTAGAGGAAAAACAGGTACCTGAGGCAGATAAACAACTCAGACAAGCCGAAGCCAGAGAAAACAGATACAGACAACTCAGCGGAATTGTCTCTCTTGAAGACCAAACAAAAAGCTTAGTGCAGAGTATAGCAACAGTAGAAGACCAAGAGCGGACTCTGTCTGCTCAACTTCAAGAGATAAAAGCGCGGGATGCATCCTTACGGCAAATCACTGACACACAGAACCTCAACAAAGCCTATTCATCCGTTCGCAGCGGACAAGATGACGAAATCAAGAAGTTGCGAGCCAAGTTATCAGAAGTAGAAAATGAGTTAATCGAAGCTCGTTTACGCTTTACAAATGAGCATCCCAATGTTGCCAACTTGACTGGAGAACGGAATGCCTTACGTGCTCTGTACTCAGAACAAGTTGCTCGCGTGTCCCCTAACAATCAAACCATCTCCGCCAACAATTTTGCAGGCGATCAGCTTAGTCAAGAACTGACGTCCAAATTTATCCTCAATAGAATTGAAGACTCCGCAGTTCAAAATAAGCTCAAACTTTTGCTGGCTAGGAAAGCTAACCTCCAAGCTCGCCTTGGACAATTGCCTATTACACAGCAAAATCTCACTGTATTGACCCGCAAAAGAGAAGAAGCCGCAGCGTCTCTGAAGTTCCTACAAAGCAAACTTGAGGAAGCGCGTTTGACAGAGGCACAAAAGGTCAGCAACATTCGCGTGATAGAAAATGCTGTACCACCATCATCACCTTCTGAGCCGAGACAGAAAGTCGTATTAGCACTTGCTTCTGTCTTTGGAACTATGTTAGCAGTCGGTGTTGTGTTGCTGCTGGAGGTGATGGATAATACACTACGCGATGCTTCCGAAGCTGAGGAACTGTTGCAGTTACCATTGCTAGGAGTCTTACCACGTCTACCTGCTAAGACACTTGTTCTTGAGCCAGCCAATCGATTTCTAGATAATATTAGCTTGGTTGAACCTTACCGTACCCTCTTCAAAACCTTGGAGTTTCGCAGCCTTGAACAATTGCGGCTCATTGTTGTGAGCAGTCCTATTTCTGGGGAGGGTAAATCCGTAGTTGCATCACACCTTGCCGCTGTTGCAGCGATGCTGTCTTGGCGGACGTTGATTATAGATGCAGATTTACGAAGACCCGTACAGCACACACTGTTTAACCTAGATCCCAGACCAGGGATTACCGATGTGCTAGAAGGAAATATATCCCTACTGGATGCCGTCCAGCCAACAGATATTGAGAACCTGGATGTCTTGACTTGTGGCGAACTGCACGGACGTCCCTCGCAATTGCTAGAGTCAATAGCTATGAAGTCTTTAATAGCAGAAGCTTCGGAAAATTATGATTTAGTCATCATAGATACAGCCCCATTAAGTGCTTGTGCTGATGCCTCAACATTAGCTCGCCAGAGCGACGGAGTGATGCTAGTGACACGTCCTGGCTTCACAGAGAAGGAAGTCCTCTCAAGAAGTGTATGGGAGTTAACACAAAATCGGATACCTATCCTGGGAGTTGTGGTGAATGGAATAACAAATCTAACGGAAAAGTATTACCGATATCCTGTTCATGGTTATCAGCCTCGGCTACCCAAGTCTCAAAAGCATTTGATTGGTGTAGGAGATAATGCCAAAAATTCTGTGAAGGGTTTGAGGTAGAGGTAACAATGTTGACCAAACAACGCTCAAGTCGTTCTTCTCGTTTGGGACTTTTGATTGGGTTAGCAGGTGTGGGGGTTGGTCTAGCAACAGGGTTTCTGATAGGAGGAACTAATCCCCTTTACTTGGGTTTAGCTTTGGGTGCAATACCATTTCTTTTCTACTTCTTTACCAAGTTTGAACAAGCAGTGATGGGGCTATTGATTCTGCGTGGCTCTCTTGATGCTTTTTCTGGTCAGCAAATACCAGCTGCGTTTGCGATCGCCTTAGATTTTCTAACTTTACTATATGTGACGGTGAAGTTACTAACGGGTCAACCTGTACGGGTGGATAACTTTTGGTGGTTCTTTGCTGGCTGGGTAATCTTACAGGGTTTATGGGTAATACTTCTACCGTTAGGAGGTGTAGGGCTAGATGCTTCGTTTTTGCCTGAGAGTATCCGCGAGTGGGTACGTTTATTTTCTTGGGCTATGGTCTACTTGCTGGTGATGCAGCTTAAGGATAAACTCTCTCCTGAGAAGGTCATCTCTGGACTGTTCTTGTCTTTGGTCATACCAATTACAGTAGCGTTGATGCAGATGTTTCTGCCTTCGCTGTTACCTCCCATGCTTTCGGTTGGTGGAGGTGATTTAGGTTCAATGGTCTCTGATGCTGGATCTCGCATCAGAGGAACTTTTGGTGTGGCAAATACCTTTGCAACCTTTGTGTTATTGTTTATCGGTCTCACTTGGTGGAAGGTCAAGTGGGTGCAGCATCGCTTGAGCTGGCTTGTGTTGCTAGGCTTACTCGCTTTTTTCTTTGTCAGTACTAAGTCCCTGTTTAGCTTGATCATGCTTGCCGTCTTTGTCGTGGTTTTGATTGCCCCTAAATTGAGCTTTCTCAATTTGATTGGTGGAATCTTTTTATTTATGCTGGTTATTGCCTTATTTGCCAGTACAGAATTTGGGCAACAACGCCTCTCTTCGATCGCTAACACACCGCTACTTAATCCAGATATTGACATATCACGGGCAATTCTTCTGTCATACGGAGACCACAATAGCTTTAACTGGCGACTTTCTCAATGGAATTTACTACTCAACCGCTGGCAACAATTCCCTGTTTTGGGTTACGGTCTGGGTTTGAGTATTCAAGCGGGTGGTAATGGATTTCTTCCTCATAATGACTACATTAGGGCTTTGATAGAAGGAGGAATTGTCGGTTTTGTGACTTATATCGCCTTTTTCGTAGCTCAGGCTGTGCATCTTGTTCAGTTAATGCGATCAGCACCCCGTAAGAGTCGCCAACGTGACTTGTGTTTGACTTTGTTAGCTATTCTAGCGTCTATTCCTGTAGGAATGATTACCGAAAACATCTGGAGTCACACGACTCTTTTCTTCTACTGGTGGACTTTATTTGCAGTAGTTGGTTGGAATTGGAACGAACAGCAAACTGAGGAAAAATTTGCCATGAAACAGCCACAATTCAAATCTGGATAAGCTTGTGATGCACTCTTTTGGTAATAAAGAATTTGCCCATTTTAAGGTTGATTTTGGCAAAGCAATTTGGTGGAATGAGTAAACATTTAATTTAGTTGAAACTACTACAAAAATGAATTATATCAATTACATATTCCAAGATTGGCAAATAAATCAAGACACAAGCTTGAAGTGTCGGCTCATATTATTAATGTTTAGAACAGCACAAATGCTTGAGCGTCTACCAACTCCCTTTTCTTTATTTTCTACTTTTTATCGTGTTGTTTATCAAATACTCGTAGATTGGATATTAGGTGTAGAATTGCCTGTGGATACACAAGTAGGAGCAAATCTTAAGCTACATCATGCTCGGACATTGGTGATCAACCATGAAACTGTAATTGGTAATAATTGTATTCTCAGGCACTCTACAACAATTGGTAATAAAAAACGACTAGATGGTTCAATCAGTGGCTCACCCAAAATTGGCAATAATGTAGACATTGGTGCCAATGTTGTGATTATTGGTGCAGTCACAATTGGTGATCATGCAATCATTGGAGCCGGTTCTGTTGTTATCAAAGATGTTCCTGAGTATTCTGTAGTTGCTGGTAACCCAGCAAGAGTGATTCGCCTATTAAATGCGCCTGATGTTAGCGAAAAAATAAATGATTCAAAAATGGCATCTGTATAAATTTACGTTAAAAAGGTTTATGCATACCTATTATAAGATAACTTTTCTAAAATCTCCTAATTTGTCTTGAGAATTTATAGTTACCAAAATCATCTAAAGGTTGAAAATATGCCTAAGGTTTCTGTTGTTATTCCAGCGTACAATTCAATGAAATATCTTCCAGAAACTCTGGAGAGCGTTTTGCTGCAAATCTTTACTGACTTTGAAGTATTAATTATTAATGATGGTAGTTCTGACAATATAGTGCAATGGGCTTCTGAGATAGTAGATCCGCGAGTGAAATTAATTTCTCAAAAGAACCAAGGCTTACCAAGTGCACGCAACACAGGTATTACCAAGGCTCAAGGTGAGTACATAGCATTCTTAGATGCTGACGACTTGTGGGAACCAACTAAATTATCCAAACAAGTACGTTGTTTGGATAATAATCCAGCAGTAGGATTGGTGCATACTTGGATGCTTTTAATAAATGAGCAGGGCAAATCGACAGGCAGAGTGATGGAATCTAATGCAGAAGGAGACGTATGGCAGCAACTGGTAGAGAAAAATGTCATAGCTTGTCCTTCAGTTATGGTTCGGCGTTGCTGTTTTGAAACTGTGGGAGTATTTGATCGAAATTTACGCTCTGTTGAAGATTGGGATATGTGGATTCGTATTGCTGCTCGTTATCCATTTGCAGTAATTAAAGAACCTTTGGCTTACTATCGGCAACTGTCAAGTAGTATGTCTAAAAATTGCCAAGTGATGGAACAAGCGTTTCATGTGGTTATTGAGAAAGCATTCCAGTCTGTACCTCAAGAGTTACTGTACTTGAAAAGCCGCAGCTATGGTTGTGCAAACCTTTGCTTAGCCTGGAAAGCTTTGCAAAGTATGAATAGAGATTATAAACTAGCACTTCATTATCGGCAGCAAGCCATTATCAATTATCCTAAACTACGTTACTCAATCGAGTACATTCGCCTGAGTTTGGCGACAAGAGCATTGCAATTGTTTGGCACTCATGGCTACAGCAAATTTTTAGAGCTAGCTTACGCTTTACGTCGGCGCATATTAAGTTTTGCCAAATGAATTTTATCTTTATCATCTTTTGAATAATAAAGGTAGCACTTGCCAGGATTACAAATATGCCAAAAGTTTCTGTTATTATTCCAGCCTACAACGCTATGTCTTATCTGCCAGAAACTATAGAAAGTGTTTTAAGGCAGGCTTTCACTGACTTTGAATTACTAATTATTAACGATGGTAGCTCAGATAATATTGTGCAATGGGTTTCTCAAGTCACAGACCCGCGAGTGAAATTAATTTCGCAAGAAAACCAGGGTACAGCTGTGGAGTGCGAACAATGTCTCGTTATTTAAAGCAACTCATATTAGCTTGTAAAAGCTAACATGAGTTGCTCTTGCGTGTCCATATCTTAACGGTAAAACTCCAGTTAATTAATGAAGTAGAGGTTAACCCATGCTGGACTACAAAAGCATCGAGCAGCGTGACGTAAATGAACAGGAGTTGCGAGTAGCAACTCACCAAGCACAGCCAGCGATCGCATTACTGCATTGCATGGATCTGATTGACGATTTTTTAGATCACATCAATATTTCCTTTGAGACTTATTGTCATGACTTTGTAGGTAGCTGGATGTTCGGCTACATCAAAGCCTTGAAACAGGTTGGTGTCAGGACGGTGCTGTTTTGTATTTCCGCCCGTTTTACGGAAGTTTCACGCTTTACCCATGTGCCTAGTGGTGCTACCATCTGCGTGTTGCCTGCTTCCAAAACCTATCTTGCTTACCGAGGCGTTCGACGTAAGGCACTCAGTCTTTACGGCGCAAGCGAGGGACAGACGTTCAAAGACATCCAAGACTCGAATGTCAGCCGTCGTTCCCTACTGACAAAATTTAAGAATCTCGCCCAGAGTGTAGGTGCTTACCTATCTACCCCACTGGGATTACTTGCCCAGGAAATACGGCGTGAGGGCTGTGAGGCTATTTTATGCCAAGAGTATGAGTACGCCCGCTTTGATGCTTGCGTGCTTTTAGGGCAGTTGATGCGTTTGCCCGTGTTCGCTACTTTTCAAGGGGGTGACAAGACGCACAGTTTTCTGGAATACCCCTTGCGACAACTAGCATTTCGGGGATGTACAGGTGCAATTATCTCTACGCAAAAAGAAATTGAGCGGGTTCGCGATCGCTACAAAGTTCCATCTGCTAAAATAGCCCAGATTTTCGATCCAATGGATACGAGGTCATGGTATCCTGTAGACCGTAATGAAGCACGGGCTGCACTTGGCATTCCAGTTGATGCTCGGGTGGTTGTGTGTCATGGACGCATAGATTTTCATCGTAAAGGCTTAGATATTTTGGTAGCGGCTTGGGATCAAATCTGCCGCGACAGACCAAACCAAGACCTGCGGCTACTACTTGTAGGAACAGGTCCCGACTCAGACAAACTCCGCGAGTGTATTGCAAAGATGCAGTTGCGGGGCGTGATGTGGCGAGACGAATTTGTGAACGATCGCGACGTGCTTCGACAGTACCTGTCGGCGGCTGACGTTTATACCCTTTCATCCCGACAAGAAGGCTTTCCCATCGCACCGCTTGAGGCAATGGCTTGCGGTTTGCCCGTTGTAGCTAGCGATGCTCCGGGTGTACCAGATATTCTAGAAGGAGGCGAGGTTTCTGGTGGGCTAGTTGTGCCACGGGAGGATGTAAACGCACTGACGCAAGCACTCGGTCGTGTTTTAGATGATGAAGCTTGGGGGCGTGAATTGGGCAAGCGTGCGCGTTGTCGGATAGAAGAGTACTTTGCGCCGGAGGTTATCGGCAAGCAACTGCGTAATTTTCTCTTAAGGAAGGTGCCGTTCAGCGAGAGTGAAACACCTGAAATGTTGCACGATACCATTTCATTTTCAGATGCTATGAAACGCAATTTTTGATAACAGTAAATTGTAAATTCTATAACCTGTTCACTTTTAGGGAGTTCAAATATGCCAAAAGTTTCAGTTGTTATTCCTGCCTACAATGCTATGGCTTTCTTGCCAGAAACTGTGGAAAATGTTCTCAAGCAAACTTTCACTGACTTTGAAGTGTTGATTGTTAACGATGGCAGTACGGATAACGTTGTAGAATGGGCTTCTCAGGTAACAGACCCGCGAGTGAAACTGATTACGCAAGAAAACCAGCGTGTGTCGGCTGCACGCAACACAGGCATTGCCAACGCTCAAGGGGAGTATGTAGCATTCCTGGATGCTGACGATTTGTGGGAACCAACTAAGCTAGAAAAGCAGGTACGTTGCCTAGATGAAAATCCAGAAGTCGGTTTGGTATATACTTGGACGCTTTTAGTTGATAAAGATAATAATTCCATAGGAAGAATATATGCTTCCGATGTTGAAGGCAAGGCATGGGATAAAATTCTGGAAAATGATCCAATTTCTAGTGGAAGCTCACCGATGGTGCGTCGTTCTTGCTTTGACACTGTCGGACTATTTGATCGCAATTTAGCTTATGCACCCGATCTAGATATGTGGGTTCGCATTGCTTTTCATTATCCGATTGCAGTCGTCAAAGAACCTCTACTCCTCTATCGGCAACTTCCTAACAGTTTCTCTAAAAACCGTCAAAAGATGATTGAGGAGCTTCGCCAGGTCATCGAAAAAACATTTCAGTGTGTTCCCCTAGAAATGCTGTATTTGAGAAATCGTTGTTATGCTAGCATTTTCCTTGGTTTAGCATGGCTATCCATAGATGACAGAGACTACAAAAAAGCGGCTGACTTCCGCGACCAAGCTATCCTACACCATGGGCAAGTACGCTTTTCTGAGAAATGTCTGCGGTTAAATTTAGCGATCGCAGCGATCCGTTGGTTTGGTCCTCAAGGCTACGATGGAGTGCGAAGCTTCAGCCGTTCCTTGCGCCTACGTATGTTAGGTCTCTCAACTTAACAAGCACAAACGGACAGTTTGATAGATTTTTCTTTTTTCTGTCCTCAAAGTAGCAAGATACTTTTTTTTAGTCATACTTTAGCTTGAGTCAAAAATATTCTGATTGTTTGTTAAGCTGTTCCGCATATAACCTTGCTGACTTTTAAAGGTCATCCTTTATCATTAGTCATGAATCATGTATTAATACAAAAAATAAATGACAGTTATTACTAAAAAATATGCAAGTTCTACGCGCCACTGTCTATCACAATAAAGTCCTACAACAGTGGTTCAGGAATCAATTTGCCCATCCATTTTTTGAAAAAAAATCACAATATCCTCCTAAAAGTTGATGTGTTTCTATGACAAAAGAAGTAAATAAATGAATAGCAACATCATGGTTTCTTCAGAGATTTCAGTTTGGCTGATTTTCAAAAAATAGCACTGTGTCTAATCAATAAAAATAAAAAATACAGGGAAGATGAACAGCGAAGAACTCGTCATTGCGGCAGGTCGAACTGAAAGCCAGTACTGGAAAGACCTATGGAGATACAGAGAGCTATTCTACTTTTTGGCATGGCGCGATATCTTGGTGCGCTATAAGCAAACTGTCATTGGAATGGCATGGGCATTGATTCGCCCCTTCTTAACGATGATCGTGTTCACCGTTGTATTTAGAGATGTCGCGGGGCTACCTTCAGAGGGTGATGCGCCTTACCCCATTATGGTTTTTGCCGGTCTGCTACCCTGGCAGTTTTTCTCTGGTGCGCTAACCGAATGCAGCAACAGTTTAGTTGTCAACGCCAACCTGCTTTCTAAGGTCTACTTTCCGCGTCTGATTGTGCCATCGAGTGCTGTCATTGTCAGCTTTGTAGACTTCATGATTTCTGGGATGATTTTGCTCGGGCTGATGGCATGGTACAACTTTATACCCGATTGGCGCATTTTGACATTGCCACTATTTATCCTGATTGCCTTTGCAGCGTCGATGGGTGTAGGATTGTGGCTAGCGTCTTTGACTGTCGAGTACCGGGATTTCCGCTACATCGTGACGTTTTTAGTGCAGTTTGGTCTGTACATTTCTCCCGTAGGTTTTAGCAGCAGTAAAATACCCGAACAGTGGCGGCTACTTTATTCACTCAACCCAATGGTAGGGGTCATCGACGGTTTCCGCTGGGCGATTTTGGGCGGCGAGTCGCAAATATATTTACCTGGGTTTGCACTGTCTCTAGTGACTGTGGTTCTACTCCTTGTGAGTGGTATTTGGTACTTCCGCAAAATGGAGCGTACTTTTGCTGACGTGATTTAAGCGTGGTTTAAGTAGGAGTTAGTGTAGATGTCAGATAGTGTCATTCGGGTTGAAAACTTAAGTAAGAAGTACGTTCTTGGACATCAGGAACAGAGCGCTCATAGTTACAAGACATTTCGTGGGGCAATGACAAATGTGGCAAAATCCCTTGCTACTGCCCTCAACCCCCGTACCAAAAAGGAAGCAGCTCTAAGCCGAGAGTTTTGGGCGCTTAATGATCTGTCGTTTGAGATTAAGCGAGGCGAAAGGGTTGGCATTGTTGGTCGCAATGGAGCTGGGAAATCAACACTGTTGAAAATTCTTAGTAGAATTACGGAACCAACAAAAGGAACTATCCGAATTAAGGGGCGAGTTGCCAGTTTATTGGAAGTTGGAACCGGTTTTCACCCAGAGTTAACAGGAAGAGAAAATATTTTTCTCAATGGTGCAATTCTGGGAATGAGCAAAATAGAGATTCAAAGCAAGTTTGATGAGATTGTTGCATTTGCGGAAATTGAAAAGTTTTTAGATACGCCTGTCAAGCGCTACTCTTCAGGGATGTATGTGCGGTTGGCGTTTGCAGTAGCTGCTCATCTAGAACCAGAAATTTTGATTGTGGATGAAGTGCTAGCAGTGGGAGATGCTCAGTTCCAAAAAAAATGCCTTGGCAAGATGCAAGAAGTCTCTAAAGACCAAGGTCGAACTGTTCTATTTGTGAGTCATAACATGGATGCGATCCAACGCTTATGCTCTCAATGTGTCATGCTGGAACGAGGTAGATTAATCGCCCAAAGTGATACAGACAGCATTGTTGTACGCTATCTGTCTAATAATTCGTTCAAAGCCCTGCCCAATCAATGGATTGATGTGTCACAAGCCAGCCGAATTGGTTCGAGAGAAGCTCGGTTTGTGAAGGTTCAATACAGCAGCCTTAACGAAGCTGCTGAGTTTCAACCCTATTCAAATGGACCACTCGAATTTGTAGTGGCTATTGAATCAGAATCAACCAGAAATGTTGGAAGCCTTGGTATTACACTTTGTGACCAATTTGGTAACAAGTTGGTTAATGCTGATTCTCTAGAACTTGGAGAAATTATCAAGCTCCAAAAGGGGCAAAATATAGTCACAGTCAGGATTGAAAAACTATATCTTAAACCTGGAAATTATACTATTGCATTATGGCTTGCAGACCCTTTAATCAATCATGTTTTTGATTATGTTGAAGCTGCATTTGAACTTGAAGTCATTAATTGGAAATCTGAAAGTCTTGGTATGAGACCGCAAGGTGATGGTGTGGTTTTATGTGATTTTCAGGTTTTACAAATGACAACGATTCATTGATGAAGCCTGAAGCAAGGTTGTTATAGACCAAAAATGTTCTGTTAAACACATTTTTTCTAGCTACTAGAAATCCTGGTAACCAAGAGAAATTTATGAAGCCTAGGGTATCTATCATTATTCCTGCTTATAACACCAGCAGGTATATCAAAAGAGCAATAGAATCTGCGTTAAGTCAAACCGAGCAGAATATTGAAGTGATTGTCGTGGATGATGCTTCCACTGACAATACAGTAGAAGTTGTTAATAGTTTTACCGACCCTCGCATTAAACTTTTGGTTAATGAAGTTAACAAAGGACCAAGCTATTCACGTAACCGTGCATTCAAAGAGGCGAAGGGTGAATGGCTTGCTTTATTAGACTCAGATGATTGGTATGCACCAAAAAGATTAGAAATGCTTTTGCAGGTAGCTGATAGGGAAAACGCCGATCTCATTGCTGACGATATGTATTTCATCGAAGAAGGCGCAGACTCTCCTTGGAGCATAACAGTATTTATAAAACATGGCATGCAATTAGACAAGCCCAAACAAATTGATCCTGTTTACTTTGTGGATCGCTACCTTAGTATAACAAAGCCCCTGATCAAGCTAAACTTTCTGGTTGAGCATAATCTTGAGTTTAATGAATCTTTGAGGTACGAAGAAGACTTTATTCTCTTCTTATTATGTCTAATAAATGGAGCAAGGTTTATTATCGTGCCAGAATCGTTTTATTTCTACCAAATCCGTCGTTCTTCTCTGATGAAGGAGTATCTTTTTTATGAGCAAGCCTGCAAAACAAATCTATATCTTTTACAGCAAGAGTTTACGCAAAAAAATCCTCAACTCAAGCAGACTCTATTTCAACGCCTCATAAAGATGAAGCAAAGTAGAGCCTACTATCGAGTCAGACAGTCACTGAAAGAAAGAGGATTTTTAACTGCATTGATTAAAATTGTCTTTAACCCTAATTTCTTTCCTGCTCTATGGGAAAGGCTACCTGGAATTTTAAAGTATAACCTTTTATATCGTTTTAATATCAATTTATCTAAATAAAGGAATTGCATCTAAAAAAAATATCAACTATTTCTACGTTTTTGTAAAATTTGTCAATCAATCTCAAATTTCAAGCATGAATAAACGACAGTCATAAAACTCCAAGATACTTACAAGAAAACACTTATAAAAGGAAGTAAACATATGCAAGTCGTCAGCCGAGTACAATTTCCTAAGACAGTTGAAGCTTCAGACTTATACTTCAAATTTGATGCAGGTACGTCCATAGATTCTCGTGTTAGTGACAGCCAAATTATTGTGTCTCAAGGTAGTACGATATCTTTAAACACCTACTTCAACTCAATTTACGAACAATTCTATACGAAATACACAAGTCTTAGCTCACTGTACTATCTACTTAAGCTTGAGGGCAATTTTGAAATTTTTGCTTATCGAGAAACAGAGGCGAATACAAAAGAACTGATCTTTAATCAGAAGCTTGAGCAATGCCAACCCTCAGATTACGTAAAAATATTATTGCCAGAACTCAAGCAAAGCCAAGAAGCTGGTCGAATTTATCTGGAAATAACTTGCCTGAGTGAAAAAGGTTTGTTTGCAGAAGGGTTAGTTGTCACCGAACAAGAAAAGCCTAGAGATGTGTCATTAGGTATCATCACTTGTACATTCAAAAAAGAAGCTTATGTAAAAAAGACAGTTAATACTATTTTGCAAGACAAGTTTTTGCAGGATAAAAAGTTTAAAGTTTTTGTAGTAGACAATGGGAAAACTCTAAATAATAGTGAATTTGAAGACTTTAGGGTTAGGCTAATTTCTAACCGAAATGTCGGTGGAAGTGGTGGTTTTACTAAAGGACTGATTGAGGCGTTGCAGGAAGGGGTTTATACGCACTTCTTGTTTATGGATGACGATATAGAGTTAGACAGTGAAGCTATTTACAGACTTTTTTCTTTATATGAGTACGCAAAGCAAGATTTTGCTGTAGCTGGCAGTATGTTGGATTTATACAAAAAACACATTTTGTATGAAGCAGGAGCAGTTTATAACAAATCCATCGGCGAAGAAGGAGAAATCAAGCAAGATAAATTTACAGGCTATCCTTTAAAGCATAATCTTGATTTACAAAACACCACCATACTTAACTCACTTTTGTTAGAAGACAATATAGATTATGGAGGATTTTGGTTTTTCGCCTTCTCCAAAGAAATAGTAGAAAAGATTGGTTTACCACTCCCCTTGTTTATCAAAATAGATGACATGGAATTTGGTTTAAGAATCAATGAACATTTTGATAATGCAATAGTGGCTTTTCCGTCTATAGCTGTGTGGCACGAACCTTTTTATGCTAAAAGACCTATTTGGGATTTTTACTATTATATTCGCAATCACTTAATAGCAAATGCAATTCATAGTTCATTGGAATATGTAAAGACAGTTAAAAACTTCACAGAGTGTATAATCTTTTATTTATTCATCTTTGATTACAACTCTGCCCAAATGGTAGTCAAAGGTTTTGAAGATTATATGCAAGGTCCCAATTTCATTACAAGCAACGATCCAGAGACTCTGCATTCCAAAATTTTTGAATCCAGTAGAAGTTATAAAAACCAAACTATACTGGCTAATCCCATTTCAAATAGTGAAGGTTATCAAATTACAAAAGCTGGAAAATTACAAAAGCTCCTCAGTTTGTTAACGCTTAATGGTCATTTACTGCCACAATTTCTAATTGCTGATGAAAGTGCGGTGATTCTATTTGGTGTTAAAGAACAAGAACGTGACTCCATTTGTAAAGGGTTAGGTAAAAAAAGAATTCTTTATGTCATAGAGGAAAATCCTAAGTCTTATCAGTACGAATTGGATCAAAAAGCTGGTCTTAATATTTTATTTACCTGGTTTAACTCTGTAATTAGAAGTTGTTTGAAATGGTCAAGTGTCAGTGCAGAGTGGAAAAAAGCAGTCAACGATTTCACTTCTATGCAATTTTGGCTCAATTACCTTGAGCCTCAGAAGTAATACTAATTCAGATCCCCTCAACGCCCGTTTTTAAGGCGGGCTAGAGGAAATCATGTGTACTCACCATTTGGGGAATTGGGATAAGAGCGATCGCAATATCCAAATTACATTAAACAAATAAGGAGAAGCTTTATGAAAGTAGATTGGCTAATTGTAGGGGCTGGATATTCTGCATGTGTTCTAGCTGAAAGGATTGCAAACGAACTGGCACAACGAGTACTTATTGTAGAACGGCGAGACCACATCGGCGGCAATGCGTATGATTACTATAACGAGCATGGCATTTTAGTACACAAGTACGGTCCTCATATCTTCCACACCAAATCCAAAAAAGTCTGGGATTACTTATCCCAATTCACTGAATGGCGACCTTATTACCATCATGTGCTTGGTGTGCTGGAAGGGAAAAAGGTTCCTATACCATTTAACCTAAATACACTCTACGCCCTCTTTCCTCCCCGCTACGCCGAAAAGCTAGAGGAGCAGCTTTTAGAGCACTTCGGCTTTGGAGTTAAAGTCCCAATTCTCAAGTTGCGTGAAAGTGCGAGTGGAGATTTAGAGTTTTTAGCTAACTATATCTATGACAACGTCTTCGTCCGTTATACAGCCAAGCAGTGGGAACTGAAACCAGAGGATCTAGACCGTGGGGTCACAGGGCGTGTTCCAGTCTACATTAGCCGAGATAATCGATACTTCCAAGATCCTTACCAAGCAATGCCAAAGCACGGCTATACCGAGATGTTCCGCCGGATGCTCGCTCACCCCAACATCAAGGTACTTTTGAACGCGGACTATCGTGAAGTCATTAACGATATCAAATTCAACCGAATGGTTTATACAGGTCCGATTGATACTTTCTTTGACTATATGTATGGTGAGCTACCTTATCGTAGTCTACGCTTTCAATTCGACACCTTGGATCAAGAACACTACCAAGAAGTAGGTACAGTTAACTACCCTAACGATTACGATATTACCCGTATTACCGAACAAAAGTATCTATCGGGGCAAACTTCACCCAAAACCACGTTGGTCATGGAGTATCCTCAAGCCTACGTACCAGGTAAAAACGACCCTTACTACCCCATCCCGCGTGAGGAAAACCGTGAGCGTTATGACCTCTACCTTAAAGAGGTTGAGAAGCTTAATGGTACAGTCATCTTTGCTGGAAGGCTTGCTGAATATAAGTACTACGACATGGATCAGGCAGCATTACGAGCCTTGAGCTTGTTCGAGAAAGAGGTAGCTAATTCTATGTAGGAATCGAAAATAACATCTAAAGAAGCAAGGTAGTAATCTTTTATAGCGGTTCTCGGTTGCGTGCAATACACAAATGTAGAGACGTTGCAATGCAACGTCTCTACACATCAGCTATCACCCTAGAATTATGCAACGCCAAGTTCTCGAATCAAACATGATTGTTTGTCATCAGAAATCTTCTACTGGCTTTTGTTGAGGTGTATTTGGCGCAAAACGTTCACAAGTTATGCGATCGCGATCGCAACTCTTATAAAGCCAGTTAGTGCTAGGTCGGTGTCGGTCAGTTTCCAATAGGTGGAGCAAGAGGCGCACGAGGAGTCCCTCCACCACCGACGCTGTCTCGTCCGTTGTTGTCTATAACCTTCACCGCAGCAATGATCTTGCTGAAGTCGCCTTGGAGCGCAGTATCATCGTTGAAGTAACGTCCAGTAACTGCCTCGTACTCCAGCTCGGCGCTCCGCTCAAGGCAGAGGTAGTTGTAGTCCCAGCCCGAATCGTCAACGACGTAAGCACCGTAGTCTTGCATCGCTGCCAAGATTTTTTTGCCCGCCTTGGTGGTCAGTCCCAGGCTCTCTGCTGTAACCTTGGGCGGAATTGCCAGCAACGAACCCATGACCAGCGCCGGGTTGGGTCCCTGGTATTGGTTTGCTGCACCACCATCAGCTAGACGGGCTGGCCAGCGGCGACCAGGGGTTGGCGATGAAGGATTGTAGTGCAGCCACTTGCCCCAGATAACAATCTTGAGTGCGTGACGGATAGGCTCGTCGTTCAACAACTCTCCTTTGCGAATACTACCGCCAATGCTCGACATCCCTGAGCCGCCATGTCCACCATCAATGCCATCGCCGTAGATGTCCTGCTCTCCGAACCAATTACCGTAAAGCGGACCGCCTTGCTTACACCGGGCGGTCACGTTGAACGACACCAAGGTTTTGCCATCCGGCATCAGGAATGCCGAGGAGTTGTTTGGAGTAAACCCTTGCCTTGCATCTGCAATGATCAGATCGTCAGGAACCTTCAGCGGCTGACCCGCTTCGGGATGCCACTGCGCCTGCTGCTGCGGCTGAGTGCCGGTGCAGCGATCTTTGTCCCAGCCACCAGGCATATAGGTTGCCACAACTGGGTCGCTCTCCTTGGTCGTGATGAACCAGTCAGTGTCAACTCCAACGCCCTTTGAGCCGATATAGGCATCAACGTATTTCGCGTTCGATCCAATCGGCATATTCCAAGGCGATGTGGTTGCAAACGGCCAAAGCAACTTGTCTCTTGTGGGGGTTTGGCTGGGGGCTGCTAGACAGCCGAGAAGTAGAGCAGCAATTACACCAGCTACAAATACAACTACGTGAGACAGCCGCTTGGGGCTTGCCAAAGGTTGAAAAATGCTCATGAAACAGCCACTCCGAATAAATTATCTCGTCACACAGTATGATCTTGCTGATTTTTATGTGACTTAATGAACTACGAGTTTGCTAATAATCTGTATCATTTTACTCAACATCTTCCTATTTAGTGTTTATTTGTAGTTTTGTAAAGATAATTTTATTTTTATATAAAAATTACAGACGGTAAAATAGGTGAAATCGCCTGAGGCACTATCCGAAACTGTTTAATTTTAATTGTTTTAGATGAAAATCAACCAATCTTGCTCACCTGCAAACAGCTTGTAATTTATTTACAATAATTAATATAATTTCAAATATCTTACTTGACAAAGTCCAGAATGTCAGGGTTATTGCTACTGCTTCCTTTTATCTCAATGATTGAGACTAAACAGAGGAACAGCCTGATTGGCTATTTTCAGATACTGAAATTAAGGCTGTTTGTAAAGTGAATGTTATAGCGAAGTTCTTGTGGGGTGGGCTGGACAACCCGCTCTAGAATAGGATGGACGAAATGCTCGTCCCACAAGAAAACTGAAAACTGCTAGGAATGTTGAAACCACATCGAAGTCGGTATTGGTTAAACGCAAATCCCAAAAACCCAGAAGAATTTAAACAACAGGTCAATCAAGTTTGTCATCTCTACGAAAAGGCACAACAATTATACTTGCGTGGTGTGCATATTATTAGCACGGATGAGATGACGGGAATTTAGGCTCTTGAACGAGCATATCCAATTAAATAAAATATGCACATGAAATGCCTAACAATTTATCAAGTTTGCTGAGTGGTAGAAGCGCTCGTAGCTAACAGTCAATTCGATGAAGGTTTAGCTAAGATGACGGAGAGTGCATATACAGTATAAAGGGTTAACTTCAATGCTCGATCAAGCTTTGTGCGATCGCCCAGTTAGCCAGTGGCTCGTTTTGAAGTCAATGCTCTCTAACTGGCTAATGACACCTATATTTGTTGTATTGCCACTCCTGATTTTAGTCTTTTTACCTTGGATGATTCCACGCCTGCGGTGGAAGCGTTTTTGGAGTGGTTTGGGAACTGTGCTACTTGTCATTTACTTTACTGCCACTTTTCCATTGACCATCGCTGTAGCAAAAAAAGGATTAGTTGCTTTTATTCCCCCCGATCCTGGTACAACTGTAGACGCAATTGTTGTATTGGGTCGGGGTGAACCATTTAGACATTCAAGGGTTAAAGTTGCGGCTGAACTTTGGAAAGCTCATCGCGCACCATTAATCTTTGCTAGTGGTGCAGGAGATGGCTCTGAAATAGTTGAACGACTAAAAGCAAAAGGTATTCCTGATGCTGCATTAGGCGAAGAACACTGTTCTCGAACTACTAAGGAAAACGCACTGTTCACCTCCTCAGTGCTACAACCACGAGGAATCAAGCAAATTCTACTAGTGACAGACCCTCCTCATATGCTGCGGTCATTACTGACTTTTAAGGGTATGGGGTTTGAAGTCATTTCACACACAAGTTCCATACCATCTGAATTAACTTCAAGTAGAAAAGCAATGCTCATGTTTTACGAGTACATGGGGTTAGTCAGCTATGGCTTGCGAGGGGAATTTCTTAAACAAAACTTGGCTCAACAGAAAAATCCACCGATAGCAAAAGTCAAGAATTCAGCCAAATTTAACCTGCAAAAACAGCATTCCCTGTTTTAACTCAATATGGTTCAGTTAACGATTTTTGGTGAGATTCGGTGATGTGTCCAGACGCGCTGTTTGAAGCGTCTGGACATTGCGCTCCTGATAACGGTTTTGGTCTTTCAGTAAGCGTATTGAGTTTTAACTAGTTGCTCTAAAAAATAAATAATGAGAAATATATAAAATACTGCTTTTTCGCATTTCTTCTAGTTGCTGCGGCGGAATTGTTTTCTTTAATGAATTGGTCAAGCTGCTCTAGTGTCAGGTATCCGGGGAGCGGGTAGCGTGAGGGAATAATTCGCTGAAAATCGGTGTAGTAGCGAATGAGTGTTGCAAAGTTTCTGGGGAATTTATCCTCTTCCACCCCGATAAACTCACCGCGCTTGCGGGCTTTCTTGAAGACCTCACGCCAGCGCTCAATAGTTGGCAAGCCGACAGCATCGACTCCGTCAGGAGGTAGAGATTTTTCCAAGAAGCTCTCGTAGGCTTCGCCCAAGCACAAACGCTTCACCCGAAAATCAGTCATACCCTTGATTGTCAGGCGGTCTTGGTTGGGGTCATGCAAGAGAGTGACGGCGGCATTGTTCACCCAAACATCTAGCCGACCAAACGTGTCAACAGCACGGCGTGCCAAAGCTTGGACAGCTTCTTCATTTGTGACATTAGTTGGCACTGCTATGGCTTGCCCACCGAGTCGATTGCACTCTGCTGCCACTTCTTGCAAAGCAGCTTCGCGCCGAGCCGCCAACAGTAAAGTTGCTCCTTGTTTTGCAAGTTCAAGTGCGGTGGCACGCCCAATTCCGCTCGACGCACCAGTGATAACGATGATAGAGTCGTTTATCGGTCGTGGCATTGCTTAGTCCTTTGGCTATTGCGATCTTTTAGCAAATGTCAACTTTTCTTGATGGAGTTTTCCATTCTCCAGCAACAGAGATGGCTATTGAAAAGACTTTTATTTTTTTGCTTATAGCCTCAATTAGCTTCCTCAAAAAGTGATATTTATTTAAAATCAACATATATTTTCCGTTTCTTTATTCAATGTAGTATTGAGTTCTACACTCTGTCCGAGTGGCTAAAAGAACTCTTCAAGTCAATCTTGCACCAAGGATGGTGCTATCCAAAAAGACAAATCTCTGTTTGGTTCACATTGGCAGAGTCACTCCTAAATGGTGTGCTAGAGTTACAAAACTGGCGCGATTCATGAGGGATATTATCGTAGTTGAAGGGTGTCTAGGGGTTTCTTCTTAACCCATTCCTCATCTCCAAAGGGGATAAAAGAGCCTTTCTGAGTTGACGACGTGGGAGTTTTGCCTCAGTCAAGCACAAAAGGCTATAACTGAGTGAATGATTGGCAAAAACATACTATCTGCGTCATGTTTAGGCAAATTCCTCTGCTGGAATAGCTAAATTGATAGGACAGAAATTCACAATTCCTGATTATGGCAAGCAAATTAGTCTCTGTTAGAGAATACACTGTTAGAGCACATAAACGGCTCATTCAAACGCGGGTTTTCAACTTTGTCTGTAAGGAATGCGGTATTCCTACGAAGCGCGAGACTTACGGACCTCGACCCTTGTATTGTGAAAAATGTCGTCCTCCTCAACCGTCTAAAAAATCGTTAATGAAGTCTAAAAAGGCTAAACCTAGACCAATGACCTACAAAAGTAAAACTGATTTAGATTGAATTGAAGCTGTATGACTATTAAGGGAAAATTAGAGCCACCACCGCAAACCTTGCTAGAGCCATTATTGGAATTACGAGACTACTATGCAGCTCTTGTTGAAGAGTATGAACGTTTATGGCAAACAGCGCGATCGCAACTTGTCCATGTAGAAGCTTTGTTATCTAACTGGTCTGCTGTAAATGAACGCGACAACCTAACGGCTATTGTCAAGACGTTATCTTTTACACCCACCCCTCTCCAACAAGACTCCTCACTACAGCAGCCGGATAGCATTGCCAATATTGGACAACAAGAAGCTATCGAGTCTGAGATCCAAAACAATGGCGAGCAACAGACACTTTTGGATGATGTTGGACAAGAAGCTATCGAGTCTGAACTCCAAGACGATGAGGAGCAAGAGATAGTTTTGGATGAAGAGTCATCGGACGCTGAAAATACAGTAGTTACAGCGTCTGCTCCATCTAAACAACAAGAAACACCAACAGAGAACAACGATAACTCTGTTCCTGCGGCGGACATTCCAATGTTGCCCTCGTACCAAGCTCTCACTCGAATGCAAGCGATTGATAAAATATTGCGAGAGCATATCGGGACTGTTTGTCATATAGACTTCATTGTGCGCTCACTTTTTGGGGATTTAGAGCCGAGTGTGTTCAAAGTCGTCAAGAGTCGGATTCAGTCGTCTCTCACACACGGCAAAGAAAAGAGTTACTGGGCAGCTGTTCCCGATGAGCCTGGTTGTTATACTTTGGATTTAAATTTGGTAACACCAGCCAATGGAAATGTTAAATCCCAGACTGTCAAACGTAAAAGGAAGAAACCCTTCTTGCTTCCCAAGGCAAGAAGGGTACCGATGCTACCTGAATTTGAGGGTAAGTTTTTGATTGATGCTATCTGCATACTGTTGCAAAGAAATTCAGGCAAAATTTTCAGTGTAGCAGAGGTCATCACAGGACTTTATGGAGAACTTGATGCTGAACAAATAAGAGAGATAAAAACTGCGGTGCATAATGAACTGTCTAGAGGTCATCGGATAGGAAGATTCTTTAGAGTTCCTGAAAAAATTGGTAGTTACAGTTGGGATTTAAAGAAAATCCAGACAAAATAGTACAGAATTCGTAGTTGATAATTCATCATGACTAATTCAATGAAAAATTACGAATTATCCTATGGTTGAAATTCAGTTATCAGTTATTCTTTTATCCTAAGAATGGGTAGAATAACACAACAGTTGCAAAGGCAAACGATACTTTTGCAGGGGAAGTGCTCCCACATTGATTCGTGGAAAAATTCAAAAATTCTTGTTGAAATCCACGGTTCTTCAGTCATGAAGATGAACTAATAACTGATAACTGAACACGGTGAAAACCCTGACGGGGTGACAAAGGGGCTAAAGAGGAGGAAATTGATTTGCCCAATGATTGTAAGTAAGGTTGTTCCGACTATCCTGAAACAAACGATAACTTTTAAAAGCTTCATCAATCAGATTGACGAAAGTTTCACCGATTGTTTGGTTGTTTAAACCGGCGAGTTTAATCAACCTCAAAAAATGACGACGTAAATGTGCCAAACATTACTGTTGGGCTTTAACGTTATAGCCGTTGTATACACGCTCCGTCATCGCTGCTGAGTACACCGTTATACTCAGTTCCTAAAATCGCTTCTAGTTCCGCACGCGAACGAGTATCAGTTGCTTGAAATAAGCAGAAATCCTTATTAGCTATGACCCACAACCATTCTTTTACACCTTTTACCGACCACGGTGTTTCATCTATATGCACGTTGGGTTGTGTTTGTTTTACCCAATTACTTAATTCCGAAATACTCTGTAAAGTCGCTTTTTCAATTCGTTCGTTGGTTGCAACCAAAGTTCCTATCCCGACTTCTACCTGCCCTAATTCCCAGAGCATTTCTTGCTGTTTTTCATACGGTAGATGTCCGTAATTATTTATCCATTCCAATAATGCTTGTAGTCTTACTCCCAAGTCTTGTCCTGGTACAATTTGTGATGACCAGTCCGCTGTTTGTAAATTTCCACACTGCTGACAACAGCATGTATGGCGATGATATTCGACGATTTCGATTGGACGTTCAACTAGTTGCGCTACTTGTTGTTTTTCGATTTTTATCGGTTCCCCCACAAACTCTGTGTGACCACAACAAGCACAAAATTCTGGACGCAAGATTTCAAAACGGTCTAGCCGACTAAATCCTTTACGAGTCCTTCCTTGGTGTCCTGGTTGCCCTCCTGGCTTTCGTTTCTCTTGATTTGTTTCTGGCTGATTCTCAGATTTCTTCTTCTCTGATTTTTTCAGGAGGTCACTTGATGGAGGTTTTGATGAAATTTTACTATCTAGGTCTTTACTGACACCAAGCCGCTCGATTTCTTGCTTGAGTTCTTTTATGTTAGCTTGCAACTTTTCGAGCGCCATCGCCTGCTCAATGATTATGTTCACCAGCTCTTCTTTCCGCAACTGGCACAGACTTTCTCGGTCTACTTGTTGAGGCAGGTTTCTGTTCATAATGGCGATACTTCACCTCGAGCGTCCCTTTTGTCAATACCCCCACCTGAATCCTTACTTCGCCCTAATGCCAGAACGATTTGTAATGAAATATGAAATTTGCTTTTGCGTTGTCCCCTTGCTATGTATTAGCAATCGGCTTTCAGTTACTACACGTTTTGGCTATGCTCGTGGAATACCGCATGACTCCGACACCGAATCGACTACTATGATCTATGCTTGCCTGCTTTCTAGAGTTGAATGAAGCCTATCCCTCTTCTGTCACTTTCCCTAGATAAAAAGATGTAACCCTTACCAGACAGGAGTTTTAGTCTAAAGCAATGATTGCATTCATCATATTAGAAAATAAAGCCACAAACCTAATCCCAGTCAGAGTTTTAAAAGTTGCCTTCGATTTTTGTTTTCGGAGAGTGACAGAAGAGGGCTATTTGTTAGGCAAATCCTTAGAAGTCATTTTAAATCAACATGAAGAACTGAAAATAATTACACTAGCATTTATGCTTAGAAATAGTCGCGTTTAGCGTTCCGATTGAGCGGCTGCTAGTAACCTTTGACGCAACACCGACTAACTTTGTCAGTCCGCTCCAATCGGATTGTTATGCTGTGTCCTTTTTACCTCAATGTTCCATAAAAAACATCAATTCAACTACGATCAAGAGTTGTTTGCTCAAGTTGCTTTAGAGAATGATCCCAAGACCTAGCGTCACTTGTAGCGATCGCCTCCAGATTCTCAATGCGTTGTTTAAGCTCCTCCAGGGTTTCTGATGGAAATAGAGTCTCATGTCGGCGATCTCGCAACTTTCTTAAAACCACAATCGTGCTAGTTGCCGCACCGAACACAATTGTTGCTGGCAAGAAGAGCACTTTCCGATCTTGTCCCTGACCACTAAGCAAGATAGAAATGAAGAGCATCACGGTTGCATATGCCCAGATTCTAGAAATAATTGTGACGCGAACGTCTCTTTGAGTTGAAATTGTCACAAGCCCCTCTTATGGTTCAGTTACAACATCTGACTTGTTAAACACGTCACGCGATACACGATGGACAAGGCTTGAAGAAACATAGAATAACGTGAATCCAATCAGCGGATGAAGCACCTCTAAGTGAAGTGGAGTCACCAGATGAATGCTGCAAAACTGGAGTCCAAGCAGCACGGGCAGACTCGCAGCGAGCGAGCGAACTTTGTCCGAGAATGGAAGGATCGACGACCCGCCCAGCAAGACTAACGACAATCCGCTGTACCCTCGCACCAGCCAAATATGCACCGTCCACCAAGCAGGATCGTCGAAGTAGGCAACCCCAACGGTTAATACCTGAGCTATCAGACAGAGATTAAAAACTATTGAAGTTGCATAAAAACCAATCTGCATCCACTGTGGGGAAGCACGATCTATTTCTGCGTTTGTCATTATGTCGGACTGCTTATATAACACTGGACAATTAAGTTAGGACAAGTTATTTTCACAAGAGCCGCGCCCAAGGCGCTCTATAAGGGCGGCTCTTGTGAAAGTAACGGGTTTCGGTCTAAGTACGTAGCGCTATACTGCTTTTGCGAGTTCTAAACCTTTTGCGATTTCTACACTTGACATCCTCTGCATAAATAGGATTGCCTTGTTGACCAACTCAGGTCCCGCTTTTTCGGGCGAACCGGCATCAAATGGTGGGGCAGGATCGTACTCAAGTAAGAGTTGAACAATTTTGGCGGTTTCCTCATCGTAAAGGATACTCGCGATGGTCAGACCAAAATCGATCCCGGCTGTCACACCTCCACCCGTGATGCGATTGCGATCGACAACGACACGCTCGGTTCCAACCTCAACGCCCAGATTTGCCATCAGTTGTTCGCGCATTCCCCAGTGCGTCGCTGCTCGATAACCCTGTAGCAGACCCGCTTTCGCCAGAAACTCCGACCCGCCACACACGGAGGTAATAAACTTGGCAGTGCTGCCTTGTTTTCGGAAAAATTCAAGTACCTCTGGATCGTCTACGACTGCCCGCTGTTCTAAGCCGCCGCCGACACAAATTACGTCCAAGGGCGGGCAATTTTCAAAGGTGGTATCAGGCAAAATCACCAATCCGTCATCGCATGTAATGGGGTCTAGCGTTTTCCAGATTCGATGAAGTTCGACACCGGGAAGCGCACTAAAAACTTGATGCGGTCCCACTATATCCAGTGAGGTCATGCCGGGATAAAAGACTAAACCAATGATGTGCTTTTGTGAGTCAGTCATGAATTCATCTCCTTGTGGTGATTGCAATTAAATCTATCCTTATACTAGGGATAGCAGCCCAGCGCGCCTAGTCCTCGATCGAGTACTCTTTTTGCCATGATGACAATGTCGTTGCAGCATTTATTTGAAGCCATCGATCAGGTGAAAGATGAATCCGATCTGCGATTCGGCGAAGCCGACGCTTTGCGAACGCACTTCGCACCAAAGCTTAGCGAGTATTTTGCCGCCAAGCGATCGGGAATCTTCTTTTTCGACCAGCTTTTCGGTGTTGGCGCAGCCTCTCCTTTGGAGAATCGCAAGCTGCAAACTATCCTGAATATTGCATTGTCGATCGAACGTAATCCTGTAGCCCGTTACATCGCCGAGCGTCATACTCCGGTTCACGAAGGATTAGTCACCTCGCCGAAAGCTTGGGCAATCCTTTGTCCCCGTCCCGACCATTGGCATGTGATGGCAGGACCAATTCTTGATCGCAATCAATTAGTGGGTGCGGTGGGCTGCACACGTGACAAGTCGATGCCTGCTTTTGACAGTCAAAATCTTGCGGATTTGAGTGCCGTCTGTTTACACTTATCGGTTTGGACGACCACCCTGCGATTGACGCAGAGCGCAACTGCGACAGAACAGTACTACCCGTTTCGCACTGATTCTCTTTCAGAGAGGCTACGCCAACGCTTAACGCCTCGTGAACGGCAAATTGCCGACTTAGTTGCGTTGGGGCGAGCCAATGCAGAAATCGGAAAAGAACTTTGGATTACTGAAAATTCTGTCAAGCAGGCATTGAAGCGCATGTTCCGTAAATTGAAGGTTTCGTCTCGTACAGAGATGATTGCACAGATTGCCGCGACACAACATCATTTTCCAGGTGCAAAGCTATCTTCATCTAACTTGATGGGAGTAAGCGAACCCGATGCCTAAAGGCAGGGGCTTTGGCCCATGTTCACTTTCTGGCATTGTAAGTCGATGGCAATTGCGTCAGTAACAGATGCTTCAGGAATATTCGCTCTTGTGACTCCCACGGAATGACAAATTTGTGTCCTGAGAAAGATGTGTGGAATGCTACATAATGCCAGGTTATTGAGTGAAGTCAGCCTTTATGAACAATGCCCCACGTCCTATTGGTAGATGATGAAGAGCCTTTGCGAGAAAGCCTTTGTTACACGTTGCAAAAAGAAGGTTACACTGTGACAACAGCAGCAGATGGTCACAGTGCTATTAAACAGTTCCACAAGCAAGTGCCAGATGTGATTCTGTTAGATTTAATGCTACCAGAGGTCGATGGTATGGAAGTTTGCTGGCGGATTCGGGCTTTCTCTGACGTGCCGATTGTGATGCTGACTGCTAAAGACCAAGACTCCGATAAAATTTGGGGGTTAGAAGCTGGTGCTGATGATTATGTGACGAAACCCTTCAACACGCGTGAACTTTTGGCACGCATCAAAGCAGTGCTGCGTCGTCGTGCTGAAAATCAATCATAAATAATAATGGGTTGGATACCGCAAATCAAGTGGAATTCCATTCACACCAAGTTACTAGCTACCTACCTACTGCTAACAACCTTGGGAACCTCTTTGATGGCAGGGTACATTCTGTGGTCGTTTCATGACTACTTCAAAAAAGCAAGGCAAGCAGATTTGGAGAACTGGAGTACTGCTATTGGTGAGAGTGTTGCTGACGCGCTAGAGGAAGACGACCGCAAACGAGTAGAGCTAGTGATGCAGCGCTATGGTGCTGCAGAAACCATCACAATACGAGTTTTTGATCCCAAAGGTCAACTCCTCGCCACATCTAACCCTCGGCAAGACCGACAAGTGACGAACTGGCTGGAAGTGCCTGGGGTAAGAGTAGCCCTGGGAAATCGGGAAGCAAAAGGTCTGGCAAAAGGTGTCTTATCCAACGATGACAGGCTGTTCATCGCCCGACCAATTGTGCGTAATGGTCAGTTGTTGGGTGCGTTGCGGATGTCTCTCACCCTAGAACAGTTTCAACGGCAGTTCTCCACCATCCTCTGGACTGTCTTAGGAACGCTAGTTTTCACGCTTTTACTTTGCGCTTTCATTAGTGAGTGGCTGGCGCGTAGCATATCCCGTCCGATTCAGACGATGAGGAACTTCGCTATCCGATTAGGGGGCGGGCATTTTGGCGATAAACTCCAGATTCGTCAAAGCAACGAACTAGATCAGTTAACAATGGAACTTAACCGCATGAGCGAACGCTTGGCTTCGCTTGATCAGGAACGAAGGGCGTTTTTGGCAAACGTGTCTCACGAACTCCGCACCCCAATCAGCAATGTTCTGGTGACAGTTGAAGCTCTTCGTAATGGGGCTGCTTGCGATCCAACGGTGCGCGATCGCTTTTTCCAAAATGTAGAAGATGAAACCAAACGACTGTCACGGTTAATTCATGACTTGCTCGATTTGGGAAGGTTAGAAGCTGGGGTGACACTCCTAGAAAAGCAAAATGTACAACTCAATAGCTTGATTATCCGTGCAGTCAGAGCCGTGGAATCGCGAATGCAAAATTCGCAAATTTCCGTGCAAGTGAACGTGGCTGACTTGCAAATAGAGGGCGACTCAGAACGACTTCTGCAAGCGTTGCTCAATGTTCTGGATAACGCCATTAAGCACTCAACCCCAAATTCCCAAATACATATCACCGGGTACAAAGAAGGTAAACAAGCTGTTGTGACGATCCGAGATCAAGGACCAGGAATCAAAGAAAGCGACCTTCCCCGGATTTTTGAGCAATTCTACACTGCTGATCGCTCACGCCAAGGTCGGGGAGTCGGGTTGGGTTTGGCTATAGCAAAGCGCATCATCGAGGCTCACGGAGGTAGCATCACTGCTACTAGTAAGTTTGGCGAAGGAGCTTCCTTCACTATTTGTTTACCACTTTAATAGTGAGGATATACTAACGAATTCATCTCCTGCCGCACCACATGCGTAGAAATTTTTTGATTAATATTTTGCTTTGATTGTTGAAATACTGAAAAGATAAACGTACCTACGAGGTATATAGCTAGGATTACTAAAACTAACACAACAGCATTGATTATTGTGTTGCTGGGACGGTTGTTTCTCATTTTTATTTAATTCCTAAGAGAAAGTTACTATATTTTTATCTCTCTAAAGATAGATATATCTCTTATCTTATAAAATCCCCCCTTTAGAGGCTTTTTTATAGATGAAGACAAAGATAGTTTAAAAAGATGAAAGTTCAGCAAAATCGCTGGAAATAGCAAAATTTGGAGGCAGAGTTGTGCGATTCGGTCAATGGATCGGCATATTTGCCCTTGTCACATCTATTTACATTTTGTGGCAAATTCGGCAAATCGTTTTAGTAGTATTTGCGGCTGTCGTTTTAGCAACAGTCTTAAATCAGGTTGTGCAATTTTTACAAAAATATCGCATCAAGCGAGGTATTGCTGTTGCCATCTCAGTTGTTCTTCTACTAACTATTGTAGTGGGATTTTTCGCATTAATTGCGCCGCAGATTGTTGACCAATTGCAACAATTTAGTGACTTTGCGCCTAAGACATTAGAACGAATGCGTTCGTGGAATAACTGGCTACAAAATGCGATTCCAGAGCAATGGTTAGAGGATATCCGTGGTCTGAGGACTCTAACTCAAGGCTTGCAATCTTGGTTAAGTCGGCTAGTTAACAACTTTTTTGCCTTGCTTAGTAGGTCACTGAATATTGTTGTTACCTTTTTACTGTTCTTTGTTCTAACTGTGATGCTATTATTAGACCCCTCGCCATATCGACGGGGGTTCACATTGCTATTTCCTGCCTTTTACCGTCAGCGAGTCGATGAAATTCTTTCTGAGTGTGAAACCTCTTTAGTAGGTTGGATAAAAGGCACACTGCTGACAATGTTCCTCATTGGTTGCTTGAGCTATGTTGGATTGTTAATTTTGGGGGTACGACTGCCGCTAGTCAATGCAGTTTTGGCAGGATTATTAGAGTTTATCCCTAATGTTGGTCCATCATTAAGTTTAATTCCACCCCTGCTGCTGGCATTAGTTGATGCACCTTGGAAAGCAGCAGCAGTGGTGGCGTTGTACTTTGGAATTCAACAGGTTGAAAGCCTGATTGTGGTTCCTTTGGTCATGAGGTCTCAGGTCTCTCTACTGCCAGCAGTGACCTTGTTAGCAGTGGTTGTTTTCGCCTCGTTTTTTGGATTTTTAGGACTATTCCTTGCTATTCCCTTAGTGATTGTGTTCCAAATCTGGATAAAAGAAGCTTTGGTCAAGGATGTCCTAAATAACTGGTGGGGAGATAAAAAAGACCATCACAAACAAGATGCAGAAATTGTGGACAACGGTACATCTAATGCAGCCGTTGAAGATAGTGAGGCTAAAACATAAGTCCTGAAAGCTACTCCGTAGTTGCTGGTCGCGGTCCAGGCTGTACTGTTAATTGCACAGTTTTGCCATTGCGTTGCAGTTGCATTTGCACATTTGCACCTACCCCGCTTTGTTCAATTAACTGCTGCACTGCATTCGCCGTGGTCACAGGTTGATTGTTAATTTCTTGGATGACATCTCCTGCAAGTAGTCCGGCTCTGTCAGCCGGAGAACCACGAAGAACGCGGGCAATAAGAATACCTCGCTCTGCCTGCAAACGGATGTTGCTGTTAGGAAGATTGTTAATCCGTTGCTTAACTTCAGGTGTGAGGGGTATCATCTGAATCCCTAGGTAGGGATGTTCAACTTTGCCCTGAGTAATTAATTGCTGGGCAATTCGTTGAGCTGTATCGATGGGAATAGCAAAGCCTATTCCTTGAGCGCCACGGATAATCGCTGTGTTGACCCCTATGACTTGACCGCGAGCATTTAGCAGTGGTCCGCCGGAGTTGCCAGGATTAATGGCTGCATCAGTTTGAATATAAGCAACGCGGCTATCTGATGAACTGATATCACTGATAGAACGATCAGTTGCACTAACAACGCCTACTGTTACGGTTTTTTCCAATCCCAATGGATTACCAATCGCGATCGCCCACTGTCCTGGCTGTACCTGCCCAGATTTTGCCAGTTCTACAGTTGGTAGGTTATTTGTTGGAACTTGCACAACCGCAATATCACTCACAGTGTCTTGTCCCAAGACTTTTCCTTGAACAGTGCGACCATCGGAAAACGAAACCGTCACCGTATCAGCATTGTTGACAACGTGAGCATTGGTAAGAATTTGACCATTAGAATTAATCACAAAACCAGAACCAACACCACGCACAACTCGCTCTTGAGCTTGCGGAACCTGTTGACCAAAGAATCGCTGATAAAACGGGTCATTAAATATCTCTGGTACTTCCCTTCTCACAGTTCTGGCAGTGTTAATTTGTACTACCGCAGGTTCTACCTTGTCTACGACTGCAACCACAAAATTGGTATCCTCAGGAGTTGGTACGAGAGGACGATTATTTGGAGTAGCTGACTCTTGGATTGCTTGAGCAGTATCAGTTTCTCGTGATGCCTGCGGGTTTCTGGACAAGTCTGTTGAGCAGCTACTCAAAAATGCCATTCCTACCCCAATAAGCGGTAGCAATAAGTAAGTTGCTGGTTTTGTTCCAGATAATTGGTCTAATATAGTACTTTTTCTAAAAAAAGCATCTATCTTTAGCCAGATATAGTTTTGTTTATTATTTAATCGTATTTTTTTCATTAGACTTTTAGTGTGTCTTAGATGTCACTGTTTAGCCGAAAAATTCTCTTTTTTATCTTTATACTTTCTGATGCTTCTTGTCATCTACCATAAGAAAGTTATTGAATAGTTGTTGAACATTATTTGGTATGGATAAATGTTCATAAATAGTTTCTTATTTTGAAATTAAGCTTTATTGTCCAACTTTTCATATAAATTTCAATTTCCCTTATTTTGAAAATAGAAATAAAATCTAAGCAATTATTACTTAATTAATAAAAATTAGAAAATTCAACGAAATGGCAATTTCTAGTTATTGCATTTTCTTCATTGATAGATAACACTTAAGCCTAATTAATAGGACAGCTATTTTATAGATGATAAACCTAACAAGATTGTTCCACGAAGTTTACCGCTGGCACAACAAACAGGTCTTGGCTCTACTATGGATATGCTCTCTTATTGAGGTCTTTTCAGAGACTATACTTTGGCGAGCGTGATACGTGATCAAACAGAGATAAGTTGCTATTCCATGAACAGACCGAACCACAAGCGACAATCCAACACAACACTGCTATTGCCTTTTTACCGCAGCCATGCCCCATTGAGAACGCTACTTCTGCTGTACTCCCATGACTGGGATAAATTAGCACTGTCAATGCTGTTTTATGTGATTAAACATAGTCCGGAGTGGATTCGACCGATTGTCATTGCCAACATTATCGATATAGTATCTCGCCCTCAAGAGCATTCCCTGACACAGCTATGGCTGAATGGCGTAATTTTAGCCGTGTCTATTGTACAAAATATTGCCACTCACTATTTGCACATCATGACCTTGAGTGCGGCAACGCGCCAAATGGAAACTAATGTGCGCGATTTATTGACACGCCAGTTGCAACAGCTTTCCATCGGATTTTACAAGCAACGTAGCATAGGGGTACTACAAGTTAAGTTGCTGCGGGATGTGGAAGAAATTCAGCAACTGACCAGCGCCATTTTTCAGTTTCTGCCTTCAGCGTTATTGACTATTCTGATTGCGATCATAATTACTGCCACGCGTGCCTGGAAGTTTTTGTTCTTCTTCGCTGCGACAGTACCAGCGGCAGTGATTTTAGTACAAGTCCTCAAAACTCCGATTCAACAGCGTAACCATATTTTTCGCCGACAAATGGAGGCTATGTCTTCTCACCTGATTGAGATGATTAAGCTCGTTCCGGTGACGCGGGCACATGGGATCGAAGAAACCGAAATTGAACGGACACAGCAGCGCCTTAACTCGCTAAAAAGGGCGGCAATGGGTTTAGATGGCATTAACGCCATTACTAATGCATCTAGCTGGGTCACATTACGCCTGTTTAGTGCAATCTGTCTAGTGACTTCTGCTTATATGGCTTACACTGGTCGGATGGGCATCACCTCAGGCGACGTGATTCTGTTGACAGGTTATTTTGATGCCCTCACCAGTTCCATCGTACAAATTCTGGCAGTGCTACCACAGATTGGTACAGGTTTTGAGTCGATTCGGTCGGTGGGTGAAATTTTGGAGTGTCCAGAGATAGAGCAGAATCAAGGCAAGCAACCAGTTATACCATTTCACGAAAAGCCTGATACAAATAAAGCATCAAGAATAAAATCCCAACCTGTAATAGAAGCAACGATTGATGTGTTTAATTGTTCCAATCGCTTCCAAATAAATTCTCTTAATTCATCTAAAGTTGAGAAGCTTTCCCAAGTTAAATGCCTTTTAACCTCCTCCCACAATCTTTCAATTGGATTAACTTGAGGTGTATGCGGAGGCTGAAATAACAAAACTATATTTTCTGGTAGTTTGAGATGCTGACTAAAATGAAACGCTCCATTATCTAACTGAAGAATATGTATATCTTGAGAATAAGTCTCTGAGAATTTTTCTAAAAAAATATTGAAACAAGCTGTATTTAAATGAGAGAATTCCCAAATAAAATGCTCTCCAGTTAATGGTTCTACTAATCCATATAAATAAAAATTATCCCGCTTCCATTGCATAATGCCGATGGGCTTGACTCCTTTTGTCGTAATTAATCTCCCAGGTTCAGTCTTCAACCCCACACGGGTTTCGTCTCCACACCAATATCTAATTTTTTTTTGTTTATCGACTGGTGCTATGATGTGTTTTTTAATTACTTCTAGGTATTGTGGCAGTTTTTTTTAAATTCCAATTCTGCTTCACTATCGTATTTGACACCTACGGCTCGCGGTACTTTTAGCTTCGCTTTCATTTGATAGCGCACTGTGTCGTGTACTACTTTATATGATGCTTCTATCCCTTCCACTGCTTTTAACCAAGTTCGTATTTCTTCATAACTTTTAAATCCCTGTGGCTGTTGAAGTTCTCTGTCTAGCTGCTCTCTTGCTTGTAAGTTAATCATTGGCGGTCTTCCTGGACTCTTTTTCGTTGACAATAAACCTTTTATTCCTGATTCGGTATAGTCCTTCAACCATCTTTGTACCGTTACCCTTGCTCTCCCTAGCACCACCGCTACATCCTGTATTGTTTTTACATGACCTATTTTCAGCAAATACAACGCTTGAATCCGTTCACGACTTGATACTATTTTTTGTTTTCTCAGCAGTTCCTGTAATTCTTCTGCTGACTCATATATTTCTACTTTGGTGACTCCAGCCATCTTTGCTCGTTGATATTTATTCCTTCTTTATCTGTATCATAGTTTTAGTGAATTGGTATCAGTCAATGGTAGACCAGAATACGTGCGTGCGCCGTGTGAAGCTAGCTTAAATGGCTGCCCAAAAACAATGCACTCCTGCCCAACTCGCGATCTTCTGGTTGCTAGCACAAGGAAACGATATCATTCCCATTCCGGATACCAAGCGACAAACTTACCTTGAGGAGAATATCGGCGCATGGGACGTGCAACTTAGTGTGGATGAATTAGCTCAAATTGATGCTATCATGCTACAAGGAATAGCCGCAGGTTCGCGCTATCCTACCTCATTAATGCAGATGGTTAATCTTTAATCTTGAAGATTTTCTTAAATAACAAGCCAAAGTGCTGATGTTTGCCAGCTACCACATCCACGTAGTTAAATAGACTCTTGAGGCTGCTGTCAAGAAGGCATAATAACATGGCTAAGTCTCATAGATTACAGCACGACGGGGGCAATCCTACTTGGCGCAGTGCCGCAAGAGGCGAGCGCCCTGAAACTCTAGTCCTTTGTCTGGTTACTTCTTTCCTCCTGCACTCTGTTCTATTTCTGGGAAGCAATTATTGGCTTCGAGCTTTTGCGCCCAAGCAGGAGGTTTCCGAAGCAATACCAATTGAGTATGTTGAAGTTCCTCCTGATGAGACAAAGACGCCCCCGGAAACTTCACGACGGGCTGCCAAAGATTCTGTTGCAGGTGGAAAATCCAAACCAGAAAGACCTATTTCTGCTGCTAAGTCAGCATATCCAACTGCACCCAAAGCCTCTACTGCTTCTGAACCTTCTGAGGTATTCCTCCCAGAAGGGACGCCGCAAAAAGCGGTATCACCAAATCTATCTCCTCAAAAACTGCAACCTAAACCTCCGGAAATTGCGGTTGCACCTACAACCAAACAACCAGAACCACCACCGCAAACAACAGTTACACCTACACCTAAACCACCAGAACCAGAACCTTCGCCAACAGCAGTTGCACCCGCTACCAAACCACTAGCACTGAAACTGCAACAAAGGACAGTTGCACCAACTAAACCACCAGAACCAGAACCTTCGCCAACAGCAGTTGCACCAACAACTACACCACTAGCACTGAAACTGCGACAAAGGACAGTTGCACCAACTAAACCACCAGAACCAGAACCTTCGCCAACAGCAGTTGCACCCGCTACCAAACCACTAGCACTGAAACCTCGGCAAACGGTCGTTCCCCGTACCCCCGCGCCGTCAGAACCAGAACCCTCGCCAACGATAGTTGCACCTACACCCAAACCACCAGAACCCGCACCCTCGGCCACAGCAGTTACACCCACAACTAAACCACCAGAACCCAAACCTCGGTCAACGGTGGTTACTCCCGCCACCACATCGCCAGCACTTAAACCCCGGCAAACGGCAGTTACACCCACAACTAAACCGCCAGCATCTTTAACTCGTCAGGGAAATAGAGATCAGCTTGCTGCAAAATCCTCTCCACGACAGTTGGAGACTAGGACTACTTCGCGAAAGCCATCTCAAGTTCAACCATCTCCAAAATCAGGTGGAGCAAGCAGTTTGGGCGGTCCACTTAGTTTATCTAATCGTGATTTGGGAAGCAATGAGCTGGCAGCCCTACCTAATTCCAACCGCCTCAATCGCTCTACAGAAGGCATTGATGCCCGTCAAGATGCAGACCTTGGTTCTTACCTGAAGCAACTACAGGAGCAAGTAAGGCAGCAGTGGATACCAGGACTCACTCAGTCTTCCCGGCGGACAGTGCTTCACTTTACTGTTAGCCGCTCAGGTCTGGTGAGCAATCTCCGAATCGCACAAACCTCTGGATTGACCGTTACTGATGAGGCGGCACTCAGCGCTGTCAAACGAGCAGCACCCTTTGTACCTTTGCCCACAGCGTATACAGAAAACTACATCAATATTCAATTCACATTTAATATCAACGTCTATGGGGAACTAGAGCTATGGAGAGGTGGTCAATAAGGCAAAAGGTGCAGATATATAGAGTTGGCTGTATCAAGATAGATATCGCCATCAGTTCCAGTGGTGTTGCTAGGTGCGCCGCTTCCACTAATTATTGTTTTGCCACTTGGTCCGTGTACGCCCTGGCTGCCTTGAGGTCCCTTGAGAGAAACAAAGGATGACCAAGCGCTGCCCATCTTAAGGACCATATAAATAAGTGTTGGAGTTGTCAATATAATAGTCGCCGTCTTTTCCCAGCGTGCTTGCAGGCGCGCCGCTGCCATTTAGTATGGTTCTGGCATCCCCCGCTACGCCCTCAACGGCACCACACGGACAATTACGGTCTTGCTCAACTAAATATATGAATTTCACAAATACCTCCTGCTTGCACGGACTTTTCCCTCAATCGCTGTGTCGGCTGGTCCTGGAGGCTGCGGTGTACGCACTGCTTCCAAGGTGTACTGCCATTGGTTATGTTGCCCTAGCAGTAGTTCTACTCCCAAATGCTGGGCAAGTAGCCCACACGCCTCATGATACGCCTTTTGCCGTCGTCGCATCGGTTCTGCGGCATACACGGTAGTATTTCGGTCTAAATCGCCAAGTGTGACAGTAGAGGAAGTGACAGCTGTGTTTTGGTCGTCAAGCCCCAACCGTTCCAGCGCATAGTCACAACGGTTGATGTCAGTCCGTATTAATTGATGGTGTAAGTGCGATCGCACATTGTTCATACGGTATTCAAGTACAGCGCGGCTGCTGGATGGTCCACCTTCCACATAGCCCAGGTGAAATCGAATTTTTTCCTTTTCATTCTCCAATAACCTCATAAAATAAAAGTGCTGAATTTGATTGAATAATAGTTATTTTAATAATGTTAATAATTGCGGTAACGTCGATATTTTTTATATTGCTTGCAATGGCTTTTGTGTGGGTAAAAACAGAATCATTTCTTGGCAATCATCTTGGCAGCAATCCCACCGCTTGTGACGGATGTGAGGATAACTCTGATAAATTTAGCAAGACGGGGGACGTTGTAAAGCCCTGCGGCGCTTGCGCTGGTCAAGCGAGATGCTGAAGATTGACTAGAAGTCAAATCCTCAAACACCAAGTTATACCAGTTGGCTTGGTCGTTACTTCCTTGAATTGTAAAAGCGCCAATAAATATACCAGATGTTGTTATTTGAATAACAGCTGTGTTGTAGACGTGTACATCTGTGCTGGGTATCGCCGCAGCATTTAATATATTTGCGTTTCCTTCTACACTAATGCCATCTACAAAGAGTGAAAATCTTTGTAGAAAATACTTAAAAAAAGCCAAAAAACTAACTGTGCCGGTATCGCTGTTACTAGGCGCGTCTGTAGTTAGTCCAAAACTACTAACCAATGCACCTGTGGGGGATAGAGTCACTGAGATGCTATTGCTTGGGGTGTTTACGCCCATTGGCAAATTAGGTATTTTATCCTTAATTTGCCCCAGTAATGCGTTAGCCGCACCATCTGGAGCAATAGTTACGGGTATGCTTTCTGCTGCACTTCTAATTCCTGTTGGGGGAATTTTGTTGATGATTTGCTGCAATATCTGCTCGTTACTTTGATAAGTCATACGATCCACCAATTCCCAAGTTGGTCTACCATCAAATCTACAGAATTCCCTCTTGCTGTTATTTGCAGAGTCGCACTTCCCTCTATCAGCTTATTGTTGTTAGTTGTGATAGTTACAGCATTTGCTGAACTATCAACTTTTTTAAACTTATACCAGCCTGCTATATTAGCTCCCAAGGTAAAAGTAATAGGATTATTTGTACAATCTCCAGCTAATACAAAATCATTAATTATTACGGTATAATTTGTAGATTTAGTAGCGAATGCTGGGGAAATGCTATTAATTTTTAATACCCTTCCTTGTGTAAAATTAAGGTTTTTCATGATTAATATATTTTCTAATAAGAATTAATTTCATTTTCCACGTCTTGATAGTTGCTTATAAGTCTTGGATAAATAATCAATTCTTGTATCATTCCTTCAAAAGGAATACTGGGCGGGAGTCCGGAACCTGCCCCAAGGTTTAAATTAATGTTATTTTCTGTAGCTTTACCGATAGCTGTTAATTCTGCTATAGCCTGCCCGTTTTTTCTAATCAAATTCTTGCCTCCCCCTCTTATTAATGAGAGTAAAGAAAGGTTTGGAAACTGTAGGGAGACAGATACTCTGCCTTGTCCATTAGTAGAATTTTCTATATCAAAATAAGTGACTGAATCCTCCCAAGGCGCGTGTAGTATTATTCTAGATATATTTGCATGTTGATTGCTTAAAAGTGCTGAGTTTTTTGTCTTGCTTCTAAAAACAATAAAGACAGATATAGCAGCATTAGTGCTAACCGTATCGACGAAGTCAGAAAGCATTATTTGGGAACTTGCTAAAACATGATTAACAAAAGAAATACTTGTAAAGTTATTTTCAGTTATCAAGGAAGGTTGATAAGTTGTGTCTGTTTGACTAAGGTCAATTTTTTTGTTGCCTTGGTCTTTCCAGCTAGAAATTAAATTATTTGGTGAATTTGCAAAATCTTCTCTATATCCGTCTCTTAATCGTCTGAAAGAGTAAGCTACTCCATCAGGATATCTATCCAGCAAACGATTATTGTGTCTAAAAATTCTAAACTTTAAATTGTTTCTTGCTAAGATTCTCATAAACTTGCAACCACGTTTACAGTAATAGTTGCAGTGCCAGAAATAAAATTGAAGCGAATTCTAGACAAAATGATTTCACTGACTGAAATCATGTAAGAACCATTAGTTGTAATCAGCACGTCCTCTTCATTTGGACTTAAATTAGCCCATCCTGTGCCAGTATTGGAACCTTCTATTCTGACAAATAAATTACCTGAAATTCCTGCAACGTCAAATTGATAATTAATGCGAGAGTAGGGAACCGTAAAAACATCTAATGCTGATGTCGCCCCTGGGGCTGATAAGGTTTCCTGAGGAAATTTCTTTGAATTAGCGCCAGATGTGCTTCCTGTCCCTCCAGAAATACCATTCTCGATTATATAGCGGAGCGCTTCCACTATGCCTGCGATAGAAGGGATAAAATTTGGCTTTTGCAGCATTAATTCCCTTCCTTCTTGCGCCTTGTCAATGGTGGCGTTGACGCTGTTGTTCTTTAATCTCAATCAGCATTCCCGTAGGAACAAATGAACCATCAATCAATTGTGTTGTACCGTTGGAGAAGGTGCGCGATATTACCACCTCCTTCCCCAAATAAGTGTATCTAGTCATAACTTGCTAAATTTTTCCACCTGTGCATCACTAATTGAGAAACTGCTGAGGTTAGGCGATCGCGTCTTGCGATAATACACAACGCGCACTGGAAGAAGTAGTCTGCCCTGAAGAGCATTCACTCGAATATTCCCACCCGCCACGCCAGCCGCACCAGGCGCTGTTGCACTATAAAGTCTTAACTCAATTGGCGCCGTCAGCTTCAACCCAGGAAGCGGGTCAAAAATAGAAATCGCCTCCCCATTGGGCACACCGTTGGGCAGAGTGCCGTTCGCCGCCGCACCGGACACAGCGCCTGGTGTTGTGTTTGAAGTCATGTCAGCGTTTGCTGCGGTTGCCAACTTGATGACATCGGTTGTCCCAACAGTAACAACGCCAGTTACAGGTTTGTTGTCCCTGACATCGCCCACTCTGGGAAGATAAAATGAGCAATGACTTAGATATACAGGGTCATTTGCACTTAAGGGTATTGGGTCTTTGGGGTTGGGGATGATGCAGGGACGGTCCTCGCGATCGCGCAGTACAATACTATTTCCCGTTGTGGTATCGACCTCGGCGTATCCTTCATATGTAAAGACGCGAAGCCCGTAAAAGTTCACGCACTGGGCAGTTGCGTAATCCGGGTGGAAGTAGGCGTTTGCTGGGACTAGAGTAGGTACTGAATCTGGCATATTAATTGTTGGTTTGTTGGCTATCAGTTATCAGTTACGCAAGCTGGAGGGTACATTTGTGCCTGGCACACCAGGACCTGTGAGTTCTCGGAGATACAAGCGGATATCGGTAGTTGATAGCGGTTCGTTGTTTTCTGTCCCTATCAACATTTTGGGGTCACGCGTATAGTTAGAAAGCGTTTTCCCTTTCCGACTCCACATGTTGGGGCGCTTGACAATAACTTCCTTGCCCCGATTCATCATGAAATCCCAGGCAAACATTGGTTGTATTGCTGCCCTTGCTACATAATTTGGCTTTCCTGCTCGCAGTATTGCCCCCATTTGGGCGGGGACGAACCCTTCCAAGAAATAACTAGCCACTTCCTCTCCCTAGTGTTAAGATGAGTCATTTGCGTTACATGGTATTAATAACTACTAAGGAGGATGGGCTAAACCCATCTTTTTTTATCTGTTGTATCAAAACTCTCCCAAATCAAAAACGTGCTGTGCCCAGAATTGACCAGGTGTCATAAGTATTGCTCTATCAAAATCAGCCATCTGTTGAGGAGTAATGGCTGGCAACCCGCTCCCCATGAGCGCATACTGTTGGGCAAACTCGTCCATTGAAGCGAAGCCTTGTTGTGGATTGTATGTATTGTAACCGTAGTTATCAGGGGTACCTGGAAGTGATGGGGCGAGTTGTTGCTGTGTTTGCTGTTCCATCAATCCCTGTTCTTGCAGTGCCTGTTGATAATTTTCCCAGAACTGCGATCGCACCTCAGTTGCAGAGTAAGTCACTTCTCTCTCATCTCGTCCATCTAACGCCTTACGCAATCGTCGTGATAAATCCTCTACGTATGCAATTTGGTTTGGGGGAAGCGGTGCAATCTGCACTTGTGAAATAAAATCCCCATTCTCACCATCCCCACCCCTATCAAACCCCCCAATCACCCGCTTAAGCCTACGTCCTTTTTGGTCAGAGTTGATAGGTTTGATGTGTTCTGAGTGCGTCCTAAAGCCTGAAGCCCAAGCAACACTGTCTTTGTTGGGGGCGAGATTGTCAAAGATTTGTTCTTCCCTCAAGGAAGTTATTAATATATTGCTGGCAAGTTCTTTGATGTTTGTCCTGACCCCCGACTCCAATACAGCCAAATCTTCAATCTCTTCTCTGAGGTCGTGATATTCGGGTTTGCCCATCTCCCCTTTGTTGTTGATGTTGAGGCATTCTACGCAGGGGATAAACCCTAGGGAGTTTTCAGCTGTTACATCGGGTATGGTGCGCGTTGTATCATCCCAGTCGGGCTTTACGGTGTAATCCCATCTTTCGTAAATCTTACTTGTTAAGCGAATTCTCACCCACGCATCACCATTATTGGCACTGGGAAGAATTCCCAGTGAGTTCTATCACCTCGAAGAAGTTATACTCCATCTTTTCTCGGATGGCTTCGTTTGCGATCGCGGCACTGCTCTTAATTAGGTCATCCCCAAATATGATATGGGCACGCATCCCGACGATTGAGCCAGTAATACCAGCAGCACTAAAGGTGGCATCAGAATCAAGTGTGTTTACCCCCGCCCAGTGCTTATCAATTTCCCAATCCGTGTCTGCCCAACGCTTACCAGGTCGGACGTGTGGGAAAATCTCTCTATATTTAGGGGACTCAATAATTCTCTTAACAATTCTACTTTGGCGTAGAGCAATCACCCGACTGTGACTGAGGTAGAGCATCTGCACACCAGGGTTATGTCCGATGATGTCAGCAGCTATGATTGCCGCCCATGTTGATTTTGCGCTTCCCCTTGGGGCAAGCAAATCTGTATTGTCACCTGCATAAAGATTAAGACATTCTGAAGATTTCCCTGTACGAAGATGAGGAAACCATTCCAGGTGGTGTGGCGCTGGTTTCTTGTTGGCGACATACTCACCAAGTAAACCGACATCAAGGCGCGATCGCAGGACAATTTCTGACGGTTCAACCGGGATAGGTTCGATGTGACGCATTCGCCAGCGATGACGAGTTGCTTTACGAATTGCCACGCTGCTTAGCTTTTAAATAATAGAAAAATCGTTTCCATAAAATCTTTTCCCTATCAGGTATTCTTACTATTCCCCATGCCTGAAGAATCAAAAGTAAGCCTTGACCGATAATGCGAAATGTTTCTTTTAATCTGAAAAAGAACCACCACCAAATCCAGATGAGAGGCTGTTCATCCGTCCTGACAACAACAACCGAGGATTGTATTTGTTCGCCCATAATTCTTTTATTGGAAATGGAAACACATCAGCCCCGAGAGTCATTAAGCCGATTTCAAAAGGTAAATACTTTGGGTAGTCCTCATTCCACTCTATTGTTAACCCTTCTTTGTCTCGAATGAAAGTAAAAGCAGGTGTTCTATGAAGGTACAGTTAAATGTTACCACTTCTCCTGCCCCAAACTCAGCGGCATACCTTTGAGCGATCGCACCCCCTAGGGAATGTCCGGTGACAGTTACGCTTGGATATTTGGCTGCAAGAGCACTCAATGCCTGTTTACTGCCCTCAAATTGCCCAAACCCAATGCCACGCGGGTCAACATCACTCAAGATGTCGCGTAAGTCACCACTCCCAAACTCCGTACCTCGAAAAGCAACAACAGGCTTGCCCTTGGGACTGACAAAAACTGTTACCGCCAAACCTGTCCTAGGGTCATTAAACTTTTCCGCCATGCGATAGCCACTAGGTAACGCCATAGTATCAGCGCTTGTTTCGTAACTTGCCTTTGCCAGCGCTTCTGCACCCAAGTGAGACACGGAAGCCTTGAAGGACTCAGTGGGAATTTTTCCCAGTCTTACTGCTTCTTGCTTGGATTGTCTAGGCGCTAAACCAGAAGACAGTACCTTTGCCGCCATCTTCCCCGCTTCTTGAGGAGATAAGCCGGAAAAACCGCCAATATAGCGAATGTGCTCCGTAACTCTTTCTTTTCCGCGATTTTAAATCAAGACAAGACAGAAGATAAATATTTCTATACGATTTGGGATGGCGTGCCTATGCGTTCAGCAAGCACTCATGGGGTATATGTTAATTACAAAAAAATATATAAAGCGCCTTTAAGCAATGGAGATATTATTACTTTTGGAAGTGCCAATCTTTATCCTCATCTAATATTTACTGAGGAATGTTTCAAGCTAGAACACAGCAAAGAAACTTGTGGTTTAGAGTATGCGGCGTAAGCTAGATAAGTTGTACAAAGAAAATGAAGTCACTTATCGTGGTGTGTTTCTACTTTCCTTGAGCTTATAACTCGTGGTCGTTTCCGTCCATCACTTATTAATAGAAGCGGATTTCAAGTTTCGCATTCCTAATGTTGTAGGCAGCCTTGATGCTATCACTTCAATCAGCTTAATTCTCGCTACATTGAGTGGTTGGTTCGCATTTCAACAGATACGAATGGCGGATACTTCAAACCGAGACGCTAAACAACACTCAATCAAAGAGGAAATCATAAGAGAAGTTAATGAAGGGAAGCAAGAAATTGATTGCGTTTCACAACGAGTCACTGATTTAGAAAAAGAATCTTATGCGCTGCGGCTTAATTTGCAAAATCATATCGATTGGGCGGTCCATCCAGAAGCGGCGAAAAAGTTCTTATGATTGTCGTAATAGAAAGTCACGCCACTGGCATCATCAGTCCCCGCGTTTACCCACCCTGCACACGCCGGGGTAGACACAGTTATAATTGCAGCAAACGACAACGACGCTGATAAAAATCCAATCCGCATAAAAGCCCTCGCTCTTTTATACCAGAGTGAGGGTTTTGCTTTATTGTTGGCATCGGAGCGATCGCTGAACTAGTGTGAAATTTTAGTTCACGACTCTATATACTTAGGAGGCTCCCGCCTACCAGAGCGTTCATGCATTTTTTGTGCTGTATCTAGGCGGTTGTTTCTTCCCCCGTCGCTCCTGCTGAATGTTGTTGACCGTCCGGTAGCATACGCCTAGCCGCTTGCCAATTTCCCTAGTACTCCAGTTGCGGCGCTCATCATCAAGTGGCAAAGTTTCAATATGCCCGATTTTGCGCCATTACAACCGTTTGGTTGATTTGATAATCTACTCCTAGAATAAAGTTTCGAGTTAACTGGTCTTTACCCTTTTGTTTTGATGAATAGCCTATCCACTGCCACGCATCATCAAAATCAACCGGGAATTCTTCTGTTGATTCAACGAAAGATTTAACTAACTCAAGAGACAATATTTCTGTCATACCCCTTCTAGTCACTTAAATTGTGCAACCTGCACTGATATCATCAATGCAGGTTGCACACCAAATAATTAACCCGTCTTAGTCGTCAAACCCACAT
This sequence comes from Mastigocladopsis repens PCC 10914, assembly GCF_000315565.1. NCBI lineage: Bacteria > Bacillati > Cyanobacteriota > Cyanophyceae > Nostocales > Symphyonemataceae > Mastigocladopsis > Mastigocladopsis repens. The sequence goes on along the minus strand of NZ_JH992901.1, from coordinate 4,207,278 downwards.
ATTGAGGGAGATAACAGCTGCTGTAACCCTTCAGGGTAGTTGCGTCACCAACTGATAAAAGGCTCTGACTGTTATCTTGAACCCCTCGCGATACAGGTAGGTGCGTTAGCTACCTAATTACAGCTAATCGCTTTTCTTTGTCTACCGCACGTTAGCGCAGTGTTAGCAAGGAACTGGCGTTAATCGTCAGATAATTCAAAACTTGCCTGGTGTTGGCGGGCTTTTCTGTTGGTTGAGTGCGATCAGCTTCGCTGCGCCCAAAGGGCGATCGCCGAAACAGTGATCGGTTTCTTTAGCCTATATCATTGTCTATGCTAAAGTCAAGGCATCGTATAGTCAGTGTATATGCTATTAAAAACCCTACTTCAACTCCGAAGTAGGGGGTTTCCTTTCTGAATCTACTGGGTCTAATGTCAAAATCCGCTCACGCCATTGCCTGAGAGAGCTATTTTCGTCCCTCAGGCGGCTGATTCCCCCAGCACAACTTGTTCTAATTTGAGTAATCTTTTCTTCATTTCTGCCATTTCATCACTTGGTGAGTTAGGCAATATGCCTAAATATTGTTTCATGTAATTTACTAGCAAATCTGTTGCAGTTGTTCCTTCTTCTTTGGCTTTACGAATAAAAGCCTTTTTGATTTCCTCGTCAACACGAATGTTTAACTGATTGCTATCGCGAACCATCAAGTAACCTCCTACCTTAGCTTTGAGGCTGCAAACTATGTGATGTATATACACTAGCCTATCTGTATTGATTTGCCTATATGCCTATATTTTGTCTAGAATATGCCTTGATAAAAGCTTGTCGCCTATATTTTTGTATAGGCGACAGGCAAAACAAAAGGCGATCGCCCTCATACCAGTGTGTGCGATCGCCTTCTGTAAATCCCAGACCAAAAGTCCGGTTTTATCCACTTCATCCATGGGGTCTCCATGGCATCCATACTTATCATGACACATCCAGCATATACAACAGAAGCCCTCAATACCAAATCACTGAGCGAACTAAAAGCCATCTACACCCAAATTGGCTGCACCCGCGCCTGTGGGGACAAACGCAAGAAGGCTGCTTGGGCAGTAGCTATCCTCCGATTCCAAGAGCAACAGATCGTCCAAGTTGAGGGAACCTGTGCCACCTGTCCCAAGTTCGATAGCGATCGCGGCGTGATACTACAGGAGAAGCTATGACCCCAGAGAACTTCCCAGTACAAGACGGAGAAAGTAACAACTGACACTTTCTACCTAGAAAATGTTAGTTTCCTCTTCCTTAATCTTTTTTAACATTTCCTCAAGTTCCCCCACTATGGCTTCTAAATGCTCATTTGCCGCTATCAACCTATTGATTTCCTGTTCATGACGGGCTATCTGGCTTTTGTTGCTGACCAATTGGTTACGGGCGATCGCAGTCAATTGAGCAATGAGCCTTTCTACTAGGGCTATTTTGGAAGCCAAGAAAACGGGGATACGCCCACGGGCAATGCGTTCAACAAACTCACTTCTGCTTAATCCGAATTTGGCTGCTTTTTCGTGTAGCAAAGATAACGCAGTTGGAGTTAGGCACAAACTCGTATATTCCTTGCTCTCGTCGTAGAAAGTTCTCTTCCCGTATTGCTCTGCGCTTCCTTCTAGTTTTCTTGGCATATCTCAGTATGCGCCTACGTGATTTGTTTAGTTGTCATTTTAGCTATTTTCCCTGTTGAGGAACTCACTATGCTTCATGTGATCATGAATACTGAAATGAAAAACCCTGTCAGTTGCTTGACAGGGAACACACAAAAAACGAACTTTATTATGAATGAAAATCGGGCATCTTACAAGACTTTAGTGTCAGAATATCTCGGTTTTGTTGAGGTATTTTTTAGCATTTTCGGATGTAATTGTAACACATCTGAAGCAATTTTCGCTCACTCTTACAAAGTGGAGAGTGAGTCATGAGTAAATCGCAGCATTGGAAAATCGACGAGAAAGAGATGCGATCGCTCTATAAGCAAAAGGTACTAACGACTGCCGCTTACGTCTTGGGAATCATCAAGTTGCATCGTTCGGCAGGATGGAAACTAAAGCTGACCCCAAATATTTTTTGTGCTGATTGGGGTATTCCAAAACGGTCTTTCTACAAAGCAATTTCTGATTTAAGACATTGTGGGTTACTCCATTGGGAGGCAAAAGGAGAAATAGTCGTTTGGTGGGGCACAGATATACCATCTGAGGAAGAATGCGATTTCTGCGATTTCAGCGTTTTGGATAACAGCCAGAAACAAGACACCGTAAGCGTTGTGCAACATCCTGCACAGACAGGCGCTGAAACCCAGACACAGCAAGCGTTCTGGAACCCTAACATATATTTAACAGATAATTTAACAGATTCTCTAACAAACTCTCCCCTTACCCCTCTCATTCAAGAAAAAGAGGAGAGAGAAAAAAAGCAAGGTTTTGGGTTTGAAATTCAAGAAAGTAATTCACAGCCCTTCGCTTCGTTGGAGGTCAAAACACAGACTCCAGGACTAACGAACACGCTTATCGTTGAGGCAAGTATTCCGGCGGCGCGGCTAAAGCAAGTTGCGCCCCACGTCTTGCCCACTTTGGATGGTTTGGAGGGAGCCGAGAACCCTCAAGCCTATTTGACGACTGCTGTTTCAGACGAAGCTAGAGACTTTTGGGCAAATTTTAAGCCCGTTCTGAAAACTCAGACAGAAAAATCTGTTTCCACTGAAGAGCAAGAGTTGGCGAGAGCCGCGATTGAAGCCTTAAAGTCCAAAAAACAAGAGCGTAATAAGGGGTTACATAGCGTCGTCGAAGAAATTGGCTCCCAGAATTTCAACGCCCTTTTTGAGGACATGAGGAGGTACTTGAACTGTGGTAGCGATGTGTTGCGACAAAAAGCAATTGATTGGGCGTGTGACCCGGTAAATGGGTGTGAACTCGTCAAGAAAAACGGCAAAGTAGTTGACATCAAAGAATTAGATTTTGTTTTCAAAAACAGGGTGCATTGGAGATAAGCCATGATAGCAATTTCAACTTTCACAGCAGGTACAGAAGTCCGCATCACAGGCGGCACACATAAAGGCAAGAAGGGGACAGTGACAGGCGATCGCCCTGAAAAGAAAACCCATCAAGGCAAGATAGCTGTGCGGCTTGGGGCAGCCGGGAATAAGAGCAGCAAGATAGCTTGGATTGAATCAAGTTGTTTGGGTGAGGTGACTGAGGCGCGGCAAGAAAAAGACTCAGAGGATGAGTTAGTAACCCAAAAACAAGATCAAGACTTTGAACTTACCCCAAGTAAGCAGCAATTACTTGCTTATTTAGCCAAACAGGATAAGCCTATCCACGCCATGAAAATTGCCAACGACCTAGATTGGTCTCTTTTCATCACTGAGCGCCGTTTAGGGGAATTGATAAGCCATGGCTACGTATCACAAAGCGAAGACGATTATAAAATATGCAACCAATTAGAACAATCGGACTCTTTGAAGGAATCGGCGGGTTCACTCGTGCATCAGAACTCGTTGGAGGGTTCCAATGGGTCGAATCAGTCGAAATTGATGGAGACGCCCAGCGGGTCTTGCGATCGCACTATTCCCATCCCATTCACTCAGATATCCGAGACTACCACCCCCAAAGGAGCGCAGCCGATTGCATCGTCGGCGGATTTCCCTGCACAAACACCTCATTCTTTTATGTAATTCCCATCGTTGCGCCCATTCTGGGTAGAGGGGGTAAACAAATCTTGCCCCCGTTTTTCCTTGGGTTACACGCACTACTGGGAAATCTTCTAAATCAAGTCGGAAAACTTCATGACTACGCAGTCCATAGCAAGCGATTGCCCAAGGGGCACTGCGCTCCGCGCAATCGCCTCTCCTTTCAATGGATACTCGTATTCTTGCTGCTTTTAACCTTTGGTTCGCCTGGGCTATCTTTTCGTCAATATCTGTCACTAGTTTTGTGTCTATTTAATTGACATATGCTGACGTATCTTGACACAAAATGACCTATGCTGACACCAGCAGACATCGCCCCAATAGTGCTTTACATCTTGCTTTTTCCTTAAAGGCGGCACCCGGATTTGAACCGGGGGATAAAGGTTTTGCAGACCTCTGCCTTACCACTTGGCTATGCCGCCGTACTTAGGTCTGGGAGTTCCAGCCTTAAATGAATTGACCTCAAAATAGCTGCTTGATAGCTAACTTGATTTAGAGGTATGCCTATTTTAACCTAATTACACATCTATAACAACATCGCCACAAAGCAACTTTGGTGCAGCCTCTGATTTTTGGGATTCCAGACGAGATCTCTTGCTCCACCAGCAGTAGCGTCATCTCATCATTACCTGTTTAGGACTACCCACTATATACATACAATAGTCTGAAGCAGTAATTCCACTTTTTTATATAAGTATATTATCTTACAAACTAATTTCTTAGTTTCTCTCTTCAGAGAGATGAAAAACTATATAAACTAAAAATTTAGTATAATATGTGAAATCAATTATGCGGTTATTACGTAAAAGTAGGGGAGGCAGTGATTATTGTTAGCGTACTACGCAGCCAATAACTTTCTTCAGTGTACGAGGATGTATTTGCTGCTTGCAAAACAGAATAACCTTGGTTACAATCTGTTATTTCCGTGGAAGGAGCATGAGATATTAAGACGCATATATTGCTACCAGCAAAAATGAATCAAGTTTTTCCTGTATCAATCGCGCAGGTGACAGATATGCATCTGTTTGCGAATGAGAATCATCATCTACTGGGAATGCCTACAACACACTCTTTCCAAGCAGTTCTAGAGCAGGTAAAAAAACTGCAAGCCGAACTGGATTTACTCCTGCTTACGGGAGACTTGTCTAGTGACGGTACGCCTGATTCCTATGAAACTTTACAGAATTTGCTGCGTCCCTTGCAAATACCAACTTATTGGATACCAGGGAATCATGATTGTGCGATCGCAATGGAGCAAGTCTTAAATCTGGGACTGGTTTCTCAGCGCAAGTCTTTTGAGCGTGGAGGCTGGAATTTTGTACTACTTGACTCCACTGTACCAGGGTGCGTGCATGGTCATCTATCGGCACCAACTTTATCTTGGTTGGATTCTCGGTTAGAAATGATAGGCAACAAGCCTACATTGATAGCTTTACACCATCCACCTTTTCAGGTAAAATCTCATTGGCTTGATACTACTAGCCTGCAAAATCCCAAGGAATTTTTTGCCATTGTTGAGCGCTATCCGCAAGTCAAGTTAGTTTTGTTCGGTCATATACATCAGGAATTTCACTGTCAACGTCAAGAAATTCACTACCTGGGGACTCCCTCGACGAGTATACAATTTGAGCCAGAAAGCTCAAAGTTTGCCCTAGACCGAAAACCACCTGGTTTTCGCCTGCTAAAACTCTACCCAAATGGTAGCTGGGAAACTTGGGTTGAAAGAGTTCCCTATTTTCACACACTCAATATGGCAGCAACAGGATATTAAATCAATGATGAATGATAAATTATGAATTAGGATTTTTCACAATTCATCATTCATAATTTTTAGACCTTTACTTCATCTGCAAAACTAGCCCAGCGGACAAAGTAAAATGGTCCAGCGACCGATCCCCAGATATGCTCATCGGTTTCTAGATCACGTCCGCGATCGCGACTAGTGAATTTGTGTTCATCAATCTCAAAATCACTATCGAGGTAGGTCTTTTGTCCTTTGCGAACCACAATGCAGCCTTTACCTGGTTCTACCCTGCCTTGAAAACTGTGACCTGTCCACTCTACAATCATGTTGCAGCCTGGTAGTTTTTCCAGCTCGTCAGCAGTTAGAGTTTTGAGGCGTTCAAGGTTACGAGATGCACCGTAAAACTTTTTTTCTTCCTTGATGGTGTAGTTCTCGATTTCGATGTGGTTCCCTGCGTTTACCAACTTCAAAACCCTAACGCGATAGGGGTCATTGAGCATATAATCATACGCTTGTTCAACAAACAAACTTACCCCTGATAAGACTTCCAAGGGTAGAGGACGCATACACACGCGAATGTGAGCAAAAAAAGGCGGGTTTTCAAAAGCTTGTTCTTGATTGCTGAAGTCAGACGCCATCCAGCGGGCTAAAGTTGCTATATCCGTAGAATTAGTCATTCTATCAAATTTAGATTCTGGATTTTGAATTGAGTTAACCGAGCTACCAGTACGTAGCCGGACAAAATAGAAATTGTATTATGGAATATTCTATAGCTTCTGGTTGCCTGTCTATTAGGAGAATTTTTTGCTAACTATCGTCAGATAGGTCATAGGTTCGTAGTTGCGCGCTTAAGCGCAACAGTTAAGCAACAATTTCTGATGCAACAAAAAGGTGAAATATCCATGCTACGGCGCTTAAGTGTTACCATGACAGCCACTGCTACATTCTGTCTCCTTTGCAGTTCCCTAACAATAGCAGCGAGCAAAAAGCCTCAACCGCCAGATAAATTTCCCCCTAATCCACTGGAGATTACAACACCCGATCCATTACTACCACGTTCGCCTAAAGATAAACAGCCCCTTACCCCCCAAGAGCGTCAAAAATTGGAGGCGGCGCTTGATGATCTCAATCAACAAGCGGCGGCGAAACTACAAGCAGGAGACAAGATAACAGCGTTCGACATTTGGAACCGCGAACTACGCTTGCGCCGCTTCTTAGGTTCATTAGCAGAGGTGCAAGCACTGTCGCGGGTGGGTACAGTAGCCTGGAATCAAAATGAGAGCCAACAAGTGCAATATATTACACAGCGATTGCAAGCCATTCAAAAAGAGGCTCAATCCCAAAAGACAACAGATTTACAACTTTTGCAGGCTCTAGGTCTAGCTTACCTAGAAGTGCGATCGCCTAAAGAAGCAGTAGAAGTTTATACCCAAGTTTTGGCAGCAGTACGACAGCGAAAAGATAGCGCAGCAGAAGTAGACACCCTGAAGACCATTGGAGAATTGCATCTGGGTTGGTTTGATTACGCATCAGCAGCTTCAACTTATGAGCAATTGCGAGCTTTCGCTTCCTCTAGGGGCGAGCGCCTTAACGAAATAGCATACCTGCAACAGCTAGCTTATATTTACGAGCAAACAAAACAACCAGAGCAATCACTCAAGATACGTAATCAACTAGCGGAAGTCTATCAGCAAGAAAACAACCTGATTCAGTTATCAACATTGAAGCAGGCTATTGGCTCAGACTACGAATCCTTGGCGCGGAAAAATCCCAGCTTACTACAAGAAGCTTTCAAAAACTATCAAGAAGCTTATACCACAGCTTGGCAATTAGAGCAATATGTTCGTGCTGGTGAAGCTTTGCAAAAGTTAATCGCGCTTTATCGTTCTCAAGGACAAGTGGAAGAGGCTTTGCAAGCAAGCCAAATTCTGTTGCAGGCACAGGAGCGAGCTGCCAATCTTTACGGTTTAATGAATGCTTATGACCAAATTGGGCAGATTCATTTGGAACGCAAAGACTATCCGCAAGCACGAGTCGCTTTTCAAAAAGGGTTGGAGATAGCTCAACAGTTGAACTATGATGAATTATACTTCAACGAGCAGATTCAAAAACTGTCAAAATAATGACCGAGAAAGAACTCAGAACTCAGAATGGATTTGGGGTTTGAAGTTAAGGTTTCTTAGTTCTGGTTCCTAGCTGCGTGGTGCTTGCCCCGCTCATTGATTTATAGAGAAAAAAGATTTTTTCGGTGTTAAATCCCCACTCATTTATCCGTGGGAATATTCTGTATTCTGCGTTCTTCTTCAGAATTTGTAGTTCCTCATTAGGATGGGAATTCAAATTACGAATTATGAATTACGAATTTGCTGTTGGGTGCTTTAACAAGCTCATAAAGTTTATCCTCAAACTTTTCCATACATACCGACCAATCAAATTCAAGTATGGAGAGGCGAGCTTGTTGAGACATTTCTTCTTTAAGCTGAGGATTTTCAAGAATTGCAATCACCTTGTTAGCGAAATCAGTTGGGTTATTGGGTTCAGCGAGGAAGCCATTCAAACCAGGCATAACCTGCTCCGCAGTTGAGGGTGCAACAGCAGCCACAACAGGGGTTCCAGAAGCCAGTGCTTCGTTATTTGCTGTGCAAAAGTTTTCAGTAACCGAAGCGTTCACAAAGACATCTGCACGAGCGTACCATCCTAAAAGTTCTGTTCCGTGGGACTCACCCCACACAGTCACACCGGATTTAAACTCTTCGGCACGCCCACGGATTTCCTCATCTTGGGGACCACTGCCAATGATGACCAAGTGGACATCAGGAATTTTGGCGGCAATTATTGGATATGCGTCTAGGAGTTGGTTGACATTCTTTTCTGCGGTAATGCGTCCGACAAAAAGGAGAGTCGGTCTGCCGTCGTTAGGAATAGGATTATAACAGATGTTTGCCGGATTAAATTTTTGGCAATCCACTCCTTGGTAAGGGAGATATTCGCTGCGTTGAGATTTCATTTGTTTGTACTTAGCAAGCTGTTCTCGAGAAGAAAAGAAATTGACATCATACACTTCAGTGAACTGCTTCACCAAAAAGGGAATGATAGGACGAAAAAGGTTAAAAAATTGATTTCCTAAGTAATATTGGATATAGGCAACGATATCAGTATGGAAGAGAGATACTATTGGAGTGCCTGTTCGTTTTGCGTATTCAATTCCAATGGGGCGACCGTAACCTTGCAAATAAAGCGAGTAAAACCCTCTCATTTGCGCCGCTTCTTCAACCACTATAATGTCGGGCTGAAACTTCAAAAGTAACTCAGTATCGCTCCAATGCCGATAGTGCAATGGTTGAGGAAGAGACTTATAAAATATCAGCGGCTGTGTTGGAAATTCATAGTCGGAAAAATTGGGGAAAGGCTTTAACTCATTCAGCCCTGGCATGGGACGATTGCTAACAGATTTGGGGTACTGGTCGTTGATTTCAGGGTGAATGAGAAAGACTTCATGCCCCTGTTGTAACAACCAACGAACCCGTTGGTGTACTGCTACGGAGACCCCCGTTAAGAACGGAGCATACAAGCTTGTAAAAATCGCAATGCGAAGAGGTTGCTTGTTCATAATTTATGTGCAGTATTGTCTATTTTCCCAAGCTAAAAGCTGATGTCTTCAAACAAAAGTAAATCTGTTGGCGCTGATACAGTTGAATTTAGGATTTAGGCATTGCTAAAAAATCCTAAAAAAGCAGAATATGTTTTCTGCCCTGTCTAACCCTACCTATTTCCGTTACTGATTGGTTTTGCTCATGGTCATAACTGATTCCTTGTAATTTTACATTTTATGGCAATATATAATTGATTCATCTGCAACCAAATTAGCAAAATTTAGCGGTTTTAAAGAACATATATTACTTCAGTAGTCCCCCAGGAGATCTTGGTATCCTTAAGGGTATATCTAGTCATCTTATTTAAGACAAATTAGAAACTATAAAAAAGTGTGAAATGTACCAAAAATATTGCTAACTTAGGTTAAATTAGCAATGATTTCTTGAACAAACGGGACTCATTTGATAGTATTCATCTATTTGTGTAAGGTTCGCCACAAACAGACAAGTAAACAAGCCACTACTTTGACAAAAAAAGTGAACTAAAACTAAACCTATTTATCAGGTACTCACTAAAATACAGGCGGGTGATTATGAAAACCATAGCAGGTAAGACAGTGGTCTTGACCGGTGCATCTGGTGGAATTGGAGTATTTATTGCCCGTGCTCTGGCAAGAGAACAGGCAACTGTAGTCGGAGTTTCTCGTTCCAAGGAAAGTTTAGAGAAAATATCTGCTGAGGTCGAAATTGCAGGTGGGAGAGGCATAAGTATTCCATTTGACATCAGCAAAGTGGAAGAATTATCAGTTCTAGTGCAGCAAATTCATGAGCTTGCAGGTCCAATTGATATTTTGATTAACAATGCTGCAATAGAAAAATATCGACCTTTCCAAAATTACACCTTAGAAGATATCCAATCAATATTAACGACCAATCTAGTTGCACCGATGGAATTATCCCGTTTGATACTGCCAAGCATGGTAGATCGCAATAGCGGTCACATCGTCAATATTTCATCTGGTTCCGGTAAAAAGGGAGCGCCTTACAACAGCATTTACTCAGCTAGTAAAGCGGGTATGATTATGTGGACAGATTCAATGCGGCAGGAATTAACTAATACCAATGTAGGGGTTTCTGTAGTCTGTCCTGGGTATACTTCAGCAGGAATGTTTGTCAATTTTGGCTTACCAGCACCAAGTTTAGCACGGGTTCACAGACCACTTGATGTGGCGATCGCTGTTATCCAAGCTATCAAGCAAAACCAAGGAGAAGTCTTACTTGATGGAGTTTTAACAAGGCTTCTGTTTTCAAACATACAACTTTTTCCTAACTTTGGAGATGCAATTTATCGCTGGATTGGTTTAACCAAACTGAACCGAACCTGTGCAGAAAATCAAATGCGTGATGAAAGTTCTGCACAAAATTAGGGACAAGGGAGATGAAGGGGGGGATAAGAAAGTTACATCCTCCTGATCCCTCCCATCTCTCCAAATCCATAACTCACTTAAAAAACAAGGCAAACATGGCTGATAGTCATTATGATGCCATCATTATTGGCACGGGTGCCGGTGGTGGAACTTTAGCTAATTTATTGGCAGCCAGTGGCAAGAAAATTTTAGTCCTAGAACGAGGAAGTTTTTTACCCAAAGAAAAAGCCAATTGGGATTCGGAGCAAGTTCATAAAAAAGAACGCTATCTGAATTCTGAGGTTTGGCACAAAAAAGATGGCAAACCATTGCGTCCCGCAACATACTATTATGTTGGCGGTAACACCAAATTTTATGGCGGTGCTTTATTCAGATTTCGTGAGCAGGACTTTGAAAAAATCATTCATAAAGACGGCATCTCTCACGAATGGCATTTGAAGTATCGGGATTTTGCCCCGTACTACGATAGGGCTGAAAAATTGTACGAAGTACATGGGAAGCGTGGTTTAGATCCTACTGAACCCCCAAGCAGTGAAGACTATCCCTTTCCACCAGTTAGTCACGAACCCTTTATTGAACAAATTCATGATGCTTTAAAAGAAAAAAGCTTTCATCCATTTTATTTACCACTTGGTATCAAGCTCAATGAAGCCAATCGTTTTTTAAGTACTTGTATTCGTTGTGATACTTGTGATGGGTTCCCGTGTTTTCTCAATGCCAAAGCTGACGCTGACATTAACGGTGTACGTCCAGCACTGGTCTATCCTAATTTAACTTTAATGACCAATGCAAAAGTACTGCGTTTGTATACAAGTGCATCTGGTCGTGAAGTGACTGGAGTTGAAGCAGAAATTTCAGGTAAGCGTCATATATTTTCTGGGGATATTGTTGTTGTCGCTTGTGGTGCAGTCAACTCGGCTGTATTGTTACTCAAATCAGCTAATGACCAACACCCAAATGGATTAGCTAATAGTTCTCATCTTGTAGGACGCAATTATATGGCGCATAAATTTGCAGTGGTCATGGCTTTGAGTGCAAAACAAAATCCTACAAGTTTTCAAAAGACACTTGCTATCAATGATTTTTATTGGGGAGAGAAAGATTTTCCCTACCCGATGGGAAGCATACAATTGTTAGGTAATCTTAACAAAGATAAAATTGCGGCTAACGGACCACCTTTCATGCCTAGCATTTTATCTGAAGCGGTGGCGAATCATTCTGTTGCTTGGCTGCTCATAACTGAGGACTTGCCAGACCCCAATAATCGTGTGCGTGTTGAGGGAGAGAAAATCTTTCTCGACTATACAAATAACAATGAAGAAGCATTGAATCGTTTAATTAAGCGCTGGAATCAAGTGTTGAAATCAATTGAGCACCGTCAGCGAAATGGGGCATTTTCACTCTATGCTAACCTCAAAATGTCCTTACAAGAAGTGACACATCAATGTGGTACTTGTCGTTTTGGTGAAGACCCCAAAACTTCTGTGCTTGACCTCAATTGCCGCACGCATGATGTTGATAATCTTTATGTTGTTGATAGTAGCTTTTTCCCGTCTAGTACTGCTATAAATCCATCACTAACAATTATGGCAAATGCTTTGCGCGTGGGAGACCATTTGCTTGAAAGATTAGGATGTCATCTGAAATCCGGTTAATCATTACACTTCTTGCACTCATTCGGGTTAAAAGATATTTGGAACCACAGATAGACAACGGACACTTGCTATCTCCTGCGGAGACGCTGCGCGAACAACGGGGGGAACCCTCCTCCGGATTCGCCAGTCGCCTACGGCGGGAAACCCGCCTGCAGCGCTGGACTCACCGCAACGCAGTGTCCTCCAGATGCACACCGATAATTTATCTGTGTCCATCTGTGTTTATCTGTGGTTTTATATAGAAACCTTTATATCACCAGGTTCATCTAATAACTGATAAGGGCGGTATTCAACTAGACGGATGCCCCAAGGACCTTTGATTTGATAGCTGACGCCGCGCCAGTTGACTCTTCGCATCCCTAGGGATAATAGCATCGCTAACCCATAAACCCACTGTGTCAAGGGAATCGCTATGAGCATTTTCATGACTGTTACAGCTGACAATTTTGTCACTGGTTCACCATGTTTGCGAATCACTTGCTGAACCCCTTGCTCCAATGCCAGCATCATCAAGAGTAATCCCAACGTATAACTGCTATAGCAGCTAAACGACAAAGCCACAACATTCCATTCTCCGGTCAACAACGCCGCCAGAAACAACACTATGACCAGAGTAGGCATCAGTATGCTTGAAATAGCATCACTCACTACAGCCAACCACAAAGGGTGATAAAGTCGACTACTAAGTAGTTGGCGCATCAACGAATATCTTAAGCTAGGTAATTCGCACTCTTCTCGATTGAGCATCATGAGAGAAGGCACAAACTTGACCTGCATTCCATATTTTTCCAAAACCTTACGGATCAAGGTATCTTCGTTGAAGGCTTGCCCCCACTTATCTAGCAGTTCTGTTTGCCGAAGTAGTTCTGTTTTCACAGCCAAAGTCCCACCCCAAGGAATCCGGAACAGGTACATCTGCACCACTGTAGATATGTTGCCTACATACCGCACCATAGACCCCCAATATCTCCCTGTCGGTACGTACCAACGATTACCAGTTGTCGCCCCGACTTTGGGATGGGCTAGAGGGCTGACTAATTCACGCAGCCAATTAGGATGAACAACCGTATCGGCATCTACTAGAGCAACGACCTTGTAGGAATCGTCCAATTCCGAGACAGCTTGCACTAGGGAGCTGCATTTGAGACTGCAATTGTAGCGCGGCATTCTTAAAGGGCTGATTTGGACGTTGCTTGCTCCTTGCTCCCGGATCGTATCAGTGGCAATTTTCCAAGCCGGATCTTCCTGACTATCAACGATCAGCTTTAAATTATACTGTGGGTAGTTCTGGTTCAACAGCGATCGCAAGCAATGAGTCAGAAACGGATCAGCTCCGCGTAAACAGAGAATAACCGCCGTTTTGGGCAACTGGTCGTCTGGTAATAAGTTTTTCTGGGATAAGCGCAGGGACAACAAAAAAACAACCGTTAAACACACCTGAATAGCCAACCAGCCCAGTAAAGACTTAGACAGAAATATACCGAATTCTTTCATGATTCAGGGTAGTCTTTTATTAAGTGAACAGTTATTAGTAAACAGTGAACACTTAACAGCGTTAACTGTTCACTAGTAACTGTTAAATAAAAAGTACTCAGAATTCAGAACTCAGTAATCAGAAATGTTGAAGCAGCTTAGGAAAGTCATGAATTGTAAAGTTCTGGTTCCAAGCTGCGGGGAAACACCACACGAACAAGTAGCGTGAACACGAAGCGTGGGGGAGGCTCTAAATTTAGTGGTCTACAATTGTGTCTGTGGTTTAAATCTCCCACTAATTACATTCTGTTCGCGCAGCGTGTCCGCAGGACATATTCTAAGTTCTGAATTCTGCATTCTTTTTTAATGTTTTATAGGTCGAGCGAATATTTCATGACTATGTTGATGGTTGTATTTTTTCTCAGCACAAAACTGGCGTCGCGAAACTTTGGTGTACCCGTTGTTATGGATACAGTTGGATTTTTGGAAATCCCAAAACCTTCTTTCGGAATACCTAAAAAGTCTTTATTGAGTTTGTGGTCTCCGTTTTGGTCGTCAACTACGGCGACAGCATAAGTTCCTGGCTTCAAGCCGTAGAAATGCTTTTTTACAGAACTTCCTGTGATCTGAGCGCAGCCACTTTGTACTTCACTGGTATTACTATCAGGAAATCCTTTTTCACTGGAGTATACTCTTAGGCAAACTTGACCTTTTTTGTGATGTAGCTCATTTACTACGACAGTAAGTGTTGCCGTAGGTTCTGCTTTCACTGTTCTAGCTAAACTGATGCTTGCTACGATAGCGAGAAAAAAAGTGCTGACTTGAAATATTCTAGGCATAATCTACGCAGTTCTCAACAAGTAATTTTTCCCTTTGTCTTGAGATTTAGAAAAAGCTGCAAAAAAAGCTTTTTCTACTTAACTAGGAGCAAAAGCAGCGTATGAAGCAACAACTCTATTGCATCAATTTTTGGATGTCGGTTTTTTGCAGCCATTCTTGTGTACGCCGCATCCCCTCTTCTAGATCAACTGTTGGTTGATAACTTAACTGCCTTTGTGCTTTGGCGATCGAATAAGCATAGGGGCGAGTCATAAAATCTACAGCTTCGGGCAAAATGTCGGCTTGTTTACGAAAAAGTTTTTGTCCTTGATAGCGTAGCTGGAGAAACAATTTCAGTTCATCTTTTGGTAAAGAAAAGGGTGCAGGGAATCCTGCTACGTCAGCTAAACGTGTAAAATACTCTTTCCAAGTCGTTTCTTGTCCATCAGTCACATTGAAAATTTCCCCGTATGTTTCTTTTTCGATGGCAAGAAATATGGCATCGATAAGGTTATCGATATACACATGGTTGATGACTCCCCGTCCATCATTAGCATAGGCAAATAATCTTTGCCGCATCATCACAAGCGGTCGAACTATCCAGGGAATACTCTCAGGTCCGTAAACATCTCCTGGTCTAATGATAGTGATGCCAAAATTGGGAGGGTCGTTCAGTGTTAAAAGTGCTTTTTCAGCTTCTATTTTTGTCTGACAGTAAGGATTTTTCTCATCACACAATGGTCCGTCTTCAGTGATGTGATTGCGATAGTTAAAACCATAGACCAAAACACTTGAGAGATGAATGAAAGTTTTCACACCAGCATTCTTAGCGGCTTGAGCCATATTGACAGTTCCGCGAACATTTATCTCACGAAATTGGTCGAGAGAACCGCCTTCTTTTGCTAGTTCAGCTGTATGTAAAACTATGTCTACTCCTTGACAAGCCATTTGGGCAACTGTTGGATCAGTGACAGTGCCATAAATCACCTTTGCGCCTAAGTTTTGCGCTTTTTTGCTCTTATCTGAAGTATCTTGCAATCCACAAACCTTTATCCCCTGCGCTACGGCTAGTTCTGTAGCACGCAAACCGATAAATCCGCCAATTCCAGTGATGAGGAGAGTTTTGTTTTTCAGGTTCATAGAAGATTGTAATGAAAAATTGAAGCTGGGTTATGTTTGTGAGCTATCTTGTGTCATGAGTTATTAGTCCTTTGTATTTATAAAGGATTAATCACTCATGCTAGAAAATGTCTGCTGGATCTGTAGAGCGGAGTTGGTTGATAGCCAATGCTCCTGAAATCATACACATTAATATTGTTGAGATTAAGACAATTATTCCATTGTGTAAAGACATCATTATTGGTAATTTAGTGACTTGCATGGCAAAATCATATAAACCTAAAGAAATAGCAAATCCTGGTATATAAGCCAAGATTGATAATATAAAAGCCTGTTGAAAAACAACATTAAATAAATAATTATTTGCATAGCCTATGGCTTTTAAAGTCGCATAAGCAACTAATTGATTGGAAATATTACTATAAAGAATTTGATAAACAATGACTATACCAACTACAGAAGCCATTGATAACATGAGATTGAGTATAAAACCAATTGGTGTTCTTTTCGACCAATATTGTTTTTCAAAATCAATAAATTCTTGACGGGTAAAAACTAGGACATCATTAGGTAAGCTGGCTTGTAAATTTCTCTGAACATTTTGCGGATTGATACCACGCTTAAGGGTTATCGCACCTATATCTATCATTTCTGCTGAACGGCTGTTTGAAAATATTCTGAGGAAAGTTGAGTCACTGACAATTAAATTACCGTCTACTCCAAATGAGGAACCTAAGCTAAATAAGCCACCAACTCTGACTCTATAACCAGCCAATGAGTTAAAAGGAAAAATTTCAATAACCTGGTCTGATTTTTCTTTTTCAAATTTTTGAGCAATATCCCCAAACTCTGGTCGAGAATTACGGTCAAAAAGCACGACATCAGGAATTTTAATTCTCTCTAAATTTTCCTCAATTTTTGGCATATTCATCACAGGCTTTCCCGGTTCAAACCCAATAACATATATTGAGTATTTTTGACCGTTAACAGGATTTTTAAATTTGGCAAATCCTATATACATATGGCTGACTGACTCGACCCCATTAAACCCTAAGGTTTGATACAAGCGAGTCCGGAAAAAGCTTTGATTTGCTGTTAATGCTTTATATTGAGAACTGACTAAAAATAAATCGCCTTGGAGATGCCGATGTACTTGGGTAGCGCTGGAATAAAGAGCATCTTGGAAACCAAGTTGCATAAACATCAGAATCACAATAAAAGCAATACCAGCCACAGCCACAAGAGAACGAACTTTGTGTCGGACGAGTTGCAGCCATGCTACAGGAGTTTTAACAGCCATGATTTCAGCCTGTTGAAATAGTGTGCAATGCGAATGTAAGTTTTGAGTCAGGGTCACCCCCTTCCAGGGGCGAAGCGAGTGTCAAATGTGAATGGCGACATCCACTTGTAAGTTGGTTAAACCTGCGACCCTTTGACTATCTGCTGGATCATTGATGCGGATTTTCACCTCAATGATTCTGCGGTCTGTGTCTGATGTTGGATTGACACTTAGGATGTTTTGTCTGTCAACTTGCAAACCAATCTCACTTACAGTTCCTTTGATTTTTCTAGGAAACGCGGTGCTGGTAATGGTAGCTTTTTGACCTACACGTACTTTGCCAATGTCAGTTTGATAAACTTCTGCCAGCACATACATTTGAGATGTTTTGCCTATCTCAACAATCCCTTCATTACTGCTTACTTCTCCCGTTTTGGCGTGAACTTTCAAAATTCTTCCATCTAGGGGAGATTTGAGGTAAGTTAAACTATGATCTGCTTTTGCTTCTTGGACAGCAGTGATAGCACTTTGAACTTCGGCTTCTGCCAACTTAACATCTACGACTCGCACCTCTTTAATACTCCCCAGTTTGGCTTTTGCCTCATTGAGCTGGTCGTTGGTGGTGTTGACGCTACTGTTGAGGTTAGCTTGGGCTTCTGTAAGCTGCTGTTGCACTGTCTGTTGTTGCAAACGCTTGCTATCTGCTGTGGAAGCTGAAATGGCACCTTCTTGATAGAGTTGCTGATATCGATCATTTTCAGTTTGAGCATTTTCTAACTCAGCCTCTAAACGGGCAATTGTCGCTTGCTGAGTTGCTACCTCTCCTTTTAATTGCGATTCTAAGCGAGCGATCGCCGCTTTTTGTGCCTCTATGTCTCCTGGTTTAGCTCCAGCTTTTACCTGCGCGAGTTCAGCTTGAGCAACTTGAACTTTGTCTAAAGCTTGTTGTAAAGCTGCCCTACTGCGAGCATGATTTTCAAGCAAAGCCAGGACTTGCCCAGCTTGAACCTCATCGCCTTCTTTGACCAGCATTTTTTCAACTCGGACTCCGCTTTGTGAGCTGGGAGCATACAACTTAGTCACTTCACCTTGAGGCTGTAGACGTCCCAAGGCAGTCACGGCAACTCTGGTTGGGACAGCCTTTGGGGCTTGTGCTGGCTGAGTTTGAACGTTAGACTTTCGTGAAGAATTGTAGAAAAATAGTAGCCCGGTAGCTGAAGCAACAAGAGCTGCTAACATAATCGACCACCGATACGAGGGTTTCGTGTATAACTGGCTTTCCTTTTCTGCTGCCATATTCTCATCTCAATTGTGTTGTTATGCCGAAGGGTAGCCTCAATGGCTATACCAGTTGACTACTGTGGAAGGTTGGAAATTCATCAACAGAACTTTTCCTATGCAAATCTGATATTCATGAGCGGAAAAGTCTTATCAGTTTTAGAAACTTTTGTAGGCAATTGCTTAGAACGAAGCCACCAAGGATAACTTGTCGGTGGTAAAACAGATTGTGTTACACAAAAATCTACTCATTTCTATCCCAATGTAAACATTGGATAAATTAGCTTAAAAGCATACAGATGCTATCAAAAAAACCTCAATCTCAAGCAAAACGAAGCGTCGTAAGAGATAATTTGCCAAAACTTGTATTCCATAGTCGCAAAAAAGTTTGAATTTGTCAATCAGTGACTCTGCATAAGTTTTATCCCAATTTTTTGTTGCCTAGTTTCAATCTTGAGAAAACGAAAAAATATTGTTGCAGAAACTACAAACAATTCAAGAGAAAACCAGTTTTTTAAATACATATCTTGCAGCTTGTCCTAACGACTAAAGTCATGATTTGTCAAACACAGCCCGCCTGCATGGGATTAATTTAGCTTGCGTAGGTAGCCTTTGCTCGTGTAGTCACTATGAACTGCAAAGCACCCTCACCATGAAAATCTTCCTTCCCTGCTCTCCCTGATTTTTTTAAGCCAGTCCTGGGTTTCTCATCTTTGAGCAATAAGGACCATTGAGGTGAGCAAAACTGTTATCATTGAACATGAAAACAAATAATCAGTTTTGTTTATAATTCAAAGACCAAAATAGGGAACTTTCTAATGGCGATTCACTTCCTTGATTCTAAGTCAGTGAGTGCCCAGAGCAATAAAAAGGATGAATGATCAAGGTTTAAGGGTGAAGTGAGAAGAAATATACAGATGAAATCTCCAAAAACAAAACGTGAAACCAATATATTGGTTCAACAGCTTTATCTTACGCTTTCGGAGGAAGCCGTGAAGTTCACTACTCACTTTATACTTTATACTTCATACTTTAAATGGCTTTTAGGACAGTGGCGAATTATAAAACATTCTCATCAGAATTATCATGAAACGTTTGTTTTTGATAGTACTGATGAAATAAACTAGCTATATCTTATCGTTGGTATTTTCGCTCTCCACACTCAAGAGCAGCAATTATGCCTATAAAATCAGTGCCCATAGACCAAATTAAAATTGGTCTTAACCGCCGTCCCATCAACGGCGACAAAGTTGAGGAGTTGAAAGAATCAATTCAGGCTAATGGTCTGTTGAACCCAATCACAGTAGACCGAAAGCTGAACTTGATTGCTGGGCTACACCGTCTTACAGCTTGTCAGTTACTTGGTTTAGAGAAAATTGAGTGTAATATTGTTGATTACGAAGATGCTGACCAAGCTCGTTTAGCGGAGATAGACGAGAATTTTATCCGTAATGAGTTAAAACCTCTAGAGCGAGCAGAACTGCTATTAGAGCGCCAGAAAATTCTGGATAGACTGGGACTCATGGCTAAAGCAGGAGATAACCAGCATACCCTCAAAGGTGGTGAAATCATTTCACCACCTCCCAAAACTAATTTAGAGTTTGCAAAAGCAATCGGATACAGCGAACGCAGCTTGCAGCACGATAAGCAAATTGCTAAAGATATTCACTTTGAAGTCAAACAGAAAATAAAAGGTACGGCGATCGCTGATATAAAAACGGAGCTGATCAGGATAGCCAGAACAGGAAGTAAAGAACGCGCCTTAGCAGAACAGGCTCAACAGGCTCTAGAGTTAGCTCAGGCGAAAGGAGACGAACAACAAGCCCAGCAGCAAGCTAAAATTGCGACGCAGTGGCGGCTTAGGCAACAAGAGTTACAGTTGCAAGCCTTCAAAATTGCTATGGCAAAGAGAGAGGCTAAGTTAGCCGCAAAGAAAGCCCAACCTCTCGTTGAGCAGCCTCAAGCCAGGAAATCAACAGTTGCTGCTCACAAGCCTGGGGTAAATGTTGGTGACGAATGGATGCTCAATCGACAGCACCTAGTTTATTGCGGGGATACTGCTGGTAAACAATTCGCGAACCTGCTTCCTAGTGATGCAGCTCTGGCTATTGCTACCCTTTCCTCAACCTGGAATCATGATTACTTAGTAGATGAAGCTCGGATTGTCGCTGTGCTGCGCTCCGAGGGCAATATTTATGACTTTTGTAGCCGCACTCGGATGCCATTTCAATACGAATTAGTACTTGGCAATTTGTATGTGGGTATTTTTTCGCGTCAATCAATATCCAAGCCACAAATACCAATTCATATAGAAGGAGTTGAGGGAATAGTAGCTTACTTATTAAATATGTATACAAATCAAAATAATTTTGTCATTGCTCCGTTTATGGGACACGGTGAAATTCTGATTGCTTGCGAAAGAATGGGACGTATATGTTTTATGGGGGATGAGAATCCGGAGTTAGTGAGTCGCGGGATTATGCGGTGGCAAGAGTGGAGTGGTAAGCAAGCAGAGAAAACAGGAGCCTCTGAAGTATAAAATACTAAAGTAGGTTGGTTTTCGGGAACTATAAACTAACCTACCATCCTACATAGATTAATTGTGTCCTCAATGCATCAAGATTTAAAAGTTTAAAGCTAATTTATTTGACTTTTAAGATGTTATCTATAATAAGGGCTGAAAATTCCAAGAATTACCATATTTTTATGAATAACCCACTGATACTTATTCTGTAATTGTATGCATTTGTAAAAGAGTAAGCGAATTTACAAAAAATGTACTTAGCTCTTACAGCGTTTTTCATATATTTGAACCACAATCTTTGGTAGGGGCGTAAGCCCGAAGCGCAGGCTCCTTCATGTGCGCAGCGTGCCCTTCGGGCATACAGCCGTTCGCCCTTACAGTGTGGTCTATTTACCCGAAAATTGCTGTAATCAAGGTCTAATTTACACCGCCATAAAAAACATTATTGGAGGCGAAATAATAGTAAACACCTATACTTTTTTATTTTTTAAAAAGTTTATATCTGCAATAATTCTACTTTTTTCTAAAATTGCTAAAAACGAACTATTCAATTTCCATCATTTATGCTAGTGTTTGTATTAATTATCATGTTTCAAGGTAGTAAGGCAAATTGTTTAGTTAATTGAGAGCGAAAAACTAAAAATAGTTTGCTTACTATAGCAATCCTAAGTCAGTTGTGAAATCATTCGTCTAAATCTCTCTTCCTTTCTTGTTCTCTCTTGCCTGAAGTGGTAGCCTGCGGCACGCCCAGCGCTGCCTCACCGCTGGGTGTCTACATTAACTACAGTTCATGTTCACAAATCAGATAGGACTGCTATATTACCAAGTGATAATTCAATTATTTGTTCAAATTTTTCCATGTCTTCGGGTAGAGAGGGGTGTTTTTTCGGTAACGGATTTGTCAAACTTTGTTTGTCAAACTCCATAGAATATATTATCTTGGACGTTGAAACTGGCCATGGCATTTATCAAGATACAGAACGTTGTCATTAACACCAGCTACGTTGCCGCAGTTAAACTAAATCATCAAACAAGCTCTGGAGAAAAAAGCGTTTCTGTCCTCATAGCTACTCCCAAGTTTCCATTGTTCCAAGAGGGAACAATTTGTCAGAATCCACAGGAATTATGCCATTCTGAATGGATTGAATTTACTGGTTCAGCAGCTAACGCACTGCAAGACTATTTTACGAGTTTCAACAATGTCATCGACCTGTTACCACAACATCAGGAGTCGAGCATTATATAGCATTTTTGGCAAAAATTGCTGTGTCATTGCCAAAATCCCTAGAAATGCTAAGAGCATGAACTCACCAGGGTGGTATCTCTTTATGTGGTGTTGATTTGAACAGAATCTTTTACTCTTTGCAGATAGGATAGCTGCTTCAAATAGGAAATAATCCTTCTTTGACTCGCCACACAAATCGCCGCAGCTAAATAAACCACGCTACTCACGATTACTCTAGGTCCTATGTCTGCTCATCCAATTGATACTGCCTTGGCGGAATTGTCAGCCCAGATAAACACTTTTGAGAAGGCTGTGTATAAGTTTATTGAGGAGAAAAAAATGATGTCTGATAAATCCTTGTCAGTTAACAAGATTAACAGAAAATTACAACATAATCCTGTAGCCATCATTGGTATGGCTTCTCTTTTTGCAAAATCTAGAAACTTAAAAGAATACTGGCAAAACATTATTAACAAAACAGACGGAATTACGGATGTTCCATCGACCCACTGGAATATAGAAGATTACTATGACTCCAATCCTAGAACACCAGAGGAAAAAACCTACTGCAAAAGAGGCGGGTTTATCCCTTCTGTTGATTTTAACCCGATGGAATTTGGGATTCCCCCCAGCATCTTGGAAGTAACAGATGTTGCACAACTATTGAGTTTGGTCATTGCAAAAGAAGCAATGGAAGATGCAGGCTATGACACATCCTGCGAGTTTAATCGTGAAACTGTTGGGGTTATTTTAGGTGTGGCGGGAAGCCAACTGGGATTACCACTTGCTGCTAGGTTGGAGTATCCCGTTTGGGAAAAGGTGCTTAAAAGCAGTGGTTTATCCGATGAGGATACGCAAAAAATTATCAAGAAAATCAAAAGCGCTTACGTCAACTGGGATGAGAATGCTTTCCCCGGCATGTTAGGTAACGTCGTTGCAGGCAGAATTGCCAACCGCTTAAATTTAGGCGGAATAAACTGCGTTGTCGATGCTGCTTGTGCCAGTTCATTAGCTGCTTTAAAAATGGCAATTAGTGAGCTCCTAGAGCATCGTTGCGACATGATGCTGACTGGTGGTGTTGATACTGACAACACCATCATGGCTTACATATGTTTCAGCAAAACGCCTGCTGTCTCTCCTAGCGACAACGTCAAACCCTTTGACGCCAAGTCTGATGGGATGATGCTAGGTGAAGGTATCGGTATGGTTGTACTCAAGCGCCTAGAAGACGCTGTACGGGACAACGACAAAATCTACGCTGTCATTAAAGGAATTGGCACCTCCAGCGATGGACGGTATAAAAGCATTTATGCACCCCGACAAGAAGGACAAGTCAAAGCCTTACAGCGTGCTTATGAAGATGCAGGCTTTGCACCTAAGAGTGTCGGTTTGATTGAAGCTCATGGCACAGGTACGATGGCTGGTGACCCCACCGAATTTGCCTCTATAAAAGAATTTTTTGGGGAACAAAACTCAAAAAGGCAGTACATTGCCCTTGGCAGTGTTAAATCCCAAATTGGACATACCAAAGCTGCTGCGGGTGCCGCAAGCTTAATCAAAACGGCTTTGGCTTTGCATCACAAGATACTACCACCCACAATTAACGTTACTCAACCCAACCCCAAATTCAACATTCAAAACTCGCCGTTTTACTTAAATACCGAAACTAGACCCTGGATTCGTGCCGAAGGGGAAGCGCCAAGACGTGCGGGTGTGAGTTCTTTTGGCTTTGGCGGTACAAACTATCACGTCGTTTTGGAAGAATACGAAGCCGAACAAGAGCGTGCTTACCGTATACACAATACTGCCAGTGAGGTGTTGCTGTTTGCTCAAACTCCTGCACAGTTATTAGCAAACTGTGAAGAAGTTTTAGGTAAATTGCAATCTGAGGACGGAAATAGAAATTATGTAGAACTTGTAGAGGCGTGCAAATCACAAGACATTCCTCTAGACGCCGCCAGAGTCGGATTTGTTGCAGATTCTCGCGCTGAGGCTTGCAAATTGCTGCAAACCAGTATTGAGTTACTGAAAAACAAAGCGACAGCCCCATCGTGGGAGCATCCCCACGGAATTTACTACCGCTCCTCTGGTCTTGAGTTGGCTGGAAAAGTCGTTGCTTTGTTTTCTGGCCAAGGTTCTCAATACTTGGATATGGGTCGGGAATTAGTGATGAATTTTCCCACCCTGCGGCGTCTGTTCGGCTACATGGATAGCCTTTTACTCAAAGATAATTTGCCACCGCTTTCAGAGATTGTGTTTCCCCATCCCGTGTTTGAGGAGATGGAAAAAAATGCCCAAATTGCAGCATTACAGCACACAGAATATGCTCAACCCGCAATTGGGATGTTGAGCGCAGGGCTATATAAAATATTGCAACAAGCTGGGTTTAAGGCAGATTTCGCCGCAGGGCACAGCTTTGGAGAACTCACAGCTTTATGGGCTGCGGGTGTTTTGAGTGAAGAAGATTACTGCTTTTTGGTAAAAGCTAGGGGTCAAGCAATGGCAGCTCCCCAAGACCCTGATTATGATGCTGGAGCAATGCTGGCTGTCAAAGAAGAAGTCGGCAAGGTAGAAGCAGTTCTCAAGCAATTCCCTCAGGTGACAATTGCTAATCTCAATTCACCTCGTCAAGTGGTGTTGGCAGGACCTGCAGCAGAAATAGCAAAAGTGCGGCAGGCTCTACAAGAACAAGGATATGCAGCCGTTTTGTTACCTGTGTCGGCAGCCTTCCATACACAGCTGATTGCTTTCGCTCAGAAAGCCTTTGCCCAAGCCATCAAGAGTGTCAGTTTCCAAAATCCGAAAATACCTGTTTACACGAATGTGACAGGAAAGCAGTATTCCAAGGAAGCAGCAGATATTCAAAGAATTCTGGAAACTCACCTCTCCAACGCGGTGCTGTTTAAGCAGGAAATTGAAAATATTTATGCCGCAGGCGGTTCTTGTTTTGTTGAATTTGGTCCAAGGAAAATTCTCACAGGTTTGGTGAAAGATATTTTGGGCAATCGCCCCCACTTAACTGTCGCTTTGAACCCCAGCACCTCAAAAGACAGCGATCGCTCCTTAAGAGAAGCCGTCGTGCAGTTACGCGTAGCTGGAAGTCCCTTGAAAAACCTCGACCCCTACCAGTTGCCACAAACTATTCCTGCAACCGAGAAAACCAAAGGGTTGAGAGTGCCTTTAAATGGCATTAACTACGTGTCAGAAAAAACAAAAATGGCATTTGAGCAAGCTTTGCAGGATGGGCACAAAGTGAAATTGTCTGCAAGCAAATCTGAGGATAACACTCCTACCGTCTCAGAGCTATCCCCAGCTACACTCACCACCATTACCGCCACTCCCACAGCAACGGTTGCAGAAACCAACGGACACACAAATAAATCCCTACTCCTTGCTAACCAAAAGATTGAGGACAACGGAACAAATGGAAGAGGACAAGGAGAATTTTTAAACACTCCCCTGTCTCTCTCATCTCTCTCCACTCCCCCTACTCCCGCCACTCCTTCACCTCAACCCATTCCACAGCAGAAAATGCAACCAAATTCAGATAAACCCGTGAATTATCAACAGGTTTTAGCAAGCTTAGAATACGTCCTGGCGCAATTCCAGCAAAATCAAAGCGAAAGTTTACAAGTTCACGGGCACTATCTCAACCATCAGATGGAATATGCTAAAACCTTTTTCCAACTGATGCAGCAGCAGAATTCTTTATTTGCCAACAGCAAATCTTCACAAGAAACTGCAGAGCTACTCCCAGTTCTCATGGAAAGCTTAGGGCGTAGTATGATGCAGTTTCAGGCTCAACAAAGTGAAACTTTACGCATCCACGAGCAATATCTTGAGGCTCAAGTAAAATACACCAAAAACTTTTTTCAACTCATACAGCAAGAGTACTCACAGATCATTGATGGTAAGCTGGCGATGACTCAACCTGTCGTGTCCTCCGAGATAACGACAGCTGCAAATCAAGAACACCAACGTCTCATTGCTTTAGATACAAAAACTACCACACAAGACAGCCCTGTTCCTCTCACTCATCAGATAGCAGCAACTGAGGCACAACCCGTAGTCAAAATGGATGCCCAGTTGCATACACTTGTAGAAATTGGCACTCAAACCCAGATAGACAAAGCAACAGATTTTGTAGGGGATACGGATGCTTTCTCTGTCAGTCCCACAAATAACTTATCCGTTGCTCCTCTCCCCATCTCTTCACCCATAGTCACCGAAACTGTAACACTCAAGACAGAAACCGCTCCCACAGATTCTTCTACAACCATCTCTAATGTCAGCGTGAATGTGGCTGATTTGGGTAAAAACCTGTTAGCAATCATCAGTGACAAAACAGGCTACCCAGTCGAGATGTTGGACATGAACATGGATATGGAGGCAGACTTAGGGATTGACTCTATTAAGCGTGTAGAAATTCTGGGGACAATGCAGGAAATGTACCCAGACTTGCCCAAACCAAATGTCGAAGAACTGGGAGAACTACGCACCATTGGTCAAATTGTCGAATGTCTACAATCTCATGCCTCTCCATCCGTTGCTGTGAAATCCATTGCTGTAGAAACGACTATTTCCACACAAGAGGACATAAGAATACCTGAGCAAGTGGAGACAGAAAATTCTTCCGTCTCCCCATCACCCCACCTCCCCATTTTCCCCACAACCTCATTCACTGAAAGTGTCACACTCAACACTGAAATAGAACCAGCAGATACAGATTTGCCAGACTTGGGTCAAACCTTGTTGGCAATCACCAGTGAAAAGACGGGGTACCCAGTAGAGATGCTGGATTTGAGCATGGATATGGAAGCGGACTTGGGGATTGACTCCATTAAGCGTGTAGAAATTTTGGGGACAATGCAAGAAATGTACCCCAACTTGCCCAAACCGAATGTGGAAGAACTGGGAGAACTACGCACCATTGGTCAAATAGTGGAGTATTTGCAAAAGTTAGCTGGTACAGAAAAAAAAAAGTCTCTGAACCAGTCTTCCAACCCATCGGGTAACTTAAACAACAATCCTCTGCGCCGTCAAGTCAAACTGAAAATTCTGCCTCAACCAGATTTTTTAGATTTCACCTTACCAGAGGGGCACGTCGGTATACTCACCGATGATGGCTCCCTCACCACTTCCACATTGGCTCAATCACTCACAGAGCAAGGCTGGAAAATCGTTGTTTTAAGTTTCCCGTCATCGCTCGTTCCACAACACTCTCCTTTACCCTCAGGGGTGAATCGCGTAAATCTCGCAGATTTAAGTGAGGAACATCTGCAACAACAATTAGCCGCCATCGCCACTCACTATGGTTCGATTGGTGCTTTCATCCATCTCAATCCGGTATTTGAGGTCATTCGTAACGGCAAAATCCCCTATCCAGAAGAGGAAAAGGCAATTGTCAAGTACGTCTTTCTCATGGCAAAACATCTGAAGAAATATCTGAATGAAGCCACAGATTATGGGCGCAGTTGTTTCTGCACGGTTGCTCGTCTCGATGGAGCCTTTGGGTTAGGACAAAATATTAACTTTGGTCCTATTAGTGCTGGTTTATTTGGATTAACTAAAACTCTCAACTGGGAATGGCAACAGGTGTTTTGCCGAGCAATTGACCTGAGTCCTCACATTGATGCCCAAGAGTCAGCAGGTCACATTTTTGCGGAGCTACACGACCCTGATCGTTATATTACCGAAATTGCCTACGGTTCACACGGACGAGTCACCCTGATTAGTACACCCGAAATTTAACAGGATGGGGAGATGGGGAAGCAGAGGGAGAAAAGGAAGTAGAGAAAGACAAATTCATCTCTTTATCTCCTCCCCTCCTCCACTCCTTCTCTCCCCCACTCCCTCCACATCCACGCTCACCTGAAACTATGCCCAATAATCAAGCAATTCATTATATTGGTCGGGTTCTTGATAAAGAGAAACAAGCTCCTATAAGTGGAGCTAAAGTCACAATTAATCTGCCTGGTTCTTCACTTGTCATACACAGTGACTTGGAAGGAATTTATAAATTTCAAGTCCCATTTGATAACAGCAGCGTTCTTGAAGGAGAAATAACGATAGAAGCCAAGGGCTACAAAACATATTATTCCTTTATTAGACTATTAGCTTATGAAAGAGACCTAGGTGATATTCGACTTGTTTATCCTCAATCTCAACATTATCAAGAAGCCGAAAATGATAGTAATCTACTACCAATTATAGCAGCTATCATGGTAGTATTAGCTTTAATTTTAGCGGCACTAACTTTACCTCCGCCTCAAGAAACGCCGCCTTTAGAAAACCCCGACAATCGCATAAACCTTCAACAACCATTTCACGTTTCCAGAAATACTATTTCTGAAGGTTTTCCTTCTTCAAGATTTTCTCAACACAAGTATGAAATAGCCTCTTAATTGAAAAATTAAAAGAGGTTAAAACATCAATTTTTCCTAACAAGAAGATAAGGTAAACGGAGAATTTATGACACTAACAACCAAGATTAGTCCCACATCGGTTTTTCTCGTTAGTGGTGGTGCAAAAGGCATTACAGCTAAGTGCGCCATCAAATTGGCACAGCAGCATCCTTGCAAATTTATCCTCATAGGTCGTTCAGAACTCCTAGACAGAGAACCAGATTGGTCTAAAGATTGTTTTGATGAACCAATGTTAAAAAAACGCATTATGGAATACCTTCTCTCACTTGGAGAGAAGCCCATACCCATGAATGTACAAAAGCTATACAACAAAATTATCTCCAGCCGAGAAATCAAACAGACTTTAGAAGCCATTCAACAAGCTGGAGGTCATGCCGAATATTTGAGTGCTGATGTCACTGATGGAGATAACCTAAAGCAGAAACTTGCTACCTTAGTTGAGCGGACTGGACCAATTACTGGTATCATACACGGCGCTGGTAATTTAGCTGATAAATTGATTGAAAAGAAAACAGAACAGGATTTCGAGAAGGTTTATACTGCCAAAGTTAAGGGGTTGGAAAATCTTCTATCTTGTATCAAACCTAATCAACTTGAGTATTTGGTTTTGTTTTCTTCCGTAACAGGTTTTTACGGTAATATTGGTCAGGCTGACTATGCGATCGCCAACGAAATTCTCAACAAATCAGCACATCTGGTCAAGCAACGCTACCCTCAATGTCATGTCGTGGCTATAAATTGGGGTGGCTGGGAGAGTGGTATGGTCACACCAGAATTGAAAAAAGAGTTTGCCCGACGGGGTATTGGCATTCTTCCCGTCGAAGTCGGGACGCAAATGCTCGTCAACGAACTACATCCTGCTTATCAGGGAACAGCACAAGTTGTCATTGGTAGCCCTCTAGTTCCGCCTCCCGCACCGCTCAATCCCGAACTGCGAACCTATCGCATCCGTCGCCAACTGTCACTCGAAGCCAATCCCTTTTTACTGGATCATGTGATTGCTGGTAAGCCAGTTTTGCCAGCGACTTGTGCAGTGTCCTGGATTGTGGATTCCTGTGCCCAACTTTATCCAGGCTATAGATTTTTCAGTTATAAAGATTTCAAAGTTCTCAAGGGAATTACTTTCAATGAACCTCTAGCAAGTGAATATATCCTAGATATACAAGAAATTGCTAAAACTGATACTCAAGAAATCATCTTTCAGGCGAAAATCTGGAGAAAAAATCCCGAAGGAAAAATCAATTATCATTTCAGCATTGCTGAGGTACAACTCGTTCGAGAACTGCTTGCTCCTCCCACTTATGAATTCTTGAATATCGCAGAAGATAACATCATTACTATAACTGGTAATGATTTCTATCAAACAGGAAAATCATCAATATTTCCCTTATTTCATGGAGCTTCTTTTCAGGAACTCAGAAGGGTGTTAAACATTAACCACGAAAAAATTACCACTGAATGCGTTTGGAATGAAATCACAGATAAACAACAAGGACAATTCCCAGTCAGGTCGGTCAACCCTTATGCAATTGACTTGAGTACTCATACCCTGTGGATTTGGATGCAGCATTTTCATCAAGCAATTTGCTTGCCTGCAGCGATCCAAAAATATGAGCAATTCACAAACATCCCATGCAATACGCCTTTTTACGTCTCTTGCGAAGTTAAAGCGAAGACAGCAAGCAGCATTATCGCCGATCTCATCATACACGACAGCCAAGGGCGAGTCTATTCACGTATGTTGGGAGCTAAGGGGGTTATTATACCGACCCAATCCGTCCTAGGAACCAAGTAGTAGAACAGAATTTTTCAATCATTCAGGATAAGGAAATAAGCCGTGGAAAAGATAGCAATCATCGGATTCTCATGCCTCTTTCCCGATGCCAAAAATCCTGAAGAATTTTGGCATAATCTTATTCAGCAGAAAGACTCAACATCATCAGTCACTGCTGTTGACATGGGAGTAGACCCGCAAGTTTTTTATGATCCTCTCAAAGGTAAACCAGAGAAAATCTATTCTTTGAAGGGAGCATTCATCCGTGACTTTCAGTTTGATGCCACTGGATATAAGTTGCCTGGAGAATTTTTGCACAGCTTAGATAATACCTTTAAATGGTCACTTGCTGTGGCGAAACAGGCATTGCAATATAGTGGGTATTTGGGAAATGAAACTGCTCTCGCCAAATGTGGAGTGATATTGGGCACTCTGTCCTGGCCGACCAAATTCTCCAATCAATTATTCGCTCCCATGTATCAGCAGGTACTAACACCTGCGGTTCGAGAGCTTTTACAGCGTGAAGAATTCGATTTGCCTGCTTTAAGAACATCTGTAGAAGCTTCAACCTACAATGCCATGATTTCTGGCTTGCCGGCTGCTATTATCGCCCAAGCCCTTTCTCTCTCCAATATTCATTTATGTATTGATGCAGCTTGTTCTTCACCATTGTATGCTACTAAGCTCGCATCTCATTATCTCTGGACGCACAAAGCAGATTTGATGTTAGCAGGGGGAATTAGCTGTTCCGACCCTCTGTTTTCGCGAATGTTGTTTTCAGGTATCCAAGGATATCCAGAAGACGGTGAGATTAGCCGTCCCTTAGATCAGTCTTCTAAAGGACTCATGACCGCTGATGGAGTTGGGATGGTCGTGCTGAAACGATATAGTGATGCCCTAAGAGATGGCGATCGCATTTATGCCACCATCAGCGGTACTGGACTCTCCAACGATGGTCGAGGGAAACACCTGCTCAGTCCAAGTTCTAAAGGACAAATTCTCGCTTTTGAGCGCGCTTACAAAGAAGCACAAATCAGTCCAAAAGACATTGATTACTTGGAGTGCCATGCGACTGGGACATTATTGGGAGATACCACCGAATTCAACTCAGTAGAAACTTTCTTTGGTCAATATCAAGCAGTTCCTCTGGTAGGTTCTGTCAAGGCTAACGTTGGTCACCTCCTTGTCGCTGCTGGTTCGGTTAGCTTGATTAAAGTACTTTTAAGTATGTCCAAGGGTGTCATACCACCGACAATCAATGTCACTGACCCCATAGGAACTGACAACAACGTCATTTCACCTGAACGAATTGTCAGAAGTCCCGCTAAGTGGTCTCAAAAAGCACCAGTCAAACGGGCAGCTCTGAGTGCTTTTGGTTTTGGGGGAAACAACGCACACATGATTTTGGAGCAAGGAGTAGAGGGAGTCGGGGGAGTAAGGGGAGCATCTTCTCCCCTTTCTTCCTCCACTTCCCTCTCTCAACCTGTGCCACCTGCCAAAATTGCCATTGTAGGCATGGATGCCTTTTTTGGCTCCTGCAATGGATTAGATGCTTTTGACCGTAGTATTTATGATGGAACTCAGCATTTTATTCCCTTACCCTCTAACAGATGGCAGGGCTTAGAAGACCAAGAAGACTTACTTAAGAACTATGGGTTACCAAACGGTAAAGCACCCGTAGGGGCATATATCCAAGATTTGGAAATTGATACCCTATCTTACAAAATTCCCCCGAATGAATTATCTAAGCTGAACCCGCAACAACTGTTACTTCTGAAAGTCGCTGATCGCGCCTTGAAAGATGCGGAAATTAAAGAAGGTGCAAATGTCGCAGTCATCATCGCCGCAGAGACGGAATTTTCTGTTCATCAGTTACAGCAGAGATGGAATTTGTCTTGGCAGATTAAAGAGGGTTTGATTGCTGGAGAAATTTCCTTAAGCGCTGACAAAATTGCTCAACTAGAAACCATTGTTAAAGATGCGCTTCACCATCCAGTGGAGATCGGCGAATATGTGAGTTACATCTCCAACATCATGGCGAGTCGAGTTTCTTCGTTGTGGGATTTCACAGGTCCGACATTCACCATCACTGCTGGAGAAAATTCCACGTTCAAGGCCCTGGAAATAGCACAAATGCTACTGAGTGCTGGGGAAGTAGATGCTGTCGTTGTGGGTGCTGTTGATTTAGCTGGTGGAATGGAAAGTGTGTTGTTGCGAAATCAATTAGGACAAATTAATACAGGAGTAAATACCTTAAGTTACGACCAAAAGGCGAATGGTTGGACGGTTGGCGAGGGTGCGGGAGCAGTCGTGCTAAAGCGCCACGACACAGCCAAAAAAGAGGGCGATTGCCCAAAGGGCAGTGGCAAAGCCAATCGCATTTATGCAACCATCGATGCCATCAGTTTCGGACAACAGTATTCTACATCCAATAACTTGGACAACCGTCTAACAACACCTGATGCAGCAGCCGTCAACTCTGTCTGCCGACAAGCTTTCGAGATGGCAGGTATTAAACCTACAGACATTGAATATTTAGAAGTTTGTGGTAGTGGCATTCCCCAAGAAGATGAAGCCGAAATCAAAGGTTTAGTCCAGGCTTATCCAGCGGATAAAAATGGTCTCAACTGTGCAATTGGCAGCGTCAAGGCAAATATCGGTCATACATATGTAGCGTCGGGAATTGCCAGCCTGATTAAAACGGCTCTTTGTCTCCATCACAGATACATTCCCGCAACCCCCAAATGGTCTGGAGTCAAAAACCAAGAGGTTTGGCAGGGTAGTCCTTTCTATGTCGCCCCAGAATCAAGACCTTGGTTTTTAAGCAAAGAAGCTAAAAAGCGAGCCGCTGCGATTAATAGCATGGGAATTGATGGCACTTATGCCCACGTTATCTTATCAGAAGAGCCTGATCACGAACAGCGCCACAGCAAGTATTTGGAGCAAACGCCTTATTATCTATTTCCCTTAGCAGGTCATAATCGCTCCAATTTACTAGACCAGATTAACGCTCTCAAAACAACCATCGAAAATTGTACTTCGTTAGCCGTTGCTGCAAGCCTTACTTTTGCTCTTTATAAAGAGCGTGTTGAGGCAAATTATGCCCTTGCAATTCTTGGACGGAACAAAAACGAATTAGTAAGAGAAATTGAAGCTGCGCTCAAAGGTGTGAATAATGCCTTTGAAAACGGGGAAGACTGGCAAACACCAACTGGCAGTTATTTCACAGCTAAACCACTGGGTAAAAAGGGTGGTGTAGCATATGTTTATCCTGCTGCGGTCAATTCCTATCTTGGCATTAGTCGCAATCTCTTCCGCTTATTCCCCAGAGTTCACGACGACTTAGCAATCAAAAGCGTTTTTAGTGTTGTCGCCGACATTGCGAAGCTCGTCTTTCCCAGAAGCTTGAATAAATTATCAACCAGGCAGCTGGAAAATCTCGAACAGCAATTCCTCAATGATTCCTTGGCAATCTTTGAAACTGATATAGGCATTGCCAGACTCCTGACGACAATTATCCGAGATGATTTTCAGGTGAAGCCAAAATATGTTTTTGGGTATAGCCTGGGCGAGACTAGCATGATGTTTGCGATGGGGGTCTGGAGCAACTTTAGCCAAGGGATTAACACCTTTCACGCATCTCCTTTGTTTGGAGACAGGATATCTGGACCGAAAAAAGCCGTACGCGAATTTTGGGGATTACCATCAGCACAACAATCGCCAGACGATGATTTCTGGAGTACATATCTTTTGATGGCGGCCCCATCCCAGGTTCAAGAGTGCCTCAAAAATGAAAATCGCGTCTATTTAACTCAGATAAATACACCAGAAGAAGTTTTAATCGCTGGTGATACAGCCGCCTGTCAGAGAGTGATTAAAACTTTGGGTTGCAACGCTTTCCGCGCTCCCTTCAACCATGCAATCCATTGTGAGACAATGCGGTCTGAGTACGACGAAATCGCTAGAGTCAATACCCTACCTTCACAAAATATACCGGGCATTGCTTTTTATTCCTCAGCTGAGTACAAACCCATCACACTTGATAGTGATGTCATCGCTCGTAGTCTTGCGAAAACCTTATGTCATCAGGTAGATTTTCCTCGATTAGTGAACCGAGTTTACGAGGATGGGGCAAGAATATTCGTCGAAGCAGGGTCTGGCAATGTTTGTTCTCGATGGATTGATAAAATCCTAGAAAACAAAGAACATATGACCGTATCTCTCAACAGAAGAGGTATAGATGACCATACTTCTATTATCAGAGCATTAGTAA
Source organism: Mastigocladopsis repens PCC 10914 (assembly GCF_000315565.1). NCBI lineage: Bacteria > Bacillati > Cyanobacteriota > Cyanophyceae > Nostocales > Symphyonemataceae > Mastigocladopsis > Mastigocladopsis repens. Next base: position 4,172,973 of record NZ_JH992901.1, on the reverse strand, counting down.
AACTCTTCAGTCATGGTGTTTCTCTGGACTTATCACCTTTGTATAGTCAGACAACAGAAACATCCAGTCAACTTAAACCGACTGTGAGAACTGTCAATTTGGGTGGAAACAGAATTGTTCCCAAAATTTGGAGTGACGAAAACTGTAAACTTTTCCAAAACTTAGCTACAAAAAAACCTCTTCATCTTGTTAATAACCAGTCTGAGAACATTCCTCTCTCGAGAGATTCTGAACTCACAAATTCTCCTCAAAACTCAAGCAGTATCCACAATGGTGAAAGTTATTACCGCAACATCACCCTATCAAAGACTAATCAAGAGGAAGAAAAAGTGAAAAATGCCAACAATAACAGTTTTGAGTCCAGGGAAGAGATACAATCTTGGGAGTCAACTGTCACTCAGGAAATAATTTCTCAATCCATTCCGCACTTATCTACTGCTACTCAAAAATTTGGCTACGCAGTGACTCTAAACGAATTAAATCAGTCTCAGTACAAAAAGTTGAGCGCTAATAATTCAAGCATTAATAAAGCTCACGCTGATTTCTTAAAATCCAGACAAGAATTTAGCCAACAAATCAGCGAAATCATTCAATTACAATTGGCTTGTGCTGAAAATTTACTTAGTTAGTTGTTAGTTCTTAGTGGATAGTTGTTAGTTCTCAAAAACTTCCACTACCCACTACCCACTACCCACTACCACTCTCTCTTACTAACAATTCAAGGGAATCACTACCGTGAAAACTGAAGATACGGTATTAGGTAAATACAATAATGGTCTTCGCTTTTTTGGTAACTTATTCAATCACAATCAAGTGTGGAAAGGTTCTTTAGATTGTGTTGCATTTGAACAGTCAGCTATCAAAGATAAGTTACATAATTTACATAAACCGTGTTACATCGTAAGAGTAGCAGGGAAAATTGGCGTCACCAACGAAGGTTATTCTTGTCCTACTGAGAATGGGACAGGACAAGTAGAATTGTTGATGGCAGTTCCACCCATCTCAACACATAGTTTAGGAGACCCCAGTTTTCTTTCCTCTCATGGTGTGAAATATGCCTATGCTACGGGTGCAATGGCTGGCGGTATTGCATCTGTTGAGATGGTGATTGCACTCGGAAAAGAGAAAATTTTGAGTTCCTTTGGTGCTGGTGGTTTAAGTCCAGACCGTCTTGAAGCAGCTATTAACCGTATTCAACAAGCCTTACCTCAAGGTCCCTACGCTTCTAATCTGATTCACAGTCCGAATGAACCTGCTCTTGAACGTCGTGCTGTCGATTTATACCTCAAATATGGGGTGAAAACTGTAGAGGCTTCAGCATTTTTGGACTTGACTCCCAATATTGTCTATTATCGGGCGGCTGGATTAGGTGTAAATGCAGCCAATCAAATTGAAATCAAAAACAAAGTCATTGCCAAAATTTCTCGGCGAGAAGTCGCTAGCAAATTTCTCCAACCAGCACCACTAAAAATACTGAAAGAACTTGTTGCACAAGGACTCATCAGTGAGTTACAAGCAAATCTTGCAGCCCAGCTTCCCATTGCCGATGATATTACTGTGGAAGCTGATTCTGGCGGTCATACAGACAATCGTCCCTTAGTTTGTCTCCTGCCTTCTATTTTGGCATTAAAACATGAAATTCAGGAAAAATATCGTTACTCAACACCTATCAGAGTTGGAGTAGCTGGAGGAATTGGGACACCACAATCAGCTTTAGCCGGCTTTATGATGGGTGCTGCTTATGTGGTGACTGGTTCGATTAATCAGTCTTGTGTTGAAGCTGGAACTTGTGAATATACGAAGCGATTGCTAGCACAAGCAGAAATGGCTGACATGATGATGGCTCCAGCAGCTGATATGTTTGAAATGGGAGTGAAGCTTCAAGTTTTAAAAAGAGGAACTATGTTCCCTCTACGAGCTCAGAAACTGTATGAAATATACAGAAATTATAACTCGATTGAAGATATTCCTATTGAAGAAAGAGAAAAATTAGAGAAACAAGTTTTTCGTAACAGCCTTGCTCAGATATGGGAAGAAACTGCAACTTATTTATCCACAAGAAATCCTGAAAAACTCGGAAAAGCAATCAACAATCCCAAAATGAAAATGGCAGCAATTTTTCGCTGGTATTTAGGATTGTCCTCTCGCTGGTCTAGTTCTGGAGAAAAGGGTCGAGAAGTCGATTATCAAATTTGGTGCGGTCCAGTCATGGGTAGCTTTAATGACTGGGTTCGTGATTCTTATTTGGCTGACCCAAAAAGTCGCCGCGTGGTTGATGTTGCTGATCATATTATGACTGGAGCAGCATTTTTATACCGCATTCAAAGTTTGAAAATTCAAGGACTGCAAATCTCAGACGACTACTGTCAATATCGTCCAGTTTGTTCTACTAGCTTGTAAGAGCTAAAAATTCATGGGTTCAAAAAACCCGGTTTCTCAAAGAAACCGGGTTTCTCAGAAATCGCAGACTATGATGTTAGAGGTTTGTAAATAATGGCTTCAAAACAGTCTCATACGGCAGAAGAAATTCAAGCATTGCTAGTGTCTATTGTTGCTGATGGATTAAAAATCGCATCTGATGAAATCAATGTCCAAGAGCCTCTAGACAGCTACGGTTTGGACTCGGCTCAAGCTATGCTTTTAGTCACGAAAGCAGAAAAAATGCTGGGATTTGAAGTCTCTCCTACGTTGTTGTGGCACTATCCAAATATCGAAGCACTTTCACAGCGTTTAGCTGAAGAATCGCTCGTATTGGAGTCACAGATTGAAGACACGAGAGTTGCCTCTCGAGCAAATGTTTCTGCTTTCAAGACGCCGATGCTCGATTTAAGTGCTGAAGCTGTTCTAGACCAAAATATCCGTCCTGCATCTACACCATTTCAATTTACAAGTGAACTGAATAATGTCTTCCTAACTGGAGGAACAGGCTTTTTAGGCGCTTTTATCATCTATGAACTGCTACAGACGACAGATGCAGATATCTACTGCTTAGTACGTGCTGCTAATTCAAAGGAAGGCAAGCGAAAGCTGAAGCAAAACCTGCAACAATATTTACTTTGGGAAGAACAATTCAGCCCCAGAATTATTGCGATTCCTGGAGATTTATCTCAGCCATTCTTAGGTATTAGTACTGAAGGGTTTGAAATGCTGGCAGCTAATCTTGACGCTGTGTATCATAGTGCTGCCACGCTAAATTATGTTTATCCCTACTCAGCACTGAAGGCTGCTAATGTTCTAGGAACACAGGAAGTCATACGTTTGGCAAGTGCAATCAAAGTCAAACCCCTGCACTACGTTTCTAGTGTTGCTGTTTTTGAATCACCTGCTTATGCTGGCAAAGTTGTCAAAGAACAGGATGATTTTAACCATTGGGAGGGTATTTATCTCGGTTACTCTCAAACTAAGTGGGTTGCTGAAAAGTTAGTCAAGATTGCTCGTGACCGAGGACTTCCCGTGACTATCCACAGACCACCATTGATAGGAGGAGACAGTCAAACAGGTGTGTCTAACACGCATGACTTTATCTGCTTGATGATAAAGGGCTGTCTTGAGATGGGGTGTTTTCCAGATGTGGAGTACATAATGGATGCGTCTCCTGTAGACTATGTGAGCAAAGCGATTGTTTATCTATCAAGGCAGAAAGAATCGATGGGCAAAGCTTTCCACTTGCAACATCCCCAACCTGTTTCCTTGAAGGTGTTAGTTGAGTGGATGCGCTCTTTTGGTTTTCCAATTCAACTACTTCCTTACGACGAGTGGCAAACACAGTTAATGAAAAATGTAACTTCTGTGGAAAATCCTTTGTACGCGCTGCGACCTTTCTTGTTTGAGCGCTGGTCGCAAGAAGGACTGACCATTCCAGATTTATACCTGCAAGCCAGAAGACCTATTATCAGCTGTCAGCAGACACTTGAGTCACTTGCTGGAAGTTCTATCGTCTGTCCACCAATAGACTCTAAATTGTTTATGACATACTCCTCTTACTGGATTTCGAGCGGTTTTTTGAATGTTGCATAGAAAGCTAGGATTGACCTATAGCGGTTTGCAATTGGCTGAGGTACACAAAGAAATAATGAACCACAGATGGACTCTTGCGTGCGTTGCACAGAGAAGTTGCAAGGAGGGTTTCCCGACCCAGGCGACTGGTGTAAGTCCTGCGGACAGGCTACGCCAACGCCGTCAGGCGTGCCGCAGGCATACCCGGAGGGGGGTTCCCCCGAGTGTGCAAACTGCCGTACAGATGGACACAGATGAATTAGTACTTCACTCAGATGAGAAGCACTATAATTCATACGTGAGTTCCGCATTAGACCTCTGCCGTGTGTGAAAGTGTCCGCTTATGTAGAGACGTAGCATGCTACGTCTCTACATTCTGTTGGCTCATGAACACTAAAGCTAGCAACGGATCGTATAGCAGATGTAACGGATAGTTTATCTGTCAATTGCACAGATAGCTTATCCGCTACATCCGTTAGCAATCCGTTGCTAATACTGCCATCGTTTTGGGATGGCAATGTTGACTAGCTATATATCAATACTGCCAGCACTTGAGACGTAAGCCATAACCTTCCACCGCAACAGATGCAACAGAATTGTTATCAGGTACAAGCTCTAACAGGCTCCACTGTTGCTTTGTCTTTAGCCTTGCTGGTTGTCCTGGAGTCAGAGAAACCTCTATTTGCTCTAGCTGAGCAAGTCCTACTCCAGTTGCTTTTAAATATGCTTCTTTGCAAGTCCAGTAGCGGAAAAACACCTGTTGCATTTGATGGGGAGGAAGCCCACACATCACTGCATATTCCCCAGGTGAAAAGTATCGTTTCGCAAGGGCGAGAACGTCGGAAATTGGGCGGATGTACTCTAGGTCTACCCCCACGAGGCGATCGCAACTCACTGCACACAGAGCTAACCCTTGAGAATGAGTCAAGTTAAACCATAGTTTACTATCGGCAAATGTCTCAGCTAACACTGGTTTGCCAGAGGGTTCATAACAGAACTGCAACTGTTGCGCTTCTATACCCAAGTAGCGACCCAATATGGTTCGCAGGATACCCCGACCAGCAATAAAACGCTGCCGATGCTGTTCTTTATAGAACCGCTTTGCCCGACAAACTTCGTCGCTGGAGAGCGTTGCTGTCAAATGTTGCAACTGTGTTTCTGGTCTGTCAAGCTCAATTCGCCAGACATGAATTTCATCCTGCAACAAAGTTAAATCTGGCGATGCAGGCAGCCACAAATGATTATTAACAGTCATTGAGTCACGCAGTAATAGTCAGCTAATGCCTGAATTTAGATACCTAAATTTTGAGAGGACTGGTGGTAACAGCGGTGTCTTATCGCTGTAAACTATCATCCCCAAATCATTGTCCGGTAATTTACCACTCCCGCGACAAGATACAGAGGATGTATGGATTTATCCCGCCTTCCTCTCGTCTGGGTTTTCATCGGAAAACCCCAATCTCACACTCAAATCAAAGTCAAACAGTCTTGTCGCTTTTTCAAGAGATAGAAGAAAAAGTGCGTTGTCAAAATCGGTTTTGCTTTTTGACTTTCCCGTTATTATACAACTTTATGAGCTTCTCCCGATAGTCTTCTTGTAGACAATTCTTAACTATTCTCTGACTTCTTTGATTTCTTAGCTTTATCCAAAAGCGAGGCAATAGTTTTCTATTAAATGCTGCTGTGTTATACCAATTTCAAAAATTTTTGCAATTTTGCAACATATATAGTAGTTTGCAATTAGGTAAGGTACACCACCAAAGAAATAATGAACCACAGATATAGGCGTAAGCCGTGCCGTAGGCTACACCAATATTTATCTGTGTCCATCTGTGTCCATCTGTGGTTCAAAAATTCATAAATCGTATTTTTGCAAGAAGTCTAATTGAGTTGCGCTATGAATCCGCTGTAGAAGCGCAAATTTCCCTACACACATAATAAAAACGACTGGGTCTAGTCTCCACTCAAGGCAACACCCAGTTAACTAAAGAAAGTCAACCTGTATGTTACATCAACGCAGTAACCAGACCCAGTATGAAATTGAGGTAATTAGAGTTTAAATGTTAGCGTTTGCTACCACCACGACTTGGCACGAGGCTCAAATAATCGATATCAAAGGCGGAAATGCGTTGAGCGTAGCTGCCTTTGGTATTGATAGACTCTGCCATGTCGCGGTACTTGCGCGGATCGCCTTCTGCCAGTTGCCGTTCTTGGAACTTGCGGCTGTAGAATTTGTCCAGAGTAAAGCGCCAGTCGGTTGTAACGGTGCCAGCTGTTTCTTGGAAGTCTTCGCCGTAGCGAGGAGTGACCAAGTTGAAGGGGCGTCCTTCCATGCGCTTACGTTGGTAAGGTACAGTGTTATCCCCAAAAGCTTCGGTGTACTCGTCACTGTCGATGAGGGCATCAACTAAGCCACTAAAGCCTTTAGTGCCAATAACAATTGACCAAGCAATTTCTTCGTCCTTGTTGTAAGGCGCACGACCCAAAAAGCGCTTGAGGCAGATTTCTACCAAACGGTAGTTGTTATTCACCGAAACAACGACACGGTAGAAAGCCTCAGACTTGGCTAGACCACGGATGAAGTCGCGTACGGTAATCGAGCCATTTTTCAGCTGGGATTCTAGATTCTTTTGGCGGTTGAAACTGAGAATCTCATGCTCGCTGAAAACTTGGCGATATCCTGCCCAAATGATGTTTTGCATATCAGTGTAACTGCTGACATCTTCTAGACGGTAGATATACGGTGTATCTTCATTTTGGTCAGCCTTGCCAAAGCTCTTGACCCGCTGATTTTGGCTGCTTGGTTTGTATTGAAGTAGAGGCAGTGCCATGCTCTGTTCTTCCTCGTAAATTATCAACTATTTAAACAAAGAGCGAGAGGCTTGATTGCTCAACATCCTCATTCTTTTATTATTTTCCCGCATGATAGTTGTTAATTGTTAGTTATTTGTTCTACTAACCACTAACCACTAACCACTTACAAGTTACCTTACGGGAAAACTTGCAGTGGGGCTGATGGAAACGGGAATTCCTTGCGGCTTTGTTTCTCGTGTTGTGTTGGGAATTTGAATGTTTGCCGTGTTAACTGGTGTGTATTTCACGGGATTAATCTTGATGGAATTCGCCATTTCGACGAAGTTGTTGATATCACCCCACTTGTAGCGCTCGGTTTCTTGCTTATCGCGCCAGTAATTGCCATAGCGAGGCGTCACCAGGTTAAAGGGTCTGTCTTTAAAGCGACGACGTTGGTAAGGAACTGTATTCTCACCAAAATTAGTGAGATATTCCTCGCTGTCTAATAAAGCATCAACAAAACCGCCAAAGCCCAAGGTGGCAATTTTTATTGACCAAGCAATTTCTTCGTCTTTGTTGTACGGCGCACGACCCAAAAGTCGTTTGAGGCTAAGTTCTACAACGCGGTAGTTAGAGTTTGTCTCTACCACTAGGCGACGAAACGCTTCAGACTTTGCCAAACCCCGGATAAAGTCGCGCACAGTAATTGCTCGGTTTTTGAGCTGGGATTCTAAATTGGTCTGGCGGTAAAAACTCAAGATTTCGTGTTCGCTGACAACTTGGCGATATGCTGCCCAAATTAATTCTTGGATTTCGCTATTAGAAGGAGAGTCTTCTAGGCGGTAAATCCTGGGAGTATCTTCGTTACCTACTTCGTAACCAGCAACGCGCTGATTTTGCGAACTTGGTTTATATTGCAGTAGAGGTATTGACATAGTTAATTGTCCTTTGTCCTTTGTCCTTTGTCCTTTGTCCTTTGTCCTTTGTTCTTTGTCATTTGTCATTTGTCATTTGTCCTTGGCTTTTTTACTCATGACTCGTGACTAATGACTAATGACTCTTCAAGTGGTCTTGTTACCAGGAATGTAACGATAAGGCAAGGCAACTTTTGTGGGTTTTACTGTTGGGTGCGCTGCTGCATTACTGTACGTCTCAGGAAGCTCTACGGAGGAGATGTAATTTCTCGACCTATCGCTAGTACGCTGGTAATTCATCCCGCCTGGTGCGATACTAGCAGCCATTGCTAAGAAGGTATCAGGAATCGCTTGACGCACTCCCCTTTGTACGGATTGCCCTGAGACTGCAACTTGGTAGTAGGAACGACCTGCCAGGGATTGTACCATCTCGCGATTGCGCCAGTAATCGGCGTAGCGGGGATTGACTAAGTTAAAGGGTCGGTCTTTAAAGCGGCGGCGCTGGAAAGGCACAATATCATCGCCAAAGTTCTGGCGGTACTCTTCACTATCCACCAGTGCGTCGATAAAACCATGCAATCCCTTTGTGGCAATGACAATAGACCAGGAAATCTGCTCGTCTTTGCCATAGGTAGCACGTCCTAAAAATCGCTTGAAGCTGATGTCTACTAAGCGGTAGTTGGAATTGGTTTCTCCTACTAGTCCTCGATAAACGTCGGATTTGCCTAGTCCCCGGACAAAGTCCCGGACGTTAATTGCCTGATTTCGTAGTTGGGATTCTAGGAAGGGTTGGCGATAGCTATCTAAAATTAAATGTTCACTGAAGATTTGCCGATATCCTGCCCAAATGATGGCATCAACCTCATCATCTGAAGTCGCATCTGTCAACCGATAAATTGTGGGCGTGTCTTCGCCTGGGACTTCATAGCCTTCGACACGCTGATTTTGCGTAGTTGGTGTAAATTGGAGTAATGGTATTGACATCTTTACTTTTACCTTGTTTTATGGTATGTGTAGCAGACGCGAAGCCAGTCGCCGTGAGAGCGGGCTGACCCTCCTGCAGCGCTGACTCGCTATGGCGCGTTTCTAGATTTGAGCCAGTTGCACGCGAGCGCGGACTGCTTCTTCGGCATCAGTTGCCAGCATTTCCTCGAATCTAGCCTGGATTGGCTCTTGCAAATCAGGTATTTTCGCAAGCGCTTGCAAACCGACAATGGCAGCATAGCGAATCGACCAGTCTGTGTCTTGGGATATGGAAAGCAAAGTTTCCAATGCTCTTTTGTGAGCTATGTGGCGTTCTGGAATATCCAGCTGATGCCAGTATAAGTTTCCCAGCCCCTTGGTTGCTGCACGTCGGACACTAGGGGCAAAGTCAGTGGCTGCTGCTGCAAGTAATATATCTAAAGCGCGGGGGTCTCTAATCGCAGCCAGCGTCCTAATCGAGTAAGCGCGTGCGCCATAGTTATAATCATCGATCTGTGCTAACAACTGTGGCACTGCCACTTCTCCCAACTCTGTCAGTCCAGCAACTGCCGCCACTGCTGCCCCTGGATTGTTGTAACCGAACACGGTTATTAAGGTGGGAATTGCTGCTGGATCTTTCGCTGCTGCCAATTTTTGTACTGCCGCCACCATCAAGGCAGATGAGTCTGCCTCAGCAACGGCACGAATTAAATGTTGGGTATTAGTCATCTGTCAAGAGTTAGTTGTAGAGACGCGCTATGGTACGTCTTAGTTGTAGTGCCATGGCACGTCTGTACATTAGTCCTATTAACCACTAACCAATCACTACAACAGCGAATCCATCAAGTTCATGACCTTGATGGCGTTATCAGAAAGGGGAGATACATCTAACTCTTCTTTAAGTTGATGCTCTAGTATCCCTTTAAGGGCAAGAAGTTTAAAACTATTTTCAACCGTGGCGTTAGCGATCGCCTCCGCTGCTGCTACATAGCCTATGGCACCCAAATCCCCCAAAACAACGCGGCGCAATTTCAGATCGCTGCTATCCAACATTTTCACCAAACGCTCCCCGTATATTGGGTCTTGTGTCAGTTGGTACATTGCTCTGGCTGCGGCACACTGCACCCGTGGTGTTGGATGCTTCTGGAAAGGTTGAATTAGCGCAATAGCCTCAGTTGCACCAATTGCTCCTAAGGCTTCTATCACCGCTTCATATGGCTGGGTTAAGTGAGGTCGTCCCGGCACTTGCACAGCAGCTGCTACACCCCCATCTAGCAGTTGCACCAGTACTGAGACAGCAGCAGGGTCACGCAACATTTCCAGAGACTGGGCGGCTGCTTCCCGCACGTAAAAGTCGGGGCATTCCAAGCATTTGATTAAGCTTGGTACGGCTTTAGCGTCGCCTAATTTCCCTAGCGCTCTTGCGGCATTGCGTCGCAGAGGATAGCCTCCAAGTTCTGTTCTGTCGGCTTCATCTTCTAACGCTGCAATTAAGGCGTCTACAGCCTCTGGTGACTGGACGCGAAATTTGCCCAGCCACCAAGCGGCATAATAGCGGAGACTTGTATCTGGTGAGTTGAGATTGGCAATCGCTTGCTCTGGCGTCAACGGCGGTGCGTTTTCTGCGGAATATTCCTCCGCACCTGGCTCTTTCATTGCGCTTGTAGTTAGCCCTGGGCTTCGGATTCGCTATCAGGCTTGAGTGCTGATTCAGCGGTCAAAGGCTCTATTTTGACAATTCTACCGCCCATGCGGGTAATCCGCTGCATTTCTTCGTTCATCCGGTTGTATGGCACTGTGACATACACGCTACCGCTGCGACGGATGTCGTAGTTATTCTTGTCATTCTCTTCGTTTTGGCGCAAGCCCACGACTTCATAACGAAACATCCGGCTGCTAGCTGAAGAAAGTCCACCAGTACCAACTGTGGTTTGACCAAACATCCTTCCTATTTCTCCTTTAGTAACTTAATGATTGCTAAGGCGAGGAGTGGAGGAGTGGAGGAGGTAAAAGAACAATAACTTCCCCCTCTCCCCCTCTCTCCCCCTCTTCTTCTAGGCTGGGTTGATGCTGACAATCTTTCCGCCTTGGCGCTGAAGTTGCTGCAATTTTTCAGAAAGGCGCTCGTAAGGCACAAAGAAGGCGGTGCTGCTGCGGCGCACCTTGGGGTAGCCAGGACTGAGAAGTCCGGATACTTCGATGCGATAGACGCGATCGCCTACTCCCACTGCATTCCCCAAATTTTTCCGAGGAGCAACATCACTAGATGCACGGTAGCCCCAGTTTTCGTTACTTCCAGAAGGTCCTACGATGGAGGAAGCGCTGTTATTTGCCAGTTCGCGAGCCAAACGGGGATTTTTGCCTTCTACTTGAGAGCGATCGCTATTGGCATAACCCCGGTATAACCGGAACATTCGGTTAAAGCCTACAGTTTTTTGTCCTGTTTGAGTTTCAAAACCGCGATAGTAAGGTACGATGTTGTCGCCGAAGTTTGTCTGGTACTCTACAGAATCAATGTAGGAGTCTATTTCGGCATCATACCCTTTGTTTTGGTACAGATCTAAGTGGTAAACCACCTCAGACTCATCGTAGGGAGCACGGCCCAACAAATGCTTGTAGTTAAGTTCAATTAATCGGGTTTGAAAATTGTTGTAGAAAAACTTGTTCTTGTAGAGTTCTGACTTGGCAACGCTACGCACAAATTCCCGCACTGTCAGGTTACCATCACGCAGGAGCGATTCTGCACTTGTGAGGCGTTCTGATGCCATTAAATAGTCATTACCCAATAATTGCCGATACACGGCACGAATCACCGCTTCGACATCTTCTTTGGTTGGGTTGAGGCGCAGTTCAACTCGAGGTGCTTCGCTAAAGGCTGCTGTTCCCAGCCTGGATGCTGCTGCTGTAATCGCCATTTTTTTTCCCCTATTTTTTTGCACTTTTGCTGTTATTTACAGCGTGCTTTGATAAATATTTTTTATCTATCCCCAGATAAAACAATGCCCGGAGCTTGATTCAACTGCTAGGTGATTCCATCCAGCACTTGCATCCCTCTCCGGGCCTGAGCGCAATCTAGCTTAGAGCGTTGATAGCGTAATCAATGTAGGTGTTGGCTTCGTTAGCAGCTTGACCTGACAGACCGTGGTTACCTTTGATGTGCTTCAAAGCTTCTACGTACCAGCTGTTGGACAATTCAAAGGAGCGGTTGATTTCATCCAAACCAGCAATTAGGTACTCGTCCATTGGACCGGTGCCACCAGCAACTAAGCAGTAGGTTACCATCCGCAGGTAGTGACCTACGTCACGCGCGCACTTGGACTTACCACGAGAATCAGAAGCGTACTGAGGTCCCTGCATTTGGGTGGTGTAGGGGAACTTTTGGTACACTGCTTGAGCAGCACCATCAATGAGGCGCTGAGCGTTTTGGGTGAGGGCGCGAGCAGCTTCCATGCTTGCAGCAGCACGCTCAAAACGACCGTTAACTGCTTGGAGTTCGGTGTTGCCCAAAAAACGTCCTTGGGTATCAGCAGCTGCAATTGCCTCGGTAATTGGTGTTTTCATAGTGTAGAATCTCCTTGGTGTTTTGTAATTTTTTGCCAAGATCCCTATTTTTAGGTTCTGAGCTTTTCTTGTTTTTATTAAGCAACAGCAGAAGCAGCGCGATCAAAGTAGCTAGCTACTTCAGACATCAATTGGCTGCAATCGCCTTGAGTGATACCAGCTGGATCGTTAGCAATCTTAACTGCAGCTTCCTTCATCTTCTGAACGCCAGTTGCTACGGAAGAACCGGGAGTACCTAAAGCTTGGTAGGTTTCGCGCAAGCCGTTCAAGCAGCGGTCATCCAGGACGCTAGCGTCACCAGCTAGGATAGCGTAGGTAACATAGCGCAAGATGATTTCCATGTCGCGCAGACAAGCAGCCATGCGACGATTGGTGTAAGCGTTACCACCAGGAGCAATCAATTGGGGTTGCTCTTCAAACAAGCTGCGAGCAGCGTCGGTAACGATTTGGGAAGCATTGCTGGTGATGCGGTTGACGGTATCCAAGCGCTTGTTGCCGTCCTTCACCATGTTGGTGAGAGCATCGAGTTGCTCGCTGCTGAGGAACTCACCTCTGGAGTCAGCTTGAGAAACCACCTTGGCGAATGCGTCTAACATGGAATTTATTCTCCTAATTGCTTAGTTGAGTGCTGTCTTGATTAAAACTGGGATTGTTTTATCAAACTGGAATGGCTAACAACAGACTCTAAATAAAACTGTTTCTCAGCTTACCTCTCATTTCTCTGCTCTTTATGATGAACGAGAGATTATGAGAAAAATGGGGTGATTTTATGAGAAACTGGCAAACTTTGCAGATTGATTGCTTTGTTTAACTTTTGTCTGTTCTTTAACCCCTCCAGCTTATGTTTATACAACGCTATAGGGGCATTATCTGTTACAAATTATGAATAAATGAGATAGAGCAATAAGAAAACCCTCAAATCCTTTACATATAAGGGCTTTGCCTGAGAAAACGAAGTTTTTTTGGTAACAAAACTTTATATTCAGTTTACTCAAGGCGTGATTTTAACTTATTTATATTTTTTTAATTTTTCTGCAAACCTAGACAGGACTACATATTGTAGTTTGCCATCTCATCTATAGCCTCACTAAATCGTGTAAAGAATTCTTAACAAAAAAAAGCTAAATATAGCTTTTCGTTTCTGAAATTCTTTCCGACAGGTGGAGGTGGGGAGGTAGGCGGAGTAGAAGAACAATTATTATTCCCTTGTACTCTTGCGCCCTTGTACCGTTTGTCGTCCTCTTGTTGAACAGTGATTTTCCCGTTACGTAATAAAACTTAATAAAAATCTAAAAAACTTATTATTTTTATTTCTGGGGAGAGATGGTAAATCTCCGTCGGAGAACTTCTAGCAGAGTTGTGAACGTTTGGGGAGGGGGTGCTGTCACCTCAATCCACTCGCCGGACACTGGATGTTGTACCTTAAGTCGCCAAGCATGGAGTGCTTGACCTGGCAAATTGACTCCCACAGAACGACCGGAACTATAAACGGGGTCGCCGACAATAGGATGACCTATATGAGTGCTGTGGACGCGAATTTGATGAGTACGTCCGGTTTCTAACTGGAAGTGCATTAATGTATAGTTGCCTAAACGTTCTTTGACTTTCCAGTGCGTAACCGCAGGTCGTCCCCCCTGTTCTACTGGAACAACTGCCATTTTTTTGCGGTCAACTGGATGACGACCAATGGGAAAGTCGATAATACCGCTTTCGGTTTTAGGCGTAGGCGAACCGTAGACAACGCCAAGGTACTCTCGTCGTGCGGTTTTTGCTTTTAGTTGCGCTTGTAGATGTTGATGGGCGAGTTCTGTTTTAGCAATTGCGATCGCCCCTGTTGTATCTTTATCCAGTCGATGGACAATTCCCGGACGTTGAACACCCCCAATTCCTGGTAGGTTTGGACAGTGAGCCAAGATAGCATTGACCAAGGTACCGTCTTGATGACCTGGTGCAGGATGAACGACTAACCCAGCAGGTTTGTTGATAATTAGCAGGGAGTCATCTTCATAGAGGATATCGAGAGGAATATCTTCTGGTTGGAGTTCTAAAGGTTCGGCTTCTGGTATTCCTAAAAAGATGCGATCGCCTGCTTTGACAGTTGTCTTTTTAGATGTGCAGACTTTACTGTTAAGTTGGACGTTACCCTGTTCAATTAACTGCTGGATGCGGGAGCGGGATAAGTTTGGTAATTGTTGAGAAAGGTAGCGATCTAAACGGTCTCCTTCTTCTGAAACTTGTAAATTTATTTCGGTCACAGTTGTTCGTTGTGGTGATGATAGCGTTACTGATTGTAACGAACCGAACGAGGCAACAGAGGACTTCGGTGAGGTTGCTGCTTCATCCATGCGACGCTGATGAGTAAGCAAGTGGACAATGGCAAAGGTGCGGAGGTATTAACACCGCACCTTTGTCTAGAGAAACAAACTCTGCCGAGAGGAACACCGTTCTTTATCTTAAAATCTTAGAGGGAGAAAATGAAGAAGCTGTGGAGATTGTAAAACTTGGCGAGTAACTAAATAATTTGTTATCCCACAGATGCTGTTTTATAAAGTCTGTGCTTTTTCAATACAAGCTCTTAGCTGTTCAACGAGAACCTGAATGTGGGGTTTTCTAAGCATCGTTAGGTGATTGCCAGCAATTGTATGAATTTCCACTCCTCCAAAGGCTAGCTTACCCCAACCCCTACTTGGATCTTGCTCGGTAATTCTTGACTTAACGCTTGTTTTGAAGAGAGTAATTTGTTTAGGGTAGACTTGCGGAACGTAGTTGAGAGTTGCTTGGGTGTTGGCATAGAAAACACGAAGCATTGGGCGAATTGTTAACTCGCTCAAAATCCGTGACCTGGACTCCTGAGGCATAAAGTACGAAAATAGATTAGTTTCAATATCTCGAACCAACTTATTAACCAACTTATTAAAAATAGGAAAACGAGAAGTCAAACTATCAACTTGGTTCTTGTTAGAAGCGGCCATTAAATAAAAATAATCGAGGAAAAATGACCATATATATCGCGCTACTGTGGTGAAAAGAAACCTGAAACTATCGCCCACAGAAGGTGTATTGCCAGGAACTGGTGCTACAGTATCCAGCATAGCAAGTAGAGCCACTTCATCCCCAGCTTTTTGGAGTTGTTGAGCCATCTCAAAAGCAACCAAACCTCCAAAAGACCAACCTCCTAAAAAATAAGGACCGCTTGGTTGCACCCTACGCAATGCTTCAATGTAATAAGCAGCCATGTCTTCAATACGAGTGAATGGCGAAGTTTCTCCGTCAAGTCCCATAGGTTGTAGCCCGTAAAATGGTTGATTTGTCCCTAACTGATGAGCCAATTCATAATAAGGAAAGATAACACCAAAGATGGGATGGACACAGAAGAAAGGAGGATTTGAACCAGCAGGCTGAATTGCAACCAAGGGAGACCAAGGCAGAGAATCTTTTCCTGGAGATAGAGAATTCGCTAAACTTTCAATTGTTGGATTTAAAAATAAGGAAGAGAGCGGCAACTCACGCTCAAACTGCTTGTGTATTTGCTCTACAAGCCGCACAGCTAGCAGTGAATTTCCTCCCAAATCGAAGAAGTTGTCGTGAATACTTATATGTTCAAGAGACGTTGCATGCAACGTCTCTACCCAGATTTTTGCAAGTGTTAACTCGATTGGGGTACGAGGAGCAACAAAGGCTTTATCTATTGAGCGGCTAGTCGGATTATCGAATGCTCTTAGCGCACGGCGATCCACTTTACCATTAGGTGTTAGTGGCAGAGAATCTACCACTACAAAAATTGAAGGCACCATGTATGCTGGCAATTTTTCTTTTAAAAATTCGCGTAGTTCAATGGTTGTTGGTACCTGCTTCGAGTTGGGAACAATATAAGCCACCAAGTGCTTATCACCAGATACATTCTCTTTAGCAATGACCACCGTTTCTTGCACGCTTTGATGCTGTTTCAGCACCGTTTCAATCTCTCCCAACTCGATGCGGAAACCGCGAATTTTGACCTGATTATCGATGCGACCTAAAAATTCAATATTGCCCTCTGGTCGATAACGAGCTAAATCGCCCGTCTTGTATAGTCGCGCTCCCTTTTTATCACTAAAAGGATTGGGAATAAACTTTTCAGCAGTTAATTCAGGACGGTTAAGATAGCCTTGCGCCAGTCCATCACCACCAATGTATAATTCTCCAGGAATTCCAATTGGCAAAGGTTGTAAATGCTTATCTAATATATAAATTTGAGTGTTAGCAATAGGGCGACCAATGGACGGTTTTTCAGCAGTAGCGCTAATTTCTGCAACGGTTGACCAAACAGTGGCTTCAGTCGGTCCGTAAGCGTTAAAAAACTGACGACCAGATCCCCAACGTTTTATAATATTTTCGGAACAGGATTCGCCTGCACAAATAATAGTTTGCAGTGCGGGCAGAGATTCTGCAGGTAGGACTGCCAACACTGCAGGCGGAAGGGTAACGTGAGTAAT
Source organism: Mastigocladopsis repens PCC 10914 (assembly GCF_000315565.1). Classification (NCBI taxonomy): domain Bacteria; kingdom Bacillati; phylum Cyanobacteriota; class Cyanophyceae; order Nostocales; family Symphyonemataceae; genus Mastigocladopsis; species Mastigocladopsis repens. The sequence goes on along the minus strand of NZ_JH992901.1, from coordinate 4,156,271 downwards.
AGCTTTTTCGCGCAATAGTTGGAGCAAAGCTTGTCCGGGTAAAAGGGATTCTTTGTTTGCTAAATAAAGAGTTGCTCCTGTTCGCAGTGCCATGACAATCTCAAAAATTGAGGCATCGAAACTCAATGATGCGAATTGCAGAATGCGGTGACTCGGTTGCAAGTTGAAAACCTCAATCTGAGCTTCTGCCAAGTTGGATAGTCCTCGGTGCTGGAGCAAAACGCCTTTAGGCTTTCCTGTTGAACCAGACGTGTAGATGACATAAGCTAGGTTGTCAGATGTTACGCAGCTGGTTGGGTTTTCCTCGCTTTGTTGTGCAATAGTCTCCCAATCTTTATCTATGCAAATTACAGATACCGAAGCCTTCCCCAATCGCTCAACGAATTGCTGCTGAGTTAGCAAGACAGTTACTTTCGCGTCTTCCAGCATGAAGTTAAGACGCTCTTCAGGATAGGTGGGATCTAAAGGCAAGTATGCTCCACCTGCCTTAAGGATTCCCAACAGTCCGATGATCATCTCAAAAGAACGCTCTACGCAGATGCCAACTAAAACGTCCGGAACAACCCCCAGTTGTTGCAGGTGGTGTGCTAGTTGGTTAGCTCTGATATTGAGTTCGTGGTAGGTTAAAGACTCGATATGTCGCGTCTCTACATCCTCAAAGACTACTGCGATCGCATTGGGAATTTGTTCTAAAAGTGCTTCAAACAACTGATGAAAACACTTGTTCTGTGGGTAGTCTCTGCTAGTATTATTCCAATCAATCAATAACTGCTGCTGTTCTCGCGCAGTCAGCAAAGGCAAATCTCTTAGGCGCTGTTCTGGATCGGCGACAATGCTTTCTAGTAGCGTTTGGAAGTGTCCCAGCATTCGAGTAATAGTGCTGTCATCAAATAAATCTGTGCTGTACACGACTTGTCCTTTCAGGCTTTCCAAGTCTTGCCACAGGTGGAACTCCAAATCGAGCTTTGCGGTTTGGCTGTCGAACTCGAACAGCGACAGCGTGACCCCAGGTAGCTCTAATGCTTGGATGGGAGTGTTTTGCAGGCTAAATACGACCTGAAACAGTGGATGGCGACTTAAATCCCGCTCTGGGTGCAGTTCCTCCACCAGCTTTTCAAAGGGTAAATCCTGATAGGCATAAGCTCCCAAAGCTACCTCTTTCACTCGATTCAACAGTTCCCGAAATGTGGGGTTGCCTGATAAATCAGTACGCAGCACCAAGCTATTGACAAAAAAACCAATTAACCCTTCTATCTCGCTGCGGTTGCGATTGGCGATCGCTGAACCTACTGCAATGTCCTCTTGCTGGGTATAACGATAGAGCAACGTCTGGAAAGCTGCCAGCAGGGTCATGAACAACGTAACGCCTTCTTTTTGACTCAGTGCTTCCAGTGCCTGAGTTAAAGATTGCGGTAGTTCTAGAAATTTTTTCGCTCCCCTATATGTTGGCACTGGTGGTCTTGTTCGGTCGGTGGGGAGATTCAGCACCGAGATGCCGTCCAATTGCTTTTGCCAGTAAGCTAACTGCGTTTCCAGCTCTTCTCCCACAAGCCACTCACGCTGCCATTGGGCGAAATCGGCATACTGGATAGGCAGTTCCGGCAGAGATGTAGAGACGTTGCATGCAACGTCTCTACAAGCTGTGTATAATGCCCCCAGTTCTCGAATGAGCACTCCAATTGACCAACCATCGGCAACTATGTGATGTAGATTCAGCAACAGCACATATTCTGCTTCATCTAGTTGTAGCAGCGTCACTCGCAGTAATGGACCAGTGGTTAGATTGAAAGGACGTTGAGCCTCTTCGATTGCAATTTGCCGTGCTTGTGTTTCGCGTTCTTTGCTCTGGAGATTGCATAAGTCTATTACACGAAGGGGTATGGTTAAAGTGGGAGCTATTGCCTGCACTGGTTGCCCTTCTACCAACACAAAAGTCGTGCGTAAGGTTTCGTGACGGCGTACAATTTCGTTGAATGTCTGCTCTAAAGCAGTTAAGTTGAGCCTCCCTGTCAGGCGAACTGCTGTTGACACATTGTAGAAGGGATTGTTCGGTGTCAACTGGTTGAGAAACCACAATCTAGCTTGTGCAAATGATGTGGGGAAGATGAAAACTTCTGCTTCTTCAGGAATATTGAGTTTTTCTTCAGCAGTTGAGTGAGAGTTATCGTAAAGATGCTGACTCATAAGCTGCTGAATTGTCTAGAGTGCATTGACATTTTATCGCTGTTTCATGTCAATTGATCTCAACCTCAAAAGTTTGTCCTTCCACCGTCACTTTATCGCCCGATATTAATTTCCGTCCTCGTCGGGTTTCGATTGTACCATTGACTTTTACATCGCCTTCTTGAATCATCAGCTTGGCTTGTCCACCTGTCGGCGCTATTCCAACGAACTTCAAAAACTGGTCAAGTTTAATCGTATTGTCGCTTGTGTTCATAGGTAGTTTATCTCTGTTCGCTTTCTTTATTCAATGATGAGAGTTTCATCCGCCGACTCTCACGCGAAAGCGGCACTAAAGCTGGAGCATTACTCTGACTATTGCTATCTTTAAAACTTTCAACCACCTTAGATAATTCTGCAATTGTCGGTGCTTCAAATACACTACGCAAAGGTAACTCCACCTTGAAAGCGTCACGCACTCTAGAGACAAGCTGAGTTGCCAGTAAGGAATGACCTCCCAAGGTAAAGAAATTATCGTGAATACCTAAGCGCTTAAGTCCCAAAACCTCAGCAAAAATTTTCACCAGCACTTCCTCAACGGTAGTCCGAGGTGCAACATAACCACCTACCAATTCTGACTTGATTGTATTGGGTGCAGGCAAGGCGCGGCGATCGACTTTGCCGTTTGGTGTCAGAGGTAGGGACTCCAGCACCACAAAAGCTGATGGCACCATGTACTCAGGTAGCTTTTGTGCTAGATAAGTCTGCAATTGTGGCACTAACTGACGCGCTGCTTTGGCTTGTAGGGGATTATTGGCGTAAGATTGCCACGGACGGGAGTGAATGCTGAGTGGAAAAATAGTTCTCTGACCTATTGCATCTTGCCTAACAAAAACAACGTCGTAGCGTCCTTCACTACCCGAATCTGACCAGCTTATATCAACTTTATAGGGTAATTCCTCAGCTAGCGCATAAAAATCTTCTGGATCAACTCCCACATTCTGGAATCGTTGCAATGCTTCACGCATTTGACCTACAGTTTTAAAGTCTCCTGCGCCTGACAGCCATTCTGCTGTTTTAACGGCTGCCATGACGCGTGCATTAGGCACATTAGTAATGCCTAAAATCTCTGGTTCGTTGTTAATCAATAATTGTCGCACTGCTGACACTGTGAGATTATCTTCAGACCAGTTCAGCACTGAATCATTCCCAAGATGACTAACAGTTTCACCGCCAATATGAAGAATTACATTGTAACGAAACTGAGTTAACTCATTGTGATAGCGACCCCGCATCAGTTGAATTTGTACGTCACTAATCTCGGGAAAGTGCTGCTTTAAAGCACTGAAAAAAGCTGGGTCAATCACTAACTCTGTTTCTTGGAAAATTTGCATTTGTACCCGTTGCTGCAACTGTTCGCGGGTGAGAGAGGGTTCAGCTTGATACAGTTGCACCGAAGCATGGAAAGCTTGCAGCAGTGTCAGACTACGCACATCTCCTATAAAGATAAAGCCACCGGGGGCAGTTACCTGCACAGCACCTTCTATCACCCGCAAAAGATAGTCAATACTGGGGAAATATTGCACAACCGAGTTGAGAATCACTGCATCAAAAGCTTGTGCTTCCACTCCCTCAAAGTCAGTAGCCATCTTCTGGTGCAGCGTTACCTGGTGTAGAGACGTTGCATGCAACGTCTCTACATTTGCCAACTGCTTTTGAATGTAGTTAAGTGCCGTAGGGGAAAAGTCTGTCCCACAATATTTAGTGCAGTGAGGCGCAACTCTAAACAGAATTAGACCTGTTCCACAACCAATTTCTAGCACCCGACTAGGTTGCAAAGCCAGAATTTGCCCCACTTGGTTATTCACCCACTCGCGCATTTGCTCTGCTGGAAGAGGCTGATTGGTGTAACTGCTATTCCAACCGATAATATTGAATGTGCGATCGCAATCAGCAGCAGGTTGATCATAAGTTTCGTTGTAGAGCATCTGCCATTGCAAAACCTGCTCATCTTGCAATGGCATCTGTTGCATATGCTCTTGCTGACTGTTGTATTTAGCATTTATCGCCACATAAGCTACTAAACGCTTTTCCCTTTCATCCTCACGAGTCATGACTACCGTTTGCAGCACTGCGGGATGCTGACTTAGCACCGCTTCAATTTCTCCCAACTCAATGCGGTAGCCCCGCACCTTAACCTGCTCATCGAGGCGACCTAAAAATTCGATGTTGCCATTTTGTCGATAGCGAACTAAATCACCTGTTTTATAAAGACGTGTTTTTGGCTGATTGTTAAAAGGATGAGAAATAAATCTTTCAGCAGTTAAATCAGAACGGTTTAAATAACCTCGCGCCAGTCCATCGCCAGCAATGTACAATTCTCCTGGAACACCAATGGGTACAGGTTGCAAATGTTTATCCAGTACATAAACTTGTGTGTTGGCAATAGGACGACCAATTGCAGGTGGTACGTCTGCTTGATTTTTCACAGGAATCTGATAAGAAGTGGTCACAACTGTATTTTCAGTTGGACCATAATTATTTATAACTTGAAAAGCATACTCAGCCAGAGGATACTGATGAAGTTTGTCTCCACCTGTTAGTAATATTCGTAAAGCTGTATTATTCGACCAATCTAATAATAAAAGTTTCTCTGCCAAAGGTGTTGGTACAAAGCTAATTGTTATCGCTTTTGAGACTAGCCAATCTTGCAGTTTCTCAGGAAAAAGTTTAGTTTCATCATCTGGAAAATAGATACTTGCTCCAGCACTAAGATAAGGCAAAATTTCCCACCCGTAAGCATCAAAAGCCACTCCAGCGATTTGCGTGACTCGGTCAAGCGGTGAAACGGCAAACGTTTTTTGATGCCAAAAGACAAGATTTAACAATCCTCTATGTTCAATTTGAACCCCTTTAGGCTTTCCGGTTGAGCCAGAGGTGTAGATGACATAAGCAAGATTGTTTGCTGTAATGTTGCTGGTAGGATTATCTTCGCTTTCTTGAGCAATTGTCTCCCAATCTTTATCCAAACAGATAATTTGTGAATTGTGCCTTCCAAGACGCTCAACCCAGCGCTGCTTAGTCAATAAAACAGGGGCTTGAGCATCTTCAAGCATACAGTTCAAACGCTCAGGGGGATAGGTTGGGTCTAAAGGCACATAAGCTCCACCCGCTTTCAAAATGCCCAACATAGCGATTACCATTTCGGGCGATCGCTCTACACAAAGTTCTACTAAAACTTCTGCACCAACACCCAATTTTTGTAAGTAATGTGCAAGTTGGTTGCTGCGTTTATTTAACTCTTGATAGCTGATATGTAGAGACGCGCCATGGCGCGTCTCTACATTTTCAAATACTAGCGCCAATGCATCAGGAGTTTGCTGTATCTGAGCCTCAAATAGCTGATGAATGCACTTGTCTTGAGGATAATCTGCCTGGGTATTGTTCCATTCCACTAACAACTGATTTAGCTCAGATTGCGTTAATAGCGGTAAATTTACAATTCGTTGTTCTGGATTTGCAACTATATTCTCTAGCAGACTTTGGAAATGTCCCAGCATCCGGGTAATAGTAGCCTCATCAAATAAATCGGTGCTGTAAATAACAAAACCGCTGATTCCTTCTGAACTATTCACCCATAACCCATTTTCAGGAGTTCGCTCCCATAGGTGAAACTCCAAATCAAACCGCGTTGTTTCACTATCAAATGGCAGTGGACTTAGCGTTAACCCAGGTAATTCTAGCAATGCAATAATTTCTGCTTTGCGCTCTTGAATTTCTGCACGCAGTTCTGATGTGAGGGTTCCTTCAGGGGCGTTACAGCGCAGGCGTTCCTCTTCAACAAAAACCTGAATATCTAAGCTGCGAAGATAAGATAGAAACTCAACTGTGTTCAAAATTACGCCCCTTCGCAACAGATGTTAGTTGCTCGTTGTCAATTGACCCAGATCTTTTAACACACTCAGAACCCCATACAAATCATTCCTAGGGTTGAAAATATCGCACAGCTAAAGGCGCTTTTCAGCTGCCTCCTGCCATTTTTGAACCATCTGCTTATATATTGCAACTAGCCGTATGTATGCGTTTGTGGCATTTATGTGCCCCTCTACTACCTGTTTGTATAATAAAGCCTTCTTTTCAGTGTTACCCCCCCCCGCGTTAGTTTTAATTAGCACACGCTTTCGTTCTACCTCTGTGTAGTAATGCAGGAATTTCTTGTACTCTTCCATGAACGCTTTATATTCTTGTGTACATATTTTATACATTAAATTCACAGATCGATTAGCCATTTAATAAAGTTAATCACGCGCTGTTTTTCCCGACAACTGCCGGAAGAACCAGTGAAATGTTAAGTCTGTCTGTAATTAGGGCTACCTTGTGTGCTTATTGCAGCTTCGCTTTCGTTATCCCTCTCAGTACTATGTCTGCATCAGTTGAAAACTTCTTGGTAAAATTCTTTAGAACTCTACCTCTTCTCGGTCATTTCCCGTACTTCCAGCCATATCCACACCTTTAGCTGCCCAACACATTGTTTCAATGTACCTAGCAAGTTGTGCCACAGTCGGTGCTTCAAACAAGTTGCGTACAGACAAATCTATCTCAAAGGCATCGCGTATTCGAGAAACCAGTTGAGTCGCTAGTAAAGAATGACCACCCAATTCAAAGAAATTATTGTGGACACCGACTTGCTGTTTTCCCAAGACCTTAGCCCAAATTTCCACTAGCACCTCTTCTACGGATGTCCGTGGTGCCAGATAATCTTCTTTTATATCCAGCGTGAGTGTATCGAGTGCTCTTAAAGCATGGCGGTCTATTTTGCCGTTGGGTGTCAGTGGAAGGGATTCTAGCACCATAAGGGCTGCTGGTATCATGTAAGCTGGTAACTTTTGTTTCAGGTATTGGCTAAGATCACTCATCAGTGCTGAGTCAGATGTTCCTCTCAAGACTCGACCTTCAGGACTCAGAACAATATAAGCAACCAAAAGCTTATCACCAGGTATGTCTTCTGTAGCAATGACTACTGTTTCTTCCACTGCTGGATGTTGACTCAGCACCGCTTCAATCTCTCCCAACTCAATGCGGAAGCCGCGAATCTTCACTTGATTGTCGATGCGACCTAAAAATTCAATATTGCCATCTGGTAGATAGCGGGCTAAGTCACCCGTCTGATAAAGACGGGCTTCTAGTTTATTACTAAAAGGATTAGGAATGAAGCGTTCAGCATTAAGGTAGGGACGATTGAGATATTCTCGCGCCAGTCCATCACCGCCGATGTACAACTCGCCGACAACACCAATAGGCACAGGTTGTAAATTGGTATCAAGTAGATAAATCTGTGTGTTCGTAATGGGGCGACCAATGGGAATAGATATGGCTAATTCTGGTAATTTTTGCACACAGTAATAAGAAGAAAATGTGGTATTTTCTGTAGGACCATAAACATGAATGAATTGCTTTGGTGAACCATTTTTTATAACTTTTCTAACCCACCTTATATCAACACTCTCTCCACCAAATAGCAAATATCGTAACGAAGCAAAAGCTTGCGGACAATCTCTGGCAATTTGTTGAAATAAGGCAGTGGTCAAAAACAGAACGCTGATGTTTTTTTGTCGTAGTTGTAATGCCAATTCGTGAGGCGAAATGATGATATCTTTGCTAATTCCAAAAAGTTGAGCGCCGTTAAGTAGCGCCCCCCAAATCTCAAATGTTGCTGCATCAAAGGAAGTATTTGAGGCTTGGGCAATTTTATCAGCAGGTTGCAATTTTACATAGTTTGTGTTGCACACCAGGCGATTTACAGCTTTGTGAGTGACAGCCACTCCCTTAGGCTTTCCTGTAGAGCCAGAAGTATAAATGACATAGGCTAAGTTGTGGCTATTCACATCACTTTGGGGGGTTGCTTCACTTTCTTGGGCAATAATTTCCCAGTCTTTATCTATACAGACAATTGGGTTTGAGAAAGCTTCAAAATGCTTGAGCAACTTTTCCTGAGTCAGCAATACTGGAACCTGTGCATCTTCAAGCATGAAATTCAGACGCTCTTGAGGATAGCTAGGGTCTAAAGGTACATACGCTCCCCCTGCTTTCAAGATGCCCAGCAACCCGACTATCATTTCTGGTGAAGGCTCGATAGAAATGCCTACTAAAACTTCCGAATCTATCCCCAATTTTTGTAGGTGGTGTGCTAGTTTATTGCTGCGGATATTCAACTCCTGGTAGGTGAGTTGCTCATTTTCAAAGATGACTGCTATGGAATCAGGATGTTGCTCTACCTGCTCTTCAAACAACTGATGAATACACCTATCTTGAGGATAATCGGCATAGGTGTTATTCCATTTCACTAATACCTGATGTAGCTCCTGTTCGCTCAATAGCGGTAGATTTGCAATTCGTTGTTCTGGATTAGAAACAAGACCTTCTAGCATTGTTTTAAAATGTTCTAGCATTCGGGTAATAGTGGCTTGATCAAATAAATCAGTGTTGTACACCATTACACCTCTAATACCTTCGGAATGCTCCCAGTTTGCTCCCCATAAACTCCGAAAATCCTCAGAACATTTCCACAGGTGCAACTCCAAATCAAAGCGCGTTGTTTTAAAGTCAATATTTATAAAGCTAGGCACTAACCCAGGCAATTCTAGCGCCGACATTGGCGCATTCTCAAAACCAAACACCACTTGAAATAACGGATGGTGGCTCAAGTTTCGCTCTGGATGCAGTTCCTCAACTAGCTTTTCAAAAGGCAAATCTTGGTGACTGTATGCTCCTAGTGTGACCTCTCGTACTCTGCCTAGCAGTTCCCGGAAAGTTGGGTTTCCACTAAGGTGAGTGCGTAGCACCAAACTATTGACAAAAAAACCAATGAGTCCTTCGATTTCGCTGCGGTTACGGTTAGCAATTGGCGAACCAACGGCAATATCTTCTTGGTGTGTGTAGCGATAAAGCAACGTCTGAAATGCTGCCAGCAGCGTCATAAATAAGGTGACACCTTCTTGCTGCGAAAGTCTTTGCAGTGCATCACATAACTTTTTCGGTAACTCTAGAAATTGTGTTGCTCCTTGATAGCTTTGTATAGCTGGTCTCGGTCTGTCTGTAGGCAGATGCAACATGGAAATGCCGTTTAATTGCTGCTGCCAATAAACTAACTGGGTTTGCAGCACTTCTCCTTGTAACCATTCGCGCTGCCAGTGGGCAAAGTCGGCGTACTGGAGAGGCAGTTCCGGCAAGGATGTAGAGACGTTGCATGCAACATCTCTACAAGCTGTGTAAAGCGTTGCCAGTTCCCGAATCAGTACCCCGATAGACCAATCGTCGCAGATAATGTGGTGCATATTCAGCACGAGAATATGTTCTGTCTCCCAAAGCTGTAGCAGCATCACTCGCAGCAAAGGTCCACAGGACAAATCGAAAGGACGTTCTATCTCTGCCGTAACGATGCGCTTTGCTTGTGCCTCCTGTTCGTCTGCTCTTATGTGCCGCAGGTCTAATAGAGAAAGGGGTATGGTTAGAGAGGCTGCAATGACTTGCACAGGTTGCCCCTCTAGCACTTTAAATGTAGTCCGTAAGGCTTCGTGGCGATGCACGATTTCGTTAAACGTTTGTTCTAGTGCCGCTAAATTGAGCGAACCTGTCAAGCGAATGACTGTCGGCACATTATAAAGGGTATTGCCGGGTATCAACTGGTCGAGAAACCACAGCCGCTGTTGGGCAAAAGATGTAGGAAAGACAAAGACCTCTTGAGAAGACATAAAGTATAAACTTTTTGAACCATGTTTTCAGCATATGGGATGCAAGATATGACATAGACAAATTTATCCAAAGTTCTGTGTTTTTAATAAGTCATAGATTGAGCTATAAGCAATGACTTAAAAGCAGTTGAATTTTGATTACGCAATTTAACTTTCAATTAATTAAGTGTATAGCTAAGATATATGTAAACAATTGATTATGTTTCCCCACTCAAATAACAATATAACTTAAGATAGATGCGGAAGCTATCAGCTTCCTGGGTCTTAACCTCACACGAGCGAGAAGACAAAGATAAAAATGAGTATCACCATTGCCGATTACAACCTCATCGAAGTCATTTATGACGATACCACTACCTGTGTTTACCGTGCTTCGAGAGAGTCAGAGGAAACCTCGGTGATTATTAAAACTCTTAAAGCTGAGTATCCCACTCTCGAACAGTTGACCCAATTAAAACACGAATATCAAATACTCCAAACCTTGGACATAGAAGGAATTGTTAAACCCCTAGCATTGGAAACTTATCAAAATGGTTTAGCACTAATTTTATCAGATGTTGGGGGAGAAAGCCTGAAAAATTTTATCACCAAGCGAAATTTTGATTTAAGCAATTTTTTGCAAATTGCTATTCAATTGTCTTCAACGCTGGCTCAGTTACATCAAAACAATATTATTCACAAAGATATTAAACCCCAGAATATCCTTATCAATGCGAAAACAGGTCAAGTTAAAATTATAGACTTTAGCATTTCATCGCGTCTATCGAGTGAAAATCAGACAGCCAATAACCCCAATTTGCTTGAAGGCACTCTAGCCTACATGTCACCAGAGCAAACAGGAAGGATGAACCGCTCAATTGACTACCGAAGTGACTTTTACTCCTTAGGTGTCACCTTCTATGAAATGTTAACAGGACAGCTACCTTTTCAAACGACCGACCCTTTGGAATTAGTTCATTGCCATATTGCTAAAACACCTGTTCCACCTAAACAACTTAATCCAAAGATTCCCCAAGCAGTTTCTGATCTTGTGATGAAATTATTAGCCAAGACTGCTGAAGAGAGATATCAAAATGCCTTGGGACTAAAAGCAGACTTAGAGGAGTGCCTAACAAGACTACAAGCAACAGGAAAAATTGAAGATTTTGTTGTTGGTCAACTCGATTTATACAGCCAATTTATTATTCCGCAAAAACTTTATGGTCGGGAAAAAGAAGTTGCCACCCTAATGGATGCCTTTGAGCGAGTTAGCCTTGGGGCAACCGAAATGATGTTAGTGAGTGGTTACTCAGGTATTGGCAAATCTTCCTTAGTGAATGAAGTTCATAAACCCATTGTGCGCCAGCGGGGTTACTTTATTTCTGGTAAGTTTGACCAATTTAAACGGAATATTCCTTATGCTTCCTTGATTCAAGCGTTTCAGGAATTAATCCGGCAGTTACTAACCGAAAGTGCTGATAAGATAGCCGGCTGGAAAGCAAAACTTTTAGAAGCCTTAGGTTCTAATGGTCAGGTGATTATTGATGTGATTCCGGAAGTTGAAAGGATTATTGGTGTTCAGCCAGATGTTCCTCAATTGGGACCAACTGAATCGCAAAACCGATTTAATCGGTTGTTTCAACAATTCATTCATGTATTTACCAAACCCGAACACCCATTGGTTCTCTTCTTGGATGACTTACAGTGGGCAGATTTAGCTTCCTTGAAGTTGATTCAGTTGCTTGCCTGTGAGCCAAATAGTCAATATTTGCTACTGATTGGAGCGTATCGAGATAACGAAGTCAGTGCAACTCATCCGTTGATGGTGACTTTAGAAGAAATTCAAGAAAAGGGTGCAGTTGTTAACAATATTGTGCTCCAACCTTTGCATATCACTCATGTCAATCAATTAATCAGTGATACCTTCCGCAGTGACACGTTAAAGACAATATCGCTGGCTGAGTTAGTGTTTAACAAAACTCAGGGAAATCCTTTCTTCTTAACTCAGTTACTCAAATCTCTATATAACGAAAACCTATTGTCCTTTAATTTCGATCAAGGTTGCTGGCAGTGGGATATTCAGCTACTGCAAGACATTGATATCACTGATAATGTCGTTGAATTGATGATTAATCAGATTCATAAATTATCACTAAAAACACAGAATATTTTAAAATTGTCTGCCTGTATAGGAGATAAATTTACCTTAGATATTCTGGGTATTGTTAATCAAAAATCGTTGTCTGAAACAGCCGTAGATTTGTGGGAATCTTTGCAGACGGGTCTAGTTTTACCCTTAGACCAATCTTACAAAATTCCTTTAGTTATTAGTACTGTGCAAAATGAACAACTCACAAATGACCTAGATGCACAAGCAGCTTCCCGAAGCGTAGAACAACTGACAATTGCCTACAAGTTTCTACATGACCGAGTACAGCAAGCAGCTTATGCTCTCATTCCAGATTCGCAAAAAAAAGAAACTCATCTCAAAATTGGTCAATTGTTACTACAAAATATTACGCCGGAAGAACGAAAAGAAAATATCTTTGCTTTGGTCAACCAACTGAATTATGGTACCGACTTACTCACCTTAGAGTCGGAAAAATATGAGCTGGCTGAACTTAATCTCATAGCAGGTCAGAAAGCGAAAGCAGCGGCGGCGTATGAGTCGGCTATGCGCTATCTAAAGGTGGGTTTGGAATTATTAGCGGTAAATAGCTGGCAGAATCAATATGAGCTAACACTAGCACTTTATGAGTCAGGGGTAGAAACAGCGTACCTGAACGGCGATTTTGAGCAGATGGAGAAATGGGCAACGGTTGTCCTACAGCAAGCAAAAAGCCCTATTGACAAAATGAAAGTCTATGAGGTCAAAATCCAGGCTTGCATGGCGCAAGTGAAACAGCTTGAAGCGATCGAGATCGGGTTACAAGCACTAGAACTACTGGGGATTAGCTTCCCAGAGTCGCCTAGCGCCTCGGATATCGAGCAAACACTGACTCAAACAGCAAGAAATTTAAGCGGGAGAAATATCGAAGACCTGATTAACCTACCATTAATGACGGAGGTGGATAAGCTAGCAGCTGTAAGGATGTTAGCATGCCTAGGTTCTCCGACTTATCAAGCTGGACCTGCCTTGTTGCCGTTAATTGCGTGCGAACAGCTGAATTTGTCCATCGAATATGGAAATTCCCCTTTCTCAGCTTATAGTTATGTTCTTTACAGCATCATGATCAACGGGTTGTTTCAGGACATTGAGTCGGCTTATCAATTTGGCAAGTTGGCTTTAAGTCTTGTAGAAAAATTCAATGCTGTAGAACTCAAAACAAGTGTCTTTTTCGTGGCAGGTTCATCTGCGTTTCATGGAAAAGTTCATGCTAAGGAAACGTTGCCACTTTTGCAGGATTCATACTCTAGTGGATTGGAAAACGGACATTTTGAATATGGTGGTTATGCCGCCATGCAAAAATGCTACTATTCATATCTCATCGGTCAAGAATTGGCAAAAGTTGAACGAGAAATGGCAGCAATCAGTAATGTCCTTGCTCAACTTAAGCAAGAGAACGCCTTGAGTTGGAATCAAATATTTCAGCAGTCAATTCTTAATTTGCTAGAACCTTGTGAAAAACCGTGTTGTTTATTAGGTGAAGCATACAACGAGGAGAAATCTTTACCGGTGCTTAAGCAAGCCAATGACAGAACCGGACTTCACTACTTCTATTCAAACAAACTGATACTCTGTTATTTATTTGGAGAGTACCATCAAGCATTGGAAAATGGAGTTCAAGCCGAACAGTATTTAGATGGGGTAAAAGGATTCTTGATTGTGCCAGTATTTCATTTTTATGATTCTTTAGCACAACTAGCGATTTATCCATCAGTACCACACTCACAACAAGAACACCTCTTGAGCAAGGTGACAAAAAACCAGGAAAAGATGCGAAAATGGGCAGATCATGCTCCAATGAATTTTCTGCATAAATATGAGCTTGTGGAGGCAGAGAAAGCGCGGGTATTAGGTCAATATTGGCAAGCAATGGAATATTATGATCGAGCCATTGCGATCGCTAAAGAGCAAGGATATATCCAGGAAGAAGCGCTCTTCAATGAACTGGCAGCAAAGTTTTATTTTGAGTGTGGCAAACAAAAGGTGGCTCAGACTTATTTAACTGATGCTTACTATGGGTATATTCATTGGGGAGCAACGGCAAAAATCAAAGATTTAGAAGCAAGATATCCTCACATCTTCTTCCAGATACCGCAGCGGGAAACCAAAGGTTTAGATACGAATACAGCTAGTGTCGGTTCTCTGGATTTAGGCGCAGTTATGAAAGCATCCCTTGCGCTTTCCGGCGAAATTCTTTTAGACAAATTACTAGCTAAATTGATGCAGATTGTGATAGAAAATGCTGGTGCAGAAACAGGATTTTTAATTTTAGAAAAATCAGGACAGTTACTCATAAAAGCCTCAAGCTTCGGGCAAAATGAGATAACGGTACAGCCATCGATCCCAGTAGAAACTAGTCAGCAGCTACCCATATCTGTCATTAATTATGTGCGAAGTACTCAGGAGAATATCTTACTGAATGACGCTAGCTCTGAGGGAGTATTTACGACAGATAGTTATATCATCAACAAAAAACCAAAATCCATTTTGTGTACGCCAATTGTTAATCAAGGTAAACTTATTGGCATTCTTTATTTGGAAAATAATTTGACCACTGGTGCATTTACGCCGAAGCGGTTGGAAGTTTTACAACTTTTATCCTCTCAAGCAGCAATCTCGATTGAAAATGCGCGTCTTTATAATGATTTAGAGGAATATAACCGGACATTAGCAGCGAGAGTCGAAGAGCGAACCTTGGAGTTACAAGATAAAAATTTACAACTCCAACAGGAAATCAAAGAACGCAAGCGAGCAGAAGAAGCAGCCAAAGCGGCTAACCTTGCTAAGAGCCAATTTCTGGCTAACATGAGTCATGAACTCCGTACCCCGCTTAATGGTATTTTGGGTTACACTCAAATCTTTAAGAAAGATAAAGCTTTAACTGCCCAACAAAAGAATGGTGTTGATATTATTCATCACTGCGGCGAACATCTACTGACATTGATCAACGATATTTTAGACCTCTCCAAAATCGAAGCTCGGAAAATGGAACTTTATTCAAAAGAGTTTGTTTTTCCGGAATTTCTCGAGAGTATTGCTGATATTTGCCGTATCCGTACCAAAGAAAAGGACATTTCGTTAATTTACAACAAGCTTTCTCCACTACCAAAAGTCATTCGAGCAGATGAAAAACGGTTGCGTCAGGTTTTGATTAATTTACTTAGCAATGCGGTTAAATTTACAGAAAAAGGTAGTATAACTTTGAAAGTGGGCTATCAAGAGGAGAAACTGCGGTTTCAAGTAGAAGATACAGGTATTGGCATTGCACAAGAGCAATTAGAAGAAATATTTTTGCCATTCCAGCAGGTGGGTGAGGATAGCCGTAAGACTGAAGGAACAGGATTGGGACTGGCAATTAGCCGTCAATTAGTTCAGCTGATGGGCGGCGAACTGAAGGTGAAGAGTACCTTAGGGAAAGGAAGCGTTTTTTGGCTAGATTTGGACTTACCTGAGGTTTTCCACCATACTGATGTGAAAAGCCTTGTTCAACGCAAAATTATTGGTTTTGTTGGCTGTAAACGGAAAGTTTTAGTGGTAGACGATAAATGGTCAAACCGTTCGGTTTTGGTCAATCTACTACAACCTTTAGGGTTTGAAGTTGTGGAGGCGACAGATGGCTTAGACGGTCTTAACAAAGCGAGTGAATTTAAGCCCGATGTCATTTTTATGGACTTGGTCATGACCGTAATGGACGGCTTTGAAGCTACCCGTCGCCTAAGAATGTTACCAGAGTTAAAGGATGTGGTGGTGATTGCCGCCTCGGCTAGCGTTTTTGATTTCGATCAAAAGCAGAGTCAAGAAGTCGGTTGCGATGATTTTCTTTCCAAACCAATCCGGGAAGCCGACCTTTTAGAAAGATTACAGATTCACTTGGGGTTGGAATGGGTTTATGAGGAGCAGGAAAGCAGCGAACAATTCACAACTCAGCAACGCCAGTCCGCTCAAGCTCGGGAGCTTCCGCACGCGGCTGGCTCCTCACAACTCACAACTCAGGACTCACTTGTGGCTCCACCAGCAGAGGAACTGGCAATCTTGCTTGATTTGGCGATGAGGGGCGACTTGAGAGGCATTACACAACGAGCGGTAAAATTAGAGGAGCTAGATGAACGATGGATACCGTTTGCCACCCATTTGCGCCAACTTGCCAAAGGTTTTAAAGGAAAAGAAATTCTGGAGTTTCTTAAACAATATTAATTAAGAAAATTTTTATGACTGATTTGACTGAGAAAGGTGTCATTTTAATTGTTGATGACAATCCCACAAATTTAGAAATATTGTTCGATTTTTTAGTCGATTCTGGATTTACAGTCTTGGTTGCTGAAGATGGCGAAAGTGCGATCGCCAGAGCTGAATATGCCCCACCTGATCTCATCCTGTTGGACATACTCATGCCGGGACTAGACGGATTTCAAACGTGTTGCCGTCTGAAAGATAATGAGTTAACAAAAGACATTCCCATCATTTTCATGACCGCACTTTCCGAAACAGTGGATAAGGTCAAAGGCTTGAATCTTGGTGCAGTGGATTACATCACCAAACCGCTTCAGCATGAAGAGGTTTTAGCCCGGATCGAACTCCATCTGAGGCTTCGGAACCTAACTAAAACACTCCAAGAGCAAAATCTGCAAATCCGCGAACAAGCTGCTTTGCTAGATATCACCACAGATGCAATTCTAGTTAGAGACTTGGACAACCAAATCCGTTTTTGGAACAGAGGGGCTGAACATTTGTATGGATGGAAGGCAATAGAAGCAATTGGTAAGAATGCTAATCAGCTTCTATATCCAGAGGAAACCCGCTCTCTACTCCAAAACCTCAAGGAAAGTTTACCTGAGCGTGGCTCGTGGCAGGGTGAGTTGCATCAAGTGACCAAAGAAGGCAAGGAAATAATTGTTGCTAGCCGTTGGACTTTGATGCGCGATCAAAATGACGAACCTAAATCGATTCTGACTGTTAACACCGACATTACAGAGAAAAAACAACTCGAAGCGCAGTTTCTCCGAGCGCAGCGACTGGAGAGTATTGGCACACTTGCTGGTGGCATTGCACATGACCTAAACAATATTCTGACTCCAATTCTGACAGCAGCGCAACTGTTGCCCCTAAAACTCTCCTGTACTGATGAGCAAAGTCAGCAGATGTTTAACACCATAGAAACTAATGCTAAACGCGGGGCGGCATTGGTCAAGCAAGTGCTACAGTTTGCACGTGGAGTAGAAGGCAAGCGCACGATTGTGCAGGTAAACCACTTGTTCTCAGAAATCCAGCAGATTGTCCAAGAGACGTTTCCCAAATCCATTGAATTTTCCACAAATATAAAGTCAGACCTTTGGGCTGTCGTTGGAGATGCTACACATTTGCATCAGGTGCTGATGAACCTAGTTGTCAACGCTCGCGATGCCATGACGGGCGGCGGAACTTTGAATATCTCTGCTGAAAATGTGTTTATTGACGAAAACTATGTCCGCATGAATCTTGAGGCAAGTGTCGGTCCCTACATTGTGATCACTGTTGCAGATACGGGAATCGGTATGTCGCCAAAAATATTGGATAGAATATTCGAGCCGTTTTTCACCACTAAAGAGTTTGGCAAAGGTACAGGTTTGGGTCTTTCAACCGTAAGGGGCATTATCACAAGCCATGGTGGTTTTGTGAACGTATCCAGCAACCTTGACAAAGGAACTGAATTTAAAGTGTTCTTGCCAGCGGTGGAGGCAACAGCAACGCCGCTTGCAGACAATCTCGAACTACCAAAAGGCAACGGAGAATTGGTTCTCGTTGTGGATGACGAAGCCCCAATTTTAGAGACGACCAAAATCTCGTTAGAAACTTACAATTATAGAGTATTGACAGCCAGCGATGGAATTGAGGCGCTCGCGTTGTATGCCCAACACAAAGATGAAATTAGTGTGGTGTTGGTGGATATGATGATGCCGTCAATGGACGGAGCACTCACCATTCGCGCATTGCAAAAAATGAATTCGCGTGTCACGATTGTTGCTGTCAGCGGTCTTTATGCCACCGATAAACAGGTGGGGGTTTCTGGGGTCAAAGCATTTCTTTCTAAGCCCTACATGACAAAGGAATTATTGCAAACTTTACACAGCATTCTTTGCCAGGAAGCGAGAAACCCAGAAAGTGCAAAAAATTCCGCGAGATGGAACGGGTCGATGACGAAATTAATACCCAACCAAAACGGGAGCATCCCAAATGTTTGAGTTTTTTTTAAACGCAAAGGAACGCAGAGGTTGGTGCAGTGAAAAGTTCTGCAGGAGGGTTAGCCCGACCTAGGAAACTTTTCAAGACAAAGGAACGCAGAGTGTTAATCACAAGTAACTACTATAGCAATCCTAAATCATTTATAAACCAATACCGTTCAGATAAGACCAGAATCCTTATCAGGAACACAATGTAGAGACGCGCCATGGCGCGTCTCTACATACGTGATTTTTTATACATCAATCTTAACTGAACCGTATTGATTTATAAACAATTCCTAATTCCCTGTTAAGCGTTCCCTGCCCCTATGAGGCAATTTACAACTCAAATAAGACTGCTATATATCTTAGTCTTTTTGCGTCACCTCCAAATAAATATGCTCTAACCGCACTGGTTGACGAGCAATCGAATCAAGAGAAATGCCATCAAACCGAGATAGAATTTCCTTTAATTCTAGTTGTTCCGGCACCCAAAAAGCCAAATCATGACCATAATGCCGAGGCGTGAAACCACATTCTATACCCCTGGCGATTGCTTGTTGTTCATCTGAAGTCTGAACTATCACAATTTCCTTTGCTGGAATTTGTTTGCTAAGTTCTGCTAGACTACCCTCAACCAAAATCCGGCCCTTTTTCAAAATACCAATTTTGTGACAAAGACGCTCAGCTTCATCTAATAAATGAGTCGTCAGCAAAACCGTAATTCCCTGATTTTTCAGTTGTCGAATCAACTCCCATATTTCGTATCGTGCTTCAATATCCAAACCTGTCGTCGGTTCATCAAGAATAACTAACTTCGGCTGATGTACTAATGCAACTGCAATATTTAAGCGCCGCTGCATTCCACCACTGAGCGTTTCCACGGGACTTTTTGCCCTATCTAACAGGTTAACAGCCTCCAATGTTGCTTGTACCTGTTGCCGACGAATTTTAGGGTCTAATCCGTAAATTTGAGCAAAAAAATTAAGGTTTTCCTCACAAGATAAAGTTTTATACAGTAAATTTTCTTGAGGGGCAATTCCAATGATTTTTTTTGTTTCTTCCGAAACAGGCTGATTGTAAATTGAGATATATCCACTATCACCTTTGAGTAAATTACAAATAATATTAATTGTTGTTGTTTTTCCGGCTCCATTTGCACCCAATAAACCATAAATTTCCCCAGATTCAATGTGCATTGTCAAATCTTGAAGAACTTTTCTTTTCCCGTAAGCCTTATTCAAATTTTTGATTCTTAGCATAGCTTTAAGGAGAACTGGGGACTAGGAAGATGGAAAGAAGCGGTGGTTGTGAGATAGAGAGAATAATTTTTGGCTCTTGACTCTTGACTTTTCACAATCTTTTTTCTACCATCAACATCCGCCGATAAGACAACCATCCACCAATAACCATTACAAGAGCAAATATTGATAAAAATTGAAAGTGAGATGCAATATCTGCTACTTCATTCCCCTGAGCAGAAGCTCCCAAAAGTGCTTCATTCATGTGATATATGGGATTAAACTTTGCGATATCCAGTAGTGTTTTAGGGAACAATGAAGCGGGGAAAAAAACTCCACCTAGAATTAACAAAGGAACCCCGAAAGCTGCTACTAATGCGTTAACATCTTCGGTACGACGAGCCAATTGTGTACCCAAAATAAATCCCAAACCTACATAAGAAACTATACTCATAATTATTATTATGAGTCCTAAGAATATAGAGCCTTTGAAGGTAGCACCCCAAAATCCAGCAATGATGTAAACAAGCAGTGTTTGCCCAAAACCAATACAGCTATGAGCCAGAAAAATTCCCAAAAAATAAGATGTACCACTCAAGGGAGAAATAAAAAGGCGTTTGAGAGTTTGCTGCTCTCGTTCTGCAACCACAGTTGCTACACTACCACCCAAACAGCTAAAAAATAGTGCTGCGCCAACCAAAGTTGAAGGTGCTGCATTCTCAAACGCAAGGTCGATTGTTAATTTCGCCCGTTCTGCCAAAATCATTCCATTAAGAATTAAGACTGAAATTGGAAAAATACTCCAAAAAATCAAGCTGCGTCTTCTTCGTAACAATTCAATTAAGATGCGCTGAGTCACAGCCATCGTTTCACGCCAGTACTTCATCTTCAATATAAATAATTACTGGATTGCCATTATTGACTTATCAATTACTAGGGAAAACAAAAAACTATTCAGGTTTTAGTCCATCCAGCAAAATGGAAATCATTTCATCCACCATGACTTCCCCAGGTGCAGAACCAGGTACGGTTTTAACATAGGGAATGCTTTCCATGACAGACAAAAAGAACCCAGCAAGCAGTTCCGGGCGAGCGTTCCGGATTTCCCCTCGCTCTTGTGCTTGGACAAATACCTGTCGAATTGGCTCAAACATAGATTGCTGGGCGCAAGCCGCTAGCCTTTTGATATTCTCCTCACCCAACAAGGGCAAATCCATGTGTACCATGCTCAAGAAATGGATGGGAGGCTGAGAGAGAAACCACCTAGAAGCTGCATGAAGTTGCGAACGCAAAAGCGCGCGCCTCAAAGGGGCGCGCAAATCACCTCCTGCATCGTGAATTACTTGCTGTAAACCTGTTCGGTGGCGCTCAAACATTTGCTCAGTTACAGCCACAAAAAGTTGCTCCTTACTGGGAAAGTGATAGTACAACGATGCCTGACGAATTCCCACCTCATAAGCAATATCCCGCATGGTCACTGCATTGTAGCCTCGCGTGCGAAATAGCCGCTCTGCCTCATTGAGAATGCGCGAGCGTCCACCACAGGAGGTTTCTTTTGGAGACAGGGGGTAGTCTGCCAATCTCTAGCCTACCTAACGTTTAGTAGTCAACTATCAAATAGTATATTAAACTGGCAAATAAATAATGTTCTAGTTTGTTAACCCAATCTTGCCGTTTTGTGTCCCTTCGGCTAGAAACTCGTTGGCTACTCAGGTTGAGGGTTCAGAATTCTCAAAAGCGACAACTGTTGAGAATTCTGCCCCTTCTGCCTAAATCATTTCGTTAAGAATTAAGACTGATATTGGAAAAATACTTCAAAATATCAGGCTACATCTTTGTCCCAATAATTCAATTAAAATGCGCTCTCTTTAAAGCCATTGTTTCACGCCAATACTTCATCGGTGAGGAGTTAATTTCGTAACACATGAGTCAAGTATTCAATTCACCAGAATCGCATACCATCTCCCGTCGCGCATTACTGAAATTGTTTGGTGTGGGTGCTGCTACAGGAGTATTGGGATACTCTCGTTTTACTAAGCCAAAACCAACTGTTTTTCAACAAGATACCCTAAATTTGCCACGAATATTAAATCAACAGAAAAGTGTTGTAGTTGTTGGTGGTGGTTTGGCTGGTTTAGCTTGTGCTTATGAACTAAGTCAAAGAGGGTTTGCAGTCACGCTGTTGGAGAAATCTCCCCAACTTGGTGGCAAAATTGCCAGCTGGCAAATTGAAGTTCAAGGCGACACCTTCAGAATGGAGCATGGCTTTCATGGCTTTTTTCCTCAGTACTATAATCTGAATACTTTAGTTGCAGAACTGGAGATTTCTGAGAATTTCAAGTCATTAAATTCCTACTCTGTTGTTTACCGTAATACTAAATATAAACCAGAGGTATTTCGTCCCAGTCATTCTGCTTTCCCTTGGAACATTGTAGATTTAGCCATAGCCTCTCCCAATCGCTTTCGATGGGGCATTAATCTGACAAAATTGAAACACCTGCAAGTCTTCCAAGCTATTGGTGGTTTTGAGAGAGAAAAGAATTATCGGCGTTTTGATAATATATCGGTTGCTGATTGGGTAGAGGAAGAATTTCCCAGGGGTTTATATGACTTGTATTTTCTGCCTTTTGCCAAATCTAGTTTGAATGCACCAGACACAATGAGTGTTGCTGAACTTATGCAGTTCTTCCACTTTTATTTTTTTGGCAACCCTGAAGGACTCGCTTTTAATGGCACTAAAGATGATATGGGAACAAGTTTGGTGCAACCTATAGCTAAAGCTATTCAAAGTAAAGGTGGCAAAATTATGACAGGGGTCATAGTGAGTGAAATTCAGGCTGCACAGGGCAAGATAAATTCACTCAGCTATCAGGTTGGTAATAATACAAATAACGTCCCTTTTTGGGTAAAGCGTAACGACAATGTAGAGACGCGCCATGGCGCGTCTCTACAGTATTATGGTGCTGCTGATGAAGTCTTTGCCTTGCCAGATGGTGCTCAAGAAGTAATTTCTCTCACCTGCACTCACCAAGGTTGTACTGTGAAAATGGCAGAGGATGGCAAGTTTCATTGCCCTTGTCATGGAGCGGTTTTCGCAGCTGATGGTAAAGTGTTGAAAGGTCCAGCACAACGGGATTTACCCAAATTTAAAGTCGTACAGCGTCAGGATGATGGTTTGCAATTGATAGGAGCAAATCTTAATTCAGTATCACCAGAGATAATTCAAGCAGATTACTACGTTTTCGCTACCGATGTACCTGGTGTACAGCAGCTATTTCGGCAAATCAATGGTGATGTTAATGGAGTCGTGCGATCGCCCTCTGGGGCGCTGCACTCCGTGCAATCGCAAGTCGAAAAGTTGAGCCTTGCCGATCCATTCGCTGTTTGTCGTTTTTGGTTTGACCGCGATTTTGAGTGGCAACACAGTTATTTTACTTCTTTATCTGGTTATCAGCTCACTGACAGCATCACCCTCTATCACCGCATTCAAGAGCAATTTATTGAATGGGCAAAACGCAATGGTGGTAGTGTGGTGGAATTACACGCTTACTGCTACAAAGAAAAACAATTCCCCAACCAAGAAGCATTGTTAACGACATTTGAGCAGGAACTCTATGAAATTGTGCCTGAGTTAAAGCAAGCAAAAATGCTACATCGGGAATTGGTGAATCAAAAGAACTTCTCTGGATATCCCCCCAACAGTTACGCCGAACGCCCAGAAACTAGTACCAATATCTCTAACTTGGTGTTTGCTGGAGATTGGGTAAAAATGCCATTTCCCTGCGGCTTGATGGAAAGGGCGGTGAGTAGTGGCTTACTAGCAGCCAATGAAATTTTACATCAAGAGGGTTTGCAGAGGCGATCGCTTTTGTCAGTCAGTCCAGAAGGGTTATTGCAGATTTAAGCTAGGACAAGAAAAAAAGCCCAGGTGACGAATCTGGGCTTAATCATTAAGCTATTTGGCATGAATCAGGGATCGTACAAATTTGCTATGGACTGTTTAAGTTGTCCAAAAACCTTTGTAAATCAGTTATGAATTAACTTTACCAAAAGTATAAATTGCACTATGTTCACTTCTTGCGGGAAATGTCTTAAGCTTGCGAAAACTTTCTCAAGGTCATCATCTTGCACCTCACCGCTGTAAACTTGAGCGTTACCCATATTTTCCCACTTAGAGAATGAAACCACAGATATAGCGGTTTGCAATTGGGTAAGGTACACCAAAGAAATAATGAACCACAGATGGACACAGATGGACACAGATAAATTTGTACTTCATTCAAACGAGAACCGCTATAAGCACAGATAAACACAGGTAAAGCTTCATCTGTGTGTATCTGTGGTTCTTAATTTTACTCCTAAGTGAACTTGGCACTGACAACTGTCAGCAATTTTTTTCTTTTCAGCAGCTACAACTGATTTCGATATGCTTTTGGTGTCATTGACGTATGCTTGCGAAACAGTGCTATGAAGTGGCTTGGACTGCGAAAGCCAACATACTCACAAATCTCTACAACGGATAATTTTTTCTCTGCCAGTAGTATCTTTGCTCGCTCAATTCGACAATTCATCACGTATTGATGAGGAGTAAAACCCGTTGACTTCTTAAAGAGGCGAGCAAAGTGATAGGGACTCATTTGCACTACGCTTGCAAGTTGAGCAAGTGTCAACTCATTCTCAAGATTGTCATTGATATACTCGAGTGTGCTACACAACTTGTAGTTGGGTAAACCACCACTCATCTCTTGGACGCGTTGCTTGGAGGTAGAATGTTGCTGTAGCAAATAACTCGCTAGCGCGGTTGCTAGTGATTCACCATAAAGACGTCCAGACAAACATCCAGATTCAAGTTCTGCCTTAAGCGCCAGCCCAATATGTTGAATTTGGGGACTGACTACTCCCAAACTAGGTGCAATTTCAATACAATCCGCATAGCCTAACTCCTGTGCAACTTGGGTGACAAGAGCAGGTTGAAGGCGTAGCACGAGGAAATCACTAGCCTCTAAATAGACCCCTTTACATGGTAAACCAGGAGGAAGAATTGTTATTTCACCGTGTGTAAAGCGCTTGCTAAGAAGACGCCCATCCCACATCAGTTCTGCTTTAGCTGGACGCTTAAAGTGTAGGTTAATGACATAATCCGATAACAATTGTGAAGGCAACTCGTGGGCAGGCATATGCCAGTATTCGGCAAGAATATTCTTCCACCCTGCTTTCTCACTAGAAAGAATTGGTGTAACAAATTTATTCAGTGCTATCTCTGGGTGAGAACCCTGATCGTCTATAACTTTATCTTCTGGCATTGCTGTCGCCATTGATATTTACTTAAACCAATAACTACACAGATAGTCAATGATGGACTTATGACCAAACAGCGCAACACCGCTCACCTATGCTGCTTAGTCATAAATATTAACATAAATATTAACACTTTATGTAGTCTTATTTACCGGGGGCAATACGGCTCGGATAAGCGTTTGGGTTGCAGGGGATCAGCTGCAGCACCTTTGAGAAAAATTAATGCCCATTAACCCTACCGAAGAGCATCACCTGATTGAACATCAAACCAGTGGATATTCTGAGACGGCAAAGCTAATGTCATTTGTTCATTATGCCATTTTTGGTCTGGAGGTAACAAAGCACGCACGGTCAACGGTTCTCCCTGAGAATTGGCAACACGAACACTTATCAAATTGTGCATACCTAAGTTTTCCACCAGATACACTTGACCTTGAATCGTCTGTGTATCATCTGGTTGTGCAATGCGGACGTGTTCTGGACGGATTCCTAACACAATTTCTGGTGGTACTGTTGGTATATCTGGCAGCACCATTCTTGAATGACCTAACATTGCGTAATGTCCCTTACAGGGTAGGGTCAGCAAATTCATTTGCGGACTGCCAACAAATCCAGCTACAAATAAATTAGCTGGATGGTTGTAGATGCGCTCTGGTGGGTCGAGTTGCTGGACGAGACCGTTGTTAAGTACAGCCACTTTTGTGGAAAGCGTCATCGCTTCTGTCTGGTCATGAGTCACATAAACCACTGGGGCTTTTTGGGCAGCAAATATTTGCTTAATATCAGCTCGGACTCGTTCACGCAAGAGCGCATCTAGGTTACTCAGCGGTTCATCAAGCAAGTAAACTTGAGCGCGACGCACCAACGCCCGACCGACGGCTACCCTTTGTCTTTGTCCCCCTGATAATTGACCTGGTTTGCGTTGCAATAATTCTTCTAATCCTAGAAGTTTTGCAACTTCTGTCACTCGCTGTTGAATTTCAGCGCGAGGGGTTTTTTTCAGCTTCAGTCCAGAGGCTAGGTTTTCGTACACACTCATGTGGGGATAAAGCGCATAGCTTTGAAACACCATCGCCATATTGCGATCGCCTGGTCGCTTAAATGTAATATCCTCGCCTCCAAGAAATATCCGACCACGAGTAGGTTCTTCCAACCCTGCAATCATTCGCAGTGTCGTAGACTTACCACAGCCACTTGGACCTAGTAAAGTGAGAAATTCATTGTCATCTACACTCAAGTTAACGTCTTTAACTGGAATAACTTTGGGAGTATATGTTTTATTTAAGTTTTTCAGTTCAAGTGTCGCCATGATTTTTATTAAGGGAGTACAGAGTAAGGAACAGGGATTGTTAGTAGTGAGTAGAATAACTAACTACTACCCAGGCTCCTATCAACCTTTAACAGCACCAGCAGTCAGACCTTGAATAATCTTGCGCTGGAAAAACAAAACGAGTAAAACCAAAGGCAATGTGCCAACAACGGTTGCTGCAGCAATCGAACCATAAGGAATTTCAAAGACTGATGCACCACCTAATTGTGCCGCAGCAACGGGAATGGTTTTCATCTCTTCACGAGTAATAAACGTCAGAGCAAAGATAAACTCATTCCAGGCAAAAATAAAGGTGAGAATTCCAGTAGTCACCAAAGCAGGAATTGTCATGGGTAGTAATATTTGCACTAGCATTTGCCAAGTGTTGTAGCCATCTACCCTTGCGGAATCTTCCAAATCTTTTGGTAATTGCTGAAAAAAGCTACGTAACACCAGAATTGTCAAAGGTAAATTAATAGCAATGTAGGGAATAATGAGCGCTAAATAGTTGTTGCCTAGATGCAACCATTGGATAATTTCCAATAGTCCCAAAAACAATAAAATTCCAGGGAACAAAGTCACAATGAGGATACCTGCAAGGATGGCTTTTCCACCCCAAGGACGCAACCGTGCTAAAGCGTAAGCAGCAGGCGCACCCAGCGCTAAAGATAAAGCTGTGGAAACAATTGAGACAAAGGCACTATTTAATATGTATCGCCAAAACGGACGACGAATGAATAATTCAGTGTAGTGATTGAGAGTAATCCGAGTGGGAAAATAAACAGTGGGAATTTTAGCAATATCCTGATTCAACTTAAATGAGGTCAGTAATTGCCACATGACTGGGGCTAAACAGAAAATGACAACTAAGGCGATCGCCACCCAAAGCAAAATCTTTTTTCCCGAATTTTTTATCCTTGTTTCTGGTTGAGGATTTGCCGTCAATTTTTCCTGAGTTACTGCCATATAAATTTTGGATTTGAAATTTTACAGTTAGTAAGATGTATTCATTCGAGATTTGTTGAGTAAAAAACTAGCAATAGCTACCGCCGCAATCAACAACATGAAAGTACAAACGACCAGTGCAGCCCCATACCCAAAGTCTAAGTAGCGCATGACGGTAGAGTAAATGTAGAGTGATACGACTTCTGTAGCACCACCAGGACCACCTCCGGTCATCACAGCAATCAAGTCGAAAACCCCAAAAGCTTGAGCAAAGCGAAACAGCATCGCAATGAGAATTTGTGGCATCAAAAGGGGTAGAGTCATTTGATAGAAGCTTTGCCAAGGTGTCGCGCCATCAATCGCGTGAGCTTCGTACAAATCTGGCGAAATCGACTGCAAACCAGCTAATAGCAAGATACTAATAAATGGAGTTGTTTTCCAGACATCTGCAACTATCACGGCTATCATCGCCAGTGTTGGTTCTCCCAACCAGTTAATTCCAGTTTTCATCAAATTCAGCCGCAACAGAAGGTCATTAACAACCCCAAACTGGTCATTAAAAATCCACGCCCAGGCAAGACCAATAAGAGCAGTGGGCAAAGCCCAAGGTAAAATAGCGATTGTACGCACAACACCCCGTCCAAAAAACCGCTGATTCAAAACCAGAGCAATACCGAGTCCTAGCAGTAGTTCTACCACCACGGTGATTATGGTGAATACTGTTGTTGTCCAGAAACTTTGCCAGAAACGACCATCTCCTGCTATCCGCGCGTAGTTTTCCCATCCAGAAAAGACGGGTTGCAGCTTCGTTCCCAAATTTTGAGTAAAGAAACTTAACCAAAAAGCACGAACTATTGGATAGCCGAAGACAAACAACAGCAACAGTAAGGCGGGTAGTAAGAAAATCCACGCCGTTCGTTGTTCTCGACTTCGTATTGTTTGTATGTTACTCATTGGTCATAGGTTATTAATTATTAATTGTACAGACGCGTTATGGCACGTCTGTATATTAGTTATAGAGGTTTGCCTTTGCATTCAATAAAGTTGTTGTGGGGCGAACCGGACAGTTCGCTTATAGTTAAGAATGGGTGCGACGCCTATCCCACAAGAAAATCCGCGAGCAGCATTGTGCAGGAGTGGTTAATAATTACAACAAAATACAGGATTTAACCAAACTCTATTGACGGTATTTCATGAGATACTTTCAGAATTTCATCCCAAATTCTGCAACTTGAGTTGTTGGCTTGGTGTATCTTTATTCTTAGTGTATCCTTACAAGGGAAAGATGTACCCTTTTCAATGAGTTCCAGCGTAACTTATGAGACTCGGATTACTTAATCAAGTGTTGACAAGAGTTACCAAATCCTTTGTCATAGCCTCACTTGGTGCAATTGCCGCAATTGCAACGATCAATCAGAAAAGCTACGCTAATGACAATAAGTTCTTCTGCGGTCAGAGCAACGGTGCTCCCGTAACGATGGTTCGTACTTCACGAGGCAATGAACCATTCATTCGTTGGGTCGTTAAAGATTTCAGTAATTCAGGGTTCACACCGCAGAAACGCTGTGAGATGGTTTCTGCAAGATTCCAGCGCTATTATGACAACGGCACGCTGTACATCACAAGTAGAAATGATTCTCAAGGTTATCCAGTGCTGTGTATCGCCGATCGCAAGGGTGGTTCTTGTTTACCTGACAACGTGCTTGTTACCCTCAAGCCTGGAACAGATACCGGGCGTGTTCTCAGACAAATTCTTGATTTTCGCCGTGGTGCCGATGTAAAACCTGTTGAACTCAGTGGCAGTCATTACGAATCATACTCTGATGGTGATCTCTATGTGGATGTCAAGCAACTTGTAGATCAAGTTGACACTGAGGAAGGTAGTGAATCTGCTGCAACCAACACTCCTAATGGAGATCTTTATCTGGATGTCAATCAAGTTGTAGATCAAGGTGACAGCGAGGGAGGTAGTGAATCTGCTACAACCAACACTCGTAGTTGAGTATCACTTTAGCTTCGTTTTTTATTCTCACTCAGTTCGGAGTCAGGCTAGATGACTTGGAGGTGGCAACGACTACGTCTCAGTTCTAACCTGTTGCTAGTTACCTGTCTTAGTGGAATTGCAATTTCACTGCTACGACAGGTAACAGTTTCTGTTTCTTGCAACTACTTAGATCCCAACCTTGCTAAAGTTTCACAGCCGACAAACCAACTTTCGGCACAACAGGTGCAACAACTAGCTGAGGCAATTACGGTCAAAGTTCTCTCAAACGAGTTACTAGGATCGGGAACTTTGATCAAAAGGGAAGGGCAAGTTTACAGCGTGATCACTAATGCTCATGTCATCAGAGCTGCTAATCCTCCCTATCAAATTCAAACTCCAGATGGACGCATTTACCCAGCTACGCTTTCCAACGCAGTTTTTCAGGATAATGATTTGGCTTTGTTGGAGTTTCGTAGCACAAATGCAATTTATACAGTTGCAACGGTGGGCGATTCAGCGACGTTGACAGTAGGGGATAAGGTGTTTATTGGTGGATTTACCTCAAATGCGGCTGCCGCGCCAGTACCAAGCCAGTTGGAACCCTCCCAAGATCTGAGCGGCGAAAGCCCCCACTCAGGCTTTTCTGCACAACGCAGTGACTCCTCAACCGAAGTTCCCTCCGCAGGCGAAAAGCTTCTCACCCCCCCTCCAGCAGCAAACAGTGGTGTCACAAAAGAATTTCTTTTTACCACTGGTCAAGTTTCTTTGGTGCTAGACAAGGCTTTAGAAGGAGGCTACCAAATCGGGTACACCAATGATATCCGTAAGGGTATGAGTGGGGCACCTTTGCTGAACCATCAGGGTGAGATGGTGGGCATCAATGGATTGCATAAAGACCCACTGTGGGATACTCCTGACTTGTATCATGATGGCTCAGAGCCTTGCAAACCCTTACAGGATCTTATTACTCGCTCCAGCTTGGCAGTGCCTATCAAAACAGTCGTAGAATTGGCTCCATAATTTGTGACATTAGTACCGGATCTGCGTTTACGATAGATGAATTTTGAATTAAGGCAAAGTTCGTGTATTCTCGATCCAACTTTGCAATTGCTGACACTGTCAGAGGTTACAAAACAAAAAGCTGAAATACTTACTAATAAGTAAAGCTAATTAGAGGAAAGATGATGAGGTTTGCTTATGAAATTCCAGT
The DNA here is from genome assembly GCF_000315565.1 of Mastigocladopsis repens PCC 10914. Lineage (NCBI taxonomy): Bacteria > Bacillati > Cyanobacteriota > Cyanophyceae > Nostocales > Symphyonemataceae > Mastigocladopsis > Mastigocladopsis repens. The sequence goes on along the minus strand of NZ_JH992901.1, from coordinate 4,126,030 downwards.
AGTAGTGCTTGGTGCAGCGGCAATTGTGATAGTACAGTCTCCAGTCGTGGTGGGTTTAACCGCAGTAGAGGTTAACAACATTGCTAAGGCGATAACAGTTCGTATAGATGGGTCTAATCCCGGTTCTGGGGTGATTATTAACCGCCAAGGAAATACTTACACTGTCCTCACTAACTGGCATGTGGTCCAACTCAAAGGAGATTATACCATTCAAACCCCTGATGGTCAGCGTTATCAGGTTAATCCTAAACTTGTCAAACCCTTGTCAGAGGTAGATTTGGCAATTGTACAATTCGAGAGCACACAAAGCTATCGTAAACCTGAGCTAGGCAATGCCGAACAGCTCATTGAAGGTACAACGGTTTATGTTGCTGGGTGGGCTGTCGCAGATGCAGTCAGCATAGAAAGTAGCTACCGTTTTGTCGATGGACGCATTTCTGGGCGCTTGTCTACAAATAAGGCTAAAAATGGTTACAGTTTGATATACACAAATACCACCAAACCAGGTATGAGTGGCGGTCCGGTGCTAGATGAGCAGGGACGTTTAGTGGGAATCAACGGACAAGCAATAACCGATATTAGAACTGGAGGGATAGATTTTTTCGGCATTCCTATCAACACCTACTTGCAAGTTTCCTCAGCATTTGTTGGTTCGCTTGTCGCTACAAACAATACAGCTTCTAGCTTGCAAGGTAGCAATTCTCTTGAGCAAAAACCCTCCTCTGTTGTTCCTTCAAAAGTTGACATTCAATCGACATCACAAGTTAGTACTCATGAACTCGAAAATTATCTCAGAGCTTTGTCAGCAATGAAACCAGAGCGTCAAGAAGCATTTGAAGAAATCAGAAAAATTGTTGGTGGTGAGGAAGTTCCAAAAATTGATTGTAACGATCAAGATAGCTTAAATTATCTTCCCCAAGAGGCTAGAGATATAGCGGTAAATTACTGCAAGCGCTCCCAAAAAATACTTGAAGATAATGGTCTGACTTTTGATAGGTTTAATCAAATTACTGCGGAGCTAGAAGAAGATAACTTAAAGCGTCAGGTTGATAATGCTTCACCAAAATTGCAAATGAGTCCTGGGAGTCAGCACGTAGAATTACGGTTTCTTAACAATTTTTAATATGCAATCTCTTTTCTAATCATTCTTCAGAATTTGGAATGAATTAATCATCTTTTCTGCTATTGGTAGAAAGTTAGAATATTGTGATGATTCTGCTGTATAAGTGATGTAGTAAGCTTTATTGTGTCTTACAGTCCCAGTCTCCATAACTCGTAAATGACATTTACCATCTTGGCGAGTATAAATTAACTTATAAGCTCTAAAGTTTGACAACGTAGTTGTTGGAGATGACTCATCAGTGATATGAGTGCTTGGGTTATTATTCTTAATTTTTTTTACAGCTAAGTTTTTATATTCCTCTAGAGACAGTAATTTTTTTGGTAAGTCGTTAATACGTATAGCCATCTCCAGTGGACAGGAATGTGACAAATTTTTATCGGTGGGAAAGAATTCAGCAACCTCTCCAAAGAAATCACCTTGTTCTTGTTTTATCCAACCTTCCGCATATTTAATTTTTATATCATATTGAGAATTTTCATAACTTAAGAAATTTATATTGTGTTTTGGTTCTCTCAATTTATAGAACTGGTAAAAAAATGCGATCAAAAGGGCCACTGATGTGGCTATTCCCACTCCAATTAAAGCTTTCTTAAGTGGCGATGTCGATGATAGCTCCTTGATGGCTTGCAACGCCTCATTTGCTGAGTAGTAGCGCTCACGGAAGTCATAGCACACCATCTTGTCTAGTATATTTGCTAATTGAGGACTGACCTGTGCGCGATCGCGCCAAATAATCTCTCCTGTCGTGGGGTATGTTGTATCGGCGGGGTATGTTGTCAGTTCCCCACCTTCTTGAGAATCGGGATGTATTCCTGTCAAAGCTTGGATACAAATGATACCAAGTGCGTAAATATCGCTACTAAATTTTGGATTACCATTTGCTTGTTCGCTGGGCATATAACCACGAGTGCCAATTGCCAGAGTAAAAGTCGTTTCTCCCTGAGAATTAACTACCTGAGTAGAGATTTGATTGACTGCACCAAAGTCAATCAACACAATTTTGCCATCTGACAGACGCCGTCGGATATTGGAGGGTTTTATATCGCAGTGAATCACCCCTTGCTGGTGGACAAAAGCTAAAACCTCTAAAATATCTTGTAAAAGTTGAACCACAAAAGCTTCACTCAGTGGTTTTCCTGGAAGCATTTCTTCATTGAGGTCGTGACCTTCAATAAATTCCTGAACTAAATAAAATTCTTGATTTTCCTCAAAGTGAGCTAATAGTCGCGGAATTTGGTCATGGTTTCCTAATTGTTCTAAAGTCTGGGCTTCCTGCACAAACAGAGTTTTTCCAGCCTGCAAGGTCTTCTCATCGGTAGCTATCGGTTTAAATTGCTTGATAACACATTGAGGATTTCCCGGTCGTTGTGTATCTTCAGCTATAAAAGTGACAGCAAATCCCCCTTTTCCTATCTGTTGGATAATTCGGTAACGTCCTCCTATCGTTTGACTCATCATTACACTCACCGTATATCCTGAAAGTTGCACTTTGTTGGAGTTGTTAATCATGACAAAATACAGGACTTATACAAGTTATATAATGTTAGGCTGAGTTTATGTCTGTGTAAACAAACGCTTAGAAGGAAGCTTTTTACAGGTTGTAATCTGCAATACAAAGTTGGGGAATGAGTTGCTTAAAGCTAGCGCACAAAGCTTAAAGCTGGGTAGATTCACAAGTTGACAGACATAGTCCACGCTACCAACTCAACGAGCTATCATACCACTGCCCCTACTAGATGACGTTGCTCAGTTGGCTGGGGGTGTGATTGAAGAGTTTAGTCTTGCGTGTAAAGGGACACACTTGCGGAATCAGATTAGCAATCTGTCGAGCCGTCTTGGAATTATGGATCTCGGTACTCAGCACTCCCCCACACCCTATTTTCCACCTGCTAACAGTCGTCTGGTTTCACTAGCAGCAGCTTGCATCGCTGTTTCAGGTGTCATACGATTTGTCAAGGCAGCACTGAGGTAACGTTGCAAAATATCTGATGTTTGAGCATATTGAGCGATAGGTGGACGTAAAACTGCTCTATCAACTATTTCCAGTAGCTTAGGATAGTGAGGGTATTTGCTGACAATTTTTGGGTCTGTAAATAATGAGCGTCGGCTTGGCACAAAACCCGCGTCCAAAATAAATTGGCGTTGTGCTTGTTCACTCGTGAAGTACTGAATTGCTTTCCAGGCTTCTTTCGGATGTTTGGAAGATTTGGCAATTCCCAAACCCCAACCTCCCAAACAAGCTCCTCCACTGTTACCAGGGGTGGAAAGCATTGGTTTAATCCCAATTTTACCTTTGATGGGTGAATCTTCACTATTGGCTAGAGGCCAAACATAGGGCCAACTGCGTAGAAATGCTGCTTCACCGCTTTGGAAAAAGCGCCTGGTTTCTTCTTCCTGGTACGTTGTCACTCCACCAGGAGAGATACCCTCCTGTATTGTGTCTTTGAGAAACGCGATCGCCTTTAATGTCTCGGGTTTATCTAGTCCAACTTCTAAGGTAGCGGGATTGACCCAAAATCCCCCAAAACCTTCCAAAACTTCCACAAACATAGCAGCAAGTCCCTCATACTGGCGACCTTGCCAAACATAACCCCAATTAATTTTGCCTTGTTCTTTTAATGACTTAGAAATTTTGAGCAAATCTCCAAAGGTGTCTGGCGGTTGATAACCTGCTTGCTTGAGCAAGTCTTCCCGGTAGTAAAAGACTCCAACATCGCTCCGCATGGGAATTCGATATAATTTGCCTTCGTAACGTCCCCCTTCTACGTCTTTGGGCGAGAATGCTGCTAACTCTTCTTTTGTCAAGCGATCGCCCAGATCTAACAACCACCCAGCAGCAGCAAACTTGGGTGTCCAAATGACATCCATATTCACCAAGTCATAAGGAGAATCACCCAAGATAAATGCTGAAGTATAGAGGTCTTCGAGCAAATTTGCAGCATTTGGACCTTCAATAAGATTGATGCGAATGCCCGGATTTTTTGTTTCAAAGTCTTTGATTATGCCTTGCTTCCAAGGTGGGGCATCAAGAGCAGTAATCAACATATTCAGGACTACTGGTTGCTGCGATAAGGCTTGCGATATAGAAAATAAGATGATGCTCAGTAAAACAGCCAAAAACATCCCTAAGCGAGATTTAAGTTTTTGTAATATCTTTTCCAACATTTTTTAGTGAAATAACAATATCTTCTAATAATTACTTTATATTTTTTTATGAAAACACTGGAATATTACTTATAACATATTTTATATAAAAAGTAGTTTATATCGTAATTTTATGATAAATTCAAATACGATTAAGCACTTTTCAAAAATATCTACTTTCAGACTATGCTAAAACGCATTTACATTTTTTTACATAGAGGCGAGTAACTAGTGCAGGACGGTAGAAATAACTAGACAGTTAGATATAGGTGAAAACCCGGTTATGTAAGTCTTTTTCTCTCCTGATTCCTGACGAATGACTTCTGACTCCTAGCACTAGCTATTATGACTTAATAAAAATCGCTCCTATCATCTAGTACCTACTCACAAATTACCTGGGACTAAGTAAACTCTCTTCAAGTAAATTGACATCTTCCTTAAGATATGAAAAATTTAAAAAAGGCTCTTTTACTTTAAGAGGTTGAATAAACTCAAGTCGTCATGCTATCAGTTGTAACAAAGCCTATTGAAATTGAACGGCACGCATTTTCCACGGGATGCCGCAAACTTTGTCCCAAGGTGATAGTCATGTCAGAGGAAGTTTTCTTGAAACAGGCTTTAGGGTTTTTATCTGTCATTTATTCCTGAACATCTGTCATTTATTCCTGAAAAAATAGAACATTATACCACAAAATAACTCTACTTATGTAGCTTCATTCTGTAGACTTAAAGCTACTAAAAAAGCTCTTGCGAGATTAATTGAACAACTGTATTCTTTCAGTGTCTTCTCTCAAACTATCCACAAAATATAATAGTATCAGGGCAGCCAAAAAGTGCTGTTCTCCTGGTGAATTAAGCGATATCGGTTCCTGATTGTTGTATGTGTTCTCAGTTAATGACCTCATCAGGAGGATTGGGAGTGGATAGAGGATTGAGTGTGGATAACTGATGGTATCCACATTCAAGCAATATGCAATGACAAACATTTAACAGTATCGAGTATCCAAAGCCTAGAAATTCCCTGGCTAGAGGAAGAGCTTTGTCACTCGCTAATGGTGTCATAAGTAAAAAACACCATCAATTTCACCCTATGACTTATGGAATGCAGGTTCTTGGCATATTGGTTCAAGAATCTATTGGGCTAGAACCAACAACTGGGTGAAAAGTTCATCTTTAGTGGTGATGGATTTTGATAAACATCCAGGAATATCTGACGAAACCATGAGATTTAAATTATGTCAAGCAAATTCATTCTTAATAGTTTCACAAGGAATTCGACCCTTATTTCATTGGAATTAGGAGACATTCTGATTGCAGTGCGTGGTAGTGTTGCCAATATCACCGTTGCCTTGGATTTTTTCGATAGACCTGACCCTAGTGTGTTCCAGCTACTGCAACCCATTACCGACTTCATCCAAGATTGTCTAACAGATTACCCGCATTTCGACTTCTTTGAGGTCATCAATGCTAATCTCGCTTCTGGGCTACTTTCTAATTCAGATTTAGGGTTGTCATCAGTACTGGACTCGTTAACCGTGACACTTGATGTTGCACCGACAAACGTGATTCCTTTCCCGTTTGCGAACACAATCACTTGTACCCCTGCTGGTAATAGCAATGGACTTGTCGTGTTTAAGTTAGAAGATATCTTGATTCCGGCGAGTGACAGTGTTGCCGATGTTTTTGTCAGCCTGGATTACATAGATGGATTGGACTTGAGTGGATTTAAGCCACTACAACCAATCATTGACTTTATCAAATATTCTCTTGCAGATTACCGCAATTCTGACTTGTTTGAAGTGATCAACGGTAATCTCGCCTTTGGGCTACTTTCTAATTCTGAGCTAGGTTTGTCATCAGTACTAGATTCCCTAACTATTACACTTAGTATCGAACAAGGAGGAGTGATTCCTTTCCCTTTTACTAACACAGTGACTGCCACCTCAAAAAGGATAACTCAACTCTCTGCCCTGGCAGATTATTTAATGAGCGATAGCGCTGAACAGTTAGTCAGTTCCTCCTACAAGAATATTAATGGGAAAACACTGAAGCGATTTTGGTGATTAAGCGTTCCCACTTGTTGAAGACGGTGCTGACTGAATTAGTTATCATTTCATCTAAAAAATCCGAAGAAGACCTCAAGTTATGTAACCGTACTCAGGGTAATACCTGAGTGATTTTATATGGTTAACAGTTATCAGTTGTTAGTCATAACCTCATTTATCTAAATTTCTCTCAAAAGTTTCTTGTGATGGAGATGAAACAACCTGTTGATTTATTTTTTGATGGCGTGTTTGCCATTCAGTGTAGAAAAAGAGAATGGCTAGCAAAATGTAGCCAACAGCCCAAGGTGTTCCAGTTCCAAAACCCAAATTGACAACAGTATCTGCTACAGTCCAGTGGTAGCTATGCATCAAGCCAACCCAAGAAAGTAAAGCAGCTGCAATAGACCAATAGGCGGCTTTGCGGAAGTCTCGCTCAATAATATAAACTGTGATACCAGCCAAAATCATCGCTGAAAAAATAAACCCCTGCTCCAAAGCAAAAGCACCATCAATATACGTATCACTCAGCTTAAACTGCTCAATCAAGGCTGGTGTTAAGGGTTTTTCTAGAGTCCCTAAACCTGCTGCCCGTAGAGCATTTTTGGCAATTAATGCACCCCAGCCTGCAATACCTGGTAACAAACCTACAACAACAGCAGGGGCATGGTGAGGAGGAGTTGCTGTGAAGCTTTGAGCCACAATCACAATGCCAATCCACAACACAATTGCCATTCCGGCTTCAATGGGGACAAAATAGGCAAGTAACGCAACGGTTCCTGTTAGGCACAGCAAGCCCATAAAAATACCATTGAGAATGGAGTAACCAACTCTTGCCCCCAAAGCTTTCCAACCAGGATGTCCAATATAAATGGTGGTTGGAAAACAGGAACCACAAACAGCGGCAACAAGCGTACCAATGCCATTAGCTGCAAGACTTGGAGTAGCAGGATAAGCATCTCCAGCCGCTTCAGCACTCTCTAAATTTTGAAGACTACCGACAAGGTTAAAAAGCCCCATTGGTAAGATGATACTGAAATAGTCTAATAAGACTGCGCGACTGTTCCACAATTTCCCTAGCCATAACCCTGGCAAGTAAACTCCTACTGGTTGTAGTGCAGTGACGAACTTGGTGTTATCCCAACTGACCAAACCTGTACCCCACGCTAAACCGATTCCCAAAAGAACTGCCAATAACCCACCAGGGATGACAAATCGAACTTGTCCAAAGTAGGTAATCAGAATAACGCCTAAGGGAACTAAACCCACTACAGGATTGGCAAAAGTCCGAAACAAAAAGCCAATGGCAATGAAGGTGATGGCAATACCACCCAAAGTTGAAAGCATCGCCGCACGAGGAGCAAGACGGCGCAGAGGATTACCAATCCATGCTCCTGCTAATTCAATCAAACCTGAACCCAAGCAAGCCACCAAACCGGCTTGCCATGCTAGTTCAGCAGCCTGTTCTGAAGATGCACCTTGAGCGATCGCCGCTAACCGCACAGGTAACATAACTAGAAATATATAAGCAAAAAGGCTCACGGTATTGATGCCATAGGGCAAAGCAGTGATATCATCTCGTTGCTCCCGTTGACCTTTTTGGTAAGCTAACCAACCATAATAGAAGTTACCAACAATTAAACTGAAAGCAATTCCTGGCAAAATGCGTCCATATACCAGGAAGCCAGGAAAACCAAGCACCCCTTGACACAAATTGACAATCAACAAAATTTGAATCAAGTTGTCGAGAAAAAGCCCAAATAAACCATCTATGTCTCTGCGAACAAACCAGCGAGGAACCTTTTGTGTTGCCATTTCCATCGTCTACTTTTGCCTTGACAATTTTTGCAGTAGTCTTGTCGCTTTCAGTTTATAACCAAGTTCAGAGATTATCTTATAAGGTTCATAGTTTATCAGGTCTAGTCTCAATTTTCCTGAAGAATTTTAGGTTTAACCATGACTACATTACCGCAACAGAAATAGAAAAGAACCTAGCAAACTCAATGTAACGCAGGCATGACAGGCAAGGTAAACTGATTGAATTGACTAATATAGTTAAGCCACGCTTTCCTTGAAAAAATAGTCCTATGCCTGCGTTTTTATTAGAAGTTGGTACAGAAGAACTACCTGCAAGCTTTCTCCGTGACGCCATCGCGCAGTGGAAATCCCGTATTCCCGAAACTCTGGAAGAAAACAGCCTCAAAGCAGATGCTGTGGAAGTTTACGGGACTCCCCGCCGTCTAGCTGTACTCATCAAAGGTCTACCATCCCAACAAAGCGACCGTGAAGAGGAAGTTAAAGGTCCCCCCGCCCAAGCAGCTTTCAAAGATGGGAAACCGACGCCAGCAGCGCAAGGCTTTGCCAAAAAGCAAGGTGTGGAACTCGACGCCTTGGAAGTTCGCGCCACTGATAAAGGGAATTTTGTCTTTGTACAGAAAGTAACCCCCGGTCGTCCTATAGCGGAAATTTTGACAGAACTTGTACCCCAATGGATTTGGAGTTTAGAAGGGAAACGATTGATGCGTTGGGGTGATGGGGATCAGAAATTTTCCCGACCCATTCGTTGGTTGGTTGCTTTGTTAGATGAGGCGGTGCTGCCCATAAAATTAGAAAATGGTTCGCAGACGCTAAAGAGCGATGGCATCTCCCACGGTCATCGCGTCTTGCATCCAGAACCCGTGACCATTGCCCACGCTACTGATTATGTCACTACACTTCGCTCTGCATATGTCGTAGTTGATACCGAAGAACGGAAAAATACCATCACACAGCAAGTCAAAGAATCTGTACAAAAACTGGATGGCTATGCAGAGATTTACCCAGATTTATTAGAGGAAGTCACAAATCTCGTAGAATTTCCCTCAGCAGTTGTCGGCAAATTTGAACAAGAATTTTTGAACTTGCCTACTGAGGTGATTACCACTGTTATGGTGAGTCACCAGCGTTATTTTCCTGTGTTTAGAGCTACAAATACCAAGGAATTACTCCCAAATTTTGTCACAATTTCTAACGGTGACACGGCTAAATCAGACATTATTGCTGTGGGCAATGAAAGAGTTATCCGCGCACGTTTAGCCGATGGCCGATTTTTCTACGACGCTGATTTAGAAAAACCTTTGGAAAGCTTTTTACCTCAGTTGGAAACAGTTACTTTCCAAGAGGATTTGGGTTCAGTCCGTGCCAAAGTAGACCGCATTTGCAATATTGCCAAGCTTATCACAGAACAACTGCAATTAAGCGACAAGGAACAGGAAAATATTCAAAGAGCAGCTTTGCTCTGTAAAGCTGATTTAGTCAGCCAAATGGTCTATGAATTTCCTGAATTACAGGGAGTTATGGGACAAAAATATGCATTATTCAGTGGAGAAGATGAAGCAGTTGCAACGGCAATTTTTGAACATTATCTACCTCGCGGGGCAGATGACATTTTTCCCAAAAGTTTGCCAGGTCAAGTTGTCGGTTTAGCAGATAGACTAGACACATTAGTTAGCATCTTTGGATTGGGGTTAATACCCACAGGTTCTTCTGATCCCTTTGCCTTGCGACGGGCTGCAAATGCGATCGTAAACATTACATGGACAGCTAATTTGCCAATCAATTTGCAACAGTTGCTGGAAAAAATCGCTACAGATTTCGCTAATAAACGTCACAAAGAAAGGAATCAGTTAGTTGCTGCTTTACAAGAATTTTTCCTGCAACGCATCCGGACTTTGCTGCAAGAAGAAAAACAGATTGACTATGATTTGGTAAATGCAGTTTTGGGAGAAAATGACCCAGAATATGCACAAAGGGCGTTACAGGATTTATTAGATGTGCGCGATCGCGCAACCTTCCTCCAACAAATCCGCAATGATGGTACTTTAGATAACATCTACGAAACCGTCAACCGTTCCACCCGTTTAGCAGCTCAAGGAGATTTGGATACAAAACAACTTGATCCAACATCTGTAGTTCGCACTTCCCTCTTTCAAAAACCTTCAGAGGAAGCTTTTTACAATGCCATGGTGGATTTAGTCCCACAAACTCAAGCTGCACAACAATCAAGAAACTATCGGCAGTTAGTAACAGCACTCTTGCAAATTACCCCCACCGTCAGCAACTTTTTTGACGGTCCAGAAAGTGTTTTAGTCATGGACCCTAATCCAGAAATCAAACGTAATAGGTTAAATTTGCTCGGATTAGTTCGCAATCATACCCGTGTGTTAGCGGATTTTGGTACAATAGTCAAAAATTTGTAGCATTTGTGAAAAAGTTGTGTGATTTTAGCAAATAAACGCTACGATATGAGTGCTTAACCAGGGACCTCTGCCACAGTCTATGCCCAAAGCCCACGTCATTGGATTAGGAAAGTCCGGTATTGCTGCGGCGAGATTGTTGAAACAGGAAGGTTGGGAGGTGGAGATCGGCGATCGCAACACCTCCGAAAACTTCCTGAAGCAACAACAAGAACTTGCCGCAGAACAAATAACCGTTAAATTGGGGTATTCCCTGCAACTCCATGATTCAGATTTACCCCAACTGATAGTTGTTAGTCCCGGCGTACCTTGGGATATAGGTGTATTAAATAAGGCACGAGAATTGGGCATTGAAACCATTGGGGAAATGGAACTCGCTTGGCGACATTTGCAATCAGTACCCTGGGTAGCCATTACTGGCACAAATGGTAAAACCACTACCACATCCTTAATTGCCGCGATTTTTCAACAAGCAGGATTTCACGCTCCCGCCTGCGGTAACATTGGCTACGCTGCTTGCGAAGTTGCGCTTTCTTTGGATAAGGGACAAGGGGAGGAAAATACGTCCTCATTCGCTTCATCTGTCTCATCTCCCTCATCTGGCCATACCCAAATAGACTGGGTCATTGCAGAAATGAGCAGCTATCAAATAGAATCATCTTCCTCTGTTGCGCCTCACATCGGCGTGTGGACAACTTTCACACCAGATCACCTCAGTCGCCATAAAACTATAGAGAACTACTACAACATTAAAGCGCACCTGCTGCGTCAGTCTCAGTTGCAAGTTTTCAACGGTGACGACCCATATTTAAGGAAAGTGGGTGTAAGAGATTGGTCTGATGCCTATTGGACAAGCGTTAAAGGTAAAGATGGTTTGATAGGTGATAAAGGCTATTACATTGAAGATGGTTGGGTTGTAGAGACGAGAGGTGGCGCGTCTCTACAAGATGAATGCATTGTAGAAGTTTCTGCTTTGCGGATGGTAGGAGAACACAACCTGCAAAATCTGCTGGTATCTGTTGCAGCCGCACGTTTAGCGGGAATTGATCAAGATGCAATTTCCCGCGCCATCAGTGAATTCCCTGGTGTTTCCCATCGTTTAGAACACATTTGTACCTGGGAAGGCATTGATTTTATCAACGACAGCAAAGCGACGAACTACGATGCAGCTGAAGTTGGGTTAGTATCCGTTAAAAGTCCAGTCATTTTAATTGCTGGTGGCGAAGCCAAAGCCGGTGATGATAATGGCTGGATGACAAAAATTAAAGACAAAGCCGCTTCTGTATTACTGATTGGTAGTGCTGCACCTGCATTTGCTAAACGCCTGCAAGAAGTAGGCTATCACAGTTACGAAATTGTAGAAACAATGGAGAAGGCTGTTCCCAGGTCAGCGGAATTGGCAAAACAGTATCAAGCGCCTGTGGTGCTCCTCTCTCCTGCTTGTGCCAGTTTCGACCAATACGCCAATTTTGAACAACGGGGCGACCATTTTCGGCAGTTGTGTTTGGATCTTGTATAGAGACGCTTCAAATAGCGCGTCTTTACGTCTGAATAAAAATGGACTTACTCTTGTTACAGCCGTCTGCATTTAAATAGACTACCTGACGGGGTGACAAAGAAGCTACAAAGGAGACTGGATAAGAGACATAGCACGTAGACCCTTCTGAAAATAGGGTAGTTTACCAGGCTTTAAACGCATCAACGATTTGCTACAGCAGGGAACCCTGAGTGTGAAGTCCAACGGTGCTGTACGCATCCGTAGTGATGCTGATGTTAATAATGCACCGATGATCTGCGCCTTCCAACGCGCTGGGTACAGACAGTTTGCCTCCAGAAGAGAATACTGCTATTCGATGAGGTCATCACTTCTGCCCTAAGTACGGGAGTAAGTTGTAAAAAGTCCTGAGTCAGTTCCTGTGACTACTCAGCACTCATCACTCAAAACTCAGGACTAATTAGAAATTGGCACATTATTAAACGCTGCTGTATCTGGCACAAACACGTCTAAACTGTTAACACCCTCGGGAATCCTTAACCAAACATAGGCATCAGCTGAGGCATTGGGACGCAAAGAAGATAGACCAACACTACCCGTTGAGCGCTGCAAGTTAACAGTTTTATAGGTTTCGCTCGTATCAGGATTACGGGCTGTTGTACTACCAACCGATATAATGTCACTGCCACCAACTCCATCCGAAGCAAGACGACGGATACGCATCTGCACATTCACCACATCACGATTGGCAGTTTCTGGATCTTTAATCCGCTTTACCGAAAGTAACTCCACTTGTACCTTTTTACCAAAAGCAGGCTGTACAAATTGACCAGGTTTAATAGCAGTACTAGCCGCGGCTGATTGTGGCTTTGAAGAAGTGGTTTCAGTGTCGGTTGTGGATTGTGCCGTTTTATCCGCAGATGAAGACGTTTCCAGTGGATTAGGCGAGATGTTAGGAGGAGCAGTACTGGTTTCTTCTACACTGGAAGCCTTTTGGGTAGAAGTGGTGACGCTACTGCTACCAGGATTAGCAACATTCAGCGTTTGTTGCAGAGTAAAAACTTGGTAAGCCGTATAGCCACTACATAATAAAGCCAAAGTCGAGAGTAAGACAGCTACACTAGATAGGAATGTACTCACAGCGTAACCTCTACATCGTGTTTGTGCATATACAAGTTTGTTAATCTCTCGATTTTGTCATGCCATGAGTACATTTGGTGAATGACTTGCATACTAGTTGTCTAAGTTACGAGTGTACTGCGTCAGTCATCATACCGATATACTTTTATCTTCGGAAAGAGGTTTATGTTTCTTTAACCAAACTTATTATTAAATTCAGAAATATCTGTGAAAAATGAGGTTTTTAAATATACCTTTCTTCAAAGCTCTAGCTTTGGTCGCTTTCGCTGATACCAAGAATTCTGAGCTCATCACCTTTATTTAAAACTTTTCCTGCTTCTGATGCAGGTATATTTGTATTCACGCTTAACCTGAAGAAATGATTAAAGCGGGTTGGCGTTGTCCAAGGTGGTAGAGACTCCTTACGCCTACTCACAAATATCTTCTGAAAATTGGTTGTTAGTTTCCCTGTCTGAGAATCTCTTGCGGGAACAACGCAACGCTGACAAGGATTTATCCCTTCAAACAAGACTTCTCCCACTTGAAATTGAACAAAACCCCCAGCTTCAGTAAATAATTGGTCTTCCCAAAACGGTGGGACTCCACCAATCTCTATATTTGCTCGTAGGCGGAGTCGCATTTCATCGACACTGATTTCAGGATACCAGGAAGCGACTTCTTCAATTGTGCCTGTGCTTATCACAGTGGGTCCTTTAGCATTAGTATCGTCTGGAAAGCCAGTTATCGTGTTTTGCACAAATTTAACTGCAAAGCCAAAGTAATCGCTTAACCAGGCTTCCAGCAGGATTTGCTCATTATCAACGTGAAAAATAGCTTTTTGGTCAGTCCCTTGAATGTGTAGCGAGAGTGTTTTGAATTCAGCATCAAACCTTGAACGCAGCAAGTGAACCTTGGCATTGCGCTTTCCATTGACAAAATGACCTTGCTCATCAAATATGGCAAATTCTCGGTCATGCTGAAGTGCGCCGCTTTCAAGAATTTTTGCTTGATTTACATCAACTCTGTCGAGAGATTTTATCGGGTAAATAGAAATCGCTGCAAGGTAGGGTGACATAAATAATTCAAAATTCAAAATTCAAAATATGCCCTACGAACATACTACGCCGAGTGTGCAACTCCGATCCAGGAGGCACAAAATGAAGAAAACTTAGTGGTAGCAATTCTTAACTAGGATGCGTCTAGTGCCCTTCTAGATAGGGGGAAAGCAAGAGTTGATGTCGTCTAGTGCCGGACTACTCTGCGGCGGCTGCCACAGATGATTCATAAATGACTGTAAATATTTTTGTCCACCTACTTACCAGGTTATTAATAAAATGAAGCAAGAATTACCTTTTCCCTGTTACACTTGAGGATGGCAAATCTTGAAGAGCCACCAAGAAAAAAGAGGGGACAAGGAAAAAAGAAAAAACATACACGCTTAAGGTTTGTTGAGAAATTCATTCCGACTATTTTTGCGATTCAATATTTTGGGTTGTTCATCTACTCTCTTCTCAGTCTTTGAGGAATCATTAAATAGAGCAACTACTTTCTTTAAAAGTAAGTCTTACGATTCTAAACTCAGTTCTGATTACTCGATTTATGGATCTTAGAGAACAACTTGCTGAACTAGAACACCAGCAGTGGGCACATTGGACACGCTACCTGCTCGACAATTTAACCCCTGAAAACATCGAACGATGGCGTCAGCAAATCGATACTCCGTACTCTAAGCTATCTGAAGCAGAAAAAGACAGTGACAGGAATTGGGCAGATAAAGTATTAAGGATTATTGAGCAGAAACAGTAATGCTTACACATAACATATTGTTGCATCCTTATCAAAGAATGAATTGATAATTGGATGATTTATGGTATTGTCAGTATTAGGATGCTTCATCAGAAGCTAGGTGTGGCAATAGACTGGCATTCTCGGTTCGATTTAGCAAATGAAAGCATAAACCTAGTCGGCTCCGATGGCAAGCGGGGTTAGATCTTGTGGTTCTTTATCAGCCACCAGTATTCTCGTCCTCGTGCTGTCAGTTCTACGGTATGGCTTCTGCGAGCAGTCCAGTAAAGCTGCTCTCCCGGTATTGAAGCTTTGAGGAGTCCGCTATCTCGATATTCTTTGAATAATTTTGCGATCGCAACTTTCTCGTGATTCACAGGTTCATGCAAATTCCCATTTTCATCTTCCGGTTCGTGTTCCGGATCGAGCGGATACTGGTAAGTTTGTTCTGGAAATAATTCCAGGAGCTTGTATAGTTTAATGCGCTCGATCAGAGGGGCACATTGGCGGAGCACTGTTACTTTTGTGGCGTAGGATTTGTAAATGGGACGTTGATCCCAGGAGCCAAATCTGCGTTCGACATAGGAGTAAACCGATGCAGCAGTCACCCATCCCATGTGGTCAGCTGCACCTCCCTCTAGGGCGTCACAGATGGCACTGGTAAATAAACCCCGTCCACCCGATTCGATTGAGACTTGAGTATCGCGGGAGGCGGCAAGAACGGTCATATCTTCTCGCAGAACCGCAAGTGGGTTTGAGTTATTCCCCGATTTTAAGAGAGCAGGGTTTGCAATGTCGCCACTGTGGCAGCAATCCAAGATGATGAGAATATCACTAGCTTGAGAGTGGGATGCCATATTGACGATTTCTTCCATCGGAACGCCCCAGTCATCTTTAGTGGCATCGGAGGAGCAGAGATACCCACCCAAGAACGAAGACAGATAGCCATGCCCAGAAAAGTAGAACAGAATGTCTCCTCTAAAATCGCTGGAAAATAGTTTTTGACAGACTTCTCGTAGTTTAACCCGTGTAATTGGTTTACCGTTCTCCATACTGTCAAGCAAAATCCGACATTCATAATTGGGACTACCATCTTGATTGCGCTGAAGCAATTTGCCCATTGCTTCAGCATCAGCTACACATCCATTTAGTTTGCCAAAGGAATCGTAGCTATTAATTCCAACTACAAGAGCACGTCTGGGCATAGTTTTTAACAGTTATCAGTTATCAGTTATTAGTTATCAGTTATCAGTTTCATCCGCAGGGGGAAACACCACACCAATTGGTGGAAAGCGTTGGTGGCGGGTTTAAATCCCCCACCATACGCCTGGTCACTGTTCACTGTTCACTGTTTTAATGGATTATTTTCATTGTGTTCTACTGTGAGCTTACGTTCAGCCAAGAATTGTTTGTTATAGATAGAAGCTCCATAACACTATAGAGCTACAGATGGGGCAATCAAATTAATCATTAGAGCTTACTGCTTTTCATTTATCCATCCTTTGACAATTTTCACGCATAAATGGATGTTACGTTTATCTGGTTTACCTATTTTTGGAGCGACAGTTTTACTAAAGACTTGACGAAGTTCTTTCTCTGATACTACATCTAGTGCTTGCAAAGCTTTCACAAATTCTTTTTTCTCTGTTGATAGCACACTATTAACTAACTGAATTACTTTTTCTTCTAGCTCGGCTTCGGTTGAATCAGGTTTGTATTCTCTTGTCACTATAACCGTATCTATAATTTTTTTTGCTGTCTCTTTAATAGTTTTTTGTTTTTCTACTAGTTGTAATTTTTCATCGTCTTTCTTATCCTTATTTTATTCTTTAACTCTTTTCCTTATCAACTTATCGGCTAATTTGTTCGCAGGATCGATGATTTTAGATTTTATTGAGGATAATAGTTCTGTCTTGTTTAAATATTTGTACTGTTTTAATAAGTTCCCGTAATTTACCAAGTCTGAATTGGTACTGAGAGAACGCTCACCTTTTTGTAAGATTAGTTGAACCGGAAGTGAGGGAATAGATGGAATTAGTATTTGTATTTCTTGGGGAACTATCCTAGGACTTGTTAAGTCAGCAATGACAAAACGAGCCAGATGAGCAATAGCATTAACTGTCTCATTGAAACCTCTGTTATCAGATTTAACAAAGTCGAATATTACAGGAATGTAGCCATGTTTTTCTCTGAGTTCGTCCTTAAGGGCATCCAGTATCTCTTTGCGTTCTGGTAAAAATCTACCCAGAATAAGAACAACTTTTGTAGTCGCTGCGTGGATTATATTTCTGATTTTTTTATTTTCAAGTAATAGATAGATAAATTGTGCAACTTCAATATCGTCTACTGTAATTTGATTTTTGATATCTACAGAGGTGACAATTAGACTTTTTTGGTTTTTCGGTTCTCCTTTCAGATTCCAAACTGAAATACCATAGATTCTGCAATACTCCAAGTTGGTATCCTCAATTGTTGTTTTGACAAACAAAGCTCCTGTTAAGTCGGACTTACGGAGATCTGCCCCACTGAGGTTGGCTTCGCTGAAGTTTGCTTCTGTTAAGTTGGACCCCCTGAGATCTGCCCTACTGAGGTCGGCTTTGCTGAAGTTTGCTCCTGTTAAATAGGCTTCTGTGAGATCCCAACCACTCAAGTTTTGACCAACTGCTCCCTCCTCGTTAAGAATTTCCCAAACCTTTTTCCACTTTGAACCGAAATTTGTTTTATCATCAATATTTTCTTTAGGAATTTTTAAGATCGCCATATTGAGGATGGCTTCGCTGAGATCTGCCCCACAGAGGTGGGCTTTACTGAGGTTAAAACCAGTGAGGTCAGCCCCACTCAACTTAGCATTAGTGAGGTCGAGCGATCGCAGGTTCTCGAGTTGACTGTTTTTCAGCGGCAGGTTACTCAGTTGGTTGCCGCTAAGGTTGAGCGATCGCAACTTCTTGAGTTCACCGATTTGCTCCGGCAGACTGCTCAGTTGGTTGTCGCTGAGGTCGAGCAATTGCAGGTTCTGAAGTTCACCGATTTCCCGCAGCAGACTGCTCAGTTTGTTGTCGCTGAGGTCGAGCGATTCCAGCTTATCGAGTTGACCGATTTGGGGCGGCAGGCTGCTCAGTGGGTTGTCGCTGAGGTCGAGCAATTGCAGGTTCTTGAGTTGACCGATTTGGGGCGGCAGGCTGTTTAGTTGGTTAAGACTGAGGTTGAGCGATTCCAGGTTCTTGAGTCCATCAATTTGGGGCGGCAGGCTGCTCAGTAGGTTAAAACTGACGTAGAGCGGCGATCGCAGGTCTTGGAGTTGACCGATTACCTCCGGCAGGCTGCTCAGTTGGTTGTTGCTGAGGTTGAGTGATCGCAGCTTCTGGAGTTGACGGATTTCTGGCGGCAGTTCGCTCAGTAGGTTGGTGCTGAGGTTGAGCGATCGCAGCTTCTTGAGTTGAACGATTTGCGGCGGCAGGCTCATCAGTCCGATGGCGCTGAGGTCGAGCGATTGCAGCTTCTCGAGTTGACCGATTACCTCCGGCAGGCGGCTCAGTTGGTTCTTGCTGAGGTTGAGTGATCGCAGGTTCTTGAGTTTACCGATTTTCTCCGGCAGCCTCGTCAGTTGTGGGTTGCCGCTGAGGTTGAGCGATTCCAGCTTCTTAAGTTTATCGATTTGCGGCGGCAGGCTCCTCAGTTGGTTAAAACTGAGGTCGAGCGATCGCAGGTCTTGGAGTTGACCGATTACCTCCGGCAGGCTGCTCAGTTGGTTGTTGCTGAGGTCGAGCGATCGCAGGTTGTGGAGTTGACCGATTACCTCCGGCAGGCTGCTCAGTTGGTTTTTGTTGAGGTTGAGTTTGCTTGCTTGTTCTGTGTTTGCCCTGTCAATTGTTTGCAGCAACTGTTCTTCAGTCATCTCGCTACACCTGTGGAAATAGAATGTACTGAAACTTTCAGAAAACTAGATATTCAAATTGAATGCAGAAGCCACTACTTGATAAACTGGCTTGCTTCTCTCATTAGCGTCACTTATCACCATGATTCCAGAAGAGCCATTTTTTATAAATTATCTTTACTGCTGCTCTACTCGCACGAACTAAATGCAACGCACGGTCGATGCCAGGTATCGGCTCAATAAACAGGGGTAGTCGAGAAAAATAAAAAAACGAGCGAGGAACACATAGCGTCGTAGAATATGACAGATGACGCAAAAGCAATCGAGTGAAAAGTTAGTAGAGACTTTAGTGCAAACCATCAACCCGAAGGAAATTGCAGAGGAGTCCTTGCGTCAAACAGTAGAGATACTACTGAACCTGATAGAGCAATTACATACAGAAGTAAAAGAGTTACGAGAAGAAAACCAACGCTTAAGAGACGAAAACAACCGCCTCAAGGGAGAACAGGGTCAGCCAGACATCAAAGCCAAAAAACCGAGAGGGTTCTCAAACAACCACTCATCAGAAGAAGAACGAAAGACTCTGAAAAACCACTCCAAGGGCAGCAAAAATGCTCATCTAAAAATAGACCGAGAAGAAATACTGGAGTATCCCTTAGAATGACTGCCAGCAGATGCACAATTCAAAGGTTACGAGGAAGTAATCGTTCAAGACATCACCCTGGCAGCCGATAACGTATTATTCCGTAAACAGAAATACTATTCGCCGTCTGAAGGAAAAACTTATCTGGCAGAACTACCACTAGGTTACTCTGGAGAATTTGGCCCGGGAATAAAAGCCTTGGTGATTAGTTTGTACTATGGAGGCAATATGACCCAAGGCAAACTGTTAGAGTTTTTAGAGGATATTGGCATCTCCATGTCAGCAGGGCATTTGTCCAACCTGTTGATCAAAAACCACCCTTGTTTTGAAAGCGAGAAAAGTGAAATCTATGAAGCTGGGCTAGCTAGCAGTCCCTGGCAGCAGTTTGACCAGACTGGTGCCCGTGTTGCTGGAGTCAACTATACCACCAATGTAGTGTGTAACCCTTTGTATACGGTCTACTTTACAACTCCCAACAAAGACAGATTAACTGTACTGAAGGGATTACAAAACGGACGAGAACTAGAGTTTCTTCTTAACCAACTCACCTTCTCACTCCTGGAGGCTTTCCAACTACCGACTAAATGGAAGAATTCTCTAAAACTCTTGCCTCAAGAAACTGTATTTAGCTGCACAGACTTTAATACACTACTTGATACATATCTACCCAAATTAGGCTCTGTCCAACGTACTCGTGTTTTAGAAGCAGCCGCAATCGCCTTTTATCATCAGCAAAGAGATTGGCCAGTGGTGCAAGCTCTCGTATGTGATGATGCTCCTCAGTTCAAGTTACTCACTGATGATTTGGCTTTATGCTGGGTAGATGAGGGACGACATTATAAGAAGTTAAGTCCACTGGTTGCTTATCATCAACAAGCCCTTGATAAATTCTTGGATGATTTCTGGGATTATTACCGAGAATTACTCACTTACAGAGATTTTCCCAGTGCAGAAGTCGCACGAGAACTAAAGTCTAAATTCTGGAAACTTTTTGATACAAAAAGTGGTTACGAACAGTTGGATGAACGAAAACGATTAACTGTTGCCAAAGCTTCAGAACTGCTTCTAGTTTTAGAGCATCCGGAATTACCCCTGCATAATAATCCTGCTGAATTAGCTGCTAGGACTATGGTGCAGCGACGTAATGTTAGCTATGCAACTCAGACAACTGAGGGAACTCAAGCTTGGGATACTTTTATGTCTCTTGTGGCTACTACTCGCAAGTTAGAAATCAGCTTTTTTGAGTATATGCGTGACCGTATTTCTCAAATTCGAGCAATCCCCTCTCTTGCCCAAGTTATTCGCGAGAAATCTTCTCTCATTCCATTGGGCTGGTCGTGGCAGCTTGAATCACTGCCTACCCCAAATTATTGAGCCGATACGAATTCGCGGCTACACAGGCAAAGTCCGCCTGCGCGGACTAATTACAGCCTGCGGAGGCAGGCTTTGTTTGTATAGCCCCAGACTTCCAGTCTGTTCGCGTAGCGTGCGCCTTAGCGCATGGGCATTTTGCACATTTGGGATGCTCCCCATTCTTAAGTAGGTGTAAGTGAAATCAACTTATGCACAGGCGGAAGATGGAACGTCGATTGTAGATAGCTGAAACATTTTGCAGCCGCAGTGCAATTGTTCTGCAGATACAGACAATGCTTCCTCAGGAGCGCGCAGGTTATGCACGGGTCCGGTCTTTTTGTACAGTGCGTAAGTTCTATTTACTTACTTGTACAAACTTCTGTATTCCCAAGGCTTCACAAATTTAGAATCACTCCAAACTCCTCGCCGACTTTCTTTTGCCTCAGTTTCGGCTAGTTGAATAACATCTTTACTGGGACACTTGTTTAAATAAGAACGGTAAACAAGCGCTAACCCCTCTCTGACTAATACTTCTTGGATAAAAGTCCCATCAGACAAACGCACTTCAGCCACTTTGCGCCCGTAGCGATCGCTGTCAACAATATTCAATTTCACGCGATCGCCTCCTTGTTTGACTAGTTGCTGTACTCGTTCTTGCGCCTTCGCACCCCAATCAAATTGATCGCGAGCAAGAGAACTTTTACTTTGTTTTTCCTTTTTGGAGTGCGCGATTTCCGGTGCATCCACACATGCAAACCGCACATTGAAATTGTCTCCCTTAGCGTCTTTCACCGCGAGAGTATCGCCATCACTGACTCGTTCCACTAAATCACCAGAGGGACCGAAAATTCGGTCACAGCCTAGTAAACTAAAAATGAGGATAGCTGTACAAAGCACAAGCAGCGCCTGTTTTATTTGTTTCACAATACCAAAGCACAATGTTTTCTGTGCCATGATAATAGCAAACTGTTCACTTCATCCCCCACAGCAGTGAAACGGAACTGGGGGACTTCCCGCAAGGACTGTTAACGATGCTGACAACTTTCAAAGAGTTGGGGTGGTTGAGAGTTATCGCCCAGAAAAAACCCCGAAGTCATCGGGGTATGCGGTGCTTTCATCTATGCAGCTTATTCCAGTGTTGTATTGTATTTTGATTTGAGTAAAGCAATTTCACACCATCCGAAAGACGTAAAACGTTAATATGTCATTATATATACATTGTTTTGATTTGAAAGGATGTATGATATAATTATTAGGATATATAGTAAAAGCTGGATTCTTCACTACACTCCATAGCGAACTTTTACAAACAGCGTTAATAATTAAGTCCTGTCAACGACAAAAACCCCGACTAGGTCGGGGTTGACGGTGTTTGCCAAAACAGGTTTCCTGTGACGTTTATATTTTGCTCTGGAAACAAGCGATCGCACGCCATCCAAAAGATATAAAATGGAAATTTGTGATGGGGTATACACTCTCCTAATTCATCATGATAATTTCTCATGAATACAGTGGTTTGCAATTGGGTGAGGTACACAAAGAAATAATGAACCACAGATGCACAACGGACACTTGCTACAACGGGGGGAACCCTCCGCAGTCGCCTCAACGGGGGGAACCCCCGCACGGCGCTGCTCTCCGCAACGCAGTGTCCTCCAGATGGACACAGATAAATTAGTACTTCATTCAGATGAGAAGCGCTGTAATAGAATTCCGTCATGATGAATTGTAAATAGAGGTAGGGTGCATTATGCAGCTTTAACGCACCCTACTAGTGAGCCAGAAACTCTTCCAGGCTTGGTACATCTACCCAACTTGATGTAGCATTAGATTCATGGGATAAATCCATTAATAACTGTGAGTAAACCCCTTCTCGCAACGATGGAAGTATCTCTTGCTTGCGTTCAATTCCTTGCACCCATTGGTCTACGACTCTAATAAATGCAGAAATTCGGCCATCAGAGTAATTTTTTGGAAATAAAAACCGATTGGGAATTTCTATTTCAGTAAGCGGTTTACCTGGTTGAGAAGCCCAAACGCGGAAACCATGGATGTAATCTTTTTGATTTTCGCTTCCTAAGACTAAAGTACCGCGATCGCCATAAACTTCTACCCAATGAGTACGCGATGCATGAACCACAGCACTGATGGAAACTTGGCAAGGTGTCCCATCTGCCAACTCTAACATAAGCATACAGGTGTCATCTGTTTCCACTGGCTTTAATTCTCCGCTGCTGGGATCTCGTCGCTGGGGAATGGCGGTACTGAAATGGGCGCTTAATTTGCGTACAGGACCAAAGAGCCAGTGAATGTAATCAAAAGTATGAGAACCCAAAGACCCCAATGCACCCCCTCCCTGGTCTTTAAGAGAATACCAGTTCCAAGGGCGTGCAGCATCAGCACGAGAAGAACCTAACCAATCAATTCTGATCAAACGCTTTGAACCCACATAACCTTGTGACAGCAGTTCAGAAAATAATTGCCATCCTGGTACAAAGCGAAATTCAAAGTCTACAGCCGCTATGACGCCTGCTTTTTGCGCTAACTGATAGAGTTCTTTAGCTTCGGCTGCATTTATTGTTGTAGGTTTTTCTAGTAATACGTGTTTCCCTGCTTTTAGCACTGCTTTTGCCATTTCATAATGCAAAAATGGCGGTGTGGAAATGCTAACTGCTTGGACTTCTTGTAGCCTGACTATATCTGCAAGTGTGTTGCAGGCGTGGGGAATATTGTAGGATTGGGCGATGGCTTTGGCTTTATCTAAATCTCGGTTATATACAGCAACGACTTCTGTGTGAGGATGAGCTTGAAATCCGGGAATGTGAACTTTCTGACCAAATCCTGTGCCAACAACTGCAACGCCAATCACTGCTTGATTAATTCCCCATAATTTATGACTTTGTTATTATACCATCATTTTTCTCATCTCAAAAATCGCATTGAGAAAGGGTAGCGATAATGTTGCCCTTTGTAAGCCTTGATGGCTGCAAAATTTACGAAAATTAATTGCAATAGCATTAATATTGAAATAAATACACCAAGAACAGCTAATAAACTATTAAAAATACTTTCTAAATATTTTGTCGTCGAATTTGTAGTGACTGCAACACCACAAGTGGTAAAAACCATAAATAACGATACAACTATGACAATGAAAGCATAAACTGTTAGTGATAGTTGAAAATTCAACGATTCTTTTCCTTGGAAGTCAATCCAAGGGTCGGATTTTTTTTTCCAATGCCAAATGATTAATGGTCCCAAAATATTCAAGAACGGCAGATATAGAACCCATTTGAGATCTTTTTGCTAGCTAGCAGCTAATCGTTTGAGCATCAATCGGATAAAACAAAGTTTGAGC
This sequence comes from Mastigocladopsis repens PCC 10914, assembly GCF_000315565.1. NCBI lineage: Bacteria > Bacillati > Cyanobacteriota > Cyanophyceae > Nostocales > Symphyonemataceae > Mastigocladopsis > Mastigocladopsis repens. The sequence continues at coordinate 4,101,859 of NZ_JH992901.1, read as the reverse complement.
TTGGCATTGGCACGAGCGAGTGTGCGGTCAAAGTTTTTGACTAAACTTTTACATCGCTCTACCCAAGCATTGGATCTCTCTATCACCCATCTAGCAGCCACCGGAACAAATCCGGATTGTCCTTTGGCTTGCTTTTCAGCTTTTGATGGCTTGGCAGAGAGTTCAAATTGGATTTTGGTCATGATCTGGGGATAAATTTGCTCTAAGGCCGGGATAATTTTTTCAGGATGATAGCCATGATCTACCAAGATAGTTGTTTTGGGCAATTCCAGTGGTTTAGATTGGAAATAATCGATATTTTGTGAGAGCATTTCAATCAACCCCTGGTCATCAGATACGTTGGCGGTGGTGCAGTGAGTGAAGAAAGGGAAACCCAATATATCCACTGCTAGATGTCTTTTAATCCCGTTGGTTGCTTTGTAAAAACAAAACCCTTTCGACTCAACACTGGCATTACAAGTATTTTTGACCGCTTGTGAATCAATCAGGATCAGGGTTGTCCAGTGTGGTTTTTTTTTACTTGTTCACGCACTCCCTGATGTAAATTAGCCATAATTGAGTCCAGGATGCCATCTTCACACCACTGCTTGTAATGCCAGAACACAGTAGAATAGGGCGGCAAATCTCTGGGTAAGTCTGCCCAGTTGCAACCATTCTTAAGTTGATAAAATATCCCGTTCAATATTTGCCTCTTTGTCCACACAGGAGGTCTTGTTTTCTTCTTGGTCGGCAATAACGGCTCGATAATTTCCCATTCCAAGTCTGTCACGTCGCTTGAATATCCCATTTTTCGCCCTGACCTGATTCTATTCCACTGTTTGTGCCGATTTTACTTCTTCACCTCAAAGATCTCAAATGGGTTCTATAAGGGAATACCGAAAAATAATACGCTTGCTAGTGGTATCCACAACAAAGCTGAGAGATGACACAACATAGCCCATATACGGATTTGTTGCTTACAATTTTCTCTCATAACTTTTTATCTTCGGTGGATTTGTTCAATAATTTTCCACCGTACCATATCTGAAAAAGCCAAACAAAACAAGATTTACTGCGTCAAGTTAAATAGAGGAAAACTTAGATATACCTTTTGAAGGAAAGGCTAAAAGTTATGATAGAGAAAGAGTTTCAAAAGCCAAGACCTCGTAAGTCTTTTGCTCAACATTGGCTCAAAAGTGAAAAAGCCCTCAACGAAATTATTCAAGCTTCCGAATTACAATCAACCGACCGGGTTTTGGAAATTGGTCCTGGTACAGGTATTCTCACGCGCCGCCTATTACCGTTGGTACAATCTCTACTAGCAGTAGAAATAGACCGCGACTTGTGCGAGTCGTTGACAAAAGAATTCAAACGCCAAGAAAATTTCTTACTTTTGCAAGGAGATTTTCTTGAGTTGGATATAGAATCTCATTTAAAACCATTTCCAGCCTTTCAACAGCAGAATAAAGTTGTTGCCAATATTCCCTACAACATAACAGGGCCAATTCTCGAAAAACTTCTGGGTACAATTGCCAATCCAAATCTGAAACCATATGATTTGATAGTGTTATTGGTACAAAAAGAAGTCGCACAAAGGCTGGGAGCAAAACCAGGATCAAAAGCATTTGGGGCGCTGACTGTACGAGTACAATACTTGGCAGAGTGCGAGTTAATTTGTACTGTACCAGCAGGAGCGTTTTACCCACCGCCCAAGGTAGATTCAGCAGTCGTGCGCCTAGTTCCACGCCAATTTGAACCACAAGCTACAGACACAGGACGGTTGGAAACTTTGGTGAAGTTGGGGTTTGGGGCAAAACGTAAAATGTTACGAAATAATTTGCAATCAGTCGTAGAACGCGATCGCCTGTCACAATTGTTGGAAAAATTAGAGATTAACCCCCAAGCTCGCGCTGAAGAAATTAGCGTTAGCCAGTGGGTAACTCTAGCAAATGAGTTATGAATACTGTAGAGACGTGCCATAACGCGTCTCTACGCTCAGCTCAGCAATCAGCAGTTGAATATGCGTTCTTATACACTAATAGCCCCTGCCAAAATCAACTTACATCTAGAAATTATTAGTGATCGCCCCGATGGTTATCATGAGTTAGTCATGATACTCCAAAGTATAGACCTAGCTGACGAAATTTATTTACAAGCGAGCGATACCGAAACTATCCGCATTCGTTGCGACCATCCGGAAGTTCCCTTAGACAAAAGTAATCTGGCATACAAAGCAGCAGAACTCATGGCGGTAGAGTTTCCACAAGCCTTTGCTAAGTATGGCGGTGTTAACATCACTATTAACAAGCGCATACCTGTTGCGGCTGGGTTAGCTGGGGGTTCGACGAATGCAGCAGCAGTGTTGGTAGGGATAGATTTACTATGGAACCTGGGGCTAACTCAATCAGAGTTAGAAGAATTGGGAGCACAATTAGGTTCAGATGTGCCGTTTTGTGTAGCAGGTGGGACGGCTATTGCTACAGGAAGAGGTGAGCAACTTGCTCCCCTTCCCAGTTTAGATAACATATATATAGTGTTGGGTAAATACCGCAGCCTTGCAGTGTCTACCGCTTGGGCATACAAAACCTATCGACAAGAGTTTGGTGATTCCTATCTTAGAGATACCGACAGCTTGTCAGCCCGTGCAGCAGCTATACATTCCGGACCAATAGTAAAAGCGATCCTTCACAAGGATGCAAGGGAGATTGCTCAAAAGCTGCACAATGATTTAGAGCGTGTGGTGTTACCAGCATATCCGCAAGTTTTGCAACTACGCCAGACGTTTGCAAGTGCTGGTGTTTTGGGGACAATGATGTCTGGTTCAGGTCCAAGTGTATTTGCAATCTGTGAGTCTTTGCAGCAGGCGGAACAAGTTCAACTGCGTGTGAGGGAGATTCTTCCTGATGAGGATTTAGAATTGTTTGTGACTCGGATGACTTCACATGGGATTCAGGTAGCATCATCGGTGTAAGGATTAAGATAGGAAGCGCACGAGGCAACACAGGAAGCAGAGAATTATGAGTGATGAGAATATAACGCAGCAAGCAGAAACTCAAGCGCAGGTTCAACCAACTCCATTACGCTGTATAACTGGGGCGGTCATTTCGGGAGGACTTGGGTATGCAGTGTACTCTCTGATGATTGCCATAGCCACAACTTTTGCCACCAAACCCATTCATTCAGATAACCCAATGGTGGTAAATATTGCTTCTGCGGTGCGTACCTTGGTTGTGGGTGTGACTGCTTTGGGAGCAGGAATATTTGGGATAGTGGCGATCGGATTGCTGGCTTTGGCGGTACAGTTGTTGGTACAGCAAGTTATAAAGCCGAAAAGTTAAAAAGATTAATGAGAATGGATAACGATATTGTTCTTTTCCTTTTGGGCGCTGGTGTCCTTGTCCTCTATCTCGTCTTTTCAGCGTTGACAGAGATGGGCACTAAGCTACCTTGGAAAAAATAGGAGTTCAGCTTTTTACTTCTCTGTTTTTACCAAACAAGAGAAGAGATATACCCGCGACTCACACCCTCATATCTGCGTTGATTTGGCGACTTGGGCCTGCAGACAGCAGGCTCAGTTTTTTCCCTTTTACCAACTTTCGATGATTGGGGATCGGGTAAGGTATACTGTGCAGATATAGGGCAAAGTTCGACGGAACAAGGGTTAGTGTTACCGCCAGTATGCCTGATTCTTATCCTTTTACCAACATTCGGTTAATTGTTGGTATTACAAAGGATCTGTCCCACTCTAGGCGTATGTTCTACAAAAATGCCCTTTCGTGGAGAAGAAGAGTAAAACCCTAAAGATTACGAAGTTCAAGAACTGAGTTTTCAATTAGCGGCGATCGCGCTCCCCGCAGTGCCCTTTGGGCAATCGTCACTAGCAACATATGAAAGAAACACACTTTTGTTGATTGTAATGAAGAAAAAGCTTGCCCAGTTAAATTACGCGCCTCAATAACTAAGTTGAAAATTGTTGCCATAATGTTGCCATAATTAGGATTAAGCCACAATGAGATTAATTTTTTAGCTTCTTCACGCCCTCGCTCCTTAGGCGCAGCGCTTGGTTTTAATCTTCTACTGCGCCTTTTTTGTCTCCCAACTCACGAAGGACATTCCTTCGGTTGTTGTAGGCTTTAGTATGTTTAGGATTGAGGCGCAGCGCTTGGTTGTAATCGTCTAATGCGCCTTTTTTGTCTCCCAAGTTACTACGGAGAAGCCCTCGGTTGTAGTAGGGCACTAGTAAATTTAGGATCGAAGCGCAGGGCTTGGTTGTAATCGTCTAATGCCCCTTTGTTGTCTCCCAAGTTACTACGGAGAACCCCTCGGTTGTAGTAGGCACTAGTAAATTTAGGATCGAAGCGCAGGGCTTGGTTGTAATCGTCTAATGCCCCTTTGTTGTCTCCCAAGTTTCTACGGGCAATCCCTCGGTTGTTGTAGGCACTAGTAAATTTAGGATCGAGGCGCAGCGCTTGGTTATAATCTTCTATTGCCCCTTTGTTGTCTCCCATTTCTCTACGGAGAAACCCTCTAGCAAAGTAGTTAGTAACGTGGTTAGGATTGAGTTCTACTGCTAAGTTAAAATAGTATAGTGCATCTTCCTTGTCTCCACTTATTGCGTTCGTAAACGCGAATGAGTAATGTTCAACTATAGTAGAGTTAGTTTCTGCTTGTCTCGACTGATACCAAGCTGTCAGCCCTAATGTCGCCATAATCGTCAATGCTGCCCCTGAGACACCAGCAATTCCCCTTCGCCTACGGGCTTTCTCTTCTCGAAGCTGGCGTTCCCTCAATTCAATACTTAATTGGATAAAGTTTTGCTCTGATGGACTTAGTTCTTCGCGACGTTGCTTTAATTTTTCTTCTGCCTCTGACAGCGGCACACCACGCAACAAGACTCCTTCATCTCGTTTTGTCTCTTCCCACTGATGTATAATATCCCTTAACCGCTCTTGCCAAGCTCGAAACAAACGGTCTTTTTTCATCCACTCGCGCAGCGTTTGCCATTCGCGGATTAGGGCTTCATGGACAACCTCCACTGTATCTTCCCCAGATTTCTCATCATGTCCGGTGACAACCAAACGGGCTGTGTATCCTGCTAAATCACTCACCAATCCCCAATTCTCATCTCCGACTTCTTTCCGGGTGGCGATGCGACGAGTATCCTCAGTTCCTTCCCCTGGACGCACCAATTGCACAAAAATGCGCTGTGCAGCTTTTTGTTTTGTTTCACTCAATTTTTGGTAAACTTGCTCGGCGTGATTTGCTAACGCTTTTTTCACACCCCCTATCTCTTGGTATGCTTGATGAGTGAGTGTGCGGTTTTGCTGTAATGACCAAAGTCGAGTTAGGGCAAATTCTAGCAATGGGAGATTCCCTGGTTCATTGCCAACATCATCTAAAATTCGTTGCGCCAATTGTGCTTCTAATTGGACTTCTATCTTCTGCGCTGGTTGTTCAATTGCTCGAAGTAGTTCCTCTCGATTCATTGCACTCAACAGTTGCGGTGTAAACTGCTGCAATGCATCTCGTAAAGGACGATAAGCAAGGACAAAGCCGTAGAAGTCAGCCCGTAAAGTGAAAATTAATGTTAAATTTTCCTGATGGATAGCTTGGAGCATCAAATCAGCAAAGCGTTCTTGTTCTTCCTTCTGACAAAGGGTGTAGAGTTCTTCAAATTGATCTACAAACAGCAGAAGACGTTTACCCGGGTTACGTTCCAAAATGCGAGACGTTATCTGCTCCAAAGTAACCAAACCCTGCTGTATATTTTTATCTAGTCCAGCTGCTGATCGCAATTGTTGAATTTCATCAACTCCCGGTACTAATTGACGAACTAACGCAGATGCGAGGTGATAAAATGGTTTGTCTCCAGGACGAAATGATTCAATCACCCAGTTTTCTGTCATACGCAGTTGGGGAATCAGCCCAGCATAGACTATAGAAGATTTTCCACTACCAGAAGGACCAATTACTCCTACTAAGGGCTGTTCGTTAACTGCTTCTACCAAACCGTTGACAAATGTTTCTCTTCCAAAAAAGAATGCTGCATCTTCTTCTCCAAATGCAGCTAATCCTTGATAGGGATTGGGTGGAATAATGTCTACTTCTGGTTGGCTGGGGATGAGACTAATTTGCTCTTTTTTAAAGAGAACTGGATTTTGCTGCTCTAAATATTTTATTAAGATGGAGCAACCTAATTCATAAGCAAACTCTACCTGTTCTCCTGCTGCTAGAGCATCATAAAATGCCACAGAAAATGCTATTGCTGCTTTATCCCCAACCGCTTGATTCATGCCAATCACATAATTGACGTGTTGGCTAATAGCTTTTGCTTGCACCTCACTATAGCAAGCATTGAGCAGTACACACTCCACTCCCTTTGTGGCAAATAACTTGAACATACTTGCCAATGCATGAGCGTTAACTTCGACTGGCTGCTCAGTTTCATCTTCTAAGACAATACCATTACTACCTGTACCATGCCCACTAAAGTGAACAATTTGGGGTTGGTAATCTAAGATAGCGCGGTAGAAATCACGCTGACTCACTGCCCACTTCTGTTCTAACCTAAACTGCTCTCGCTGAAATGCTCTTCGCAATCCTTCATCAATTTCCTTGACTTCTTTATCAAGCCGTAGCCGAGATGTATTTGTAGGATTGGCTGCCAAAATTAAAATAGTTTTGACGTCAGGGTTGTTACTATAAGACAGTTGCTGAGAAACCATAAAATCATAGTATTCATTTCTAGAAAAAACTAAAAAAGATGCTCAAAGATGGTACAGGAGAAACACTTCTTTATAGGTAAAACCGAAATTAACTTATGCAATAATGGGATAGAAACAGAACAAATTCTTGCAAATTGCTCATGAACTAAACCGAGTCTAAACAATCTGCAAAGCGTGCTAGGTGTACTTGAGTCAATATACTTAAACTTATTAGAGCTACTTGCGCGATTACCCAAAAGGTAATGTGCCCAGGTAATCATAACCGCAGTAAGTGCCTGCATGTACTACCTCGTCTAACAGTTTTCTATTTACTTGTTACCACACAGTCTCTGTTCTAAATTCCGCAATTAAAGTAAAAAACTTATAGCTTAAAATTATTGAGTCACGTTGTGTTACACCAAAGAGCCAAAACGTTCACTTGGTGGTTCAAAGTCTTAATTTCTGATGGTTGTGAGTCATGCCGCCAACCTTGAGTGTTTTACCAACTTAGGGTCATAAATTGGCATTTAAGTTATAACTGCTTTAATTAGTAAACATCTATTAAAAAGTCTGTTTGTAGCCTTCTTGTGTTTGGTTAAAACAGAGAAGTGAAACCTATATTAAGATCAGCTTTTTCAGCCTAAATTTCCCTTTTATGCAGAGTTCTCGGCTTAATGCCTCAAGCGATATCAATGAGTCACGAAACACTAATGTGCCATTAATGACCGAGAATTAGTCACTGTACAGATGATGTCAAATTTCTCTATGATGTAGCGACAGCTATTTTGTCATTTACTTAATAAATGACATTTAATTTGTCATTAGTAAGAATATCACCTTAAGTTTCTTAAGTTCTCAAAAGCCTTGCCATATAGAAATTTTCTCAACGAGAACAATTTGTCAGGACGACAGATATTTAGCCACTGTACACTTGACAAGGATTACAGGGCGCTTGTCACCCCCTCAGCCACTTTCGTATAAGGATGTCTGTAGAATTAGCAGACTGCCCTTTATAAACTTTTATTTAATTACAGGAAAAACGATGCAGAAATTGAGTCGAGGGTATCGGTAAGGCTACCCTCAACTCAATTGAGCAACACCTCTACCTGATTGGCTGGACAAGCACTAACCAAGTGGAACAACGCTTCATAATGATTTAAGGCTTGCTCCAAGGCATACTGCTCAACGGCATACTGCCGACCTCTGCGACTTAATGTTTCTACTTTATCCGGATGTTTATATAAATCTAAAATCGTCTTAGCTAATGCATCAGGGTCTTCTGGAGGAACTATAATTCCGCCGCCACTTTTTTGCACCGCTAAAGCTGCTGTACCGCCAACGGGTACGGATGCTACAATCACGCGACCGCTGGCAAGTAGCACTTGAATTTTTGAAGGCATATTAAAGGAAATCACATTCCGCTTTTGCACCACCAACCCCACATCTGCGGCTGCCAGCATTTCTGGCAAATGCTCGCGCTTTGCAAACGGCTGTAGCAGAACGTTAGATACCCCACACCGCAATGCATATTGCTGCAATCGCTGCAATCCAAGTGGATCTCCCAGTATGACTATGGCAATATCTGGTATGTGCTGCAACCTCTTGGCAGCTTCGATAACCGTTTCTAAACCTTGGGTCAGAGCAATGTTACCGGAATAGAGCACCACGAATTTGCCATCAAGTTGATAGGCTCTGCGGAAGATGTTGTTTTCTTTCGCCAAGGGGCGGATGAAGTTGATATCAGCCCAGTTAGGAAGAAGCTCGATTTTTCTCTTGGGAACGCCCTTACTCACCAGATTATCAACGAAACCATCGGCAATGACAGTAATTTTGGTTGCTGTGTGGTAAGCAAATTTTTCCAAGGCTGTAAAGATGCGGATGAGCCATTTGTTCTTGAGCAAACCAGTGTGAACAGCGGCTTCCGGCAAAATATCTTGGATATTCAAGACCACAGGACAGGCATACAACCATTTTAGGAGGGCTGCTGGGACGCAAACTGGCAACGACGGTACGGTTAAAAGAATGACGTCTGGTCTCGGACCGTTGAGGGCTTGCAGAAAACTAGTGATCACAAAACTCAGCTCTAACAATATCCGATCCAGTAAACTCGGTTTTGGGCGAATCCAAACATAACTGCGCTGGATCTTGACGCCGTTTTTGTATTCAGTATGGTAAAGTTTACCCTTGTATTCAGGGTAAATACAGCGCTGGGGGTAGTTGGGCATACCAGTAACGACCCGCACAGAATGACCGCGCTTGACCAGACCCTCTGCCAATTCGGTCATGAGGGGGGCAATACCAATGGGTTCTGGATGATAATTGTAAGAGTAAATGAGAATCTGCATTTGCTTTATTCAGTTGTGCTAAAGTTTGGACGGCAGTCCCTTGGGGGTGTAGGAATGTCGGTGAAGTAGGGGAGTAGGTTCAGATGAGGCTGGAGCAGACATTCGTGTCCTTGCAACACCGTGATGTTTCTGTTCGACCTCCTTGGCTGCCAAGAGTGTACTGAGGGCATCAATGACATGAGTGCTTTCTTCTATAGCCCAGTTGATTTCTCCTCCCATAGAACTGTGTGCTACTTTGAACTCATGGATTAGACTATCGCGATCGCCTTCCATGACGAGTTGCGCTAACCGACTGTAAGTGTTTGCCAGTCTGCAAATGGCTTCACGACGTTCTTGTGTCGCAAGCATAATGTCTATGACCAAGGGTGCAGATTGAGTCAACAAGCGGTTAACTAAGGCTACTTCTAAACGGAAAATTGGGCTGGAAAAATCTAAGCTACGGCGAATGTCAATCTCTTCTTCTGCCAAGAAAACACCAAGGCTAAACGTTGCAAAGTTGCGAAGTGCTTGAATGGCAACCATCATCTGGTCGTGTTCTTTCGCTCCACACTCAATCAGTTTGCCGCCCTCGTTCTCAATCAGATCCAGGAGCCATTGGAATGCCTCATCTTGACGCCCCGAACAAACCACAACGTTTTGAGACAAGAACGATTTGATGCCTGGACCAAACATCGGATGCAAACCCATGACAGGACCACTATGATGGTCAAGCATCGCTTGTAATATTGGAGCCTTAATGCTTGCGACATCAGCCAAAGCAGTTGTTGGCGCAAGGTACTTAGCAAGTTTGGCAATGACTTCTATTGTAAATTCAATAGGAACGCATATGAGAACCAAATCTGCTCCATCTAGTAGCCGCTCTGGTTGATCCCAGTCATTCCGGTCAAAAATACTCACATGATGACCTGCTGCGGATAACCGGGAATTGAAAAAGCGTCCCATCATACCACTACCGCCAATGATAGTGACTCGTCTTGGCTCGACCTGCGCCTGAGGTGAAGATGCAGTGCCAACAGCAGCAGCACAACCTGTGATCACGTTTTTCCAAATCGATTCAGGAACACCTGCTTGGGGTAGGGACAATCTAAAATTGGCAAATTGTTCCTCTAGGGTAATAGGTTCTGATTCAGCCAAAAGAGCTATTCTTTTGCCTAGCAAATCAATCAATTGTTGATCGATTTCTTGAAGTTTGTGTTGGAACATAAGACAAATTTTTGAGTGCGTCAAAAGGCTATGAGTTTACTTAACTAAGGCCAAATCAGGACGTAACTGAGCGGCGCGGCGCAAATAGGTATGGCGTAATGCATTCTGAGGCAAAGGGGTGTTGAGGTGGATGAGCACTCGAATGCAGTGATCAAGACTACCCTTAACCTGCATCTGCTGCACGTCTAGCAGAGGAACTTGCTCCCAGCCTGGACGACGACGCGCCACCGCTGCTGGAAATATCGCATCCAAGTCGGGCGTTGCGGAAAAGGTGACACTGACGATTTCAGCTGGGTCTAACAGATTGTTTGTTTCCAAGGCGTCCAATAACTCATCTACAGCAGCAGCGATTGCTTCTTTTGTATTTTGTCCGACTGTCGTTGCACCTCGCAATCCGCGCACTCGCCATTGAATTGGTGTCGCTAATATGCCAGTCTGTTGGTATGTATGTGCTGGAAAAGTGAGGTTATCCATAATTGATTTGATTTTTTCTGAAGCTAATCTTTTACTTTGGAGGCATTATCCTCAAGTCAGAAAATGACTTACAGCGCTTCTGATCTGAATGAAGTACTAATTTATCTGTGTGCATCTGTGTGCATCTGTGGTTCATTATTTCTTTGTGTACCTCACCCAATTGCAAACCGCTGTATTTCACTTTCAAAGAATTGGCGGTGTTGTTCAAGATACTCGTCTTCTAACTCTGAGAAACAGCAGAGGAAGATAACTGACAAGAAAAATCAAGGCGCTGTAGCTAAACAAATTACTGTAGGTTAGAGCGGTTGCTTGCTGCTGCAATATGTCTGATGAGGCTACAGCAGCTTTCTGTTGGGCACTCACAGTCAGATTGGACAAATGGAATGCTTGCAGGCGTTGGAGCATGATTGTCAGCCCAGCAATGCCAATACTACCTCCTAACTGATGGATGAGGTTGTACAGACCAGAAGCAGAGGCTTTTTTCTCGTTGCTAATACTGCCTAGAGTCGCTGAAGATACGGGCACAAACACTAATCCCAAACCAAGCCCTCGCCATATCTGCGGCCAAACGAGATCCCAGTAGCCCGATTGTGCAGTTAAATGGCTGAATTGCCAAGTTGCGCTACTACAAAGAGCAATTCCTATCCCCATTGGAATACGGGGATCTAGGCGATCAGCCAGCAGACCTGCTAGCGGCATCATCGCAGCCATTGCCACTGTTCCTGGCACCAGAGTCATACCCATTTGAAACGAGTCGTAACGCAGGATTTGACTCATAAACAAAGGCAAGATAAACAATATCCCAAACAGGGCAAAGCCAATCAAAGCCCCGATCAGGGTGCCTGATACAAAAGTCAGATTTCCAAATACTGATAAATCGATAATCGGAAAGCGAGTGACCAACTCCCGCCTTACCAGATACGCGATCGCCACAACCCCAACGACTAATAGGATAATGATCAGCTTAGACTCAAACCAATTCAGTCGCTGACCAATTTCCAAAGCATATTGCAAACTAGATAAACCAATAATGAGGGCAATAAGACCAGGCCAATCAAACTTACCTTGGGGTTTATTTAAGTAAGGCGGATTGACAATAAATAGAAACGCCATCACTGCAGCAATGATGCCAATTGGGACATTAATAAAGAAGATTGAGCGCCAACCGACTGTCTCTGTTAAATAGCCTCCTAAGACAGGGCCAATGGTCGGACCTAGGAGTAACACTAGACCAAAAATGCCCATAGCTTTGCCGTGTTCTTCTTTTGGAAAAGTTTCCAACAAAATAGCCTGAGCACTAGGCACAAGAGCGCCTCCACCCAATCCCTGAAGAATACGAAAGAACACAAGAACTGGGAAACTCCAAGCCAGCCCACATAACAAAGAGGAAACGGTAAAAAGAATGATCACTGCTGTATAAAACTGTTTGCGACCCCACAAGGCATTAAGATAGCCATTTAGGGGCATGACAATCACAGTGCTGATGATATAAAAAGTTATTATCGAACCAATTTCATCAATTGACGCTCCTAAACTCGTTTGAATTTGAGGAATTGCAACGTTAACAATACTGACGTCAATCATTGCAATTAAGCTGGCGAGCAGGATAGTTGCTGTGACCAGCCACTTATTAACGGGTGGTTGTACAATAGGCGCTCCATCTTGAGGAGATACAACAGAGGATTTATGTTTCCGGCGTTGAAAAAATTTGTCTCGCAGCATAAGTTCTAAGAAATACTTGCTAAAAAAAGGGTTAGTCTTCAACTCAACTTGATGAGTGTATTGTGTTAATGACTTTTAGTATGTTTGGGTTGAAAATGTGAGATGATCTATATGAATGTGGCAATTAGGTCTTCTGTTTTGTTTTTTTACACAGAAATTGCCATTTGTATAAAACACAATTATTGATAATTTCGGGAAGTAAAAAAATCTGATTAAGCACCTCTGAAGCGTTGTTTAGATAACTAGGTGCTACAGCCGCAAATCAAGCGAATATTTGGATTTGTGCGAAGTATAACTGGACTTATACAAGTGTTAATTTTTTTGATTTTATGTGCATCTCAGTGGTTTAACAATCCACTCATAGCTACAACTTAAAGTAGGCGTTTTCCTGATTTACTCGCCAAATATTTTTTTTGATAAAACTGAGATGCACTCTGAAGATCAACCAGTGTAAAAACTAAAAAATTCTATGCAATCTGAACCGGGTTCGATGTTCCCCAACTCAGCATCAGTTTTACACGGATAGTGTTTGTCGGCGCTGGCGACGACGGAGGATGAAGCAAGTACCCACGCCTACTCCTAACAATGCAGACACCGATGCTGGCTCAGGAATTTTCTCAATCCGGGTTGTCACAGTTCCTGTAAAAGCTGTTTCGCCTATACTATTAGGAAAGTCCGCATTTGGGTAGATACTGACTGTTGCCGTAGTGGGGACAGACGTCGGTAGGTCTCTTGACTCCTCGAAGGTCCCTGTTGGGTAACTAAAATAACTCAACAATGCGTACTCAGAGTCCCGTTGAGAAGCACGCACCTCCAAAAGAAAATCGTCAGTTTCTGGTGCTGTAATACCATTGCCCTGACGGACTAAAAAAACAATTGCATTAGCAGTTGTACCCTGGAAAACACCTTCATCGCCCAAGTCAATTTTGTACTCTTGAACTGCGTCATAATATACGGTAGAGGTAGGTGAGTCCTCAGTACCCTCAGTGGAGTCGTCGTAGATAAAGTACCCACTTGCTCCATCACCCTCAAAGCTGTATTTGAACAGGGCAGCTTGAGCAGGATCTGTAGCAAAAGTTCCCAATGTAAGAAATGCAACAGCGCTGGTAACAGCAGCCAGTGATAATTTGTTCAACAGAGCCATTAAAGTTATCTCTAATTAAAGATTGTTTGCAAATACAGTGACTGAGTTTTGGGAGATCGAGTGTGTTTGTCGGCGCTGGCGACGACGCAGGATAAACCAAGCCCCCACTCCCAACAATGCTACCGACGATGTTGACTCAGGAACCTTCTCAACTCGGGTTTGCACAGTTCCATCAAACAGTGACGCGCCCCTATCTGTAGCCAGCGCATTTGGTCTGACATCAACTCTTGCAGTACTTGGGACACTAGTCGGTAGCTCGGTAGACCCGCCTAATGAATCCTTTGGGTAATAAAAATCTGCCAAGAAAGTGTACTCGGACTCTGGCTCTCGGTCAGAACCTTTAATTTCTAATTCAAAAATGTCAGATTCATTTTCAGGGGGTATATTAGAATCCAAATCCGAGCGCGCAAAAAAGACATTAGCATCACCAGTGCTTCCTTGGAAAACGCCCTTCTCGCCTAAGTCAACTTTGTATTCAACAACCGCGCCAGGATAGAGGTCACTGTTTGGTGTCGAGTCATATTGCGGGTCTGGGGTGGTTTCGGTTTCATAGATAAAGTAACCATTCACTCCCTCACCCTCGAAGCTGTATTTAAACAAAGCAGCTTGAGCGGGATCTGTACCAAAGCTTCCTAATGCCAGAAATGCGGCGGCGCTAGTAACAGCAGCCATTGATAATTTGTGCAACAGAGCCATTTGATTTTATGGATACAAAAGATTGATTTTTGGACAAAAATTGGGAAAAAGTACTAATTATCCCAACGTTTTTGAGATTATCTCAGTTTAGAGCAAGCTAATCAATCCTTTAGAGCCTTTAGAGGTATGACTTGTTTACTCTGACGACAGAAGATAAATAAAGCACCCCCCATGACTAACAATGCCAACGATGATGCTGGCTCAGGAATCTTCTCTAGCCGGGTTGTCACTGTTCCGCTAAACGTGGAGTATCCTGTTGTCACAGGAAAATCCCAATATGGATAAGCTTTTAGTGTTGCTGTGCTAGGAACACTCGTTGGTAAATCACCTTCAGATGACAAGGTTCCCTCAGGGTAACTAAAGCGAACTGACAAGCCATATTGCCCACCACGAAGAGCCTTAGGTATAAACAGGATAAAGTCGTCTACATTGGTGCCCTCGTAGCCAGAACTTTCAGGGCGTGAAAGATAGACAACATTTCTTGCCTCATTAGTTTCATCTGTCTGCGAGCCTTTCTGACCCTGCTCAGTGATTTGCCCTTCGCTCCCATCAATACTTACAGAATACTCTACTACTGAAGCATAATACTCCCATGACAGTTCAGTACTGGGTTGACCTTCGGGTATGATCTTCTCGGTTGTGTCATCAAAGATAAAGTATCCACTAGCTCCCTCACCCTCAAAGCTGAACTTAAATAGGGCAGCTTGAGCAGGAGTAGCTGCAACCATTCCTACAGCAAATGCTGCAATGCTAGCACTAGCAACAAGCGAAACTTTCTGCAATAGACCCATTTAGGTTATCTCCACACAGATTATTTGTTAACAATGGTCATCAACACTGCTTGCTGATCTCTGGTTTGCTGTTTTGAATTGCGATTCAACACAGAACCAGCAGAAAAAAACACTAATCTAAACAGATCCAAAGTAAGCGGAAGGCTTGAGTGTAACAACGGCATCACGCCGAGTCAGTCAACTTAATAATACGCTAATGGAGTAAGAGTTATCACAATACTTGCAACTATTAATTATTTTGTCACCATTTTTAATTAAAAAAATCTCAAAACCTAAGTATTTGCTAGTTTTATTAAATCAAGAGACGGAACAGCAGTGAGAGCGAAGCATTATGGAAAATAAGGACTTTTAATAGTGACCTTAGACCCAACACTCCGCTCTTAACACTTCGTTCTCAGTGGAAAATAGTACGCTTTATGAGTGCAAGTCTCTAAAAAAATTCAAAAGACTTCACAAACAATCTTTTAGGCTAGTGCAGAGACTTATTTGGTCAATGCCAT
The DNA here is from genome assembly GCF_000315565.1 of Mastigocladopsis repens PCC 10914. NCBI lineage: Bacteria > Bacillati > Cyanobacteriota > Cyanophyceae > Nostocales > Symphyonemataceae > Mastigocladopsis > Mastigocladopsis repens. The sequence goes on along the minus strand of NZ_JH992901.1, from coordinate 4,086,301 downwards.
GTCCGCTTCTTGTTGGGCATAGTACTTCTCATCCAAGACTGTATCTAGCGTTAGTGCTGCGGCGTCATCTTCGCTGACCGAGACTAATCTCAGATTGGTTTGGGTTTTCAGACGCAAACCGTCAAAATCAGGTAAGTATCCGAACACCCCTCTCCAGAGCTGCAGGAACACTGCTTGATGCTTTGGATCTAATTCGCCGGAAAGTTTGGCTGTACCTTCCAACTCTTCGGCAACCATCAGTCGAACGCCTTCTTCAGCTTTGGTCAAGAGTTCCACCATATGCTCTGACACCAACTGACGCATTTGGGGTTCAACTTTCTGTAGATCTTCTACTTCAGCAATAAAGCGCCTTGGTCCAGCTGAGGGATCTGCATCCATGTCCATATCCTCGGGGTTGCCGGTAATATGATAGAAGGACGATACAAAGACCAACAAGGTCAAGTAGTGAAATCGCAAGGTTTTGTCATAGAAAGAATATGCCTGCTCTTGTGTGACTTCATTTCTGAGCACGCTTCCTATAGAGGCTGCAGACAACATACCGCCAAAGAATGCCAGATGTACTCCAGTGGAGAGCAGTGGATCGAGAAAACATGCGGCATCTCCTAACATGAAGTAGCCAGGACCAGCGAACTTGTCGGCAACGTAAGAGTAGTCTTGCTCAACCTTGATTGGTGATGCTAATTCCGCCGTCTTTACCAAATCGCTGACATACGGGCAGTCAGCAATCCCCGCCGCGTAAATTCCTTCCAGACTTGCTTGAGATTTTCTTTGTTTGTAAATTTCCTTGTTCAGCACCAAACCCGTGCTGAGAGTGTCGTCACTGAGGGGAATTGCCCAAATCCAACCAGATCCATCCTCTGTACGGGCGCTGACTGTGCCATTTTCAGGCCAGATTTTCGAGAAGTCTACATTCTTCCAATATCCCCAAATCGCTATGTTCTGGAATTCTTTGTGATAGCGTCGGTTTTGCAAGTATTGTGTTGACATCAGACCAGATCGACCTGATGCATCAATCAGAAAGTCGAACGCAATCTCCCCAGAACTGCCATTCATGCCTCCAGAAGACCAAGTGGCGCTGATTGGTCGCTCTCCATCAAAAGATAGCTTGCGAATCTCGATGCCATCGAAGACTTTAACTCCTTGTTCGCTGGCATGTTCCAAAAGTAGCTTGTCAAACCTACCACGACGAACCTGGAAGGTATATTTATTGAGCAGCCTTTGAAATTCGATTCCCCATTGCCGAGGTCCCCAGACAAAGTAGGCTCCCTCTTTTTGCTGGCATCCATAGGATTCTACCTTGTCGCGGATACCTAGTAGTTCAAATATTTCTAGAGCTGAGGGTAACAGAGATTCGCCGATGTGATAGCGAGGGGTTATTTCCTTCTCTACTAAAGTGACATCAAAACCTTGGCGAGCAAGGAGAGTAGCAGCAGTAGATCCACCAGGTCCTCCACCGACAACTAGTACTTGTGTGGATTTGGGTAGTGTGGACATTTTTATTTTCCTTGATTAAATGTGTTTTTGTAAAAATCTTTTCCAAATAGACCTCAGTTTTAGTTACGCTGTTTGGCAAATTTCACAGCCATTGCCGAAGTCTTGTGTGAGGATTTGTTCGTTCCCAAGCAGTCGCTTGAAAGCGAGTTTTGACTAGGTGGTAAGCGTACCACTGCCTCTGTTGTCTTCATAGACAAACTCCTTTGAAATAATATGTTTATCTTTAAAGAGATGTTTAGGAGAAAAATCTGCGGTGGAAATACACGTAACTGGTAAGAAATGCTAATTGCTAATTCTTTTAATAATTAGCAATTAGCAATTAGCTCTCAGCAGCCTTAGGGACGAACGAGAACCCTATCCTCCTGTAGGGAAAAACTGAGTGGAGGAGCAGGGGCAGGTCCGAGTGCAACATCGCCCCAACGCATCACGCTGGCACCAGCATTAGATGACGAACCCATTGTGTAAACAAGAACTAGGTCGTTTTCCCGAATTTTGCCAGCGTCTGCGGCGTGGTAGAGATTAGCAACAGGGAATGTAGGTCCAATGTTGGCATACAAGGGGTTGATGTTGATCGTGCGCTCTGGATCAATGCCTAGTGCGCGTGTACAAACCTTTGAATACCAAGCACTGGGTGTATTGAAAACAAAAAAGTCGATTTGATCCAAGCTGAGATCAGCAGCGGCGATCGCACCATGACAGCACAGACGAATGAACTTCACAGTCGTCTCGTTGAACATCTTGCTTGCGCCTTTGCCGCCCCGAATGAACATCTTGACGTTGCCTTGTTCATCGGTTGTGAATTCATTAAAGAAGGCACCACAAGTGGCAGCTGTATTGGCAATCTTGGTACCGAGAATTCCTTGGTTCGGTTTGAGTGTACCAACGACAAATGCACCTGCACCATCACCCGATAAAAACGCGAGCGTATCATTCTCGTCGGTATAGCGAGAGTAAGTCGTCGAGACAACCACCAGCACATTCCGGTATTGTCCTGTTTGCACCAACGCACAAGCACTCTGGAGCGAAACCAATACCGAAGTACATGTTGACTCTATATTCCATGCTGCACCTTGCAGTCCCAGTTTCCCGGCGAGAAAGGCTGCATTGCCTGGTGTGACTTGCTCAGGAAACAGGGAAGTCACGAGCAAAAGATCGATGTCGTCGGGGGAAAGCTTTGCTGCCTCAAGAGCATCGATAGCTGCACGATACTCCAGCGACAGTGAGGTTTCATCGGGAGCTACGACTCTGCGCTCAACTGTACCACGGAAGGGGTCTGACATATACGGCGCAACTTCTTGCGACCAGATATCGTCGTCGTTATTGGCTGAGGCGTTGTCAGGTACAAACAGCTTTGCCAAAGTTTTTTGTTCAGCCCGAGCAACCAAATCTGGGTAATTCTCTCGGTAGTAATCGTTGGTGCGGATGATGCTGGGAAAGCTAACTGAAATTGCGCGAATACCTACTGGATTTAATATCATTTTTGATCTCCTTTTGATTCTATTGCTCCTTGCTTAATCAGACTGCGAATACGGCCTCCAATGGGTGCAGCTTGAGTTGAGTCAATGCTTACATCAACAACAAATGGAACGGTTGATAACAGTGCTTTCTCTAACGCTGCTTCCAAGTCAGACTCCGTGTTAACACGGATGCCATCTGCTCCCATGGCTTTTGCCATTAAGGCAAAATCCGTATTCGGTATTTCTGTATCCACACCTTTGAACCCTTGCAACGCCATTCCTTGGGCGCACATGTTGTAGCGTCCGTCGTTGAGGACAATCCAGACTGTTGGAATCTCAAATCTCACAGCTGTGCTGATTTCGTTGTTCATCAGCATTGCCCCGTCCCCAACAATGGCGACAGCTTTGCCATATCGACCCAAACTGGCACCGACTACCCCGGTGACGGCATGACCCATAGCTCCGACGCCCGTACTGATCCGGTAACGACCTGGTTGGGTAAATCGCAGTAGATTTGTTGCCCAAGCAAAGGAGTTACCTGCTTCAGCCATGATGATTGCATCACTTCCTTCAACAATCACCCGTTGAATTGCATTCATCAGGACATCGGGTCGCACTAAACCATTTATGCGTGGAGCATTCGCATAGCCTTCGGGACGAGGCAGCATTGAGGTGGGAGACCAATTCAGGCGCTCTGGGAGGTGCTTCAACAGCATCTTCAGAAACACTTTGACTTCGGAGTGGATAGAGAACGTCTGTGCTGATGGATATGCCACTCCTGGAACCTCTGGGTCGATATCCACATGCACAAACCCATCGGCGGGAACCATTTGCGGACTCCAAAATGAAGTTGGTTCACCTAAGCGTGTTCCTAACACTAGCAGACGCTGCGGACGTTGCTCCTGCATATATGTCAGGACAGATAAATGCCCACTAAAGCCTGTAACGCCGACATACTGGGGATGATTTTCGGGGAAGATGCCCTTACCGCGCGGCGATGTCATGACCGCTACCCCTGTTTTTTCAGCCAATTCGAGAATCTCCTGTGCTGCGTGCCTCGCACCAAAGCCAACCCAGATTCCAAAGGATTCTTCTGAAAGTAACCGTACACATTCGGCGATCGCTTCCTCACTAGCAACCGGCAGGGCATGAGAAAACCCTGGCTCTGGTAATGGTGCCTTCAATGGTGTTGTTTGAACCGGGGTGGGGATACTAATATGAACCACGAAGCCCCCTGGTTGTGCTAAACCTTGGGCAAGTCTACGAGCAATTTCTGGAAGTTGATCCGCAGACTCTAGGATAGTGGCGTAATTGAACAGTGGACCTGGGGTAAAAATACCTGATAGGGGCATTGTGTGGGCGCTAGTTTCCTGACAAGCCCACCGACCACGATTCCCCGCTGGAGTTATCGCCGACACAAGAATGACCTTCGCACCTTCCCCGCGTGCAGCAAAAAGCCCGGTGATGGCGTTCGTGATGCCAGGACCTGTCGTGGTGAACACCACAACGGGGCGACCACTTGCAAAATACGTCTCGGTTGCTGCAAAGGCTGCTCCTGATTCATGCCGAAAGTGAAGCAGTTGGATGTTGCTACGGTTCAACGCCGCCCAAAATGGGCCGATGCCGCCTCCTGAGATACCAAATGCACAATGGACTCCCGCATCTTCGAGGATCTTGACTACAGCCTCTCCAACTGTCACCTGGGTTGATTCTGAATCAACAGGTTGTTCATTAGGTGATGGTGGCGAAAAAATAGAAGAGCCACCTGAAGTTTCATGTGAAATGTGATTAGGTTGAAACCCAGCTTTTCTTTCTAATTGCTGAGATGGATTAGTGGTTTTGGTGATTGATTCAGTGCTCATGATTGCAATATTCTCTGCTTCCAGCGAATTGATTATTTAAGGATTTCCTGCTCCTTTTAAGGAGATTGCCAATAATATTCTTATCAGTTTTTTATTGGCTAATTATTAGGAACAGTCTGTTTGATTGAAGTTTGTTCTTGACTATGTATTGTTCAATAATTATATTTATTCAACAATACACTTAGTCAGTGTGACGCAGCCATTTCCTCTCTTAGTTAGCATTTTATTTTTTTACTAATCTATGGCTGTTTAAACGCGTATTTATGCTTGAACAAAACTTACTTCTTACTGTTGACTAAGCTGAGAATCATCACCAATACACTTTGCATTAATCTCAGTTGTGCCTGGTGTAATACTCTTACTTTATCAATTTGATACATTTTAGTCAACTCTACTTAACCTTTTTTTAGCCTTCGTAATGACTTTATTTAAGTAAACATTCAATTTTTAACATTAGCAAAAATGGAGATTGATTGTTTTCTTAAAACTCGTTTCAGCACTTTACCTGTTGGATTTTTGGGAAGTGAATCCACAAAGTGAATAGCACGGGGAATTTTGTAGTTTGCCATTCTTTCAGAACAGAAATCCATGATTTGTTGTTCTGTCATGGCGTGACCAGCCTTAAGTACAATGTTGGCTTTCACTATCTCGCCTTTAAGCAACTCGGGAACGCCGTAAACTGCACATTCAGCAACTGCTGGATGTTGATAAATGACATTTTCAACTTCTGTTGGATACACCTTAAATCCAGAAACATTGACCATGTCTTTCAAGCGGTCAACAATGTAGAAAAAACCCTGTTCGTCTATCCGACCAATGTCGCCGGTATGGAACCAACCATTTTTAATGACTTCAGCGGTTTCAAATGGGCGATTCCAATAACCAAGCATGACGTTTGGTCCCTTGATCACTATCTCACCCAACTCCCCAGGTTGTACCTGATGGCCATCACCATCAACAATCTTCATTTCCACATTCTCAATTGGCATCCCAATTGAACCGAGCTTATATTTCAAGTCGTGGTTATAACATGCACATGGTGATGTTTCAGTTAGACCATACCCTTCATGAATCACGAGTCCATACTTATCCTGCCAATTTTGTGCGGCTTCAAAAGGCATGGGTGCAGCGGCGCTAAAGTAATAACGCACGCTCTCTAAGCTGTAGACAGAGATATCGGTATTCAGCAATTTGAGGAATACTGTTGGCACCCCAAAGAACATTGTTACCTGATGCGTGTTGATAGCGTAAAGTGCTTGATCAAGGTCAAACCGCCGTTGCAGAATGATAGTAGCACAAACATTTAGTCCAGCATTGAGAATAGCATTTTGACCAAAGCAATGAAATAGTGGTAAGTAAAGTAGTAATCGGTCGTTTGGTTGCATTCCACAACAACGGTTGTGGGAATACATATTGGAAATGACATTACCGTGGGAAAGGGTCGCTCCTTTGGGAAAACCCGTTGTTCCTGATGTGTAAACAATGCTTGCAGGAGCGTGGCGATCCATTTCAACAGCACGAGCTTGCGCGGAAGAACTTTCCATCAGTTGTGTTAAAGTTATTCCTTTGCTTGCTTCACCTTCTGCAATCAAAACGTGTTGCAGTTCAGGTAAGTCGGCAACTGCCACCTGCTCACTTTGTGACTCTGTTGTAATGATTGCTTTGGCAGCACAATCATTGAGAATGTAGCTGACTTCAGCACTTTTAAGCATGACGTTGACTGAGACGACAATAGCACCAATTTTGAGAATGCCAAGATAAGAAATAACGAATTCTGGAATGTTTGGCAAAAACAATGCTACGCGATCGCCTCTTTTGATTCCCAAGCCACGCAAACCATTAGCCACACGATTTGCTAGCCCATCAAGTTGTTTGTAGGTAAAAGTTTTCTCTTCAAATATCAGAGCGATTTTGTCAGGATATAACAGATGACCCCGTTCTATATGATGTGCGATGTTCATAACTAAAAAGACTCTCTTTGCTTAAAGGTGTTTGCCTATTTCGAGGGTTAGTTAATGAGTTAACAATGCATTTTGAGTATCTAGTTGACTGGCGTTATCAAGAGTAGCTCGTGGCTCTAATGTCATTAGAATGCCGTGGCGTGTCTGCAGAGTAAGCAGTGGATTCGGCTCGACTGGGTGTTCAGGCACCAGATTGAGGCGGAAGTGTTGGGATACCATAGCAATAACCAATTGAAGTTCAGTTAAAGCAAAGATATCGCCTAGGCACTGACGAGAGCCGCCACCGAAGGGAAAGTAGGCATAGCGTGGACGACCAACGGAATGTTCCGGCGAGAAGCGCTCAGGATCGAAGCCTTCGGGGTTGTCCCAGAAAGCCGGGAGGCGGTGTGTCACATACGGACTGAGCAAAAGCATAGAGCCAGCTGGAATATGATATCCACCAATCTCGTCATCAGCTAGATTGTTCCGAGCATAGACCCAGGCACCAGGATAAAGCCGCATTGCTTCCTGGACAACCATTTTGGTATATTTCAAGTTGGGGAGATCGTCAACAGTTGGGGTTCGCCCACCGAGTACTGTAGAAAGTTCCACCTGCAATTGACGTTCTACGACTGGATGCTTGGAAAGTAAATACCAGATCCAACTCAGCACGGCACCGGAAGTTTCAAACCCAGCGGAGAAGAGTCCTACTATCTGGTCATGCAGTTGTTGAGCGCTCAAACCTTGACCAGATTCATCTTGAGTACTCAGCAACATTGAGAGTATGTCATTAGGCGCATCATTGCCTTGTAGACGTTGCTGAATGATCCGGTTAGCAATTGAGTTGAGTGTGTTAACTGCTTGTTGAAAGGAGCGATTTTTTGGTGTGGGAAAGCTAATAGGCGGTTTGAAGACAGCCCATAAGCGATCGCTGAGGAACTTGTAGATGGTATTCCAAGCTGGAATGAGGTCAGTGGTATCACCGTTGTCAACATCAATACTCAATGTTGTCTTGAGGAGAATGTTTTGCGTCAGCAAAAGCATCTCGTCATAAATGTCAAGCGTTGTACCAGAACCAAGTTGGCTCCAACGTTCCAGCAACTTAGCAGTGATACCAGTCATATCATTGACCATCCCTCCAATTTGCTGGCGGTGAAAAGTCGGCTGCATCAAGCGACGCTGGCGTCGCCATGAGTCGCCCTCACTAATCACCAAGCCCTCGCCGATGACCAGTTTCATTTCCTGGAAGTTTTCACCTTTTGTGTAGTTCTGGGGATTTTCTTGCAGAACATACTTCACACAGTCCGGGTGAGCGATCAGGTAAAGCTGTTGCGGACCTATTGACCCTAGGTGAACAACATCACCATATTCACGCGCAGCATTGGTTAGGAACTGGAGCGGCTTTGATGCCATTTGCGGAAAGCAGCCAATAATGGGGTAGCCGCGCGGACCAGGGGGGCTTTTGCGGACGCTTGGGGAAGTACTCGGTTTAACCATTGTGCTTTCCTCACTCTACATTTTGTAATGTTAGTTCACGGCTTTTTCGTGGCTCCAATGTCATCGGGAGACCGTGGCGTGACCGCAGTGCGAGCCTCGTATCCATTTCGACCGGATGTCCGGGCACTAGCTTCAGGCGTAAGTGCTGGGACACCATGGCAATAATTAACTGCATTTCAGTTGTGACAAAGACATCGCCCAAACATTGACGTGGTCCACCGCCAAATGGTAGGTAGGATGCCCATGGTCTGCCTGCAGAGCGTTCTGGTGACCAGCGCTCAGGATCGAATTTATCAGGGTTTTCCCAAATAGATGGGAGATGGTGCGTCACAAAAGGACTGAGTACGATCATGGAGCCAGCCGGGATATGATAGCCGCAGATTTCATCGTCGGCGACATTGGTCATGCTTAAGATCCAGACGGCTGGGTAGAGTCGCATCGTTTCCTGAATAACCATTTTGGTATATTTCAGGTTCGGGATGTCTTCGTAGGTTGGGGTACGCCCGCCCAGTACCGTAGCGAGTTCCTCTTGAAGCTTGCTTTCCACATTTGGGTGCTGGGAAAGCATATACCAAACCCAGCCAAGCGAGGTAGCTGATGTATCAAACCCGGCGACAAATAATGCCACTATCTCGTCGCGCACGAGCTCATCGCTTAAGCCCTCACCAGACTCATGGCGCGCATTGATGAGCCACGAGAGTAAGTCGTCATAGTCGTTGCTGCTTTGGCGGCGTTCCCGGATAAGCCGATACACAATCGTGTTGATTGTCTCCACTGCTTGCAGAAACCGAACGTTTTTCGGCGTGGGTACGCTCAAAGGGACTTTGAAAAATGCCCAGATGCGATCAGTGTGGAAACCCAACACAGTATGCCACGCCTGAATGATCTGGGCGGTTTCGCTGCTGTTGGGATCGAGACTCAACAACGCTTTGATGACAATTTTCTGCGACAGTTCTAACATTTCGGCAGCAACATCGATCTGTGTATTTTCAATGCTGCGCCATTGCTCTAGCAATTCCTCGATGACGTTGGTCATGAGGGAGACCATAGCTGCGATCTGCTGGCGGCTATGAAAAGCAGGCTGCAACAAGCGGCGCTGGCGTCGCCAAGCGTCGCCCTCGCTGTTTATCAAGCCGTTGCCCACTAGTAGCGTGAAATCCTTGTCCTTGAAGTTGTCGCCTTTTACGTAGTTATGGAAATTATCGAGGAGGATATGCTTGACACCGTCCGGATGAGTCACTAAGTACAGCTGTTGCGGGCCTATTGGTCCGAGATGGACAACGTCGCCATACTCACGCGCCGCATTGGTTAGGAACTGGAGCGGATTCGACGCCATTTGCGGAAAACAGCCAATAATGGGGTAGCTGCGTGGACCTGAGGGAGTTTTGCGGACGTTTGGGGAGATACTCTGTTTGACCATATAATTAGGTTGAAAATATTAGGTTAAATTAATAATGTTTCTGATACCAACTTGTAATCATTAACAAAAGAACTCAGGAGTCAGAATGGCTATTGGGACGACTGGCGGATAAGTACAGGGGTTTAAATCCCCACAGAATTGATTGATTCAGAATTCTGAATTCTGAATTCTGACTCCTTCTTTAAGTCACGATATCGGCTGGGTGAGTTTGACTGTTGAGAGTTAAGGCATTTATAGTGAACTCTCAACAATCGCACAAGTGAGTTACATATTTGAACGCAACTTGGTATGAGTCAGCGGTGGAGCATTTAAATTGTATTGCCTTGGTAGCATATGAGGAGGTATCCTCTGATTTGCTCCTGTGCAATCATTAAAGGTAAATTAGACCGTTGACGCATGATCGCGTCGGGAGGCTGGAGCAAAGCTCGAGCGGCGTTCCAATGTCATTGAGAGACCATAACGTGCTTGCAGAGTGAGCAGCGGCTTCAGCTCGACTGGATGTCCGGGTACCAGTTTCAGACGGAAGTGTTGAGCCACCATCGCAACCACCAACTGAATTTCAGTCAAGGCAAAGATATCACCTAGGCATTGACGTCGTCCGCCGCCAAACGGGAAGTAGGCATAGCGTGGACGGTTGGCGGAGCGTTCTGGCGAGAAGTGTTCAGGCTCGAACTCTTCAGGATTTTCCCAGAAAGACGGGTGGCGGTGCGTTATGTATGGGCAAAGCATAAGTAAGGATCTTGACGGGATGTGATAGCCAGCGATTTCATCGTCGTCTATATTGCTGCGGCTGTTAAGCCAAGCAACTGGGTAAACCCGCATCCCTTCCTCGACAATCATCTTGGTATACTTTAGATTTGGCAAATCCTCAAATGTTGGGGTTCGCCCACCTAAAACTGTATCTAGTTCCTCGTGTAGCTTTTGTTCTACTTTTGGATGCTGAGAAAGCAAGTACCAGATCCAGCTAAGGGAGGTACCAGATGTCTCAAAACCAGCGGCGAACATTGTCACCATCTCATCACGCAGTTGCTGTTCGCTCATTGTCTCGCCGAGTTCGTCGCGTGCATTTAGCATCATTGCGAGCATATCGTCAACATCGCTGCCGCTTTGCTTCCGTTCCCGAATAATACGGTAAATGTTTGTCTCCACTGTGCGTATTGCTTGCTTGAACCGGAGGTTTTTTGGCGTGGGTAAGTTTACAGGCATTTTGATCAAAGCCCAGGTACGCTCGCTGTTGTAGACAAACACAGTATTCCATGCCTGAATAATCTCAGTGGTTTCTCTGCTACCTTCGACACCCAACAACGCTTTTATGACAATTTTCTGTGTCAAATCCAACATCTGCTCTGGTATATCAAGAGGCGTATTCTCCTCAATGCCGCGCCAGCGCTCCAGCATCTGGGCAATGATCTTGGTCATGTCAGTAATTAGCAATCCGATCCGTTCACGGTGAAAGGCGGGCTGCATCAAGCGACGTTGGCGGCGTGCAAGCTCGCCCTCGCTGTGTACCAAGCCGTTGCCAAATGTGATCGCCACCTCCTGACCTTTGAAGTTTGTGCCTTTTGTGTAGTTCTTGTTATTGTCGACGAAGATGTACTTTAGATCATCCGGGTTGGTGAGCAGGTAAAGCTGTTGAGAACCTATCGCCCCCAAGTGGACAACGTCGCCATACTGACGCGTGACCTCAATCAGAAACTGGAGCGGATTCCGCGCCATTTGTGGGAAGCAGCCAACAATGGGGAGGCCGCGTGGACCTGGGGGAGTTTTGCTGACAACTGGGGAGATGCTCTGTTTAACCATTGTGCTTTTTCTCCTAGTTAATCTAAGGAATCTCTATCACTTCAAGTTCGACAAGATGTCTTTAAGCTCTTGAACAATTAGACCGGACACTCCTGGTAATGTGTTCGTCTAAAGGTTGTTCGTTAGGACTTACACACTGTACAAATGGAACATGGTGTGTATTAAGGAGATTCAGTCGTTTCAGACTTTTGGCGGCTATCTTCAGATGAGCGACGAGCGCTCGTGCATATTGGAAAAATCAAACGTTAATGCCTGAAAATCCCTACGCCATACCTGATTCTTTCTGTCAATGCGTAAGTCCTATTCGTGATCGTTCCGTGGATTAACAACAAGCACTCTTTACTATTCCTGGTTCTTCTGGTTCTTGCCCTTTATACGGTTCTAGTTATTCTTTGGGAATATCTAGCTTCAGTAGTTTGGGCAAGCGACCAAGTAAAGCGGTTAAGAACTGATCGCCCCCAGGTGGATGAGGAATACCTATGACTTCAAGCTCGACAAAATATCGTTCACTGCTTGCACAATTTGCCCACCAGATGCAATATCAGTCGCGATCCGAGCAATATGTTCGTCAAGGGGTTGTTCGTGGTCGTTCCAGATGTATGGACGGTCAGCAGAAGGTGGTACTCCAACGACATCGCGCACAGCCAGATATAAATCTCTGGTTGCAGGCGACAGGGTAGAGCGGGCGTCATAATGGTCAGCAACCACATGAGTGCGTAAATCAACTGCTTGCACCCCAAACATCAAGGCGATCGCCACATATTGTTGAAAGATTTCTACGCTCTTACGCGCTAAATTTGCGGAAGCAAAACCTTGGCTGTTGATGTTTTGGTTGAACTGTTCAGCGTGGGTTGGAAATCTGTCGGCTATGGAATTTCCATAGAAGCCCAACAGTGGCATAATGGAGTTTCCAACTATTTGCAGACCCTTCAAGCCCATGTTGACACTACGCTCTTGGTTACCAACTAAAGATGCTGGCAGTCCGTTGTTGAATTCCGGTGCTACGAGGTAGGCTATTTGGACATCCAAGTGTTTAGCCAATAAGCCAATGTAGTAGCGTAGCTGATCCATTGCCACACCGATGTACTGTCCCAAGAAATTGCCGCCATGATAGCTAGCTTGGTTTTCAACATCAATGAGTGGGTTGTCGGTAACGGAGTTAATTTCTATTTCGATTTGGCTGGCAATCTGCTGTATTCCGTCTAAAATAGGACCCATGTACTGTGGCAGGCAGCGCAATGAATAGCGATCCTGAATTGGATGTTCACCGCGATAGTCGTGAGAACCATCTAACTCTTGGCGAACTAAGCGTGACCCTTCAAGTAAGCTGAGCATTTGGGCTGCCGCCTTTTTCTGCCCAGAATGGGGTTTGAGTTTATGGATGAATGGGTGGAATGATTGATTGGTTCCATTCAAACCTTGGATAGCTAGGGCATGAGCACCTAATGCCAGTGCTAATAAAACTCTGGTGTCGTATACACAGTTGGCAGCGATGCCTGTCATAACTGAGGTGCCATTCATCATCGCCAACCCTTCTTTTGGAAGGAGTTGCAATGGCTCTAAACCCAGCTTGTTCAAGGCTGTTGGCGCGTCTATTTCTTCGCCGTTAAAGTCAACGGTATAGCAGCGATCTAGACCAACCAGCGATCCAGTAATGTATGACAATGGCACGAGATCCCCACTTGCGCCAATAGAGCCTAATTCATACACACAAGGTGTAACACCAGCATTCAGGAATGTTTCCATCCGTTGCAGCAGTTCAAGGCGGATGCCAGATGCACCATACAAGTGGGAGTTAACACGCAAAAGCATGGCAGCGCGGACATCAGCTAAGGGTAGTCTTTGTCCCGCTCCGGCTTTGTGATACCAAATGAGGTTGTTCTGGAGCAACGCTGCATTTTCACGGGGAATGATGACGTTCGCCATGCCGCCAAAGCCACTTGTTACACCGTAAATTGGTTGACCAGATTCTACAGCATTGCGAATGTAGTCACAAGATGCCTGAATACCCTGCATAACATCATGATTATCAGTTATGCATACCTGCGTACCATGACGTGCCACACTGACGACTTCGTCTATTGTCAGGTTTTCGTTGCCAACAACTACGGTTTTGTCTGAATGACTGAGAATGGGTGATGAAAAACGAGAGGTTGTCTTCAAGACTTGGGATGCAGTATTCATTGGAGGTTTAGTTCTAGTTCGTGATAGCTAATTGCAAAGATGATTCACTTGTTCAAACAGTCGAGGAAACTCTAGAAGCCGACTTCGGCATTGCAGTGGCGTTATTGTTTTGAGTCCCACGACCAAAGAATTTACCCAAAGCAGTCAACTCAGGCATTAATTGTTCAAATGCTTCCACCGTCAGAGACTGAGGACCATCTGAAAGCGCCTTCGCCGGGTTGGGATGAACCTCAATCATTAACGAATCTGTACCAGCTGCTATAGCCGCCATTGCCATCGTTGGTACAAACTCTGATTTGCCAGTGGCATGGCTGGGATCAATCATGATGGGCAAGTGAGTCAGGGTTCGCAATACTGGAATCGCAGATATATCAAGGGTATTGCGCGTATACTGTTTGTCAAAGGTGCGAATACCCCGCTCACACAAAATCACATTGGGGTTGCCTGCTGCCAAAATGTACTCAGCTGACATCAACCAATCTTCAATCGTGGCTGCAAGTCCGCGTTTGAGGAGAACTGGCTTACCTACTGCCCCTACTTTCTTCAGGAGCGAGAAATTTTGCATATTGCGCGCACCGATTTGCACCACATCTGCGACAGATGCAACCTTATCGATGTCAGATGTATCCATGACTTCGGTGATAATCCCCAAACCTGTGGCTTCACGAGCTAAAGCTAACAGCGATAGCGCACTCTCACCGTGACCTTGAAAAGCGTAAGGTGAGGTCCGAGGCTTAAAAGCTCCTCCGCGAAGAAACTGCGCTCCGGCTGCTTTTACTGCTAGCGCTGTATCTACAATCATTTCTTCGTTTTCTACGGAACAAGGTCCAGCTACAACGACCACAGCATGATTTTGACCAAAGGTTACAGGTCCATTTGGTGTTGGTACAACGACATCACTTGGTTCACCATAACGAAATTCTAAAGAAGCCCGTTTAAAGGGCTTTTTCACCCGTAGAACTTGCTCAATAAAAGAGCTTAGATTTTGTACTTGTCTTGGGTCAATCTCTGATGTATCGCCGATTAAACCAATCACCACTTTGTGCTGACCAACACATTTTTCTGGGGTTATGTTCCAACGTTGAATTTCTTGGCAGATCCGTTCAATTTCTGCTACAGGAGTACCGGATTTCATGCTAATAATCATTGCTTTTCAATCCTTTTGAAATATTACAAGTAATTGTGTTCTTCACTCAAAAAAATTAACTTTTTTGTCCGAAATCTTGTGATTTATCGTGGTCATTTGAGCGAGTCAATGATATCTTCACTCTACTGACTGTCTATTCCAGACATAATTTGAAACTTTGTGCTTGGACTGGCATATCTATTAATTAATCAGTTGCAGTTAGCCAGTTTTATGCAAGATGTCGCTTTCTTTTTTCATATTCTCCAATTCCAGTGAATCAATAATTTTTTAAGTTGACTATCACTCAGTTTTTAGAGACATTCACGAGTTTAAATGGCTATTGAGAGCGACAACAGAGAGAACTATCAAAAGGTGCATCACACTTAAAAAGTCTAGCAAAACAATTCTAATTTGTCAATATTTTCGGTAAATTTGATTCTTTTTTATTTGTTCTAAGATATTGGATGATTAAGTACAACAAGGTTTAGTTTTTCTGTTCCAAAAACTAAAGATGCATTATATATTGATTGAGCTATTTACAAAATATCTTCAGAACTCAATAGCTACCATCAACTCCCATAATGAACTTTCTTTGGGAAGAATGGAAAGATAGGACGCCGCAAATAAACATAAGTATTCGTGGCTCATAGCTAATGGTAAAAACACATGAGCATCTCCTATTAGAAACTCTATTAATCGCGTCTGTAAGAGTATTAAAGACCGGAACTTAAAAGCAGAGTAAGCCTATCTTAAGGCTGAGATGCGAAAGGTTGCAGTTATCAATCAGTTTACTATGTTTAGTATGCGGGAACAATAGACTATCTGTTGATGGAACTAACTCTTTTGTCGCTGTTGTTTGTATAAGTTAGGTGCAACTTTCTCCAAGCTTGAGGCGTTGTCCCGTGATGCCTTCTAAATTGGCGGAAGAAATGAACTATAGATTTATAACCCACCTTAGCAGCAATATCTTCAACTCTATGATCAGTTTCCAAAAGTAAGGAACGTGCTGCTGCCATCCGACGCTCGATAATCCAGCTTTGCACAGTTTGTCCTGTTTGACGTCGCACTAAATTAGTGAGGTAACTCGGAGAATAACCAATAGCACTAGCCACGTCATTGAGGGTAAGCGATTGATGATAATTCTCTTCAATGAGGTGGAAGACCTGTCTCAACTGAGGGGCAGACGGAAAGATCAACTGAGGGTCAGCCGCTGTCTTAATGCCAGCTTCCGGTGGTTCTAGAATTTGCTGGAAGTGTGCAGAGTAAGACTTTTGGCGAGTGGCTTGTCTTTCCAAGCAGGCGGAGATCGCACTGAGTAATTCCTCTACCGTACAGGGTTTAGTCAGATAATCATCTGCTCCCAGTTCCATGCCTTTGCGGATGTCAGCCCGAGTCCCTTTAGCAGTGACAAAAATAAAGGGGATAATCGCTGTGGCTGAGTTTTGACGCAACGTGGTCAGGAGACTGTAACCATTGAGTTTTGCCATGATAATTTCGCTGATTATCAAATCGGGTAACTCTTCCTGTGCTCGCTGGATACCAATCAGACCATTTTCCGCACCTATAGTGTAGAAACCTGCAGCTTTGAGCCATTCTAGAAAAAGTTGTCGGGTTTGGACCCTATCTTCAATCACTAGAATTTTTTTCATTGTCTCCTTTGCCATTTAAACCGGGGTTTATTGGAAATGTGCAATCAACAGGTGGTTTTTATTTACTAACCGACATTACTTTTATAGATGTCCGCTCCTTGGACTTATGCAGTAGACAAAAGTTAGGTGTTCTGAGCTTGCTGGTACTCCAACATCTAGAGTTAGGTGTTCTGAGCTTGCTGGTACTCCAACATCTAGAGTTTACTCATCTCTAGCTGGTTAGTATTACGCAAAATACCGGGCTTCTGTAAGATTACTTAACATTACTTAAATTTACTTAAAATAAGGAGTTGACATTTAAGCAACTGCTTATTTATTATTCAAATAGTTAAGTATTCGCTTAAGTAGTGGGATGGCGTCAATGATAAGATTTTTGCTTTTTCAAACGATGGGGCGATGGGGTGACAATATCTATTAGCCTGGTTGACCCGCTTCAACATCGACGCCACATCGCACGGGCAGAGGGAAACTCTCATGCCGCACTGGCTGCTCCTCGCGACAACTCTTGGCACACGAGTGGCTCCACAATCCACAATCCAAAATCGCTATGAGTAGACTTGCTGCCAATGCTGATGTTTTTGCAGCGATCGCAGATCCAACACGACGGGCGATATTGGATCGGTTACGTGCTGGTGAGCAACCAGTCAAACAGTTAGCTGAACCTTTTGCGATGAGTTTGCCAGCGATTTCTCAGCATTTGCAAGTGCTTTGTGAAGCTGGTTTAGTACAGATGCGAAAAGCAGGGCGACAGCGTTTGTATAGGCTGAACCCGGAACCTTTAAAGCAGGTGTCTGAGTGGGTTGCACATTACGAACAGTTCTGGCAAGAAAAACTGGATGCCCTTGGCAACTATTTGGAGGAAAGTTCATGCTCCGAAACTTGAAAAATGATGTGCCAGCCTTCAATTGTCACCTGGACGCTAAAGCCTGTGAATGGTGGCACCCGACTGCAACTTGAACATAAAGGGTTGAGGCAAGAATTCATCAGGTCGAGTGAACCAATGCGCCTTTTCCAACCTTGGCAGAGCCAATTCATGTATGAGTCGAGATCGATAACTCAGATAGCACCAGCTACTCACAATACTTCTGTTCAGTCACTACCTGTTGGTAGGTATGAGCTATTGGATAGTATTCTTCTGTATTACTTTCTCAATGGTGGATGGGATTACAAACTCAATGAAAGGTTGTCACAAATATTGTTTGCAACGCATCAAATAACTGAATAATTGTAAACAGCCATGAATCAACCCAGTACATAAATTACAAATGGCTGCTAGCACAGTCATTCCAGTTCATTTTCATCCCTGTGACGAGTATGTCTATGTCCTTGACGGAACTATCGAAACAGGTGGACGTGTATGCACACCGGGAACATTCTGGTTTACACCTGCTAACACTAAAAATGATCCCCATAGAGCAATCACATCTGTCGAAATGTTGACGATTCGTCTTGGTAAGATGGGAGTTTTTGGGCAGTTAGGTTAATTTGCCTTTTTCACTTTAATAGAACTCTTGCAAAAGTCTATTTTTTTATACAGAACCACAGATAAACACAGATGCACAGCGATGAATTATCTGCGTTTATCTGTGTAGCCTACGGCACGGTTTACGCCTACATCTGTGGTTGATTTTTAAAGATAATTGACTTTTGCAAGAAGTCTAATATTCAATCAACTCCCACATTGACAAACATCAGTTTTAAAAATTGTAGAGACGTAGCATACTACGTCTCTACACATCTGTTGATGAAACAGCCCTACTCCTTATTAAGGGAGGTTGGGGGGATCATCTTATACCTTTTTTGCCTTCAAGCTGCCACTTCTACGAGTGCTGCATCGCTTCTAAAGTTTGCTTGACCTCGGCAAAGCTTTGTATTTTTTCTGGTTGCAGGTCGAATTCATACCACTCGTTACACCATTGCAGACGAAACTTTAAGCGCGTCCAGCCAAGGGGCAGATTTGGACAAGCAACAGGACCAAATTGAGTCATCCGAACACCCGCAAACCCAAAGATCACAGCTTGCCAAACTCCACCAGCACTAGCGGAGTGAACTCCTTCAGCTGCGTTACGCCGTACATCTTCCAAATCCACTAACGCTGACCGCATAAAGTGGGTATACGCTTCTTGTGGTTGATTCAGGTCACAAGCCAAGATAGCGTTAATGGCTGGACCGAGGGAAGAACCATAGGTGTGGTCGGTGCGTGGGTTGTAATAGTCCCAGTTGGTTTGGAGGGTTTTCCGGTCGTAAACATCACGCAGCAAGTAGAAAAGCATCAATACATCTGGCTGTTTGAGAATCTGTCTTTGACTTGTGGCTTCAATTCCTAAAAGACTCTGCATTGATTTGGTGCGGGGTTCATAATCAGCCCAGTTAATATCTTCTAGCTGGAAAAAGCCTTCAAATTGCTCCATCAAACCAGTTTCTGAGTCTTGGTTAACATAAAGATGTTTAGCAATAAACGCCCAGCGTTCAAAGCGTTCAGTTCCTAAGTTGAGTTTTAGCGCCAGTTGTGCTGCTGAGTCGGGGTAAGCCTGATGCAGCCAGTTCCACAGCATCAATGCTGAGTGTAGGTGCCATTGCGTCATGAGATTGGTGAAGGCGTTATTGTCTACGCGATCGTGATTTTCATCAGGTCCAATGACATCACGGATATCGTAACAATTGCGCTCTGGGTTCCACTCAACTCGACTTTCCCAGAAAACCGCTGTATCTAGGATCATTTCTGCACCATAATCGCGCATCCATTCATCATCACCCGTGTGCCGCCAGTAGTTCCAAGCAGCATAAGCAACATCTGTACTGATATGCACTTCAATGTCGCCACACCAGATGCGAATTAACTCACCGTTTCGACCTGGAACCCACCGGGGAGTCACTTCATCACCAGTGGTGGCACTTTCCCAAGCATACATTGCTCCGGCGTATCCTGCTTCTTTGGCTTTTCGTCGCGCTCCAGCTAAAGTGTGGTAGCGGTAGGTCAGTAGGTTACGTGCTAACGCGGGTTGAGTTAAGGTCAGGAAGGGAAGGATAAAAATTTCTGTATCCCAGAAGATGTGTCCGCTATAGGCAAAACCAGAGAGGGTTTTTGGAGGGATGCTGACTCGGTCGTCCTGACGTGGTGCAACAGCCAGCAATTGGAAAAGGTTGTAACGGACGCTCAACTGTGCTTTGCGATCGCCTTCAATAACTATGTCACTGTTTTGCCACACCTGCTCCCATGCAGCGATGTGAGCAGCGAGCAGGGTGGGGTAGCTTGGTTCATCAGCCAGCCTATTTAAGGCTGCTGCCATCGGGGTTTCTGTTTGGCGCGAAGTAAACAGGGTGATAATCTTTTCAACACTCACCGTTTGTCCTGGTGAGCATTGAAAGGTTTTTGTTAAGCATGGAAAAACAGAAGTTTCTTGTTCGCTGACCGATACCGCATCTTCACCCTCGGCTACCAGTTTAGCTGCCAGACCAAGTTGCATTCCAGAATGGAGCGTTTGAGTGTGTAGCCAGATAAGATTTCCTGCACTTCCTTGGTTGAGGGTTTTCCAGTGTTTGACACCTTGGGTATTCTGGTCAGGGTTAAACTCAATTTCGATTGAGATGTCACCCTCAAAGTCTTGGGATGTGATTTGACAACGGATAGCCAAAACGTGTTGATCGGCTAGACTGGCGAAACGCTCAAAGTGGAAATCCAAAGTATGACCTTGCGGAGATCGCCACCTTACCTCCCGGTTTAAAAGACCCAAGCGCATATCGAGGCGACGCTCATAGAAAAGGATTTCGCCAGCGTCAAGACGGAAGCGTTCTTCTCCCACTTTTACAACTAAGGACAGCCAGCTGGGGCAGTTGACAAGTTCTGTGCTGGCGATCGCAACATCATCATAAATTCCGTGAATGATTGTTGCTTGGGAATCACTGGGGTATCCTTCCTCGAAGGTTCCTCGTGTTCCCAAGTAGCCGTTGCCAAGGGTGAAGACGGTTTCTTTGTGATGCAGCTGGCTGGGATTGAACTCTGTTTCAATCACATTCCAGCCATTGGAGTCAATAAGTTGCTGATTGTTTTGGGAAGTCTGAGTTGAGAGGTAGAGCATTACTTAATAAAACCTATATTTTTGTAGTTGTTTTGGGCAGGAGGGAATAGGATTTTTAGGGGTTGGATTCAGTTATTTACTACAAACAGTTCGATGCCACTTACATAAAACAAGGGAATTCCATGCAACATTGTGGCTTTTCAGGTCGGGTAAGCCGCCCACACGACTATCCTCCCCTTCCACCTGTGTTTGGACTCATATACATCCTCAACAGGGAAGAACGATGCGTTCTTGAATAGAAAGGTTCCCATTTTCATCGCTCGTTTGATATATCTTATTTAGTTTTTAAGTTAAAAATTGTAAATAGTAAAGATACAAACCAATAAAGTTTAGAAATGTCTTAATAAGTTGTTCTAGAAAATTTGATGGAGAGTTAGCTGATGTCAGAGCGCTTTAAGAGCGTTGTATTTGTTTGAGTATGTAAGTTTATAGTTATTATGCTCTGTGCGAGAAAAATTCTTCTCATAGTTTTTATACAACTTATTATTTTTAATCTTTAATTTAGAATTCCACATTATTTGTATCTTTTTGCGTTGAGACCGTCACTATTCATTTGTCCTTTGTTTGACAAAGGACAACCTTACAACAATTTTCGGGTAAATAGACCACACTGTAAGGGCGAACGGCTGTATGCCCGAAGGGCACGCTGCGCACATGAAGGAGCCTGCGCTTTGCGCTTACGCCCCTACCAAAGATTGTGGTTCAAATATATGAAAAACGCTGTAATTAAGGATATTGACAATTTCAATGCGTTATGTCTTAGAAAAAATTAACCTAAATTTAAATCCCTGTCCAAACGTAGTATGCACTTTCATTGCAATAGAACTCTTGCAAAAGTATATTTTTTTATATGAAACCACAGATAAACACAGATTCACACCGATATTTATCTGTGTTTATCTGTACGGCAGTTTGCAAAGGAGGAAACCCTCCTTGCAACTTCTCTGTGCAACGCACGCAAGAGTCCATCTGTGGTTTTATTTTCAAGGTTATTCACTTTTGCAAGAAGTCTAATGTAGTCTATCTGACCGGGTGACAAAGAAGCTACAAAGCAGACTGGATAAGAGACATAGCACGTAGACCCTTCTGAAAATAGGGTAG
Source organism: Mastigocladopsis repens PCC 10914 (assembly GCF_000315565.1). NCBI lineage: Bacteria > Bacillati > Cyanobacteriota > Cyanophyceae > Nostocales > Symphyonemataceae > Mastigocladopsis > Mastigocladopsis repens. The sequence continues at coordinate 4,064,692 of NZ_JH992901.1, read as the reverse complement.
TTTACCAGGCTTTAAACGCATCAACTCATGAGCCTCATCAGCCCAAAACTCCATCCCACCCACCCCGATAGTTACTTGCTTGCTGAATGTCATCATAGGTATCACCCCCCTGGGTATAAATAATTACTCTTGGTAGAGAAATCTACCATTCCCTCAATAATCATGTAGGGTGAGCAATGCCCACCCTACATGATTATTCCTTAACCGCGATATCGCTCTACAACTTAGTCCCGCACTCAGGGCAGAAGTTGTTATTATGTGAGTTTTTCGCACCGCAGTTGCTGCAAAAAACTGGCTCTGGTGAGGCTTTCTGTGGCTGGCGTGGCAAGCCAATCATCTGGGCATTACTCTTTCCAGGAGCGACCATTGGGTAACAGTTTTCGTCTTTGGTCACGTAGGCATTGACGATAACTGGACCATGATGTGCTAGCATTTCGGCGATCGCATCTTTCAATTCCTCCCGGCTTTTGATCACCATGCCCTTGATGCCATACGCCTTTGCCAAATGTTCGATGTCTGGCATTCCTACTTCCATATTCGAGCAGGAGTAACGCTCGCCGTAGAAGGCTTCTTGCCACTGGCGCACCATTCCCTGCCAGCCGTTATTGATAATCACAGTCTTGACATTTATGCCATACTGTGCTGCTGTTCCTAGTTCCTGTAAATTCATCTGGAAACTGGCGTCACCGCTAATACAGATGACTTGTTCATCGGGAAACGCTACCTTAGCGCCGATGGCTGCTGGCAAGCCAAAACCCATCGTTCCCAAACCACCACTGGAAATCCAACGCCGGGGACCATTCTTGAGGAATTGTGCCGACCACATTTGATGTTGACCTACATCTGTGGTGTAGTAGGCGTCGGGTGCTTGGCGTGCGATTTCTACAATCACCTCTTGCGGCGACATACTATCAGCATGGTGCGGCACCTCCAGAGGATACTCTTCCTTCCAGCGGTTGATCAGGTTCAGCCACTCTTGTGTTTGGTTGTGTGTATCCTTTGTACCTGCTTGCTGAACGCGACGCAACAAGTCAAGCAACACTTTCCGCACATCGCCGACGATGGGTACATCAGGAACGCGGTTTTTGCCAACTTCCGCCGGGTCGATGTCGATGTGAATCACTTTAGCGCGGGTGGCGAATTCATCCAACTTGCTTGTCACACGATCATCAAATCTTGCACCAACACAAATCAGCAAGTCACAATCTGTGACAGCAAAGTTAGCGTAGGCGGTGCCGTGCATTCCCAACATTCCCAAAGACAGGGGATGATGTTCATCAAAGGCACCGATACCCATGAATGTTGTGCTGACGGGGATATTGAAAATTTCTGCAAGTTGTTTAATTTCCTCGTGTGCGCTTGAAGCGATCGCACCACCACCAACATACAATAGCGGACGGCGACTTTCTCGAATCAACTGTATCGCTGCGTTAATCTGGCGTGGATTTCCCTTTATCGTAGGACGATATCCTGGTAACTTCACTTTTCCCTTTTCCACAGGCACATAGTCAAATTCTTCCAACGCCACATCCTTGGGAACATCAATCAAAACTGGTCCCGGACGTCCAGTGCTGGCGATGTGGAAGGCTTCGGCAACAATGCGTGCCATATCTCTGGGATCGCGCACGACATAGGAATGCTTGACTATTGGTAGCGTAATGCCGTAAATATCAGTTTCCTGAAACGCATCTGTACCAATCACTGCCCGTGATACCTGTCCTGTGACAATGACCATCGGGATTGAGTCCATATAAGCGGTGGCAATGCCCGTTACCAAATTAGTCGCCCCAGGACCAGAAGTTCCAAAGCACACACCTACCTTCCCCGTAGCACGGGCGTAGCCATCGGCGGCGTGTGCTGCACCTTGTTCGTGTCGCACCAAGATGTGCTTAATGCCACCATCAGTTGCTTCTACTTTGTACAGGTCGTCGTAAATCGGCAGAATTGCACCACCAGGATAACCAAAAATATACTCAACGCCGTGGCGCTTGAGACTATCAAGCAGGGCGAAACCACCAGAGGCACGTTTGGGCGTCACAACTGGCGAGATTGAGATATGGTCGATGCTTTGATTTTCGGTTTGTGGGAGACTAATTTGGGAAGGCGAACGCACAGTCAAACCTCACGCAACAGCTAAGTTAATGCAGAAATTTTGTAGTTAAAACTTCATTTTAGTTTAAAAGCTTAATCAAAGAGTGACAGAATTTCCTGCATAAAAAGGAAGAATAGTCAGAAATTCTTCATTTTAAAATAACATCTTGCAAGACTCGACGAGTATTTTGCCAAGCCCAAACGCCTACTGATACCACTACAACACTCATTCCCACTAGTACAATTCGCAAGCCTAAAGCATCAGTGACCGGACCTGTGATTGCGAGTGGTACTGAAAGGGCTATATTGACCGCATGATTTTGAAACCCAAACACCTTACCATGCATTGTGGGTGGTGTTTGCTGTTGAATGAGAGTTTGCATCGGTACGCCAATGAAAGCAGCGCCTATACCCAATAATGCACAAAGTGCAAAAGCCAATAACAAGTTATGGGTAAAACTGAACACTCCTAAAACCAGCCCCATGATCAAAAATCCAATCAGCGGTAAGGGCTTCTGGTGAAGCTTATCACCCCAATGACCCAAAATTCCTGCTCCCAATACCATCCCTACCCCAGCTGCTGCTAAGAAAAAGCCAAATTGTTTTTCCTTTAAACCAAACTCTGCTGCTAATCTAATTGTCAAGACCATTAACGCAGCAAACACACAGTACAAAGTTGTTAGTTGCAGCAAGGCATTCAACACCAGACGATTTTTCTTGAGATAGCGCAAGCCCTCTTTAAAGTCAGCCCAAGGGTTGATTATGTCCCGGCGATCGCCAGCAGAAGATTTGTCTTTTTTAAAGTTAATCGGCTGTATAGCAGCTCCTGACACCAGGTATAATACACAGACTACCAATTCTTGACCATAGTCTGGTCCCAACCAGTGTTTAGCCAAACTCAATATCGGCTCACCGATTGCAAAGCCAACAATTAAAGCTCCCATCATTGTGCTGCTATACAGCGCATTAGCTGCCATAAAATTTTCTTTTCTCACCAAAACAGGGATGGCAGCCTGCTCTGCCGGAGCAAAAAACTGTGCCAGCGTAGAAATTGCAAAAGTGAGTATCAATAAAATCAGAAAATCTCTCGGCAAAAACGCAATCAAGAGCGCCAACAGTGCCTGCAACACATTAGAGCCAACTAAGGTAAGTTTTTTAGGGAAACGGTCAACAAAGACACCACCTGCAGAACCAAACAAAATTGCCGGCAACGTAAATGCTACCATCAAAGCTGAGTACATTGTGTTCTGTGCTAACCCTGGAAGGGGTGGGTAGTTCTCCAAAAGAGCAACCATCAAAACAAAAAAGACTTTATCTCCTAACTGGGACAACAACTGCCCAATCCACAGCAGCATGAAATCACGGTTTTTGAGAACGGCAATAAACCCTTTATTAACAGCAGCAGGTTCAGTTGGAAACATCAGAATCTATAGGATAGCGACTAGGGAAGAGGGAGTGGAGGAGTGGAGGAGTAGGAGAGTAAGGGAGGCGACTGCCTTGCAGTGAAGGGAGTAGGAGGAGTCGTGACTCCCTTATCCCCCTCATCTTCCTCATCGTCCTCTTAATCACACCTAATCTCTCACTCCTAATTGGCAAATCTGTTTTCCGGACTAATTATCTTCATAACGCTTCAAAAGCAAGTGCAAAAACTCAGCCGCGCTTAGGCGCTCTTTGGGCGGTGATTCCCCAAAAATAGAGTCTACCCAGTAACCCTCTACTGTTTGGGGCGATCGCCACATTTCTAAATGGTTAACAGGTGGATCTGCATAAAAGTTATTTTGCCCACTTCCGAGCAGAGAAGAACTCCAGTGGGTGAAATAATCATGACTCATTCTATGGATAGGAAAATTCCCCCAAAGGGGCACTCCCCATCCATCTATAGCAATAAAAGCTTTAACCTGACCTCCAAATTCTTGCCATTTGTGAGCAGCGAGTATTGCCCCGACGACACCAGCACTAAAGCTAATGAATACAACTGGAGATTCTATCCTATTGTGCAAGTGATTGTGTAAAAACTGCAATATGTGAAACGCTGATAAAGCTAAACCACCCTCACCCCGATAAATCAGTAAATTTGCTGAGTTTTGACTTTTTGCGCTATCTACAACTTGCTCTAGCCATCCCGATACAAAGCATTGAGTTAAAAAGGTCTCGTGGATACCAGGGCAAATAATTATACTCATCGGTCTTTTGGTTAGCAGCTTTTTCTAAGAGAGATTGCAGTGTCAATGTCACAAATATAACATTTTAAGACAACACTTCTCAGGATATATAACGTTGATTTAAGCCGTCACAGGGTTTTAGATCACTGGTTATTTTTCCTAACTGATGACAAATGACTTAATGACTCGTTAATACCACATATTAATAACTCAACGTGGCAAATGCAGTCTATCAAGCGTGGCACAATTTGCGAAATCACCAGACATCACCTAAAGGATGAAATGTGAGGTATTTTATCTTTCATCCTTTAGACTTGATTCTGTCACCTCTTAAAAGTCATTTTTTTTGTATATACCCTAAGTAATAAATAGAGTATGTCATTAGAGGTATTGCTAATATTTGGTTTTTTATCCTATCCCCTAGGATAGGATAGAATTTTACGAGTATGGAAAACAACAAAGCAAGAACAGCACTGAACCATGAGTACCGAGTATTAACTAGAAATGACTCAGGACTCATTGCTTAGAACTTAGAACATTTGAAGTCGGATTGAGGAATTTATTGTGGTTGCCACACCAGAAAAACTACAGCAAACGCACGACCAATTGCCAGTCTCAGGTCAACACCGAGTAGCAGTATTACTCATGGGCTACGGCGAAGTCGAAAGTTATGAAGATTTCGCCAACTATAACGAACAAGCTTTAAATCTGCTGACAGCAAAATTTGCACCCGTACCTACCTGGGTTTATCCTCCCCTAGCGCGGCTTTTGGCATTATTTGACCGTCATGAGTGGGGACATCAGCACCATGATTTTATTTCCCCACACAATGCCATCTTTGAAAAACAACGGGCTGGTATTGAAAACAACTTACAAGCCAAGTGGGGTGAAGGTGTTAAAGTTTTTAAAGCTTTCAACTTCTGCGCTCCTTTCCTACCCAACCAAGTCTTGGCAGAAATCAAAAACCAAGGCTTTGACAAAATACTTATCTATCCACTGCTAGTTGTCGATTCGATCTTCACTAGTGGTATTGCCATTGAGCAAGTCAACAATGCTTTAGCTGAGTTGACAGATGGTGATGAACACTGGGTCAAAGGAGTGCGCTATATCCCGTCCTTCTACAACGAACCAGCTTACATCGATTTGATAGCGCGTCTTGTGGAAGAGAAAATTACCGCTGACTTAGCCAGTGCTTACCTACCTTCTCAAATTGGCATTGTGCTGATGAACCACGGTTGTCCTCACAAAGCTAAAGGATTTACCTCTGGAATTACGGAAAGTCAAATACTCTACGACTTAGTACGTGAGGAATTAATCAACCGCTATCCGCTCATTTCCATTGGCTGGCTCAACCACGATACACCCTTAATTGAATGGACGCTGCCAAATGTTGAACAAGCGGCAAAAAACCTCATTCAATTAGGTGCCAAAGCGGTTATATTTATGCCGATTGGCTTTGCTACAGAAAATCATGAAACTCTACTAGATGTACACCACATCATTCATGCTTTACACAAAAAACATCCTGGTGTCAACTACGTGCAGATGCCTTGCGTTAACGACCATTCTGAGTTCTTAGCAATGGCAGCAGAATGGGCAAATGCTCATCTTGGGGAGTTATTGGCACAAGCAACGACGGTTAACCCCCAGTTAGCTGTAGCGCATCATCATCACCATCATCACTAAATGTGTAGAGACGTGCCATGCCGTCACGTCTCTATACGTATGGAATTCTCACAAATCGCCCTTAACTGAACGGTATTGCCCTATAAATTTCTCAACTTGCGCGTATTGTCAACCAAACTCTGAGCAAATTCGTCGAAGCGTTGAGAGAGTTTTTCATCTAACAACTTACCCTCAGGACTAAAGACTTTCCAGGCTTGTCCAATTCCAATTTGTTCTGGAATCACCCAAGCATGTACCCAACGCATAATCAGTCGTAGGTCATTGAGGGCGTTGCTATTAGGCTGTCCCCCCAACACGCTAATCAGTCCTACGACTTTATCAGACAACTGGTCAAAACTCATTAAATCGAGGGCATTTTTCAAGACCCCACTCACGCCGCCATGATACTCTGGTGTCGCTAAAATTAACCCATCGGCGCTACTAACGGCATCACGCATCCGCTGAACATCCGGGTAATCTGGATACTCTTTTTCCCCATTGCAAAATGGTAACTGCATTTGCCGCAAATCTAAAATTTCAATATCTGCACCCAGAGCTTCCACCCTTTGCGATGCTAGGCTCAAAGCTATTTGAGTGTAGGATTCAGTTCTTAAACTACCTGCAATGCCAACAATTCTCACCATAATCTAGTTAAAGTCCTCTCATCATAACTATCTTCAATAAAAAGTTTCACAGCCAAAAGATAAATATTTTCAATACGGAATCATTACGGCTATGTATATAGCATAGCTATTTGTGACAAAATATCCCAAATTCCAGTAGGCAGAGAATTTTATGCTGGAGGAGTCAGCAAGATAGCACAGATAAAATGCACAAGTCGTATCCAAAAAAGCTTTCTACCAAAGAATGCGACTTGCGAGGAATTCTTAAATATCCAGTTATGCGCTAAACAGAAAGTAATTGTAATCAGGAGACGTTTTGCAGAGCATGACGAGGAAAAACATGGGAATGGTTTTTTTTGGAAGTTACACTAGAAAATTAGAAACCCCTTCTTTCTACTCTTGGTAGACGAAAAGGCATAAAAAGGATTGCTCAGCGGTAGGAGCAGCAGACAAAGGGTAATTATTATGAAAAATTTTGAGAAAAAGACGATGAAACAGCGACCTGCAAAGGGTACAGCTTTGACTGGAGCGCTAGCAGCTGGTTTAATCATGTTGCCAGGAATGTTAGGGGGTACTCCCGCGCTGGCTCAAAAAGCCGAACGTGATTCCCTATCCTATGGTGAATTAATTAGGAAAACTGAGAAGGGGGAAGTCACAAGAGTAGAGCTTGACGAAACCGAGCAAGTCGCAAGGGTTTATCTAAAAGAGAAAAAACAAGATTCACCCCTCGAGGTGACGCTTTTAGAACAAAACACTGAGTTAATTAACAAACTCAAAGAAAACAAAGTAGATTTTGACGAAGTTTCCTCTGCCAATAGCAGAGCAGCTATAGGGCTTTTGATTAATCTGATGTGGATTTTGCCACTGGTTGCTTTGATGTTATTGTTCCTACGCCGCTCTACTAATGCCTCTAGCCAAGCAATGAACTTCGGGAAAACCAGAGCTCGTTTCCAGATGGAGGCAAAAACCGGAGTCAAATTTGAGGATGTCGCCGGTATTGAAGAAGCCAAGGAAGAACTGCAAGAAGTTGTGACCTTCCTCAAACAACCAGAAAAATTCACCGCTGTGGGCGCACGCATTCCCAAAGGAGTGCTCTTAGTCGGACCTCCGGGAACAGGGAAAACACTCTTAGCAAAAGCGATCGCAGGCGAAGCAGGCGTACCGTTCTTCAGCATTTCCGGTTCGGAGTTTGTGGAAATGTTCGTGGGTGTGGGTGCATCCCGGGTACGCGACTTATTTAAAAAAGCCAAAGAAAATGCTCCCTGCCTCATATTTATCGATGAAATCGACGCCGTAGGACGGCAGCGGGGTGCAGGTATCGGTGGTGGAAATGATGAGCGGGAACAAACCCTCAACCAACTGCTTACCGAAATGGATGGTTTTGAGGGGAACACTGGCATTATTATTATTGCTGCCACCAACCGCCCGGATGTGCTAGATGCCGCGTTGCTAAGACCAGGACGGTTTGACCGACAAGTAATTGTTGATGCACCAGACCGCAAAGGTCGTTTGGAAATTTTAAAAGTTCACTCCCGTAACAAGAAAATTGACCCATCTGTTTCCTTGGAAGTTGTCGCCCGCCGTACACCAGGTTTTACAGGGGCAGACTTAGCGAACCTCCTCAACGAAGCAGCAATCCTAACAGCACGTAGACGCAAAGAGGCAATTACGCAGTTAGAGATTGACGATGCTATTGACAGATTGACAATTGGGCTGACCCTCAACCCGCTGTTGGATAGCAAGAAAAAGCGGTTGATTGCCTATCATGAGGTAGGACACGCTCTGTTGTCTACACTCCTGAAATATGCTGATCCTTTAAATAAGGTGACAATTATTCCCCGTTCTGGTGGAGTAGGAGGTTTTTCTCAACAGATTCTCAATGAGGAAATGATTGACAGCGGGCTTTATACTAAGGCTTGGCTGCAAGACAATATCACTATGACCTTAGGAGGCAAGGCAGCAGAAGTAGAGGTTTTTGGAGAAGCTGAGGTAACAGGTGGAGCCAGCAACGACCTGAAAGTTGTGACAAATCTCGCTCGTAAGATGATAACAATGTACGGTATGTCTGACTTAGGGTTAGTGGCTCTGGAAACTCAGAATAGTGATGTGTTTCTGGGACGAGATTGGGTGAATCGCTCTGAGTATTCGGAACAGATGGCGACAAAAATTGACCAAAAAGTGCGAGCAATGGCAAGTGCCTGCTACACAGAAGCTCGTCGCCTCATCCGTGAAAACAGAGCTTTAGTAGACCGTCTTGTCGATTTGCTAGTCGAACAGGAGACAATAGAGGGCGAGCAATTTCGTAAAATTGTCTCTGAATATACCCCACTCCCAGAGAAGCAACAGTTAGTCGTGTCTACTTAGGAAGGTAGTTAATAGTTGGTTGTTAGTTGTTAGTTGTTTACTACTACCCACTACCAACTACCCACTAACAACTAACACTTCCTCATTTAATATCCCGAATCGCCTATATCTTTTGATTCATCAATGATAACTTGTGACTGTTGAGTAGTCCACCGTTGTGATGCACTCCTGGCGATTTGCTGCTGGGAGAACATTTCCCGGAGAACGATTGCTGGATCTACATATTGTTTGGCATACTTCAGTCCCCAATGAAGGTGAGGACCTGTGGTTCGTCCGGTCATCCCTACCCGACCAATTCTCATTCCAGCGCTTAGTTGCTGACCTTCCCAAATTTGAATTCCACCAGCCCTGTCTATAAAATAACGGCGACCATATGCGGTTTCAACGTGTCCTTCCATATGACAGTAGGTGTGTTCCCATTCGCCAGACTGAATAACTATATACGTACCACAGGCGTCCTTGTCGCTCACCTTTGTAACCGTCCCTGTCCACCAATTGCGAATGTAACTCCCTTGTGGGGCGGCGATATCTAACCCACTGTGGAATTCCACATTTGAACCGCCAGTCGCGGAATGACGGTAGCCAAATGCGGATGTGTAGGACTGAAAATTTTCTACGGGAAAAGAAGCTGCTAACCAATTGTTAGCTATTGCTATTTGCTTAGATTTCAATTCTACAGATGCTTTGGGCTGAGGCATCTGAAAATGTTTTACAGGAATTGAGGATGCTAAACGATTATTGACCGTTGCTCTGGGCTGAGAGTTAAATTCTACAGCTTCAACCGTTTTTGACTTGGATAATAGAGTGATAAAACTGACAACACTCAATCCTAATATAGACAGGCTGACTACAGAAAGTGCTACTGTTTGTCGCCACTTACTCATTTTATAGTCCTCTAATCGTTATATTTATCCTTCAATTGATGTTAGAACCCAAACGAAGCAGAGGGGTGAATTTTGAAGAATTAACATTGGCTTTTGTTTGCATTTATCCTCTCCCCCACGAGAAAAAGCTTGTTGTTTTTTGCTGTTCCATCGCAATATGATTACTTGAAAACATTTCTATGTCAAGTCATTTTAAGGAAATAGTTTAGTCTTGTCTGAAGTATCAAAATCAATTCTTTTTTTAGTGAAAATAAAATATATAAAATTTCTAATCTAACAAGCATTGTTCTAGAGATTGAAGCAGTTATAGTTAAGCAATAATTATTAGCTCATATTGAGTGTTTAACTGACTAGTAAGTAGCTTATTTTTATGAAAAGTGTTACTAATGACATTTTATTTTAGGTATATACAGAGGAATGGATATGTAAATTTATGCACAACGCATTATTATAACAATGAACAGAGTTGCTAATAAGTAAAAATGCTGTTAAGTTTATGCTTAAGATTGCTCAAGAAGTTAATTTAGCTTTTATTAAAGCTAAAACAGACAGTTCACAAGATTCCCACAAGCCATGCTGACAGAAATGTTGCCTTTGGGCTTTGAGTTAAACACAATCGCGATCGCCGGAGCCAGTTTGTGGTCTTTGGCGCTATATTTAGGTTTTTCCCCAGTCAGTGAATGGGTGATGCAGCAACTAAACCGCTGGTTTAACTTTGCTGAGCGATCGCTCTACACGAGTCAGTCAGAATTTGAAAAAACAAAGAAAGCGAGAGAATCACAAAATGCTTTTTACGCCTCGCTTTTCAGCATCGTTCCCTTTCTAGTCATTGGCGCTTTATTGAATTGGGGAGTGGAAATCAGTTTAGGTCGTAGCTGGGCAATTAGCATGGGGATACTTGCCTGTATAGGTTCCGGGGTTTATGAACTGGGAAGGCGGGATGGGCAGTCTTCTGATTAGTCATTAGGACACGGGGATACATCAGATGCAGTGATGTTATTAACAAATCTTTTCGCGTCTCTATTACTTTGCCAATTCTTCCTCCACCAAAGTTGCTAACTTTTGGGCTGCACCAGATTCACCTCGAATACTCTGCAGCTTGGCTCGTATTTCTGCTAACTTTTCTGGATGAGCCAGATAATCTAAAATCATTTCTCCTACTTCTTGAGGCTGAAGTTTTCCTACCAGTTCTGGTACGATCATTTCTTGCGCCCAAATATTAGGCCATGCTAGTAAACCCAATCGTCTCAGGACTAGCCAGTTAATCATTTTGGCAAACCCAGAACCGACTATTGGTAAATTTGCCAACAAACCAGGCAAACCATCCCAAGATCTCATAGCATCTAGCTGTTGCGTTGGTAGTAAAACAATCATCGGCACAGCTAAAGCACCGAGTTCAGCAGTGTTTGCCCCCACCGTCGTTAAGCAGAGGCAGCACTGGGACAATAAGTCGTATGCTGGGGTTTGAGTCGAGAGTTCCACACATAAACCTGTTGCTGTCTTGAGAATCGCACGCTCTGAATCAATGGCGATTGGGACAATCAAAGAAGCAGCCTTAAAACCAAAGGTTTGAACAAAAGAGTTTTTTTGCGGATTGGCAAAACTCGCTAAAGTTTGTAAATCCAAAGTTGGGGCTACAGGAATCACAAACTTGGTCTGTGGTCTCCTGGCGTGAACGTATTCTGCAATTGCCAACGTCAAGGGCACCCCTTGCATCAATTTTGCTGCCTTGGAACCAGGTAAGATTCCAATAAGTTCAGTAGGAAGTGTCAAGTTGGAACTGGGGGAAGATGTGGAAGTATTTTCTCCCCCCACTCCCCTTACTTCCCCCACTCCCCGACTCCCCCCCTCCTCCTGTCGGGCTTCTTGCATCAAATCTCCCACAACGGTAAACTTGTGGGCAAATTTTTTGGGGACACGCGCAGCAACTTCGGGTTTCATGACTCCAAAGCGGTCAACTAGGCTATGCCAGCGTGCTTCCCATTCTGCGTAGACAACGGTGCTATACCCTAGCCGTTTGCCAATGACAACGGGGAAAATTTGATCCCCACCGAGGAAAACAACGACACCGCATTTGCGCCAGTCCCAATTGTCAAATGTCTTTCCCCACAGCAAAAACTGCCAAAAATACTCTGCTGTCTGCACTCGGTCTACCTCGGGGAAAGACCGAGCTATATCTGCTTCTGTGCCGCTAGAATTGGGGCAAGGTGACAAAACCACAGAAATTCTCATGCTATTTCGGTCATAACCCAGCTTTTGCCGCAATGCCTTCACCACTGGACGTACCCAAGTCGTCACTTCCCCAGGACCATTTGAAAGAATCAGAATATCAGCAGCCATTGGTTATTCGTCATTGGTCATTAGTCATTCAATCCTTCTCGGATAAGCCCACAGGCTAAAACCTGAGGCTACAGGGACGCTTACCTGCTCCCAGCAGGCTTGCTGGTTTGTGTGTCCGTAAACTCCCCACCATGCGCGGGTGACGGCTACGGTTAACCGAGAAGTATTGATGAGTCATTAGTCCTTTGTCATGGGTTATTGGTTCCCTTTCTATTTGGAGAATAGAGCAGTTCAGCGGTGCTTATTAAGATTTTTTTACAAAAAAGTAAGTAAATACTTTGAAAATTGTCAATATTTATTACAAAATATTTCATTTTTTATATCATTTTGTGTCAGATAGGCGACAAAATCCCCACTGAGCAAGCGTTTTCTGATAAAAAACTCTTATTGCCTAAGAGAGGAAGTCTGAGAGGCTACTTTTGCCGAAGAGGACTTCTCAAACGAGAACACGCATCAAAGGAGCCGAGGAAGCATGTTCACCCACGTCAAGTCCACCATTAGACATATTGCCCCTGACAACCTGCAGGGGCGCCATTTAATTAAGGTGGTCTATGTCGTGTTAGAGTCCCAGTACCAGAGTGCATTGTCACAAGCGGTTCGGGCGATTAACGAAAACCATCCTAATTTGGCGATTGAAATTAGTGGCTACTTGATTGAAGAACTCCGAGACCAAGAGAACTATGAGGAGTTTAAAAAGGATATCGCAAGTGCCAATATCTTTATTGCCTCGTTGATTTTTATAGAAGACTTAGCCCAAAAGTTAGTAGCAGCAGTAGCACCACACCGCGATCGCTTGGATGTTGCCGTTGTGTTCCCCTCAATGCCCGAAGTCATGCGCCTAAACAAAATGGGCACTTTCTCTTTGGCACAATTGGGGCAATCTAAGAGTGCCATAGCACAGTTCATGCGAAAGCGCAAGGAAAAATCCGGCGCAGGCTTCCAAGATGGGATGCTAAAGCTGCTGCGGACACTGCCGCAAGTGCTCAAGTACCTGCCAATGGACAAAGCACAGGACGCCCGAAATTTTATGCTCAGTTTTCAGTATTGGCTGGGGGGTTCTTCAGAGAACCTGGAAAACTTCTTGCTGATGCTAGCTGATAAGTACGTCTTAAAAGGTGTAGAGACGCGCCATGGCGCGTCTCTACAATACCAGGCACCAGTTGTCTATCCAGATATGGGGGTCTGGCATCCTCTTGCCCCCACAATGTTTGAGGATGTCAGAGAATACCTCAATTGGCACAACAGTCGTAAGGATATCCCCAATGATTTGAAAGACCCGCTAGCGCCTTGTGTTGGGTTGGTATTGCAACGCACGCACCTTGTGACGGGTGATGATGCCCACTATGTGGCAATGGTGCAAGAACTAGAATCTATGGGCGCACGGGTTATTGCAGTGTTTGCCGGGGGTTTGGACTTCTCCAAACCAGTGGAAGCATACTTCTACGAACCAACAACTAAAACATCACTGGTGGATGCAGTGGTATCCTTAACAGGCTTTGCCCTGGTAGGTGGACCAGCACGCCAAGACCATCCTAAGGCAATTGACGCGCTCAAGCGGTTGAACCGTCCTTACATGGTAGCGTTGCCCCTCGTCTTCCAAACAACCGAAGAATGGCAGGATAGCGATTTGGGGTTACACCCAATTCAAGTCGCATTGCAAATTGCGATTCCGGAATTGGATGGGGCGATTGAACCGATCATTTTATCAGGACGAGATGGAACAACAGGGAAAGCGATCGCCCTGCAAGACCGCATTGAAGCAGTGGCACAACGCGCCCTCAAATGGGCTAACTTGCGTCGCAAGCCGAAGCTGCAAAAGAAAGTTGCCATCACCGTTTTCAGCTTTCCACCGGATAAAGGTAATGTCGGAACCGCTGCATACCTGGATGTGTTCGGCTCAATTTACGAGGTGATGAAAGCACTCCAGAACAACGGGTATGAAGTGCAAGACTTGCCTGAGTCTGCTAAAGAGTTGATGGAACAAGTCATCCATGATGCCCAGGCGCAGTACAGCAGCCCTGAACTCAACATTGCCTACCGGATGTCGGTTCCTGAGTATGAAGCACTCACACCTTACTCGAACAGGTTACAAGAGAACTGGGGACCGCCCCCTGGACATCTCAACAGCGATGGGCAAAACTTGCTGATTTACGGTAAGCACTTCGGTAACGTCTTCATTGGTGTTCAGCCCACCTTTGGTTACGAAGGCGATCCCATGCGGCTTTTATTCTCGCGTTCTGCAAGTCCTCACCACGGTTTCGCAGCGTACTACACCTACTTAGAACAGCTTTGGCAAGCCGACGCCGTGCTACACTTCGGGACTCACGGTTCCTTGGAATTTATGCCAGGGAAGCAGATGGGGATGTCTGGAGAATGTTATCCAGATAACTTAATTGGCACAATTCCCAATCTCTACTACTACGCCGCAAATAACCCAAGTGAAGCGACAATTGCCAAGCGTCGTAGCTATGCGGAGACAATTTCCTATCTCACTCCTCCAGCAGAAAATGCTGGGTTGTACAAAGGTTTGAAGGAACTGGGCGAGTTGATTGGTTCTTACCAAACCTTGAAAGAGAGCGGACGCGGTATTTTGATTGTCAACACCATCATGGATAAGTGCCGCATGGTGAACCTGGATAAGGACATCGCCTTGCCAGAGCAAGATGCCAAAGATATGACCGCCCAAGAGCGCGACAATATTGTTGGCTTGGTATACCGCAAGTTGATGGAGATTGAATCGCGACTGTTGCCATGTGGATTGCACGTTATTGGGAAACCACCGACCGCTGAAGAGGCGAGCGCAACTCTGGTCAACATTTCTAACTTAGACCGTCCAGAGGAAGAAATTCAAAGTCTCCCCCGCATTATCGCTAGCAGCTTTGGGCGCAACATCGACGAGATATACCAAAACAGCGATAAAGGCCTTTTAGAAGATGTCCAACTGCTGCAAGACATCACAATGGCAACTCGCGCCGCAGTTTCCGCCCTTGTCAAAGAGCAAACCGATGCCCAAGGGAGAGTTTCCCTCGTTTCCAAGCTCAACTTCTTTAACATGGGCAAAAAAGAACCTTGGGTAGAAGCACTGCACAAAGCAGGTTATACCAAGGTAGATGTTGCAGCACTGAAACCGCTATTTGAGTATTTGGAATTCTGCTTGCAGCAAGTTTGTGCCGACAATGAACTGGGAGCATTACTCCAAGGCTTAGAAGGCGAGTACATCCTTCCTGGACCTGGTGGCGACCCCATCCGCAACCCGGATGTTTTGCCTACAGGTAAAAATATCCACGCACTTGACCCCCAATCCATCCCGACAACTGCTGCGGTGCAGTCAGCAAAAATCGTTGTAGACAGACTGCTGACGCGTCATAAGGCAGAAAACGGCGACAAGTATCCCGAAACTATCGCTTGTGTGTTATGGGGAACCGATAACATCAAAACCTACGGGGAATCCCTGGCACAAATTATGTGGATGGTGGGAGTGCGTCCGGTTCCCGATGCTCTTGGACGGGTGAACAAGTTAGAATTGATACCTCTAGAAGAGTTGGGACGCCCCCGCATTGATGTAGTTGTCAACTGTTCTGGTGTCTTCCGCGACTTGTTCATTAACCAAATGAACCTGCTGGATCAAGGGGTGAAAATGGCGGCGGAAGCCGATGAACCACCATCAATGAACTATGTTCGCAAACACGCCCTCGAACAAGCAGAGGAAATGGGGATCAACCTGCGTCAAGCAGCGACTCGCGTCTTCTCCAATGCTTCTGGTTCCTACTCGTCAAATATCAACTTGGCGGTAGAAAACAGCACTTGGGAAAGCGAAGCCGAGTTACAGGAAATGTACCTCAAACGCAAATCCTTCGCCTTCAGTGCCGATAACCCCGGTACGATGGAAGAAGAGCGGCAGATTTTTGAAACAACTCTAAAGACGGCTGAGGCTACTTTCCAAAATCTTGACTCTTCCGAGATTAGCTTGACCGACGTTTCCCACTACTTCGACTCTGATCCCACCAAGGTTGTGGCAAGTTTACGGGGTGATGGCAAAACACCAGCATCATACATCGCCGACACCACCACAGCTAACGCTCAAGTCCGCAGCTTATCAGAAACCGTGCGTTTGGATGCTCGTACCAAAATGTTAAATCCCAAGTGGTACGAGGGAATGCTGTCTCACGGTTACGAAGGCGTGCGGGAACTCTCCAAGCGATTGGTAAATACAATGGGTTGGAGTGCAACCGCTGGTGCTGTTGATAACTGGATTTATGAAGATGCTAACGAAACCTTCATCAAAGATGAAGCGATGCGTCAGCGGTTGTTGAACCTCAACCCCCATTCTTTCCGCAAGATGGTTTCTACTTTGTTGGAAGTGAATGGTCGCGGTTATTGGGAGACTAGTGAGAGCAATTTGGAATTGCTACGCGAGTTGTACCAGGAGGTTGAAGATAGGATTGAGGGAATAGAATAGTTCTTGTAGGGCACTTTGACCGATGATCCGCCCGGAAATAAATTTCCGGGCTAATAGCTTAAGTCCTATCAAGTGGACTGAAATACTTTTGTAGTCATCTATTTAGATGACTTTAGCTATCAGCCAGGGGTTTTAACCCTTGGCGTAATTGGTTTGATTGCCTAAATCCTTAATTCAAAATCCCCCTATGGCTGCCCTAACAGTTAATCTCAATCCAGTCATTGAACTGACAGATGAGCAATTTTTCCAGCTATGTCAGGCAAACCGTGATTTGAGGTTTGAACGCACTGCAACCGGAGAATTAATTATCATGCCACCCACAGGGGGAGAAACAAGTAACCGTAATGGTAGGCTAAATCAGCAGTTATTTAATTGGGCGGACGCAGATGGAACTGGTATCGCCTTTGATTCCTCTGGTGGTTTTAAGCTTCCCAATGGTGCGGATCGTTCCCCTGACGCTTCTTGGGTAAAACTGGAACGCTGGAATGCACTAACTCAAGAACAACAAACAAGATTTCTACCGCTTTGTCCTGATTTTGTGATTGAGTTACTTTCGCCAAGTGATACTTTGAAAGTTGCTCAGGAGAAGATGAGAGAATACAGAGATAATGGCGCTCGTTTGGGTTGGTTAATTAATAGAAAGTCTCGGCAAGTAGAAATTTATCAAATTGGGCAAGAAGTTGACGTGTTGGAATCTCCTGTTAGTTTGTCAGGGGAAGATGTTTTACCTGGGTTTGTGTTGAATTTAGAGGCGATTTGGTAGGTAGGAATTTTCAAAGCAGATGATAACTGCAATGACTACAAAAATCATATGTTGTTATCATTGTCTGCTAGGAGTTCAAGATGATATTTCGCTATGAAATTATTCTGCATTGGAGCGAAGAAGACCAAGCATTTATTGCCGAAGTTCCAGAATTACCTGGTTGTGCTGCTGATGGAGAAACTTATCAAGAAGCACTGCAAAATGTAAAAATTATTATGCGGGAATGGATTGAGACTGCTAAGGATCTAGGACGTTCAATTCCTGAACCAAAACAGCGTTTAATGTCACCTAATATATGAAGATGAAAAGGCTGAAGTGCGATTGCTCAGAGCATTGTGCTGCAAGCGGTGTTCGTCCCCATCTCCCCAAAGTGCGATCATCCCTGATGTTGTTTATCCTATTTGGTGCGATCGCCCAAAAGGCGATCACATTTACCAAATAAAAATACTTAAGCTCTTAAATGAGAAGTCTATTAACTCATTCCTTGATCTGTGCCGGATCAAAGACGACTTCATGTTTGCTATTGGGCTTTTGCTGACGCAATAACTTAACGTATCCTTCTGCATCAACCATACTCCGGTGGCGGCTGACGACTACTTTTTGTGAAGACGACAGTAAATGGACAACTGTCCAGGATTTGAGGCGCTCTTGATAAGCCATAATGAAATTATCTCCTTTGAGAATTGGAGGCAGAGTCAGCGCTGTCACTTTCCACGGTTAGGCGCTGGCTTCTGACTACTTTAAATGATATTCCTGCAATGTTAAATATTTTTACAAATATTTATTAGGATTTTTAGTTATTTATACTGCAACTGGTCAGCATTATATTACGTTATCAGCTTTATGTCTTTGTGGCATTGCATGAAATTATCTGCTATGTAAAATGGTCATCTGTAGTCACAACCGAAAACTCCTCACTCCTCTGGGTAGTTTATGACCATTACAAAAAGTCCCCAGCTAAAATTATTACGGTTTGCCAAAAGCTCCACCCTTTCCCAACAACTGATGTTGATTGGGTTAGCAATGACCCTGTTTTTCATTTTCCTGGCTTTTTGCGCTCCTTTATTTCAGGCTTTGGGTTGGGTGCAAAACCCCGTAGATTCCTTAAGTAACCCCATTCAAGACCCACCCTCACTCCAACATTGGTTTGGCACCAGTCGCGAAGGCTATGATGTATTTTCGCGCACGCTATTTGGTGCTCAAGTCGCCTTGCAAGTGGTTTTATTGGCGACAGCGCTGAGTATGTTTGTTGGTGTGCCTTTGGGCATGCTGAGTGGCTACGTAGGGGGTAGATTAGATAAAGCCCTGCTGTTTATCATGGATAGTATCTACACCTTACCAGGGTTGCTGCTTTCGATAACGCTGGCATTTATGGTGGGACGTGGAATATTAAACGCGGCTCTTGCCATCAGCATTGCCTACATTCCGCAATATTACCGTGTTGTCCGCAATCACACTGTGAGTGTTAAAACCGAAGTGTTCATCGAAGCAGCACAAGCAATGGGTGCTAACACTTGGCAGATTCTTTCTCGATACCTGTTTTTCAATGTCATTCAAAGCGTACCCGTACTTTTTACCCTCAACGCCGCCGATGCGATTTTGATTCTAGGTGGTTTGGGCTTTTTGGGGTTAGGACTTCCAATAGAAACCCCAGAATGGGGACGCGATTTACAACAAGCCTTGCAAGCACTACCCGTTGGTGTTTGGTGGACTGCCCTTTTCCCAGGATTAGCTATGACAATAATGGTTGTGGGGCTGTCGCTACTCGGCGAGGGGTTAAACGATTTTATCAATCCCCGTTTACGGAAAGACATCCGGAAATAGTCAAGAGTTATTTGTTATTAGATAGTGGTTAATGGATAGTGGTTGGTAGTTAATGGTTCTTGGTTCATAGAACAACCAACAACTACCAACTAACAACTAACAACTACCAACCAGCAAAGCATACCTGATTTCGTTTGCTACTCTAATAGCTGTTGTACTTCTCAGTGAGAAATTTGTGTGAAAGATAACATTTCTTTAATTGCTGCCGCTGCTGGTGGCTTCATGCTTTCTGTCGCCTTGACTGGTATCTTAAGAGGTTCCCCAGTAGCTTCTTTGCAGGATCAGCCCAGTTTTCATCCCGTGGCTGTCGCTGCTTTACGACCTGCTCCAAATGACTCTGAAAATGTAGAATTTTTTGGTAGCGAAACTGGTAATCAATGAAGTAACAGATTTGGCGACCCATAGCCTATGGCATAACAGATGTAACGGATAAGCGATCTGTATGAGTCGAAGACAAATGATCCGTTACATCTGGTGAACCTATCTGTTGTGATTTTGCGTCTGCTTTTTGTGAGGGGTTTGAAAGTGGTGAATTCTCAAGTCATTGGCATTGACTTAGGTGGAACAGCAATTAAGCTGGGGCGTTTTGCCACAGATGGCACTTGTTTACAGTCGTTAACTGTGGCGACACCGCAACCAGCAACACCAGAGGCGGTTGTGGCTCAAATGGTGGATGCGATCGCCCAAGTTGACCCAGAGCAAAATTCCATTGCCATTGGTGTTGGCACTCCCGGACCTGCGGATGCACAAGGACGCATTGCCAAAGTCGCCATTAACCTAGCGGGATGGCACGACGTCCCCTTAGCCGACGCTTTGGAAGCAAAAACAAGCAAACCTACGATTATTGCTAACGATGCCAATTGTGCAGGGTTAGGAGAAGCTTGGCTGGGAGCAGGTCGCCGCTTTCAAAATCTCATTCTGCTAACTTTGGGAACTGGAGTGGGTGGCGCAATTATCCTAGATGGCAAATTGTTTGTTGGTCATCTAGGCGCAGCGGGTGAACTGGGATTAATTACTCTCAACCCAGATGGTCCAAGGTGTAATAGTGGCAATCAAGGCTCTTTGGAGCAGTATCTGTCAGTCACGGCAATTCGTCGCCGCACGGGAAAAGAACCAGCAGAACTAGGCGCTTTGGCAAAAGCCGGAGATGCTCAAGCATTGACTTTTTGGCAAGAATATGGTAATGAATTGGGCATTGGATTGACAAGTTTGATTTATGTGCTAACGCCAGAAGCAGTTGTCATTGGTGGCGGTGTAAGCGCGAGTGCCGAGTTTTTTATCCCATCTGCCAAAGCAGAAATTGAGCAAAGAGTACTGCCTACTTCACGTTTTGGTTTACAAATATTACCAGCAGAATTGGGTAACTTTGCGGGGATAGCAGGCGCCGCAAAGTTAGCTTTTTCAAAAGCCGGGGGTTAGGCGTATGGTTTAAATGAACGTGATTCTGAATTACATTAAGTCCTTAACGTCTTAAAGCGCATTGGTCAATTCATAGTTTGTTAACTCCTAATTCTTGACTTCTAACATATACCCGGTTGTCTTCTGAACGTATTCCAAAACTTTTTGATAAGACTCTGGATTACTGACGGGATTGATAATGATAGGAATAGTGCTATCTGGCAACCAAAATGTTATCCTGCCGTTGTTTGGTTCATGACGAAAGGAACTAATACTATCGAGGTTAATTATATATTCGTTCCTTTCGTAAAGAATTTTCACCCAATAGGATTTCTCAAGTCCCAACCCCATGATTTGTTCTAGATAATCCAAAATCTTTTGATAGTCTTCTAAGTTACTTTGAGGATTAATTACTATCGGGATTGCACAATCTGGTAGCCAAAAAGTAACCCTGCCGTTTCGTTCATGACAAAAAGCTGTAACACGCTCAAAATTGATTAGATATTCATTTCTCTCATAGTGAATTTTCACCCAGTACGCCACAATATCCCCTCAATTCCCAAGTTTCACAGGAGCAATTTTGAGCGATACACCCTGAAATGATTTTGGAGTGTTAGTGCTGAGTAGTTGGTTGTTATTATGTGAAAATTTTTCTATTAACAACTAACAACTAACAACTAACAACCAACTACTCAGAAATTTTTAAGACACCTGTGCAGGTGTTTGTGTGTGAGAGGAGGGGTTAGAATGGGCGATTGGGCTTTGTTCAGCGCCGCTTGCAGCAATCGCAGCTTGGATAAAACCCTTAAATAAAGGATGGGGTGTGCTGGGACTTGATTGAAATTCTGGATGAAATTGGCAAGAAATAAAGAAGGGGTGATTGGGAAATTCAATCATTTCCACTAGGCGTCCATCAGGAGAAGTGCCACTAATGACATAACCAGAGTCTACAAATAGATTGCGGTAGGCGTTGTTGAACTCATAGCGATGTCGATGGCGTTCGTAAATCACTTCTTCTTGATAGAGTTTGAAAGCCAAAGAATTGGGAAGCAGGCGACAAGGATATAAACCTAAACGCATTGTACCGCCCAAATCAATGATATCCTGCTGTTCTGGTAACAGGTTAATGACTGGATTTGCGGTATGGGGGTCAAATTCCGCGCTATTAGCGTCTGTTAATCCGGCTATGTCCCTTGCCCATTCAATAACTGAACATTGCATTCCCAGGCACAAACCTAAGAATGGGATTTCGCAATTGCGAGCGTATTTAATTGCAGCAATTTTACCATCTACTCCCCGGACACCAAAACCTCCTGGAACGACAATACCATCCACACCTTCAAGATAGGTTTCGACTCCTTCGGTTTCCAATTTTTCTGAGTTCACCCAACGCAGGTGAAGTTCGCTACTCATAGCAATGGCTGCATGGCGTAGTGCTTCAACGACTGAAAGATAGGCATCACTCAGCCGCACGTATTTCCCTACAATTGCAATTTCTACCCGATGCTTAGGACTGTACAATTTTTCTACCAACGTTTGCCACTGTACCAAATCAGGTTGACGTTGTTCCATGTTCAGCAACTCTAGTGTTTGCTGTGCCAGTCCTTCGCGTTCCAAAATCAGCGGGACTTCATAGATACTCTTGGCGTCTTGCGCTGGAATAACGCATTCTGCGGGGACATCACAAAATTCCGATAATTTTTGTTTGATTCCTGCTGCTAATGGGCGATCGCACCGACAAATGAGAATATCCGGTTGAATTCCAATGGATCTGAGTTCTTTGACTGAGTGCTGGGTTGGCTTGGTTTTCATCTCGCCTGCTGAGGCAATCCACGGTACCAGCGTTACGTGCATATACAATACATTTTGCCGCCCCACATCCTTACGAAATTGGCGAATTGCTTCCAAAAACGGCAGTGATTCAATATCTCCTACTGTACCGCCTATTTCCGTAATCACTACGTCTGGAGTGGTATCTTTAGCTACTCTAGTAATCCGCTCTTTAATTTCGTTTGTAATATGAGGAATCACCTGTACCGTGCCGCCATTATAATCACCACGCCGCTCTTTATTAATGACAGCTTGGTAAATTGATCCAGTCGTCACGCTGTTCAACCGCGACATGGAAGTATCAGTAAAACGTTCGTAATGTCCCAAGTCCAAATCTGTCTCAGCACCGTCTTGGGTCACGAATACCTCGCCATGCTGAAAGGGACTCATTGTGCCTGGATCGACATTAATATAGGGGTCGAGTTTGAGAATTGACACCGAATATTCTCTGGACTTGAGCAATCGCCCCAGACTTGCTGCTACAATTCCCTTACCGATACTAGAAACGACACCACCAGTAACAAATACAAACTTAGTCATAGTATTTTTAATCTCTTGCAACAATCAATAGGTTACAGGGAATAGGGAACAGGTGACACGCAATAGGTTATGGGTTAAGTGTAAGAAATTACGAGTTACAGGCTAGTTGAATTTCCCCTGTACCCTATCCCCTATTCCCTTGTACTCTGTTCCCTGTTTTCCTTTTGAAAATTATTCTTCTATTTTGACGTGAGACCACTTTTAGGATTAATATTATTAGGCTTTATAGTCACCCCCCCCGTAGCTTTGGCTCAAGAGCAATCCCTCAAGGTTGTTTATCCTCCATCAAACCATCAGACAACAGCAAAGAAAATCTTCTTTATTGGCACAGCAGCATCAAGCGGACAGGTTCTGATCAATGGTAAGCCAGTAGTCCGCAGCAAGGCTGGTCATTTTGCCCCAAGTTTCCCCTTGCATCTGGGAGAAAATCTCTTTACTGTCCGCTACCAAAATCAAGAAATCCAAATTAAGGTGACAAGAGCTTCCACCCAGCCGGAAGTTCCAAAAGGGTTAGCCTTTGCCAAAGATTCTCTCACACCAGCAGCGGACATTGCCAAACTTCCTGGGGAACTGATTTGTTTTAGCGCGATCACAGCACCCAATGCGACTGTTTCTGTGAAGCTGGGAAATCAGACTGTTTCCCTTTTGCCCCAACCACAACAGGCGCAACTCCCAGCCAATTCTGCCGCCTTAACAGCGCAAAATCAACCCTCTGCCCAGTCTAGCGCAGGCAAGTACGAGGGTTGTATGACAGTGGAAACATCGGGAGATTTGGGACAACCCCAGTTTCAACTCACGCTAGATGACAAAACGATGACTCAAGCAGGTTCTGGCAAAATTCAAATCCTGTCACCTGCACAGTTGGAAGTTGTAGAGGTGACAGCAGATTCTGGCGTTGCTCGCACTGGTCCTAGTACAGATTATTCTAGACTCACGCCTCTACCTAAAGGTACACGCGCAGCAGTCACAGGACGCCAAGGTGAGTGGTTGCGTTTGGACTATGGCGCTTGGATGAATAGTAAGGAAACACGCATTTTACCAGGAGCAATCCCTCCACGTACCATTATCCGCAGTGTTGGATCTCGTAAACTCCCTGGTGTAACCGAGATGGTTTTTCCGTTGCAAGTTCCCATTCCTGTAAGTGTGCAGCAAGGCGATAGTACTTTTACTCTCACTCTTCATAACACCACTGCCCAAACAGACATTATTCGCTTAGATGATAACCCTCTGATTTCTCGCCTGGATTGGCAACAATTACCTCCCACTGTCGGAGGAGGACAGGGAGGAGTACAATACACCTTCAACCTTAAAAAGGCTCAACAGTGGGGGTATAAGCTGAGATACGACGGAACTAGTCTGGTTCTGGCTTTACGTCACTCTCCCTTCATCTCTTCTGCAAGCGGGCGGGAAACAAGGGGGTTGTTCAAAAGACAAAAGTCATTATCTGGTATCAAGATTTTACTCGACCCAGGACATGGCGGTAAAGAATCTGGTGCATCGGGACCAACAGGCTATCTGGAAAAAGATGTCAATCTCGTGGTATCCAAGTTAGTGCGCGATGAGTTGGTGAAGCGAGGAGCGACGGTGGTCATGACACGGGAGAATGATACAGAAGTGTCGCTGGCTGATCGCATGGCAAAAATTGATAAAGAAGAACCAGCGATCGCCATTTCCATACATTACAATTCCCTACCCGATGAAGGTGATGCTGAAAATACCAAAGGAATGGCAGCTTTTTGGTATCATCCCCAAGCTCACAGCTTTGCAATCTTTATGCAGAATTATATAGTTAGCAAGTTAGGAAGACCATCCTACGGTGTATTTTGGGATAACTTAGCACTAACACGTCCCGCGAGTGCGCCATCAGTATTGCTGGAGTTGGGTTTTATGAGCAACCCGAATGAGTTTGAGTGGGTGACAAATTCTCATGAACAGAAGAAGTTGGCAAGAGTCATAGCCGACGGAATTGTTGAGTGGTTCCGTAGCGATCGGTGATTTAGGTGATGGCAGAGTTAATATCCTCTGGCGCAACTATGGCACTGGTGAAAATAGTCTGTGCCAGATGAACGGTGTCACCTTGGAACAGGCTATCTTACTCGGCTCCGTTGGGGATCTCAATTGGGAAATCAGCTTTCTGTCTTACTTTCCGGTAGGAACACAGGTTGGATAGGTCTGAAAGGCAACACATCACGAGAAGTATAGTTCTCGTCAAGTGTCTTTTTCAACTCTCAATAAAATCTCAACTAACCCGGGGTTTAGGTCTCGGGTTATGTGTTTTCAATATGGTTCAGATGTATGCATAAGGTGCGGCGATTTGTCAAAGGGGAAGCCCAGATTAAAGAGGGCTATTTCGTGCTACTGTGCATTGTCGCACCTAAAAAATAGCGCTTTTAAAAACAGAGTTTTGTCAGTTTATCAGGGTTTTTAACTAAAACTTTACATTCTCTTTAATAAGAATTCCTTATTTCTACATATTTACTTCACAGTAACTCTTTGAAATCACGGAGAAGAAAGTTATATTAAATTCTATCAAAAAAAAACTACTTATAACTTTTAATAACTCAGTTTCGTAAAACATTGAATGATTTTCAGGAGGATACGTTTCTGATTTAAAACCTTTTGTTACCTTACTACTGAATCAGCAATAATTTGCACCTGTGTTCTGCACTACCAAGTACAATGTTGCAGAATGAAAGTACAGAATTGGTTAATAAAGTTATGCAATTTTATCGCGATGCATCTACTAAACTCAGGAAAAACTGTCTCGTTTTGATAGTGGTATGAGACAGATTAATTTACTAAATGTGACCATTAATAACATCACAATGGTCGAGTTGTTAGAAAAGCTACGCGGGGGCGGTATTGTATTTACCCCTAACGTAGATCACCTGATGAAATTACAGAGAAATCAAGAGTTTTATTCTGTTTACCAAGAGGCAGACTACAGAGTTTGCGATAGCAAAGTCTTGATGTATGTGTCTAGTTTTTTGGGGACACCCATAGAGGAGAAAATTTCCGGTTCGGATTTGTTTCCGGCTTTTTACACTTATTACCAACATGATAAAAACATCAAAATCTTTTTGCTAGGGGCTGAAGCAGGAGTAGTGAAGAAAGTTCAGCGCAAGATTAATTCAAAGGTTGGTCGGAATATGATCGTTGCAGCCCACTCACCCTCCTTTGGCTTTGAAAAGAACGAGGAGGAGTGTCAAAAAATTGTTGAGAGCATTAACTCTTCAGGGGCTACAGTTTTAGCAATTGGTGTCGGTGCTCCTAAGCAGGAAATGTGGATTTCTAAATATAGAAAGCAATTAAATAATGTCAAGATATTTTTGGCTATTGGAGCAACGCTTAACTTTGAGGCAGGGAATATCAAGCGCTCTCCAAAATGGATGAGTGAAGTTGGTCTTGAGTGGCTCTACAGGCTTTTGAGAGAACCTAAGCGACTCTGGAAGAGGTATCTGTTGGATGCCGCCCCGTTCTTTTGGTTAATTTTCAAACAACGCTTTCAGCTTTACAAGAATCCTTGGTCAACAGTTAAGCAACATGGGGCTAGTAACCCCCAATTTTTTCTGAAGAGTATTAGGAAAATGTAGGAATAATTCTCAGTTACTGTAACGATGTCATAGGTCATTAAATCAAGGTATTCATATCCCATTTTCATGGGAGGCTCCAACTACGGATTCATCTACGACTAAGTAACTTGTATGGAGACTAAAGGCAATTCCGAAGAGATAGATGTCCAAAAATACTGGCTAGTTCTCAAACGTCGGTGGCTGGTGGCATCAGGAGTATTTGCAGGGTGTGCAGGGTTAGCCGCGCTAAGTTTGTTCGTAGAACGACCTGCCTACGAGGCAAGTGGAAAGCTTCTTTTCCAATTAAATAAAACCTCATCTCTTACGGGAGTTGGAGAACAAATAGGGCATCTTGAATCGATAAAGCGTGAAGCTAATCCTCTAGACACACAAGCTTTACTTGTAAAGTATCTGTCATTATTCCGGTTTACAAAGTTGAGAAGTATATAGCGGCTACGATACAATCAGTTCTGGCTCAAACTTATACAAATTTTGAACTTCTGCTAATTGATGATGGTTCGCCTGATAAAAGTATAGAAATTTGTCAGCAATTTACAGACCCCAGAATTAGAATTATTCGTCAGGAGAATCGGGGAGTTGCTGCTGCTCGGAACACTGGTATCCGCCATGCTCAAGGAGAATATTTGGCTTTTTTAGATGCAGATGACTTATGGTTGCCAGAAAAGCTAGCAAAACACGTTGAGCATCTAGATAACTCCCCATCAGTAGGAGTTAGCTTTTGTCGCTCTGCTTTTATTGATCAGGAGGGTAAGCCCCTAGGTATATATCAGATTAGTAAGCTCAAAGGAATTTCTCTGCTGGATTTACTTTGTCGCACTCCAATTGGCAACGGCTCAGTACCAGTGATTCGGCAAGAGGTTTTTGAAGATATTAAATTCCAAGACAATCTTTATGGTGTTGTAGAAAACTTTTATTTTGATGATGATAGACAATTGCACCCTTCAGAAGATGTTGAATGTTGGTTACGCATTGCCATTAAAACCAAATGGAAAATTGAGGGTGTTTCTGAACCTTTGACTCTTTATCGCGTAAATTCGCAGGGATATTCAGCCCAACTGGTTAAAAAGTTAAATTCATGGGAAAGGATGCTAGAAAAAGCCTGTTCCTACTCTCCAACGGTGATGGCTCAGTCGGAAAACATAGCTATGGCTTACCAATTGCGACATTTAGCCAGAAGGGCGGTAACTTTGCGCTCAGGTTCAACATCTGTGCAACTCATGCACCAAGCGTTATCTATTCACTGGCGTATCCTGCTGGAGGAACCACGTCGTACACTTATGACCTTAGCTGCTACGTATTTGCTCTGGCTCCTACCACAGTCGCTTTACCGCCAAATTGAGGCTCTGGCTTTAAAAGTCACAGGAGCTAATCAAAAACGCCGCATTCTTCAACAAGAATCCGTGCTTCAATCCTGAAGGTCTTGTGTGAGTCATTCAAAATTAAACCTCTTGCATGCAGTCAATGTTTATCAAAAAAAACCACAGATTACACTTTAAAAGAGTTAAAACAAAGACATAACAACATGGCTAAACCCCTTCGGATTCTTTATGCGGTTGGTCCAGAAGATGTTATTGAAGCTTACAATTATTGGATTAATAGCCAGGATGCTCCTTCACAAGTATCAGTTCCTTTCTCAAGTCAGTTCTATGAAGTCTGCACAACCCTAAATGCAAAGGGCTACGTAATCGCACAGTCTAACAAAAAGGAATGTGTGCATGATGAGCGATTTATCGTTGAGCGTCGCCCAGTTCCATTACCTAAAGCATCAGGAATTTTGTATCACTTAAGACAAGTTTGGTGTGGATTACAGTTACTTGCCTGTGCGATTCGCTTTGGAGCCAATGTTGTCGTCGCAGATAGCGGCACAACATATTGGTTTGTTTTGTCTTTATTTTCCTGGATAGGGATGAAAGTTATTCCATCGCTGCATTGTCTCCTGTGGTGCAAGTACCTGCCTCCACGTTTAGTAGATCAACTAAATTTGACACTCAGCCGTAATTTGTTTGCTTCTGATTCTCAGGCGATATTAGTGGCATCGCAGGACGTAGCTGAACAGATTTCCCAACTAACTGGAGGTAAACATCAACCAATTTTTGAATTCTTTTCTAGCTATCGGCGAGCAGATTTCGCCAACATAGTTGAACCATCGCAAGAGCGATTGCCCTTCCGGGTTTTATTTGCAGGTCGCCTTGAGCAAAACAAGGGCGTGTTCGACTTATTAGAGATTGCCAAGCGTTTTGCCACTGAGGGTAGGCAAGATATCATTTTCGACATCTGTGGTGAAGGCTCGGCACTAGAATCTTTGCGTCTAGCTGCAAAGCAAGTTGGCGTTGATAACTCCTTTATCTGTCATGGCTACTGCACTAAGCCGCAAATGCGCGAAATGTACAGTCGATCGCACGTTGTCATCGTACCGACTAGGACAGAGTTTATCGAGGGATTCAATCGGGTTGTGTGTGAAAGTATTTTGTCAGGTCGTCCGGTTGTGACCTCAGCAGTCTGTCCAGCTTTGTCTTATGTTCAAGACGCTGTAGTCGAGGTTCCTCCCAATGATGTCAAGGCTTACGGTGATGCGTTGCTTGAGCTATATAGCGATCGCCAGCTTTATGAACAAAAGAGACAGGCTTGCCTGATAGCGCAAGAGCAGTTTTACGACACTACGAAGAGTTGGGGAGCTACCCTTAAATCTATCCTACTTACAATTCAGGCAGAACAAGAGATGAAGAAGTCCTTAATCGCGTCAGGAATTAAAATACCCAGTTTATAACCAGTCTATACTAATACCAATTCAAAAAATCTTTGCAACACATCCACGTGTAGAGACGTGCCATGGCACGTCTCTACAAAATCTATTTGTCACATTATTTTTTCAAAATGGTATAAAAGCGGTTAAAATCGACTACAATCCCGAGTTTTTCAGTCCGTTAAAATGGACTTAAGCTATTCGCCCGGAAATTGATTTCCGGGTGTCTCTTGCTATAATCACATTAAATTAAATAATATTGCGTTTTTATAACGGTTCTCGAATGAATGAAGTCGAATCAAGCAATCTAAATTTATGAAAAAAAAATATCTGGAAATTGCTGAGAAAGGCTTCGTTATTATAGGGTTAACATTCTTTACAGGAGCCTTTGACATAGGCTTAACCTTATCCACAGGTCCGTTACTTCCAGGCATCATCAGAACAGCAATCAGATATTTGATTTGGCTAACTTCGCTACTGTTAATTTGCCTCAATTGGAAAGATGCCTTACGCACAGTTAATCGAGATAAGATACTCTGGATATTAACACTAATAATCTTGCTATCGTTTATTTGGTCAGAGGATACACAATTTACTCTTAAAAATAGCCGTGAGGTTTGGCAAATGACCTCGTTTGGCTTATATTTTGCGACACGATTTAGCTTGAAACAGCAAGTACAATTCATTGCTTGGACATTTGGTATAGGAGCTTTGCTGAGTATTGTTCTCGCCCTAGGATTACCTTCTTATGCCATACATCAAGACGATCATCCAGGAGCATGGAGAGGAATCTACGACTATAAGAATACCTTTGGCAGCATGATGATTATCAGCTCATTAGCATTTTTTTTGCTGCCCACCGACAACCCACGACAGCGCCTTTATAAGTGGGCAGGTGTTGGTATATCGTTGGCAATGATCCTACTTTCTACTTCCAAAACTTCGCTTGTTCTCTATTTCCTTCTTGTCTTAATTTTAGTTTTCTATAGTAAATTTCGTTGGCGGGGAAAGATAACTGTAATTTTTTTAGACCTTGGAGTTCTTATCTTAGGATGTGTGGGGACATTAGTTATCGGTAACTGGGTCGCTCTCATAACTGGCTTGGGAAAAGATCCCACTTTAACTGGACGAACGATAATGTGGAGTGTTATTCTACATAGGCTTCAGGAGAGACCCTGGTTAGGTTTTGGTCGTGGCGCATTTTGGGTACCAGGAAGTAAGTATGCCATAGAAGTAGGTAGGTCTGTTGGAAATGGTTTCATCGCACCTCATGCTCACAATGGCTTCATTGATTTCGCACTTGATGTTGGCTATATAGGGTTATTACTTTTTCTACTTAGTTATCTCATAGCCTTTTTTAGGGCACTAAAACGGGCTTACGCCACTAAACATTCAGAAGACCTTTGGCCTTTGGCATTTCTGATTTTCCTGGCAATGAATAACATGACGGAAAGTTACTTGCTGCGTCTAGCAAATATATATTGGGTTTTGTATGTGACAACAGCCTTCTCGGTATTTAGAAGAAAGCAACCTAGCCAGTTGAAAACAAGCTAAGACGGTGAAATGCACAAAATAAATTTTGATTAAATCACTCTACAAGCTTTCATATAAGCCAACTCTTTGCGTGACCTTGAGAAGTCAATTATTTTTTTGATAGCACGCGACGGAAGAGGAGCTTGATTTTTCATAGGACCGATAGAAGTCAGCCAATCAGCTACAGGTGGATGGGTTTTACCAAGAGATTCTACGAATGTTTCCCAGAACGAAGGCCACATAGAATCATGGTAGTGAATTATTTTGGCTGCCCTAAGTTGTTCTTCATTATACCAATCTTTGTGCGTCTTACTGCCCATAGCATAGTTGTGAGAGTAGGGCAACGCTCGCCAAGGAATTCCCATCTTGACCATAGTTAAGCCTAGAGCAACTTGGTCATTGAAAAAAAATCCGGCTTTGTGGGAAGCGATATAGGAATCGCATAATTGAATGCATGTTTGCAAATAATGGTCAGCAAAATTCGTTGAACGGCGATAAACAAATACGCCACTGTTCCAATACAGACGGATAGGCACTCCTTCCTGCTCTGTTTTAATCCACGGGAGGTCTTCAATATCAATGCCTACACAGGAGCAAATCTCCTGCCAATAAGGTTCATAAGGGTCTTGTGGTCCTGTAGTGCCGATATTTTTATCTGAGGCGCAGGCGACAAAACTTTCCCCTTTATTTAGGGTGAGTTGGTCTGGTTCGTTCACAATAAGTAGATCGCTGTCTAGCCAGCCAATACATTCAGTTGTAGCAAGCTTTTCTACAGCAAGCAAGGCGGAAGGCTTATTCAAAAATTTGTTCCAAGAATACTTGCTTTTGTTTTGAAAAGAAAGATATTGTATTTGGAATTTATCAAAAATCTGGTGTGTCTTCTTAGCAAGAGGAGGTCCAAAGCAAGGAGTCACTGCAAATACGGGTGCATTCTTCAACTTTCCTCCCCACCGACGCAGGCTTTCTATCATACGCGCTGTTTGCGTCTCCAGCCATCCTGACTCAACGCAGCATACGAAAGTAATCTGAGAATTTTCAACCATCACGCACCCCTATAGATGTAGGTTCCTTAAGTAGGCACCATTACCAGAAAACATTTGGTTCCAATTCGTAATCTGCTTAACTAGCTGTGATCTGTCGCATCAAAGTTAAAAGTTAAAATACAAAACCATTGGTTCTACTCTTACTGGTTTCCCAAAATTTAGGGCCAACAATGTGCCTGGAGTATTGTTGACATAACAAATACACCGTCAATGTTTTCTTGAATTACTCCAAATTTTACCTGGTGTAGTGATTATTATTAAATTTTATTTTTGATGATATTTGAAGTCATTTCAAAGTCTTGATAAAGAGAATATGAAGAAGACAGATGGTTCTACAGATTATCCCTGTCATATCAGCTAAAAGGAGTTGCAACCAGCTACTTCCTAACTAGAAAATTGAAAGGTTGAGATAGTCTTAGGTGTAGTGGTAAATTGAGGTTTGAAGCAATCTACTTTCTGTGGAACAAGACTTTTGCTGGTGCAATTTCATAGGTAAAGGAACTCTTCAATTCTTCAATATAGTCAACTAGAAACCATTCTCCGACTCGAATCATGATCGTTTGCATCTACGAGGATCGTCCCAAGTACCTTATCGGGGTTAAGCTCACCGTGTTGAGTCTGGCGCGTCATTGTCCAGACCTTCCCGTCATCATCAGTTGTCCCCAACCAAGTGCCTCCTTTCGCCGTTGGACTGAACTTCAACCCAATACAAAGCTTTTTGCCGAGGACGATCTAGCCGAGGTTGGTTGGAACGTGAAGCCGACAATTCTGCTGCGCCGTCTCAGCGAAGGTCATCCCGAGGTCGTTTGGATTGACTCAGACATTATCGTTAATCGGGATTTTCGCGATCGCTTGCAGCACTTTGGCAAGGATACATTGGTTGTCACCCAGGAGGATTACTGGGGACAGTATCAAGGAGGAACTCACCGCACCGTTGCTTGGGGACTTAAACCAGGTCGAACTTTTTCCACCACGGTCAATACGGGTATTGTCCGGGTGACTCCTCGGCACGTAGAACTCCTCAAGACTTGGCAGACGATGCTTAATGACCCTACTTACATTCAAGTACAGCGCCAGCCATACTACCAACGCCCGTTGCATATGCTCGGTGATCAAGAGGTGCTAACTGCCCTTCTAGGTTCTGTAGAATTTTCGCAAGTGCCCGTAGAGATGCTCAAGCGCGGAATTGATATCGCGCAATGTTACGGACCTGCCGGCTACACCCCCAGCGAACGACTACAGAGGCTCCTGAAAGGTCAAGGTCTGCCTGCATTAATCCACTCAATGGGTCGCAAGCCCTGGGAGATGGCTCCTTCTGCGGCGGCAATTTGGAGTTCTCACGAGCCGCTGAAAAAGCGCCTGCGCGCATATTACGATCGCATCCACCTAGAACTCTCACCGTATACATCAATCGCCCGCCAATACCGACAGCTAATCGGGGAAGACGCACGTTGGATGGATGTTCAAACCACCCCCGCACGGCTTTTCGCAACGCTATCAGCAGGTCATCCCACTTTGCAGGGCTTCCCCCTGGCGTTGTTTGATGCTGCGGTTCGTCACGCTCGCCGTCGGATTGGTATTGCTCGCTACCGCCTAAATGGGTAGGTTCGCCTAAAGCATGAAACTCACTTAATAGACTTTTTGAAAAAGTATGATTAATGGATATTTAGAACCACAGATGCACACAGATAATTTATCTGTGTTCATCTGTGTCCATCTGTGGTTTCATTTTCAGAAATTTGACTTTTACAAGAGGTTTAATGAGTTCAATTTTTCGCTAATATACTCACCAACAACAGCTTCCGAACATTTTGTCTCCCACCAATTCAAAGATTGTTTGTGTATTTCTTGAAGGAGTTGCTTGTTTTGGAGCAGTTTTTCCAGTATAGCTTCCAAATCCCGCCAATCTTTTATCTCAATAGCTCGCTCCCTCGGTCTCCATGTCGTGGAGCTTGATTTATCTATTCCGTTTACTGCGGCTCGTGCGAGAAATGCAGGGTTTGAATATCTATTACAAGTACAACCAAATATCGAATTTGTCCAGTTTGTAGATGGAGACTGTCGGGTTGTAGAGGGATGGTTGGAACATGCAGTGCGTGAATTGATTTCCCAGCCTGACGTTGTCGTGGTGTGTGGTCGGCGGCGGGAAGAATTAAGAGCAAACTCCATTTACAATCGCCTGTGTGACATTGAGTGGGACACTCCCGTTGGTGAAGCTAAAGCCTGTGGTGGTGACGCCATGATGCGAGTAAGCGCACTCAAACAGGTTGGAGGGTTCAATCCTACCTTGATTGCCGGTGAAGAACCAGAATTGTGTGTGCGATTGCGTCAAGAGGGTGGGAAGATTTTACGTATAAATGCTGAGATGACATGGCACGATGCTCAAATCACCCGTTTTGGTCAGTGGTGGAAGCGATCGCTGCGAGCAGGTCATGCTTATGCTGAGGGGTCTTGGTTACACGGTCGCAGTCCTGAACGACATTGGGTCAAAGAAAGCCGAAGTATTTGGTTTTGGGGTTTGCTTTTGCCACTACTAGCAGTTGCGACTGCATGGTTAACTTCGTGTCTGAGCATACTGTTCATGTTAGTGGCTTATGCCTTCTTGGGCTACAAGGTATATAAAAATACTTTGCAACGAGGATTTCAGTCAGGGGATGCAATTCTCTACTCCTTGTCTTGTGCGTTAGGTAAATTCCCGCAAGTGCAGGGTCAGATCCAGTTTCACATCTCCCGGTTGCTCAAACGGCAGCGTACCTTAGTTGAATACAAGAGTGCTACCTCCTATTGAGCAAACTTTTAACAACAAAGAACTCAGAACTCAGGAGTCAGAACTCAGAATAGAGTTCTGTACGACTGGGTGGCGAGGCGCGTGGGTTTAAGTCCCCCACCAAATCAAAGATTTGGTGGTCTTCAATTAGTAGCGGGTCTGTAAGCGCAAGCGCACGCTCCACGAACGCGGAGCGTCACCGCAGGCGTTATCCCCAACGGGCATTGCATTCTGAGTTCTGAGTTCTGTATTCTTCTTCAACTCATACCCTGTTATTTTCGCTTCCTTAAGGATTTCAGTGTTTTATCAGTGACTCAGGATTCTTAACTCAATATTTACAGTAACTTAAAAAAGTATCAGCACATCTAAAGATAAATTTCACACAAATAAATTGATTTTCCTTTGAAAAAATATTACTGTTACATCTTGAGTTGGCAAAAACGAGTATAAATACTTGCTGATACACTCAATAGCTCTTTGCAATTGGAATTCCTTTTTATGAAGAGTCAAAAACTAGGGGGATAGGGGAATAGGGGGGTCGCGGGTGTAGGGGACATAATTAGTGGGGGCTTGTACCCACCACTAATTATTGACCACCAAATCATAGATTTTGGTGGAGGCTTGTACCCTTATTGCTTCCGGCGCAAGGTGTACAGAAATATCGTTTTTTCTTCCCCCCTACACCCTTACACCCTGTACCCCTACACCCTTAATTTTGGTCAATTTTGTCAGGCGTCTTATTGACTGTGAGACTTTTTGCAGCGCCATCTGAGGTCAAGATGAAAATTGCCTATTTAGTCAATAAATACCCAAAGGTGAGCCACACCTTTATTCGGCGTGAAATTGCTGCAATTGAGGCTTGCGGTCTACCAGTAGCACGCTTTTCGATCCGCTCGTGCGAATCTGAAGAATTGGTTGACCCAGAGGACAAACTGGAATTCCAGAAGACTCAAGTCGTGTTGGGTGTAGGTATTTTGGGCTTGCTATTTAACCTATTAGCCGTTGCTATAACAAGACCAATTCCCTGGCTGAGGGGTCTATGGTTGGCGCTCAAAGTTGGTTGGGCTTCAGAGCGGGGAGTTCTTTACCATATCATTTACTTAGCTGAAGCTTGCGTGCTGCTGCATTGGTTTCGTAACTCAGGGGTCACTCACCTCCATGCTCACTTCGGAACCAACCCAACCACAGTGGCGATGTTGTGTCATGCGATCGGCGGACCACCCTACAGCTTTACGGTTCATGGTCCATATGAGTTTGATGAACCTGAAAGTTTAGCCCTGACTCAGAAGATAAATCGAGCTGCATTTGTTGTCACTGTTAGCTCCTTTAGTAGAAGCCAGCTTTATCGGTGGTGTAACCACCAGCAGTGGAAAAAGATTCATGTGATTCGTTGTGGTTTAGACAATCATTTTTTCAACCGCAACACAACAGCGATATCATCCGAGCCAAACTTTGTCTGCGTTGGTCGCCTTTGTGAAGAAAAAGGACAACTGCTGCTGATCCAAGCAGTTAGCCAGCTAGCGGCTCTTGGTTTGCAGTGCAATTTGACTCTGGTAGGTGACGGTTCTTTGAGACCAGAAATAGAAAGTTTAATCAAAGACTACGGTCTTGAGAAGCAGGTAAAGATGACTGGTTGGGCTAGTAGTGCTGAGGTTCAAAAATATATTATGAATTCTCGTGCTCTGATTTTGCCTAGCTTTGCAGAGGGGCTACCTGTAGTCATCATGGAAGCATTAGCATTGGAGCGTCCAGTCATTACCACCTATGTTGCAGGAATTCCTGAACTGGTAAAGCCAGGTATCAACGGGTGGCTCGTACCATCAGGTTCGGTGGAAGCTTTGACAGAAGTGATGCGTGAGGTTTTGCAACTCCCAACAGAAAATCTCGAGCAAATGGGTAAAGCTGGGGCTGCATCCGTGAAAGCACAGCACAATCTTGCACAAGAAGCAAGCAAGTTAGCGAATTTGTTCCGATATAGCCAACACAACTCTCAGGATCTGCATTGTCACTACCAACTACAGGTGAGCTTGCGGAACTAACCAAGACTTCAGTCAACTAGCTTACCCACTCTTGATAAAATTTATGACATCTGTAAAAAAGCTTGCCATACGTGGTGCAATCTGGACAATTTTAGGTTACGGAACTAGCCAGATCCTTCGCTTTGGCAGTAACCTGATCCTGACTCGCCTGCTAGTACCAGAGTATTTTGGTCTGATGGCTGTGGTCAATACCCTTAGAAGTGGCCTAGATTTATTCTCAGACCTCGGTATTCCTCAAAGTATTGTCAACAATAAACGGGGGGAAGATCCTGTTTTTCTGAATACCGCCTGGACACTACAAGCAATTCGTGGCTTGATACTGTGGTTGTTTTTCCTACTGATTACCTTACCAGCAGCAAAGTTCTACAATAGACATCTCCGGAAAATAAATAATTCCTGGTAAAATCATATACAAATGTATTTTTACCAAACTATTGTGGGTTCTCTATTTGAGCATATTCAACATCATCCTCTAGATGCACAGCGTTTAATTGGTCTCAAGTATGAGCAATTAGAGCAACTTTTAGAACAAGCGAGAGAGGTGCATAACCAAAAACAAGTATCATCTGAGTCTAAAAAGGTAAGAATTATTGCGGGTGGAGGAGGTCGCAGACCTAAACTGTCG
Source organism: Mastigocladopsis repens PCC 10914 (assembly GCF_000315565.1). Taxonomy (NCBI): domain Bacteria; kingdom Bacillati; phylum Cyanobacteriota; class Cyanophyceae; order Nostocales; family Symphyonemataceae; genus Mastigocladopsis; species Mastigocladopsis repens. Next base: position 4,027,406 of record NZ_JH992901.1, on the reverse strand, counting down.
TTGGAAGAGCAAATAATTTTAACTTTGACATATCTCAGACATTTAACAACATTTCAATTGCTGGGCATCCAATTTGGGGTAAGTGAGACAACTGCAAACGATACATTCAATTATTGGTTTCCAATTCTAGGAGAATTATTACCACCAAGCCTACTTGAGCAGGTAAAAAAAAACTCAAGTGACTACCAAGTTGTTCAAGAAATTTTAACCGAGTTTGAGCTAATAGTAGATAGCTATGAACAGCCAAGAGAGCGACCTGGGGAATATGAAGAGCAAAAAGAATATTACTCTGGCAAAAAGAAAAACCATACTATGAAAAATCAAATTATCGTTTTACCTGAGGGGAAAGATATTATTGATGTAGTAGCAGGAAAACCAGGAACAAAAAGTGACATCAATTTATTTCGAGAACATCAAAAAGGATTTGACCCCAATCAGAGGTTTCATGGTGACAAAGCATACGCAGGAGAAGAATCAATCAAGACCCCAACGAAAAAGCCAAAAAAACAAGAATTAACTCCGGAACAAAAAGAACGAAATAAAGAATTGGCCAAGGAACGAATATTTGTTGAACATTTAATTCGTGTCGTGAAAATATTCCGAGTAGCCCAAGAACGGTTTCGGTTAAATCCTAATAAATATGAACAAATAATTATGACTATTTGTGGACTTGTAAGACTCCGACTTGGAACCTTAGTTTTCTCATCATAAAAGAGCGGAATAATTCTCAAGTACAATTCCTGTACATAGCCACTTATTTTTGCCCTCTTCTTAATAAGAAACATCTCAAACCCTTATTGTTACGTGTTGTCTAGCTCACTTTTGGAATTGGCGATTGCGCGAAGCGCAGTGCCCCTTGGGCAATCGCACGCTAAAAGTCACTTCGGCAAACAATTTGAGTATTTTCGGAGATGTCTAATGACCAGCGCCTCCTCTGGTTAATTCCCATCGTAGGACTGTCCTCAATTTTCGATGGATTCAGTTCCAGTACCATACATACTCTCCAGCGCCGGATAGACTTAGGTAAGTTAATCCGGTTTGACCTGCTCATACAGGTTTTGACTCTGTCTACTTTAATTCTTTGGTCTTGGTGGAGACCGAGTATCTGGACGTTAGCGTTTGGAGTCGTAGCAGGTGCAGTATACAGAATGGTAGGTACCCATTGGTTAATACCAGGATATTCCAATCGCTTCGCTTGGGATCGGGATGCAGTTAAAGAGATTCTATTCTTTGGTAGATGGATGTTTCTAGCAACCGCAGTCACGTTTTTAAACGAGCAAGCCGATCGCCTCATTCTTGGTAAGCTACTGTCTTTTAAAGTTTTAGGAGTCTACACAGTCGCTTTTACCCTAGCAAGTATACCCCGAGAAATCGTTAAACAACTGAGCCATCGAGTCATTTTTCCCGCAATTGCCAGCCTAGTTGACCAGTCACGCTCAACTCTACGGGCCAAGATTCTCCGCCAACGTCGGCTGATACTGATGGGGTTTGCGATGTTATTTGCTGTTCTCGTGACTGTTGGCGATCAAATCATAGCAGTACTTTATGACCAAAGGTATGCCGAGGCAACCTGGATGATGCCGATTTTGTGCTGCGGTTTTTGGTTTTCCGTGTTATTTCACACGACCAACCCTGCTCTTTTAGCGATTGGTAAGCCTTTATACACAGCCCAAAGCAATCTAGCTGGATTTGTAGTCATGGGTTTAGGAATACCTCTGGCATTTTCCGCTTTCGGCACCCTGGGAGCAATAATCTTGATTGCACTCAGCGATATGCCTTTGTACATAGTCAGCCTTTATGGGCTTTGGCGTGAAAAACTCTCCTTGATAGTGCAGGATATTCAGAGCACAGCCTTTTTTATCGGCGTACTCGCACTATTTCTCATCATCAGGCATTCCCTAGGTTTTGGACTACCTATTCAAGCCATCCTTTAGCTATTTACTTAATCCCCTACATTTGGGTCAATACCCATTGCCCCTAACCCCGATGCTTACAGCGCTTCTCATCTGAATGAAGTACTAATTTATCTGTGTCCATCTGTTTTATCTGTGTCCATCTGTGTGCATCTGTGGTTCATTATTTCTTTGTGTACCTCACCTAATTGCAAACCGCTGTAAGAGTCTTGCACCATAAGCTAGGAACGAGAAAAGTATGACTACGCAGATATGTATGTAATTGTCAAGGAGATTGGCTCCATTCTGCGTAGATTTATTGAGCATAAAGTAAAAAATTCCTTAAGATATAAAAATTTATCCTGATTTTCTCGTAAGGCTGCGAATAATCCCTCAGCATACTGCATAACAAACACTTAGACGTCATTTTACAGATTAGCGAGGCTCCTTACCGCTGGTTGAGAAATTGAGCGTATGCCTCGTCGCTAACTCTATGACAGGTAAAATCACCACTCAATTGAGAATAAAACCATGAGCCAAAACCCCACAACCCCAAACAGAAAGAAGTTTAACTTTACTAAATGGGGCTTTATTTTAGCTATTGTTGGTACTGTCGCTACTGTGGCAACAGTACCAGAAATTAGGGGTTTGATCGCACCGAAATCAGAAACTGGCGTAGTGCAAAAGCAAGAGGTTGAACTCATTACACAAACAGAACAAGGGGAAACTTTACCGGGGGTAAAAGTTCGAGTCATTTCTCATGGTGCGCCTGAAGTGAAATCGACTGATGATAATGGTTATGCTAAAGTTCAAATTCCTAGTAAAGGTGATGTTGTTGTCAATTTAAGTAAAGCAGGTTACCCGACTCAAAACTTCACAATTAACTTAGAAAACGAACAAAGTACAACCAGAGTTATAAACTTAAGCAAATCAGGTGAACCAGACGTTAAATCAGGTGCGTCTGCGGCTCCAACTTCATCTATTTCAAACCAGCCTCAAACTACTGCTGCACCTTCAGTTGCTGCAAATAAAACTAATAATTCATATAGTGTTGATGACGCAAATAAGAATCTGGAAACTTTAAACAGAACTAAGAAATGCTCAAATTGTTATCTGGTTGGTGTTACTTTAGGTTATAAAAACCTAGAACGCGCTGACTTGGAAGGCGCTAATTTGAGGGGTGCTCGTGCTGGCTGTAATCTTAATCTCAAAGGTGCCAATCTCCGTGGTGCCGACCTGCGTGGTTTTAGCGTCGGTTGCGGTTTATACTTACAGGGCGCTGACTTGCGTGGTGCTAATCTTAAGGGTGCTTACTTGGGTACGGCTAAGCTGCGCGGTGCTGACTTGACTGGCGTTGACTTATCTAATGTCAACTTAGCAGGAGCAGATCTGGCAGGAGCTATTATGCCAAATGAAACTCAATCTCCTCAGTAAAATTATCATAATTTAGTTTGTAGGGTGTATTGACTTGGTGTAATATCAAATCCCTATATATACCCATAATTTCGTCAGACTGAAGTCTGCGGCTACACAAACTAAGCTCCGAAGTTCCCTACGGCGCGAAACCCGCCTGCAGGACTTCTCTCTGCCTTCGCAGGCTAATTATTTTATAGTCAATTCACTGGATATTAGACTTCTTGCAAAAGTGAGTAATCTTGAAAATTAAACCACAGATGGACACTGATAAACACAGATAAATATCGGTGTGCATCGGTGTCTATCTGTGATTTTATATAAAAAATATACTTTTGCAAGAGTTCTATTATAGAATTCCCCAAATTCCTCAGGATTTGATGCGTCCCCACCCATGTAATATTGGCATAGTAAACAAACCCCATGCCAAACCAGTCATCAACCCAAAGACTGTGACAACGTAATTATTAAAACTCCACCAACCCAAAACCTGCGCCGCCAATTCCAAGGGATAAGCCATCATTAACACACTCGCTAGCGCCGCACCATTCCAACCATACTGGCTTAACCAGTAAAATCCCTTACCACCTGTCACCCCATACAACAAACGCGTTATCAGCAACCCTGCCACAGTACCATAGCAACGCATACACACAGCCATAATATACGGTGACGCCAACGCTACCCCCATATCTGGCTGCGGACACACATGACGACCCATAAAATAAATAATATTCGCAATTAAGGGTAACAACGGCAACCCAGACGCAGCAAGAAAAGGAGCAGCAAGCGGTCCTACAACCATCCCTGTTAATAAGAAGTCTGCGATTGCACTCACCCAACGAATTTTTCGCCGTCTTCTGAAAATTACTCCTTCCATCATCTCTCCCTTTCTTAGTACAGGATGGTCGTTCGTAGTCAGCACGAAGAGTGCTAAAGCACTTACTACAAATTAAAACACCACGAATTCATGCAAAGCTGTAAGGTGGGTGAACATTGCCCACCGTACTTTCTGCGTAGTTTCCTAAACTACCTTACTAATATAAGGACTCGTCAACTTCTGCAATTGCTGCATCAACAGACTGAGGAACAACCCCACATCTGTCACCACACCAACTGATTCTATCGAACCTCTGTCGCTCAATTTCGTCACCACAGCTGGATTGATATCCACACACACCATTTTCACCCCCGCAGGAGTCATATTCCCCACGCCAATCGAGTGCAGCATCGATGACAGCATTAAGATCATGTCTGCACCTTTGAGCAGTCGAGCGTATTCAGTTTGTGCTTTAATCAAATCCATCTCTGTATCGGGCATAGGACCATCATCCCGAATCGAACCTGCAAGACAGAACGGGACTCCATTGCGGACGCATTCATACATTACGCCACTCTTAATCACCCCAGCTTCAACAGCTTTGGCAATGCTACCATGACGACGCATAGTGTTAATCACCTTCAGGTGATGGCGGTGTCCGCCGCGTACAGCGACACCCCGCTTCATATCCACACCAAGGGATGTACCCATCATCGCTTGCTCAATGTCGTGGACGGCGATCGCATTTCCACCCAGCAACGCCTGCACATATCCTTCTCGAATCAGTTGCGCTAGATGTTCGCCGCCTCCGGTGTGAATCACCACTGGTCCTGCCGTGACAACAACTTTACCACCTGCATCGCGGATTTTACGTAATTCCCAAGCCACTTGCTCGACGACCAGTTCCACTCGCCGCTCGCTGGAAACTCCCGCCGACATAAAGCTGAATTCTTGTGCATTGCGCTGTTCCCGCGATTCGGTTTTGCGGACGGTGCGGATACCCTGGACATCCACAACGACCTGCTCGCCTACTTCTAAATCGCGTAGTAGTTTACACTTTGCTACCATCCCTGTGGGAGTTTGAGTAATGGCAATAGCACCATCCATCCGCTGATTTTGCACCTTCACCCACGAACCACCAAGACGCACTTCAGTAGGATAAATCGTGCTAACGTAGAAATCATCGGGAGCGACCCCTGATTGAGTGACGGGTTCGAGTTTGGCATCGCGCTCATCTTGGGGCAAGTCCACTGCGCCCAAATCAATCAGATGTGATACGATACTTTCCATCACCTCATGAGAAGGCGCGGATACCTTTACCTCTGCTTGTGAGGTACTTTGTCGCTGCTCTCCCAAGTGGAAATTCAGCACTTGGAAACTACCGCCATTGTCGGTAATCAAATCTAAAGCGCGATTAATCAAGCCAGAGTCAAGCAAGTGTCCTTCTATACGTAATACCCTGCTCTCCACCGACACATTGGCATGGACTTCTTCCCGTACTGGTTCCGTCACTCGCAAGGTTAAGCATTTAGCCGCGCCACCAGCTTTGAGAAATTCGGTCAGCTGCGTTTCAATCACTTGGAACCCAGCATCTGCAAGGCGTGCTTTCAGTGCATCCGTTGCCTTATTCATCACAACGATATGATCCACATTCACCGCATTGCAGGCGAAGTTGACCGCGTCGGCTTCAGCAATGGGTATCCGCTTTTCTTGTGGTACCCGCATTTCAATTAAGCGGTTGGAGTAGGAATCAAACGCGGGTGGATAGTACAGCAAATAACCATCTTTTAGGGGACAAAAGCAGGTATCTAGATGGTAAAAGCGCTCGTCTATCAGGCGCAACGATAGCACCTCAATATCCAGCCATTTTGCCAGGTAGGGGTGAGAATCTAATTCTGTCCGGAAACCGTATCCAGCCCAAAGCCAGCGTCCTTCCCGATCTAGCAGTGCGTCCCCTGCACCTTCAAAGGGCAAATCTTTGGGTAATTCGTGAACAGTATACCCATTTTCCTCAAACCACTGCTTAAAGTAAGGCTCCTCCCCTTGACGCTCTTTGTGTAAAAAGCGACTGAGAACCACGGTCTTGCCCAGCAATAAGCCAGCATTTGCCGTAAACACCATGTCCGGCAAACCTTTCTGCGGTGCTACTAAGTCAACAATCGCGTGTTCTTTGAGGATATGATGCAGTTGTTCCCACTGTTCTACGGCGCGATCGCGCGATGACTTATGAATATTCCCTTCCATCCAGGGATTAATCACATAATCTACATCGTAGTGGTCGGGGGCGCACATCAAAAAGCTAATCCGGGAATTCATAAATTATCACAATTGGGTTAGATGCAATCAGCCTTTATTGAATACAGATTTTTGTTTAATCAATTCTGTATAGCTTGTTACTAGGATTTTGCCTTTCTCTAAAAGGCGGCACAAAGGCTATGCTCTATTCTATCCCGGAGGCAGTAAGAGAAGATGGGGAGTAGGCTGAAACAACCAACGTTTGCGCTCTAGCCGCTATATATCACGTTAGTGCAAGCTTCAGCATTGATAACCCAATGACGATTAACTATTCTCCTAACATTGGCACAGATAAAGGAGGAATTTTTGCCAAAATTCCTTTTTTGAGTGGTTCTGGTCTTTCTGCCCAGGGTAACAAGCCTTGAGGGTAAGTGTAATATTTACTGGCACACTCTAACACCGCAGCAATTTCTGCAATAGACAAATCAGACGACAAATCACCAAAAAGATAAGTATATTTACCAACAGAAGCGAAACCGATAACACAAGAGCGATCGCATGCACTCATGCATTCTACAGGCTGAATCGCAAATTCTTCATGCAATTTCCAGTCTTGCTGCTGTTGTTGCAATCCCTTTAATAACTTTTCTCCACCACTTTCACCAACCCGCTTTCCGTCTTTCCACACACTTGAGCAAGTGGTACAAACAAACATTGTATGTTGCACTTTCACCTAATACCTCGTAGATGAGCTAAAGCAGAAGTTAACTAGTCGGCGGGCATTCTGACTCACAAGGAAATCCTTGCTCACAGCTGCGGGACAGCGCCGGATTTACACCGATCTTTCCCCGTTACCTCTAGTGGCTGACCCCCACCAGAACCGTTTATCTGTTCATAATATACCAATTGTACTAGCGCGAATGTTTAACGCTCAATCATTTTCACTTTGCTCTTTCTTGCCATGTATATACATAATTTGACCTATGAATTTGGTATCACTGTCCTAAATAACCACACAGACTTGAATCAGCCATGTATATACACAACAATGTAGCCAATTCCTACCTCTCAATCTCATTCCTCAATGTAGTTCACCATCACGAGCAATGATTTCGATAACCTCACTGCGGGTGAGTTGATTTTTATCTGCTATTACAGCCAGTTTTTGCCAAGTTGTGTCTGTGAGTCTAATAGAACGTAAACGTTTAGGCTCAGAGCGATAGTCTCGCTCAAATTTTCCTGAATCCTTACGGTTACGCCTGGAAGATTTCTGCCTTGTCCCTGAATACTGATCTGTGGCTAAATGCTTTGGAGTCTGATTAATAGTCAATAAGTCAATCAAGTTGTCAATAAGGCGATCGCGCTCCATTGGTAGAATTTCCTTGCCATGCAGGACTTCCTGAACCAGGATGAAATGTAGTAATGTCCCAACAAAGACGCGTGCAGCGACTTCTGGATCTGGTAAGTTGAGTTCAACACGAGACGCGAGGAATTGGCACAGATCCTCCAAAAATGATTTTTCAAGATTACGAACAAAGGCTCTGGCTAATTCCGGAAAGCGTCCAGACTCGCCAATTATCAAGCGAATTAATCCTAGCACCTGTTGGTCACCTATAGTGTTATCTAGCATGCTGAATGCTAAATGGCGCAGGATCGTAGACGCTTCACCTTGCATTAATTGAGCTTTTTGAGGGTTAAACGATGCATAATATTTTTCTAGTATCAATTGCTGCATGAGGGCAGTAAACAGTCCTTCCTTGTCTTGAAAATGGCTGTACACCGTTGTTTTAGACACACCAGCTGCTGCTGTCACCCGATCCATTGTTGTAGCAGCAAAGCCATGTGCTAGAAACTCTTGTATTGCACCTGCCAGAATGGCATCAACTTTTTCTTCTGACAACTTACGATCTAAATTATTAGTTTCTGGCTTTCTCATTTCTCTATCTCTACTTTTAGCAGGTTATGGCTGTTTTCAACCCTTGTGCAATAAAGGAGGCAGTGGGTTGTGGAGCGTAAGCTCCAGGAGGGTAGCAACAGCTGTGTCCCCTGTAGGGATACAACAATCTTCCTGAATACGAGGGGGGCAACTGAGCACTGCTTTGAAAATTTTTATTGACATAATTGTACTGTACAGTATAGTTGAAAGAAGGTAAACTAAACTGTATAGTTTATCTATGTCCCCATAGAATCAGGAGGCACCTTATGGTGCGTGATGCAACAGCTAGTGGTTCTGCATTCTTCAAACATAGCCGTCGCCCACTGATGATACTGGCAATTGCTACAACCTTTGTTGTTAGCGGGGTGACAGCCTACAGGTTTCGGCAGTTCCAGTCACAGCAGTCTGTAACCCAAACGTCCCAAGTTAGTATACCTAAAGTCACAAAGGTCGGTGCCTTGGGAAGGCTAGAGCCACACGGAGAGGTCATCAAAGTTTCAGCTCCTACATCTAGTCAAGAGAATCGAGTTGAGCAATTGTTAGTGAAGGAAGGGGACAAAGTAAAAGCAGGGCAGGTAATTGCCATTCTTGACAGCAAAGACCGCCTTCAAGCTGCTGTACTCAAGGCACAGGAACAAGTGAGAGTGAAGCAGGTAAACCTTGCTCAGGTTCAAGCAGGTGCAAAACGCGGTGAAATTGAAGCGCAAAAGGCTCAGGTTGACCGATTGAAGGCGCAGTGGGAGGGAGAGAAGACAGCGCAAGAGGAAACGATCGCCCGGCTGAAAGCGCAGTGGGAAGGCGACAGGATAGCACAACAGGCAACTTTTGGAAAACTAGAGGCAGAACGCAACAATGCTCAAGCCGAATATGAGCGCTATCAGCAGCTACATTCTGAAGGTGCAATTTCTAAGTCTTCATTTGACAGTAAGCGCCTCAGTTTAGACACTGCAACCCAGCAGTTGAGAGAAGCTCAAGCAGTCCTCACCCGGATTGATGGCACGAGTAGCAGACAACTCAGCGAAGCCAAAGCAGTCCTCACCCGCATTAACATCACTGGTCGCAAACAACTCAATGAAGCCCAAGCCACACTCCAGAAAATAGCCGAGGTGCGTCCACTAGATGTGGAAGCGGCAAAAGCAGAAGTCAATGATGCCATAGCAGAAGTGAATCAGGCTAAGAAAAATTTGGCACAGGCTTACGTGCGATCGCCCCAAGCCGGTCAAGTCTTGGATATACACACACGCGCTGGTGAAGTAGTGTCAGATGATGGCATCGCTGAGATTGGACAAACCGACCAAATGTATGCTGTTGCAGAAGTTTACCAAAGTGATGTCAGCAAAGTCCGTCCGGGACAGCAGGTGCGGGTCATCAGCGATTCGCTACCTAGTGAATTGCAAGGAAAAGTAGATCGCATCGGCTTACAGGTGCGTCGCCAGAGTGTAGTCAATACTGACCCTAGTAGCAATATTGACGCCAGAGTGGTTGAAGTCCATGTACGACTAGATGATGCCTCTAGCCAAAAAGCTGCTCAATTTACTAATTTGCAAGTCAAGGCGGTGATTGCACTGTGATTGGATTCATACAACAGTTACAGCGGCGAACACCGCTGGGATGGCTGCAACTAAGCCATGAAAAAAGTCGTTTGCTTGTGGCATTGGCAGGCATTGCCTTTGCTGATGTTTTGATGTTCATGCAGCTTGGCTTTCAGAATGCACTGTATGACAGTAATACTCGCCTCAACCGAGTTTTACAGACAGACATTGTTTTAGTCAGTCCCAAAGCTCGTAATATGCAAAATCTGTCTACATTTTCTCGGCGACGACTGTATCAAGCATCCGGCATATCAGGAGTGAAGTCGGCAGAAGGAATGTATGTCAGTATCATCGCCTGGAAAAATCCCCAAACTCGTCGCGAAACATCAATTCAAGTTATTGGGATCAATCCTGACCAACCAACTTTCCAGTTACCGGAAGTAAACCAACAGTTGGATAAGATTAAGCTGCCGGATACCTTCTTATTCGACCAAGGTTCTAAAGGAGATTACAAAGAAGCAATTGCCCAAATTGAACAAGGTAAAACCGTTACCACCGAAGTTGAAAACCACACCATCACTCTCAATGGCTTATTCAAATTAGGGACTTCCTTCGGGGCTGATGGCAACCTGATTACCAGCGATCAAAATTTTTTACGGCTTTTTCCCAAACAAGAAGCAGCCAATATCAATCTGGGTTTGGTTTATCTTGAACCAGGCTATGACCCAAAGCAGGTAGCAGCAGCATTGAGAAGCTACTTACCTGAGGATGTTAAAGTCCTAACCCATGAGGAATTTATCCAGTTTGAGCAAAACTACTGGCAGACAGAAAGCCCTATCGGCTTTATCTTCGGTTTGGGTGTGTCGATGGGGTTCATCGTCGGCATCATCATCGTCTATCAAGTCCTTTCCACCGATGTGAATGCTCACCTGAAGGAATACGCCACCTTCAAAGCCATGGGCTATAACAATCTCTACCTGCTAGGAGTCATTTTTGAAGAGACTCTTATCTTAGCATTTCTGGGCTTTATTCCAGGAACGATAGTTCCTTTGGGACTTTACCATCTGACAAGAAATGCGACAAATTTGCCCATCTACATGACCTTAACACGAGCCTTGGTGGTGCTCATGCTAACCATCACTATGTGTGTGATTTCTGGAGCGATCGCCACCCGCAAACTCCAAGCTGCTGACCCTGCTGATATGTTCTAAGAGACTAGTTACTAGTTAGTAGTTAGTAATATTTTTAACAACTAACAATTACCCATCCACAATCTAAAATCCAAAATTGTTATGGAGCCTGTCATCTCTATCGAGAATCTTGACCACTACTTCGGTCACAATCAACTCAAGAAGCAAGTTTTGTTTGACATCAACTTGGAAATCAACGCTGGTGAAATTATCATTATGACAGGTCCGTCTGGTTCCGGCAAAACGACGCTGCTCACGTTGGTGGGTGGATTACGTTCTGCCCAGGAAGGTCGTTTGCGTGTTTTGGGACAAGAACTGTGCGGTGCTAGTGCAGCAGAACTAACACTGGCGCGACGCAATAACGGTTATATTTTCCAAGCACACAACCTGCATGGTAGCTTAACGGCATTACAAAACGTCAAGATGGGCTTGGAACTACACAAACATATGACCTTAGAACAGATGGAAACCCGCTCTATTGCCATGCTAGAGCAAGTAGGATTAGAGCAACGCCGCAATTACTATCCCGATAACCTGTCGGGTGGACAAAAACAAAGGGTGGCGATCGCTCGTGCTTTGGTTGCAGAACCCAAAATTGTGCTTGCTGATGAACCCACAGCAGCACTCGATAAAAAATCTGGTCGCGATGTGGTAGAACTCATGCAACGTCTTGCCAAAGAAAATGGTTGCACAATATTGTTAGTTACTCATGACAACCGGATTCTCGATATTGCCGACCGCATTATCTATATGGAAGATGGTCGTTTAGCAAAAAATCCTAATGCTGTTGCTATGGTGGAGTAACAGATAAAACTGCTGGTGCAACTTAAATTAGAGTTGCCAGGAAAACCTCTGGTAGCATAGCAGAGATAGTTCCCATACGAAAATCCTTGATGTTGCGGGTAACGATCGCCTCTATCCCTTCGGCTCTAGCAGTTGCATGAGTCACCGCATCCTTAAAATCAGGAAATGAACTCGCAAGTGCTTCCCGAATCACAGCATCTGTGACTGCGGCTACGTGCATCTTAGACATCAATGTGTTTAAAGCTTCTCGACTCTTATCTGTGCCCAAATGTCGCCGCAAAAGATAGAACAGATTAGTCATTGCGTGACCAGCAAGGTACCCTTCTACTTTAAGATGAGCAACTGTATCAAGTGCTAGTGCCGAGGCTGCAAAGAAGGGCTGGCGTTGCAGCAACACGTCCAGAACCACATCAGTGTCAAACAGCACCAGTTTCACCGATATTTATCCTCAAGGTAGTCTAGGTACTGCTGGCGCAATTTATCTTCAGGAATGTCTTCTTCTATTTTGAGGATTCCCACTAGGCTCTGAGTCCAGTGACTCAGTTCTAACGGTTGGTCTGGATCTGGGAGTTGCTCAAAAAAAGTGGCTATTGCCTCAGAAAGAGAGATTTCATGAATTTTTGCCCATTTCTTAGCTTTTTTGACCAGTGAATCGTCTAAGCGCAAAGTCAGCTTCGTTTGCATAATGCATATCAATGACGTATACTTTTTCCGATTATATACGTCAAAACAAGTAAAAAGGCAAAAGAAAGAATATCCAGTTTTCTCTTTTAACTTTTAACTTGGAGCGTAAGCGCAAAGCGCAGGCTTCTTCATGTGCGTAGCGTGTCTGTAAGCCCTTTGGGCCTCAGCACGCCTGTTGCTAAGGTAGATTTGCCGCCGCCAGAGGTGCCAGCTAGTAATATACTGGAGCCATAAGCTTTCATATGTACTTCAGATCCATCTTGGCGCGTACCCAACAAGATATTGTGCCGTTCCAGTTGGGCATCTATTTCCGATAAATCTGAAGCAAGTAGTTGATCAATAAGTTCAACAACGCCAGCACTGCGACTGCCAATCGTAGTCAGTGGCTAAGACAAAGTAGCGCATGGGCAGTAAGAAGCAGGATTATTTATTCAAAAGACGTACATTTATAAAATGACTTGAGCTAGCGGTTTAGGTTATCCAGCTTTGAATATAAAACTCAATCATCCTGCAACACAATTAAAATTGACACCTTCACTTAGATATAACGACAGAAAGATAACTAAGAAAATGGTAATTTGGGAAACTGTATCTTAAATTACCCTGCCCCATTTTTCAGGAAAAATTAGCCCATGCCATACTTGACCTCAGCAAGCGAAATCCGTTCTCTTGTTGCTGAATATACCAAACTTAGCATTTTGTGGATTGATACAGAAATAGCTGAATATAAAAGTCGTAATCCCAGACTATCGCTGATTCAGGTATTGGATGATCCAAAAGATTTGAGTGGCGAGCGCACCTTTGTTTTAGATGTCCTCGACCTGCCTGATGTTGCCTTTGAGTTTATTGACAAAATTATGGTCAATTCCAATATTGAAAAAGTTTTTCATAATGCTAGCTTTGATGTGAGATTTTTAGGTGGCAAGAAAGCAAAAAATATTACTTGCACTTTAGAAATGGCAAAAAAAATTCCCTCCTATGCCTTGCCATTACCCAACTATCAACTAAAAACTCTAGCTACGGAACTTTGTCATTTTAAGAATATAGATAAACAAGAACAAAGCAGCGACTGGGGAAAGCGACCATTAACAGAAGAACAAATAGAGTATGCTTACCTAGACTGCATTTATCTTGCTCAAGTGCATCTACGTTTGATAGAATTAAACAAAGAAATTAACCCAGAACCGGAGACGGAAAACTTAACATCACTGAATGCAAGATATGCACAGATCGAGCAACAGTGGAAACTGTTAGATTCAGAATTCGCACATTTACAAGAGCGAATAAAAAAAGCTATGCTGGCTCAGAATTTATCAGAAAGCTCATATTTCAAGTTAAATTCTTACGAGCGAACAACGGTGAAAGTGCTGTTTACACAACTCGCAAGGCTAGCACACACTCAAAACATCGATTTAGATTTTCCCATCACACTAACTCAGAAACTGCAAAAAGATTTAGGAGAAAACCTTGAACAACTGTCTGTAGATATTGAGAAAACCACTGCTTGGCGGCTGACTCCCAAAAATCAAGAAAGTGACCAAAACAGTGATGAATAATGAGAAAGATGAAGGTTGTCTGCATAGCTGCGCTTACCACATTTGTTGCCGTTGCAACCGTTTCTTGTAGTAAAAACGACGATGTATTGGTAACAGAAATAGGCGTCCGTCCAGCAGGACGTCCAGCAGCACGACCATCTCAAGCTAGGGACTTTTACATTCAGGGTCAATATAAGCAGATTAAAGGAGACTCACAAGGCGCGATCTCTTCTTATTCTAAAGCGATTAGCATCAATCCCAACTATGGGGCTGCTTACAATAGCCGGGGACTTACCCAGTTTGATATGGGGAACCAACAGGAGGCAATTTCGGATTACAACCAAGCAATTAGCCTCAATTCCAACGATGCTCAAGCTTATAATAACCGAGGGAATGCCCGCGCCGCCCAGGGAGACAGAAACGGGGCGATAGAAGATTACAGCCAAGCCATTCGCCTCAATCCCAAGTACGCCGAAGCGTACAATAATCGGGGAAATGCTTTTGCGGCTAATGGAGATAGAAACAGCGCAATAGACGATTACAGCCAAGCGATTAATCTCAATCCTAACTTTGCTGTGGCGTACAATAATCGTGGAAACGCCCGCGCCGCCCAAGGAGATAGAGAAGGGGCGATCGCAGACTACAACCAAGCCATTCTCCTTGCTCCCAACTTTGCAGCAGCATACAATAACCGAGGAAATGCTTATGCTGCGTTAGGAGATAAACAGAAAGCTATGGAAGATTTCCAGCGATCGGCACAAATCTTTGAGAAACAGAATAATAAACAACTCTATCAACAAGTCATGAACAATATGCAAGAAATTGAACAAAAATAGTTCGTAGTAAGCACTTTAGTGCTAAAGCACTTACTACAAATTCAAACGTCACGAATTCATGCAAAGCTGTACTTAACTCTGGGTTAGAGAATTTATTCCCAGGCAATTGGACACGTGAATTCAACGACTTACAAATTGCTTTCAATCAATTGGCGATACTCGCTCTTTTGCTTGACGCCTTTGAGTTCCTTCACAAGATCCTTATCCTTGAAGAACTGAACTGTGGGTGTTCCTACGACACCAGCATTTTCGGCAATGTCTCGGTCTTTGTCGATGTCAATCTCGACAAAGTGAATTTTACCGTCAAATTCATCCACGACTTTGTTTAATATCGGCTTGAGGGTATGGCAAGGACCACAGCCAGGAGAGACGTATTTGACGATAATTAGGCGATCGCTCTCGTGGAACAGCTTCCGCAAAGCATAACCCCCCTGATGCCGAGTTGTCTCTAAATCAAATTCAGCGGCTTTTTGTTCCTCGGTTTTGGTTTCGGCTGGCTGATGTTCTAATTCATTATCTGGAGTTTCCGGTTTTTGATGGAATTCCTGAATCAAGCCAGTGAAAGACAACCAGCGTTCTGCTAACATCGCCGCCGCACAGCCACTCCCCGCAGCAGTAATTGCCTGACGGTACTCATGGTCTTGTACGTCGCCAGCGGCAAAAACACCTTCTACGCTTGTTTCTGGAGAACCAGGCTTGGTGACAATGTAGCCTACCTCATCCAGTTCTAGTTGTCCCTTAAATAAAGATGTATTGGGAGTGTGACCAATGGCGTAGAATAATCCCTTAACGTGCAGTTTGCTCTCTTCGCCGGTTTTAGTGTTGCGGATTTTTACCCCTTCCATGTGCTTTTCGTTACCAAAGATGTCCACTGGTTCTGAGTTCCAGTGAACATTAATTTTAGGGTTACTCAAAACCCGGTCTTGCATGGCTTTAGAAGCCCGCATCTTCTCGGAACGCACCAGCAAATTTACTTGAGAGCCGTACTTGGTCAGGTAAATCGCTTCTTCCGCCGCCGAGTCGCCGCCACCCACCACAGCTAATTCCGCCCCGTGAAAAATAGGCGTAGCACCATCACAGATAGCACAAGCGGAAATCCCCCGGCTCCAGAATTGATGTTCGTTGGGTAAACCCAAACGCTTTGCTGTCGCACCCGTAGCGATAATGACACTGTGGGTTTTAAATTCCCGTTCCTCTGAGCGGACAGTGAAAGGACGCTGACTCAAATCAACTTCAATAACATCTTCTGTATATAACTCAGCCCCCCAGCGCTCCGCTTGCGCCTTCATCTGATCCATCAGTTCGGGTCCGGTAATTCCTTGGGGAAACCCAGGAAAGTTCTCGACTTCAGTCGTTGTCATGAGCTGACCACCAGGCAAACCCCCGGCTTGGAAACCCTCAAAGACAACGGGTTTGAGGTTAGCCCGTCCGGCGTAGATGGCAGCTGTATACCCTGCTGGACCAGAACCTATAATCACTACGTTTTCTACTGTCGGGTTGGTCATGACTATTTATATAAACTCGTAACGACTACGACTTAGTATAACAAATTATTTTAGAGATGGGCAAGGGCGAGAACACTGCCCATAACCCAGGACAGGCAAGATACCCATCCTACAAGAAATTATGATTTTGTCCTCTCCCATTTTCCTTTGTTCATGATTGGGGAGAAAAATTTTTCACCAAAATGATATGAAACCAAATTGAAGTGGGTAAGTTACTTTTAGAACTCAATCAATCCCCCACCTCAAGGAAAACACGTATGAAGACCGAATTGAAAGCAAAATTTCTCCAACACATTCTTAACAAAAAGAAGAACGACGAAGGTTTCACCCTCATTGAACTACTAGTAGTCATTATTATTATTGGTATTCTTTCTGCTATTGCTTTGCCTTCCTTCCTCAACCAAGCAAACAAAGGTAAGCAGTCGGAAGCTAAACAATATGTTGGTTCCATGAACCGCGCTCAACAAGCATATTACTTGGAAAATGCTGAGTTTTCGACTGGCATAAATCAGTTAGGGCTTGGTATCAATACCGCAACCGAAAACTACAAGTATGAAGTTAAGGGGAACGCTTCTCAGGTTGCTAATAATGGTTTATCTTCAAAAACTGCCCTTAAATCTTATGTTGGTGTTGTGATTTTATCTTCGCAACAACAAACGAGTGAAGCAACTACTTTAGCTTCTTTATGTGAGTCTAATGCCGTTGGTGCAGTAACAACAGCTCTTGATCCAGCTGTTAGTGGCACCGCACCACAACTGCAACCCAGTTGTCCAGCTACTTTCTCAGTACTTAAATCTAAGTAAAATCATTTAGCTATATCAATGTTTAAATGAACACTAAAAGTGGGTAGTACAAACTATCCACTTTGCTTTTTTTCATAATTTACAACATACTGCCTTAAAATTTTTTGACTATGACTTCTGTGAAACTCCATACTAATTTCACCTCCTTAGAGCAACAAGCCCAGCAATATTTCGTCAAAGGCAACTACAGCCAAGCGGCTAGTTGCTATGAGCAAGCTATTGAAGCAGAACCAGAAGTAAAATTTCACTACTGGAACTTAGGATTAATGTTGCTATTGCAGGGGCAAGAAGCAGAAGCGCAGGTGACTTGGATGTTGGGCATGGCAGAAGGCGAAGCACAACAAATTGAGCAGTGGACAGTTGAATTGATAGAGGTTTTGCAAACAGAAGCGCAGCGAAGGGAGACGCTTGCAGACTATACAGTTGCCTGGGCAATTCGTCAACATATGCGGGAAATTTCTCCTACAGATCTGAACAATCTGCTGCATCTAATTGATCTAGCTATAAAGCTAGAAACGTTTACAGGTGAAGAATTAACTTCTCTTGGAGTGATTGAGTTAATTCAGTCAGAACAAATTATAGATATTCAGCTATTGTTACAGATATTGGAGAGTATTCTAAATTACGCCCCTTTACATCCTTCTGTTCTGGAGTTTGCAGAAGCTTGTCTAGCCCATGTTCGCGAGCCTAAATCTTTCATTAATATTTTAGTTCCAGCTACCGTTAAAATTGCCCACTCGATGCTGCAACCGAAATTTGCCGCATTACTCATTGAGCTATGTTTACGTCTTGAGCCTGAAAATATAGAAATTTTGCGTCATTTGGCTGCTTTTTATTTAAAAGCAAATGATTATTCTAAGGGGATAGAGATAGCTAAGTTATGTTATTCACTATCAAATACATTAATCGATAAAGTCTTTGCAAAACATCTGCTGCTGCGAGGATTCATGGATGCTCCTGCTTATTGGGAAGAAGCTGGTGAAGTTTTCCAACAGCAGGAAAACCTTCTGATGTTACTCTTAGAAGAAAAACCTACAGACCTACAAGCATATAATGTTTTGTATCTGTTTAATTCAAACTATTTTGCCCCCTATTTACGAGATGAACCACAAAAAAATAAATATCTTCAGAATCAAGTAGCTCAACTTTGTCAGCTAAATGTGCAGCATTATGCGAAAGAAAAGGTACAGAAATACCAACAGCGAACTTTAGAAGGGCGAACCAACAAGCTAAAAATTGGATATTTATCCCATTGCTTATCTAAGCATTCAGTAGGCTGGCTATCACGATGGCTTATTCAGCATCATAACCGCGAACAGTTTGAACTGTATGGCTATTTTATTAACTACAAACCCATAAACGATCCACTCCAAGCATGGTATGTCCAGCATTTTACTCATATCTATAAAGGTGGGATTTATAGTGAGGATATTGCTGAAAAAATTTACCAGGATGAAATTGATATTTTGATTGACCTTGATAGCATCACGCTAGATGTTGCTTGTGAAATCATGGCACTAAAACCAGCACCAGTTCAAGTAACCTGGTTGGGTTGGGATGCTTCCGGAATACCAGCAGTTGATTACTTTATTGCTGACCCTTATGTTTTGCCAGACTCTGCTCAAGAGTACTATACAGAAAAAATCTGGAGGTTGCCCCAAACCTATATAGCCGTAGATGGTTTTGAGGTGGGTGTGCCAACTCTACGACGCGACTCTCTAGATATTCCTGGTGATGCCGTAGTCTATCTTAGCGCTCAAAGAGGATTTAAGCGTCACCCCGATACGGCACGATTGCAAATGAAAATTCTCAAAGAGATTCCCAATAGCTATTTCTTGATTAAAGGGATAGCAGATACAGAAGCTGTTCAGAGATTTTTTATGCAGTTGGCAGAAGAAGAGGGAGTGGGAGGCGATCGCCTGCGATTCTTGCCATTAGATCAGTCTGAAGCTGTCCACAGAGCAAATTTAGCTATTGCTGATGTTGTCTTAGATACATATCCCTATAACGGAGCTACGACAACGCTAGAAACGCTTTGGATGTGCATTCCTTTGGTGACAAGAGTCGGCGAACAATTTGCCGCTCGTAATAGTTATACCATGATGATGAATGCTGGTATATCTGAAGGCATTGCTTGGACAGATGAAGAGTATGTAGAGTGGGGTGTGCGTTTGGGTAAAGATGAGGCTTTGCGGCAGAAAATTGCTTGCAAGCTGAAAGCGTCGCGGCAAACTGCTCCGTTGTGGAATGGCAAGCAATTTACCCGTGAGATGGAGAAAGCTTACGAGCAAATGTGGCAAAGGTATATGGAAGGATAATAAGTTTGAAAAGCCTTCAGACGAGAAGTTTATGGTTATACAAACAAAGTCTACCGCCGCAGGCTTTGTTCTTATTTCAATCACCTATTACCAAATAGTTTCGATTTCTTCTAAGGACAGGATTTTTCTATCGCGTGTAACTAATGGCAAGTTTAGGTAAAGCGCTGTTGCTGCAATAATGCGATCTGGCATATCTGGTACAGTATCGCGGGGAATTTGGCGAATGGCTTCGGCTACTAAACGATTAAGCGGTACGGTAACAATGACTGTATCTATAGCATCGCAAGCATTCAGCAGACGTTGGAGTACGAGTTCTGGTAATCTACCTCTCTCAACTAGATAACAAATTTCAACAATTGAGATAGCCGATAAATAAATTGATTGTCCTGTATTTGTGGCTTGTTCAAGAGCTAATAAAGCATTTTCGGATAATCTCTCTGGCTCCACTATGTACCAAATTACTGTGTGTGTATCTGCTACTACAGCAGTCATTAAACATTCCCTCTAGGAAAGTTGCCCCACATCTCGCGCCGTGCTTTTGCGATGTCTTCTTCTGTGATGTGAACACTTAAATCGGCACATAGTCCCTTGATGCTCCGAGGAGCAACCTTTGGTAGGCGTTTGGCTTTGAGGAATTCTACAAAGTCCAGTACTTCCTGTTGTTTTTCTAAAGGTAAAGCTCGCAAATTCTCAATAATGGCTTCTTCGATACTCATAATGCTTTCTTTAATCATCGTATGTCTTGAAATATTTATGATATCACTGGCAACACAGGCAAGCACCAAACCTTGGCGAATAGAATATGCGCTTGGCGCACGCTACGCGTTAGCGTTAGCTCCTCTGTAGGAGGCACGCAGCTATATAGGCGAAGTCCGCCTACGTGGACTAACGAAAAATTAAGGTTTTCAAACCCGCCTGCGCGGGTTTAGTTTGTGTACAATATGAACTGCGATTTCAATCGCCAGGTACAAGATGTGACGTAGATGTTAAAAAGCTATCCAAATTGTAAGATGGTAAGTTTTCTGCTTTGACTTGTGTAACTGCTTGTGTATTTTCCTGTTCTAAAATAATTCTTGCTTTAATGCGAGGTAGCAAAGCTTTCCACTCTATATCTGTCAACTTACTAACCAAAGAAATTTCTAATTTCTCGGTCACATCCATATCTTCATTCATTAGGATATTCATCATCACAGCGGATAGCAAAAGGTCTGCATCTTCACTAGAAAAGTTACTTATGTTAATAAGTAAAGTAGTATTTTGACTATCAGGATGAGTAGCAAGAGTTTTGAAAACTCGTTCTAAGTCAAAACTTATTGACTCTTCTGATTGACTCCAGTCAGGGAAAATAATCAGGTTAACATCCCCTAAGCGCAAATTTTGGCTTAGAGTCTCTACAAGATAATTGCTCAAAAGTTCTTGGAATAAACTTCCTATCTTAGCTGAGTAAGAGCGACTATCCAGAAAACAAGGGTTTCCTTGCATTTTTTCCTTGATTTGGGCGCTCTTTTGTTGGCGTAGTTTAGGATCGATACCGAGTGCGATCGCTAACTGTATGTAAGATTCTTCACTATTCGCCACCAAACCAGGAACATCCAATGCCTGCAATATTGCTGCTCCCATTGCAGAACGAAAGTAAGTTCCCTGTCTAGCAATAACTGGCAGATTCACCTGTAGTGGTTCTATCAGCGACGTTGTTCCTGCAAATGGATAAGAATCTAGATAGACATCGGCAATTTTGAAGTATTCCTTAACATCCTCTCGATCCGGAACTGGTTGAGGATCTAAGACCATTAAGCGTTCAGCTTCTACCTCATGCCTTGAAAACATAAAATGGAGATGATTTACAAAAGCTTTTTTAGGGTAAGCGTTTGACCAATTCGGACCAAATGGCAGCAGTACTAGAACTGAATTAGCTACTCCAGCAATGATTTTTGCCCATGTATCAATTAGCTCAGGAATAATTTTGAAGTAGTTAGCACCAGAGATAAAAACGACAGCATCGTCGGAAGCTCCTAAACTTTGTCGCTCAAGTTTGATAGTTTCCTTTCCTTCTTCAGTACCATAACTAAAGCAATGGGCAGTTCCTTCCAGTTTTACCAACTTTTCTCGATAGTGCTCTTCTGCCGTTGCTGATGGATCAGTTAGCGTACCAGAAATGTAATAATCAATGTGCCGCATTCCAGTTGTCACAACCGAACCGCCACTAGTAACTTGTATCCTAGCTAACCGATGCATTGATAAGAGGCAGATTTGGTTGGTTACAGCTGTTACATTAGTAGCAATGAATAATATATCCAGATCATCAGCACGAATTGTAGTTACCTGTGCTGCTAAATCTTGTGGCAGCTGCTTAAAAGAGTTTGCACAACTTTGGCAATATTGCTCCAGCGGATGACCACTTTTCTGGAGAGAGTACAAGATTACTTCAAAATCTCTGCTTATATACTCATAAACAGGAAGGTAAGCAAATGTTTCTGCTGCTGGCATGAAATGTGCTGCAAGAATACCAAGCCGAATTTTTTTTCTATTTATAGGTCTATCATCAAATTTAAAATCAATTGTGTAACCATTTAGTTTCAACACATATTCTAGAATTTCTGCACGTTTGACATATATATCTTTAAGATTCTCCTCATTAAAATACAGCGGAATGAAATTTGCAATTAGACTCAACTCATTGGCCACTCTCTGCCATACATCCAAGTCAGGATTACTAAAAATGGAAGTATGTAGGTAATCTACAAAGCGCTGCGTATAGCGGTAGTAATTATCAGCTTCTCCCACCTTTTGGAATAAGCGGGGAGACTCAAGCATATATTTTAGATAGTTGTTAAGGAACCACTGAGGAATATATTCAATGTTGTAATCCAAAGGTAGCTGAACAGCATGCTGATAAAGCATTAATGCTAACAAATACTTAAAGACCTTTGGTTGGTCAAATCCTTTAGAGATGTTTACGGACAAGTCTGCTACGAATTTCTGTTCAATATCTGTTAAAGGTTCATCTTTAATAGAACTATTAATTAGCATTTTAAATGCCTTTCCTGTTTCTCCTAGATATACATTTTCAAGTTGATTTTCTGGGAAAAAAAGCAATTTATCAGCAATTTTTTTCCGAGCTTGCCTAAAGTTAAAAATTGTTTCGTTATTATTCGGATATTGTTGGTACTGTTCTATGTAAGCCAAGAGTTTAGCAGCCAGTTCTTGAATCTCATTATCTACATAAATTTCAGTTGTAAATTGCTTTGAAAATTCCGAAAAAATAGCTTGATCATCTAAATTAAACGATATTGGAGATAAGTTAGTCGAAATGTACAAAGCTCGCTTTCTATGGATGTACTCATTAAAATTTTTGTTGACAATTCCACTAACAATATTATCTTTGAGTTTTAAATCTTTAAAATTCCGATATTGTTTGTATTTAATCTCTTCTACACCATCACTAGCACGCCAAGTTACACCATCTATTTTTGCGGCTCTACCAGCAGGTAAATGAATACCGATTTTTTCATCTTCCATATAGGCATTGAGTAGTCCTGCCAGTTTAACTCTTAAACTGTAATCAACATCTTCAAATCCATAAAGACCATATTCCTCGCACCAGTACCCTAAAATATCTTGTGTACGTTTAGGAATTAAAAAGCAGGCACCTCCAATATTTCCTTCTTCTTTAATTCTAATTCGGTGATTTCCAACAACTTGTAATGGGTAGCTAATTGGTTCAAAATTATAGCCAATTACTCCTACCTCTGGTACTGCATCGATAACTGATACTAGTGTGAAAAGCCAATTATTTTTTTGAATAACAATGTCATTGTCATACTTCAGGTAGTAAAGTGCATTCGGCTCTTGTAACCAAGCTAAATTTGAAGCTTTAGCAACACCAATATTTCGCTCAAGCAAGACAATATTTTTTATTATTTCTGTTTGAATAAGTTTTTTAAGATACTCTTGAGTTCCGTCCTGGCTGCCATTATCTACAACAGTAATAACATGAGGAAAACTTGTGTATTTTACAATAGATGCAATTGCCTGCTTAGTAAACTCTAAACGATTAAATGTAACTATACCTATATTTACGTAACGATTAATCATCATTTATATACTTCCATTGATATAAATTATTACTAAGAAATTTACTCAGATAACCCTAATTAGACTTCTGCTGATTGTTTTTCTGTGATCGCCCTTACCGTAGCCCTTACCCTATCGCTTACCCACTTGTTTCTTCAGCTGCTCTAACAGAGTTTTGTAGTCTTGGCGTTCAGGCTGTAACTTCACCAGCTTCTCTAGAAGTGGAACAGCACCTTGAGTATCCTTTAACTGTATCCGTACATTAACTAACCCCTCCAGTGCCACTTGGTTCTCTGGTTCACGCTGTAAAACCATCTCGAAACCCCGCGCCTGTTGCTGTAATGAAATATCAGCAGACGCAGTGACTGGTTGAGGATTTTGAATAGCCTGTTGCAGTGTCGGAACGACTGCCAACATCCCAGAACCAAGAAATGACACAATCGACACTATGGTTAAAATTCTCTTTCGCCGCTCAATTTTATTACGGTAGGCAATAACATATTCTTCTCTAGAACTATCCATGTTTCAATGGTTACTGTGGTCAATACTTAGCTAACAGCGACCCTCCCGTTACGAGGATACCCACCGCCTCCACAGAAACTATCATTTCGACTAGGAATTGTTCACATCAGGTTTAAAAGCCAAATGTTGCCGTAATTTTCACTATAAATCTGTAATTGTGATTTATTTTTTATAAAAATAAAAATTTTAAATAAAATCACCTTAAATTATGCCATCCGTCATGGACTAGCTAAAGCAAGTAGACAGCATAAAACTTAGTATTTTAGTGTCAATTTTGCTACAGATGAAGTTATGCGATTTGATAAAAAATTGGCTACATACAATTCTTTTTGCCTTCCCTCTTAAGGAGTGTTTTTGGAAGCATCCCCTGAAGGCAAATTGCCAGTACTTCGTGCCCCTGAGTTCTAAGGGGACACGCTGCGCTAACGCTAACAGACTAGAAGTCTGGGGCTACAAAAACAAAGCTCCATAAGTCCTGCGGACTCACCCGTTCGCCGTCAGGCGTGGCGTCAGCCATAGGGACTTGGTTTGTCTAGCCGCGAACGCGAGAGCCCATATTCCATTCGCCATATATTTCTTCCAAAGTGGGATGCTCCTGTGTTTTTTCTCAGGATTTTTGTCCACAACTAAATCATTAAATTTTTATAAAACTTTTCCTATCCTCTATCTAAGACTAGATGTTTGCGATATTCTATATGACATTATAAATAGGGTGTAAAATTCTAGCTAAGTGCAAAGTTCACCTTTTCACAATAATCTTCAAAAAATCTTTAGTCATAATAAGTTTGTTAAAACTTGCATACATTATGGTGATGGTGAAAAAAACCAATAACATTTTGCATATATCTCCAAAACGTGTTATTTGTGCAAAAGACAGGGCGACTGTTGTTTTAGAGCAGACCACAACAAGTACTGGTAGGGGGCAAAATTTAACTCGTTTGGTGGGGATTACCGTACACAAGCGAATTTAATAGTCACTCAGTTGAGTAAGCTATGATATACTTTAGAAGTTAAGACTTGCTTTACCAAAGTAAAAAGCTCTACGCATCGGCAAAAATTTCAAAACGGAAAGCAGTTTTGATTAAGTATTTACCAAACCAAATCTGAATTTAATCGAGGTTATGAGTAAGCAGCAAGTAATTCACCCGATGGTGAAGTTGCAGCGTAATGTCCGTTCACTCGTAGATTCTAGTATTATCAAGCCCACAGATAGCATTTGGAAAATCGCTTTGCTTTTCGGCAATGAATGGCAATACTGGAAAAAAGAACTGCTAGACTTTGGGTTTAGTATGCAAGATCCAGTCAGCGAATTGCTAGCTGTTGAAGCTTGGGATGAAGAATAGGGAGTAGGGCACAGGTTAAAGGTTACAGTTTTTTTATATACCTTGTACTTTGTCCCGTATTCCCTATACTTTACATACAGCCAAAGCCGCCGCTAATTCCTTAGCCGTTTGATAGCGATCGCGTGGCAGAGGTTCTGTGACGCGGTCAATGACTTCTCGTAATTGGGGAGTTATGGTGGGAACCTTTCCCACTTCAAACCGAAAATTTCTCCCTCTCTGGCGATAGAACTTAAAAGGGCTTTCGCCAGTTAATAAAAAAATCAGTGTCGGTCCAATGGCATATAAATCGGATTGAGTTAGGGGTTGTCCTCGTTCTTGTTCGGGGGCACAATAACCCTCTGCGCCAATACGGGTTCCAGGCGCAGTGCCAATCTCCTTCACTGCCCCAAAATCCAGCACCACTATGCGATTATGAGAATTTCGCACTATCAAGTTAGCGGGTTTAATATCGCGGTGGATAAGGGGTGGGTCTTGGCTATGAAGATAGCCCAAAATATCGCACGTTTGAATCATCCAATTAATTCCTTGACTTGGCGTGACTGGTCCTTTTAAATAAATTAGTTTTTCTAAATCCTGTCCGTGAACTAATTCCATTGCCAAATATTTCTTCCCACCTTCGACAAAGAAGTCGTAATACTTGGGAACTCCCGGATGGCTTAGGCATTTAAGAGTATTTGCTTCTCTTTCAAATAATTCTTGTGCCTTGGCGATTTTTGCCATATCAGCATTCATCTGCTTCAACACCAGCAGTTGCGGGTGTCCAGCAATTTTTCCTTGCCAATCCCAAGCGAGATAGGTGGTGCCCATACCCCCCTGTCCCAGAATTCGCAATACCTGATACTGACGAATTGTCTGTATCACCGACAGGGGTTGACCGCAGTAGATGCAAAACAAATTGTTAGGTGAGTTCCCTTCATGGGTGCAACTGTAGGGTGACGCTGAAGAAGGAGAAGACTGTCTAATGGTTTCCTGGTCGATTTGGAATTTCAACAATGGACCTCCTTGTGCCAGTTGCAGCAGGGAGTTATCTAGCAACAAACCCTGAGTCACCAAGACGCCGTTGAGAAAAGTGCCATTTGTGCCTTGACTAATCACCTGCCAAGAACCGCCATTTTTATCAAAACCGATTTGTCTAAGCTCTAAATGCTGTCGTGAAACCAAACTATCATTTAAGACAACGTCATTATCTGCTGAACGACCAATCCGAATAACAGACTCGTCCTCAAAGTGCCACTCCTTGAGAGGTGTTTTTTTTTGCGGTTCTAACAGGGTCAGCGTGACCATAGACAATTTTTGATTGGGGAGTAGTGGATAGATGGGGAAGTTGAGGGAGTTAAGGCAGTGTAGCCATTGTTCATTTACTTTTTCATCCTCCTCATCCTCCTCATCCTCCTTAATAAATCCCTAATCCAAAATTCATTGCTGTTGTTCTAAATTCGGACGCATTTTTGCCCGAATAACGACAGCAGTAATATTGTCATGACCATTGTAATGGTTTGCCAAATCAATTAAGCCTCGAACCCCACTTTCCAAACTAGCGCTAGCACTAAGCAGAGGCGCTAAGTAAGTCTGCCAATGAATTGTTAGCAAATCATTATCTGACAAACCATCCGAAGCAAGAACAAAAAGGGTATCTTCATTTATCTCAAAAAACTGTACATCGGGAATGATCAAGTGTTCATCCCGAGGACCAAGGGCTTGAGTAAGTTGGTAAGCATCAGGACGGGAGTATGCAAGACTTGGTTGCACTCCTCGGGAAATTTCCCGTTGACCAACTTCATGGTCTACCGTGATTTGTTCTAGTCCTCTTTTGCGAGTTAAGCGGTACAGACGACTATCTCCCACATGAGCTACCGCTACCTGAGTGTCTTGGATTAAAACCATAACTAGGGTAGTACCCATGCGCCCAATGCCAGAACGGGCATCTTGTTGATTGAGATCGAAAATTGCTTGGTTAGCTTGGCGCACCGCAGAGCGGATAACATCTTCTGTTGGCAGTTGGTTAGAAGCCCAGTGAGTTTGAAAATACTGCCGCAAAGAGTTAACAGCTAAAGCACTAGCCACCTCGCCGCCAGCGTGTCCGCCCATTCCATCGCACAGAACATATAGACCACGTGCTTGCAAAGCACGGTTGTTGGGCAATTCTAGCTTGTAAATTTTTGTTTCAATCCCAAAGTAGTCTTCGTTATGGTCACGTTGACGTCCTACATCGGTCAGTCCTGCATTTTCCAGGCTCACTAACTGCATAGGCAGAACAACCGTGGGCATATCATCGCTTTTCAATTCAGTCTCATCCTCGTCCTCATCTAATTGCAAGATATTGGGCACAGCGGTACTCTTCGACATTGCTGGGGTGATGGGAATATTTGTGGGATTGCCTTGGAATTCAGAGGCTATAGCTTCCAAGTATGATTGCAACTGCACTATCGTCTGTATCTTTCCTAGTTCCAACTCTCCCATTAGATGCAATATAGAACCAAATTGAGTGCGTTGGGACTGTCTAAAAAGTGCTTGCCAAACCCTCCCTAGAGCTTGGACTGTGAAGGGCTGCGCTTCCGTACGAGGTGGCGTTGCATCTGCATCTTCTGACAAGTGATCCGTTGGTGGGTTATCCAGTAATTCTACATACAATCTCTGTAGTGCTAATGACTGGTCTTCATCCAGTCGCAGATTCGACAACTCCAACAGACTTTGACGACAGTTCACTGTTTCCAGCACTGCCCAGAGTTGAGTCATTTGGTAAAAGAAGTGTACAATTTGTAACGAACTTGTGGTGTCTTCTCGCCAAAAATCGAGTAATTCCTGCCAATTTGAGCGGTCTTCAATAAGTACCACCTGTATTTCATCCTGCTGCCATGTATCGTGAATTTGCGGTATTCCCAAATGGCACCAGGATTGCAAGGCAATATAAGGTTTAGCGAGACTGGGAATTTTAGTAGCCCCCACTGATGGCGTTGCTAGCCCCTTTTGCTGATTTTCCAGCATAACCGCAAGGGGCGAGACTTGGTATGGTTGGCAGTCTAGAACCTTAATGTACACCTCAGTGTTAGCAGAGATTTCTCCTAAGGCTGGTAGCGGTTCTAGCAGTTGATAACGTTTTTGTGGGTCTAAGTAGGAGCCTACTGGGAGAGGTGAAGCTTTGGGAGATGAGGGAGTGGAGGGAGTGGAGGGAGATGAAGCAGTTATTTCTTCCCCTACTTCCCCTACTTCCCCTACTTCCAATGCCTCCCCTACTTCCCCTACTTCCAGAGCTTCCCCAGCCGCAAAAGTCCCTTCCTTAGTAATAATTGCCCACAAAACCGTTCCGCATTCTGCGCCACAGTTATCACATTGTTGTGCATTCAAATCCACATCAGTACCGCACTCTGGACAGACCTTTTGGGTCAGAGACGCGCCACAGTTTTGACAGAATTTGTTGGTATTGGGGTTTTCAAATTGACACTGAGGGCAAATCAGCATTGTGGAAGTTCCTTAATTCCCTTGGAAAGGTGCTTCTAGCCACTACAATCCAAAAGTGCCACATTTATTAGCACCTGCCGACAGTAGACCTACAAAATATTGTGGTTCCTCTGGCGAATTTGGGTGGCAGTCTTAATTTTTACGCATATTAACTATAGATTTCAGAGATTGGCAAGCTATATCCTCACAATAAATTGCCATTAAAACTAGCTAAGGTGGCATATTCCAACACATATCTTTAGGTTTGAGAAACTCAAGGACTGTGGAGATGAGGGAGACCAGGGAGATTGGGAAGTAGCAAAAGTAACATTTATCTCATCCTCCTGACCCTCCTCATCTTTCCCATCTTTCCCATCAACCCTCATGCACCAGAGGGAGTTGAAGAGTAAAGTAGGTCTTATTTGACCCACTTTCAACTTCAATTGTTCCTCCTATATATTTTGTCAGTTTTTGTACCAGTGTGAGCCCTCATCCTGTACCGCCCTTCTCCAAGGGTCATTACTGGGAATGCGGTAAAATTTTTCAAAAATACGTGGTAGTTCAGCTTCGCCTTTGGGAATTTCGTGAGTTCCCTGCAAAAGCTAAATTGAGTAACAATTGGAGTTCATTAGAGGTCAAATCACGCCATTGACCTAGTTGCAGACTATCTAAATATAGATGAGCTATACTCACCCTGACTAGCCGCAAAGTCGGAAATCCCACAGCCGCCGTCATTCGACGTACCTGACGATTTTTGCCCTCTGTCAAAGTCATTTCCAACCACGCTGTCGGCACATTTTTACGGAATCTAATTGGCGGATCTCGTTCCGGTAAAGCTGGTTCGGCTGATAATAACCGCACCTTTGCTGGTCGAGTGCAGTAATCTTGAATCATCACACCTTCTTGTAGCTGGGTCAAAGCCGCAGTATCAGGAATTCGTTCTACCTGCACCCAGTAAGTCCGTTCATGTCCAAAGCGAGGAGCACAGAGGCGATGTTGCAATTGCCCGTGGTTCGTCAACAGCAGTAACCCCTCACTGTCCCAGTCCAAACGACCCACAGGATACACATCGGGAACTTCGATATAGTCTTTTAGGGTGCTGTGAGTGGGAGTGTCTTTTGTAAACTGGCTCAGGACACCGTAGGGTTTGTAAAACAAAATGTATCGATAAGTCATTTAGTCATTTGAACAGCCAGTTCATAGCGCAATGCACGAGCAACAAACTCATTGCGACTTTTAGCTTTTCCTTCCCTGACAGCGCGGTCGGTTGCTTCCAATAACTCAGCTGGTATGGTCAATGTTGTGCGAACAGTTTGATTTTCCATACAGCTATTAATAGTACGATGAATCATCTTATGTCTATATATTATGACATCAATTTCTAGTTACCCAACCCCACCACTACACTTACCTCAAAATTTGTCAACTCCTTGCTTCTAGCCATAAGCAAAATGGTAGAATCAATTTTCATGCTAGGGGTGCCTGTATGGGCAGGCTGAGATTACACCCTTAACACCTGAGTCTGGGTAATACCAGCGGAGGGAAGCTGTTTATCGAGGAAAGCAAATATGCGGACAGAATGGGTCGCCAAGCGGCGTGGGCAGAGCAATGTTACTCAAATGCACTATGCCCGTCAGGGTGTCATCACAGAAGAAATGCATTACGTCGCCCAACGGGAAAAACTTCCCGTTGAGTTAGTTAGAGACGAAGTGGCGCGGGGACGGATGATTATCCCTGCTAACGTGAACCACACGAACTTGGAGCCAATGTGTATTGGTATCGCCTCCAAGTGTAAGGTCAATGCTAATATCGGCGCGAGTCCCAACTCTTCCCACCTTGAGGAAGAGGTTGCAAAGCTGGAACTGGCGGTGAAGTATGGCGCTGATACCGTGATGGACTTGTCCACTGGTGGCGGTAACTTGGATGAAATTCGTAGTGCCATTATCAAAGCTTCACCCGTTCCCATTGGTACTGTGCCAGTGTACCAAGCTTTAGAAAGCGTCCACGGCAACATTGAAAAGCTAACACCGGATGACTTTCTTCATGTCATTGAAAAACACGCCCAGCAGGGAGTAAGCTATCAAACCATCCACGCTGGAATTTTGATCGAGCATTTGCCTTTGGTGAGAAGCCGCATCACTGGCATTGTGTCTCGTGGTGGAGGCATTTTGGCAAGGTGGATGCTACACCATCATAAGCAAAACCCGCTTTATACCCACTTGCGCGACATCATCGAAATTTTCAAGAAATACGATGTTTCCTTTAGTTTCGGTGATTCCCTGCGTCCTGGTTGTACCCATGATGCTTCTGATGAGGCACAATTAGCTGAACTGAAAACTCTCGGACAATTAACCCGCAAAGCTTGGGAGCATGACGTACAGGTCATGGTAGAAGGTCCTGGACACGTCCCGATGGATCAAATTGAGTTCAACGTCAAAAAGCAGATGGAAGAGTGTTCTGAAGCACCTTTCTACGTGCTGGGACCATTGGTGACGGACATCGCCCCTGGTTACGACCACATCACTTCCGCAATTGGGGCAGCAATGGCTGGCTGGTACGGTACCGCTATGCTGTGTTACGTAACACCAAAAGAACACTTGGGCTTACCCAATGCTGAAGATGTACGTAACGGTTTGATTGCCTACAAGATAGCAGCTCACGCAGCAGATATTGCTAGGCACCGCCCAGGCGCAAGAGACAGAGACGATGAACTATCTAGCGCCCGTTACAACTTCGACTGGAACCGTCAGTTTGAATTATCACTCGACCCCGAAAGAGCGAGGGAATATCACGACGAAACTCTCCCAGCGGACATTTACAAAACTGCTGAGTTTTGTTCGATGTGTGGTCCCAAGTTCTGCCCAATGCAAACCAAAGTTGATGCTGATGCGCTGACAGAACTGGAGAAGTTCTTAGCAAAGGATAAGGAAGCGGTAACCCACAGTTAGGAATTGAGTAATGGGTTAGTAGTAAGCGCTTAAGCGCTTACTACAAGCCAATTTCTATTACTTATTTCCCAGTTCCTATTTGTCGATATCGCTGTTGAATCTCCTCAATTTGAAACAGCGCCTCAAACTGCAACCCGGCTTGTTGGTAAAACTCTGCTCCCCCTTGCTGGCGGTCTACTAGTGCAATAACTTGATTGATGGTATAATTTGCTGCTCTTAACCTTTCAACTGCTTTCATGGCAGATTGTCCGGTTGTGACCACATCTTCCAAAACCACCACTTTTGCACCTTCCGGCAAACTGGGACCTTCAATATATGCCTTCGTTCCGTGTCCCTTGGCTTCTTTGCGAATAATCAGTGCTGGTATCGGTCGGTTTTCATAGGCAGAAACCACACTTACGGCGCTCACAATCGGATCTGCTCCTAATGTTAAACCGGCCACTGCTTGGGTTTCTAATGGCAGCAGTGATAGGAGAATACGACCAATTGCCAACGCACCTTGAGGATGGAGTGTTACCTGCTTGCCGTTGATATAGTAAGAACTACGCTGTCCGGAAGAGAGGACAAAATCACCTTCTTGATATGCCAGTTGACAAAATAAATCTAGTAAGTGTTGGCGCAGGGTTACTAAATCAGTAGTCGCTGTCCAGACACTAGAATGAGTAAGGGTTTCGGCTTGATACGTCATCACAACTGGTAAAAATTTATGCTAAACCAAAGGTTGAACTCTTACAAGTTCTGAAATCCAGGATAAGTGAAGATTCGCCCAGATATTAAGGAGCAATGAATATGAGTATAAAATTTAAAACCACAGGTGGTTTATTGGTATTGCTAGCTATTATGAGTTTTCCGGCTGTTGCAGCAGCCCAAACCGAAACACCCAATTATGAAACACCGAGTGAGGTGTTTGAACGCGCTTTTTTTAAAAACGCCCCCAATTTCTATGGTAGCCAGACCTTTAAAAGTCAAATTAACGATATATTTGGACCTGGTTCTATTTTCCGCAACTCATTTCCGGAAAATCAAATTGCGCGAGATGCTGAGTTAGTTAACACTGTGTATCGCGATGTTCTCAATCAGCAGGTTGGGAACGATCCTTACATTCGTACTCCAGATTTGCCAAATCCTTACGGCGCATCACTGCTGATGTCTCCTCGGATGAATGCCGATAAACTCAAAGTTGGAACAGAGTTTCGATTTGAAACAGCACTACCTAGGTGAAAGAAACGAAGAATGAAGAAAAAACAAGATAAAATCGGATTTATTCTTCTTCCTTCTCTTTTTTGTCTTCATAATTAATCCAGGGTGCAGGAGTTGAACCTGCCTAACGCGAATTATGAGTTCGCTGCCTCAACCGCTCGGCCAACCCTGGTCGAGACTCAATTGTAACGCAAGTCTACAGAATTTGACAATCTAATAGTACCATACCAGATTTTTCTACTACATCGTTCGACGACGCGATAGTGCAGACTAATATTGATTAAGTTCCCCTAGGCATTGAAGTAAACAGCTTCGATACTTTTGAATAGACCAGCATTCTTGTGCAATAGCGTGTCGGCAATGAAACTAAATTCTACTGTACTTCTGACTCTGATTTTGTTAATCCTGATGTTGGGAGCTGGCTCTGTAAGTGCGTTTTGGGGATTTACTTTGGGAAGTGCAGCACTCAAAGGTGTTACAGCACCAGATGCTCGTCCCACACCCAAATTCGCCAGCAGTAAATCAGCTAAAGAGCAACATACAGGGATCGCTCTACTTAGGGAGGATGAAATTCTGAAAATTGTCAAGGCACGAATTGAGGGCAAAACGAAGGCGGCTAAATCCTCCAAGCAAGACGACGAGGACGAGGAAACAAATAGCACCAAACGCCAGCAAGAGGAAAAACCCTTGCAAGTGGCTGAAGAAAAGCCCCAAGAAGGATTTCCAATTAACACTGAAAGCGAGGGTGTCAGCCTTTCCGTGCAATCTGCGCGCTTTTCTGGTGGTGCTTTGCTCCTAAAAGTAAAAATGCAAAACAAAGGCAAAGATTCTGTACGCTTCCTGTATAGTTTTTTGGATGTCTCTGATAACAAAGGACGAACCCTAAGTGCTAGCACAGATGGCTTACCATCAGAATTGCCTGCAAATGGACCGACCTATTCTGGCACGGTGAGCATTCCTACGGCTTTACTTGATGATGTCAAGCGTATTTCACTTGCCCTGACAGATTATCCCGATCAAAAACTACGGCTAGAAGTGTCAAATATTCCTGTAGAAAGGTAAGTGCTAGTGCTTAGTAGGTAGTCGTTAGTAACACATCCCTTCGGGTAGATCCTCTGGACACGCTACGCACCGAGAGTGGCTGTCCGCAGGGCTTACGCCAGTTTGCACACTCCGGGGAACCTCCAAGAGCGCACTGGCTTACCAACAACTAATAACTAACAAAAATGGGGGCATCAGTTTTACACGAGCTTTGGCAGTGAGTGGTTTTCCTAGCTTAAGTTGGACAGACGTGGGGCTGCGATTGTTGTCAGTGCTCCTGCTGATTGCTATCAATGCCTTTTTTGTGACAGCAGAGTTTTCTATGGTGACAGTGCGGCGATCGCGCATCCATCAACTGGTGGAGGCTGGGGACATTCAGGCGATCGCTGTTGAAGTGCTGCAACACAGTATTGATCGATTATTATCAACAACTCAATTAGGCATTACTCTTTCTAGTTTGGCATTAGGATGGATTGGAGAAAGTACGATAGTTGTGCTCGTGAAATCAGGGCTACTATCTTTACCTTTACCTAGAGGGATGAGTACTGTCATAGCTCATTCCCTATCAATCCCCATAGCCTTTTTTTTCATAGCCTATTTACAAATCGTTTTAGGAGAACTTTGTCCTAAATCACTCGCTATGCTTTATTCAGAAGAGCTGGCAAGATTTTTAGGACCATCGATCAAAGCAACTGTCAGATTTTTCAACCCTTTTATTTGGGTTCTCAATCAATCAACTCGCTGGCTATTGCGACTTTTTGGCATCGAATACACAGGTCAAAGCTGGAGACCACCTGTTACACCAGAAGAATTACAACTCATTATTTCCACAGAACGCGAATCCATTGGGTTGCAGGCGGAAGAGCGAGAACTGCTAAAAAACGTTTTTGAGTTTGGAGACGAGACAGTACAAGCAGTCATGGTTCCCCGTACCAGCATTATAGCGTTGGCAAAAAACACCACCTTCCAGACTTTTGTCCAGGAAATAGTAGCCACAGGTCACTCTTGCTACCCTGTCATTGGAGACTCTCTAGACGATATTCGTGGTATTGTTTACTTCAAAGATTTGGCAAAACCATTGGCTATGGGGAAACTCACGTTAGAAACACAAATCCAGCCTTGGATGCGCCCCGCAAGGTTTGTGCCAGAACATACCCCCTTAAATGAACTCTTGCTAATGATGCAGCAAGAGCAACCAACTATGGTGATGGTGGTAGATGAATTTGGTGGTACTGTGGGACTGGTCACAATCCAAGATGTCACCGCTCAAATCATTGGCGATCCAGGCGAACCCGACAGTACCAACGATTTGCTCATTAAAATTTTAAACGAGCAGACATTTCTAGTGCAGGCTCAGATTATCCTGGAAGACCTCAATGAGATTTTGCATCTCAATTTGCCCTTAAACAAAGAATACCAAACTTTAGGGGGCTTCTTACTTTACCAATTGCAGAAAGTTCCCACCCTTAACGAAATTTTACGCTATGAAAATCTAGAATTCACTGTTGTGTCAGTCACTGGACCACGCCTGCATCAAATTCAGATACGACGGTTGGAGGAGTAGAAAGTGGAGGGAGAGAAAGATATTAATTTATCTCCTCCTACTTCCTCTACTTCCCCTACTTCCCCTACTTGGCATAAGCCAGTGGATCTTTCAATCCTAGTTCGGCAAAAGCGGCAAGACGCAAGCGACAAGAATCACAAACACCGCAAGAAATATCGCCTCCTGCATAGCAGGACCATGTTAGCTCCCAAGGAACTCCCAGTTTATTGCCAAGTTGGATAATTTCAGTTTTTTTCAGATAAATCAGGGGTGTAACAATGGAAATGGGTTGTTCTTCACGTCCCTGTTTTGTTCCTAAACGAAACACTTCCTGCATTGCCTGGATATAATCCGGGCGACAATCAGGATACCCAGAGTAATCTAAGGCGTTAACGCCTATGTAAATACGTTCGGCGGCTATGGTTTCGGCATAGGCAAGGGCAAAGCTTAAAAAGATGGTATTGCGAGCAGGGACATAGGTGACAGGGATACTTTGAGACATTTCCTCTAGGGGGCGCTTTTGGGGTAAATCAATAGCATCATCCGTAAGTGCCGAACCGCCCCACTGCCTCAAATCAAACTTTACCACTTGATGGTCTACCACCTCAACTTTCTGAGCGATCGCCAACGCTGAGTGTAACTCTCGTCGATGTCGCTGTTGGTAGTCAAAGGAAATGGCATAGCACTTACAACCATCGGCTAGCGCTTGGTATAGAACTGTGGAAGAATCTAACCCACCAGACAGTAGAATGACAGCTTTCATACAAAGTATTTTTATTTAAACAGAATCATTTGGATGAACAGGTTATGGGGAATAGGGAGCAGGTGACAGATGACAGGTGATAGTTTTTTTCCTATCCTCTATCTCCTGTTGTGTGTAACCTGTTCCCTTTTTTTCCCATACCCTATACCTCAGTGTAGATTTTGCTTCCGGTAATGATTTTTTTTATGCAACAAAAAGAACAACAGTAACGTCTTAGTTATTTGTTAAAGCTAATACAAAGAATTTTCATAGTTTTTGTTAAGTGTAAAAAAGCATTAATTTGAACAAAGCGCATAAAAGCCACCCAGACGGCGGGAACTCATAATAAACTTTGAAATTCTTCATAAATAGAACCTCTATGTTACCATCTGGATGGTTTTAGACGCATGGTCATTGGTAATTAAGTATCAAAGCCAACGACCGTAGCGTCTCTTAATTTGGTGGTTGAGGAGAGAATACGAGTGAAAAATAGAAGTATGTCAGCAGGAGAACAAAATGGTCAAGCACAGCGCAACTATCCACGACCGATCCGCATAGGCGTGATCGGAGTGGGTAATATGGGACAGCACCACGTCCGCGTACTGAGTTCCATGAAAGACGTTGAACTGGTCGGTGTGGCAGATATTAATATCGAACGAGGGTTGGAAACCGCCAGTAAACACAAGGTACGCTTTTTTGAAGATTATTGCGACTTGCTGCCTCATGTAGAGGCAGTTTGCGTTGCTGTCCCTACCCGCCTGCATTATGCCGTTGGAATCAACTGTCTTTTAGCGGGAATTCATGTTCTGATTGAAAAGCCAATCGCAGCAAGTATATCTGAAGCCGAATCGCTAGTAAATGCTGCTGCCGAGACTGGATGTATTTTACAAGTGGGTCATATAGAGCGCTTTAGTCCAGCATTTCAAGAATTGAGCAAGGTGTTGAAAACTGAAGAAGTGTTGGCCCTAGAGGCACATCGCATGAGTCCATATTCAAGTCGGGCAAACGATGTCTCAGTTGTCTTGGATTTAATGATCCATGACATTGACCTACTTTTGGAATTAGCCGCAGCACCAGTCGTGAAGTTAACGGCTAGTGGTAATCGCACTTTGGACTCTGGTTATTTAGATTATGTGACTGCGACTTTGGGATTTGCCAATGGTATTGTCGCTACTGTGACTGCCAGTAAAGTGACTCACTGCAAAATCCGCCGCATTGTTGCCCATTGTAAAGACTCGTTTACTGAGGCAGATTTTCTAAGAGATGAAATTTTGATTCACCGACATACCAACGATTACCGACAAGCTTTGTACAGGCAGGATGGTGTGATTGAAAGAGTTTACACAAGCAACACCGACAAACTAGGTGCAGAATTGGAGCATTTTGTTAACTGCGTACGCGGTGGAAATCAACCTTCGGTCGGTGGTGAACAAGCGCTCAAAGCCCTAAGATTGGCAAGCTTAATCGAGCAAATGGCTCTAGAAGACCGTGTTTGGAACCCATTGGATTGGCAATCTGAACCAACAAGAGTGCAATCATTGACACCCATAGTGTAAGGGGATGGGGTACAGGGGACTAAAAACAGAAAAGAAATAGGGGATAAGAGAATAAAAGCTCTTTGTCACCTCTGACCTGTAACCTGTTCCCTATTCCCTGTTCCCTTTATAAAGTGTATTTTTTAACAAAAGTAGCCAAAAACTATCGGATAATGCTTATTTAATACAGCAATGACTGTAACTTAGCAACGAAACTTATGCAGTCAATTTAGGAATTAATTTGATGCTTGAATGGATAACCAATACTATTAACTCCTTAGGCTACTGGGGAATAGCTCTGCTGATGTTTCTAGAAAACCTATTTCCCCCCATTCCTTCAGAACTGATAATGCCCTTGGCAGGATATACATCAAATCTACCAGGGGCTAAACTCAATGTCATAGGTGTATTTTTTGCAGGACTGTTGGGTTCGGTAGCAGGCGCACTCATCTGGTACTATCCTGGTAAATTATTCGGTGAAAGGCGCTTGCACACTTGGGCTGACAAATACGGTAAGTGGTTAACTATATCTAGCAAAGATATTACTAAGGCAAAGCGCTGGTTTGACCAGCAAGGTAGCAAAGCAGTTTTTATTGGTCGCCTTGTACCGGGAGTCCGCACATTGATTTCCGTTCCCGCAGGCATGAGCAATATGCACTTGCTGCCATTTTTAATTTACTCGACTTTGGGTAGCGCTGTATGGGTTGGTTTGCTAACATACTCAGGATATGCGTTGGGTAGTCAGTATGAACTAGTGGAAAAGTACCTAGATCCTGTATCTAAA
The DNA here is from genome assembly GCF_000315565.1 of Mastigocladopsis repens PCC 10914. Classification (NCBI taxonomy): domain Bacteria; kingdom Bacillati; phylum Cyanobacteriota; class Cyanophyceae; order Nostocales; family Symphyonemataceae; genus Mastigocladopsis; species Mastigocladopsis repens. The sequence goes on along the minus strand of NZ_JH992901.1, from coordinate 3,988,733 downwards.
ATTGTGCTGGCAGTTCTGATCCTGGCATTTGTTGTCTGGGTAATCAAGCGTAAGCAAAAAAACAGGAGAAGATAAAATATCCTTGTCTCCAACGAACGCAGAAAAACAAGCATTTTTTGCCTAAAAACAAGCGTTACCAGCCCTCTGGCTCTCGCACCCGCTTTACCATGAGATGGTAAAGAGCGAGACTTATGCCGTATTGCTATTGCTTAACGACTACTCAGTAATTCTTGGCATATTTCTGGCTACATATTGACGCAACAAGGGTTTTCTGATACACCCATTTTTGTAAGATGGGCATGATAACTTGTTAAAGCTAAGTTAAGTACTAGGAGCTTTCATGACAGACCAACCTTCCGCCGCTACCCCGATGAACGCCGCTGCTATCCCAATGAATAGAGTTTCGGCATCTACTCCAATAAATGCTGCTCCCAATCAGCCAGTTGGTAACAGTTCGGGGAAAAAGATTCTCAGTGTTGACTTAGGTAGAACTTCTACAAAAACTTGTATTAGCCGCGAGCCTAATAATGTGGCGTTCGTCTCCGCCAACGTGAAGGAAATGTCGATGGAACAGGTGCGTGGGGGTGTTTTTGAAGCCCGCGCAACCGACCCATTGATGGATCTGTGGCTGGAGTATCAAGGCAGTGGATATGCCGTTGGTCAGCTCGCAGCAGATTTTGGGGCTAATTTAGGTGTAGGTCAATCTAAGGTCGAAGACGCACTGGTAAAGGTCTTGGCTTGCGCTGGCTACTTTAAGCTCAAAGATGATATCTCAGTGATCCTCGGTCTGCCTTACCTTTCCCAAGAGCAATTTGAAAAGGAAAAAGCACAGATCATCAGCCAACTGAATGGTCCTCATGTCATGAACTTTCGCGGTGAACCCGTATCGCTAAACATTACCAAGGTTTGGGTCATGCCTGAAGGCTACGGCAGCTTGTTATGGTGTGAGGCTCAACCAAAAAAGGGGGCAGCAATGCCCGATTTTACCAAAGTATCTGTGGCAATTGTTGATATTGGACATCAAACCACGGATTGTTTGATGATTGATAACTTCCGCTTCGCCCGAGGTGCTTCTAAGAGTGAAGATTTCGGTATGAGCAAGTTTTATGAATTGGTTGCTGCCGAAATTGAGGGAGCAGATAGCCAGTCTCTGTCTCTAATTGCCGCAGTAAACCGAATCAAGGGCGATCGCTTTTACCGTCCCAGAGGTGCTAGCAAGCCTACCAATCTGGATGATTTTCTCCCCAATCTCATAGAAATGTTTTCCCGCGAAATCTGTAACCGTGTGCTAGCATGGCTACCAGAGCGCGTTACCGATGTGGTTCTGACCGGAGGAGGTGGAGAATTCTTCTGGGAAGATGTTCAACGCTTGCTTAAAGAAGCAAAAATTAACGCCCATTTAGCTTCACCCTCTCGGCAAGCAAATGCTTTGGGACAATACATTTATGGAGAGGCACAGTTATCGTCCGCTCGCTCTTCTAGGGCTTAAAACTGATGTTCCAATGGTCAAAAAAAGTAGTTAAATCGGTTACGTTCAACCCAGGGGTAGCTGACGAAAGCTTGTTAGCTCTTGTCGAAAGTCAATTGGAGAAAGATCCTGAAAAGACTTTCAGTGACCTGTGTAAAGAAGCTTTATGGCAATCTTTGTGCGTACCGGAATCTGTACGACCTACCCCGAAACCACCAGCAGCAACAGCAACACCGGGGGTGGAACAACAAATCGCTGAACTACGACGTCAGATAGCTGACCTTGAGGAACGTTTTTTTGCCAAGGAATCTCATCGGTTGGATCAGATGGAAAACCATCTGCTCCAACTGAGTCAACAAGTGGCACAGCTGGCTATGATTGTCAACCATGGATCAAGCAGTTCCCCTCCAACCCCCCAACCTGCACCAGTTCTAGAAGTCATCAATAATACTTCCACTCCTGCGAATGCTGCGGCTACTCCTCCTCAAGAGGTTGACCCAGTCATCAGCCGCATTAGTCAATTTCTGGATGATTTCTAGGGATGTTTCAGGGTGTAAAAGTGGTTCGCTGCTGTCAAACCTCCTTAATGGGAATGCCTGTTAAGGAGGTTTAATGTTTGTGTATTTTAATTGTGCAATAGCAAAAAGTTAACGTCTGCGGAAACTTATATACTTCTGTTTCCTAGACTTTACATAGAAACTCAGATGAAACTAGAGTCTCGCTCAATTTCCCCAAGGCAAACCCTTTATGAGGGCATGGCCAGGCTTGAGCGTGAGTGCGATTGCGCGTTCGCGCAATCGCCTAAAGGCTTATCGCCCTTCTGTTCAGCATAAGTCGTACGAGTTACTATCAAAAACAAACCCATCTTAATGTAATTTGATATACAATTTTCCAAGAAAGGTGCTAAAATAAAGAAAATGCAAGAACTTTACCCACCCATAGAACCTTACAAAGAAGGCAATTTAAAGGTTTCTGACCTCCATACGATTCATTTTGAAGAATCAGGCAACCCAAAGGGCAAGCCGATTGTTTTGCTACATGGAGGACCTGGTGGTGGATGTCCGCCCTTTTATCGACAATATTTCAATCCAGAAAAATGGCGTCTTGTGATGTTTGACCAACGCGGTTGTGGTAAAAGTAGACCTCATGCAGAACTGCGGGAAAACACCACTTGGGATTTGGTCAATGACATTGAAAAGCTGCGATCGCATTTAGGTATAGAAAAGTGGGTGGTATTTGGGGGCAGTTGGGGTAGTACTCTATCATTAGCCTACAGTCAAACCCATCCCTCCCGATGCAGGGGATTGATTCTACGTGGCATATTCATGTTGAGACAAAAAGAATTGCGCTGGTTCTACCAAGAGGGGGCTAGCTATATTTTTCCTGACGCTTGGGAAGAATATTTAAAACCAATTCCAACAGATGAACATGAGGATTTGCTGACAGCTTATTACAAACGTTTGACTAGTCCAGATTCACAAACTAGGTTAGAAGCAGCGCGTGCTTGGTCAATTTGGGAAGCTCGTACAAGTCGATTGTTCCCAGACACACAACTTATGCAAAAGTTTGGTGAAACTGAATTTGCAGAAGCATTTGCACGCATTGAGTGTCATTATTTTAATAATAAGGGATTTTTTGAACGAGAAAATCAATTACTTTCAAATGTTGACCGCATCCGCCACATTCCTGCTGTGATTATTCAGGGACGTTATGATGTAGTTTGTCCGATGATATCAGCATGGGAATTACATCGTGCTTGGGAGCAAGCAGAATTTGTTGTTATCCCTGATGCTGGACATTCGATGAGTGAACCAGGAATTCGCACTGCCTTAATTGAGGCAACAGATAAGTTTGCAGACTTAGAATGAGTAGGCAAAGATATTCGCTTCCTCATATGTAACTTATAGCCACCTATTACTGCTATAGTCTTTATACAAGATGTCTCTTCTACCGGGTGCCCAGTGTGAATGCTAGAATCCTCAGTTAGGAAGTTGGGATACCTCGATGCCAGTTACAGCTAATACAATCAAATTTGGTACGGACGGCTGGCGGGGCGTAATTGGCGATGAGTTCACCTTTGAGCGTGTAGCCATAGTTGCGCCACTTGCCGCAAAAGTGTTACTTGATACATACGGACAAGAAGTAGGCAACCGTAAAATAATTGTGGGACACGACCGACGCTTTATGGCAGAAGAGTTTGCCAGTAAAGTCGCCGATGTTGTCTCCGCTGCTGGATTTGATGTGCTGCTGACGGATAATTATGCCCCAACCCCAGCTTTTAGTTGGGCTGCGAAGCAACAAAATGCCTTGGGCGCACTAGTGATAACCGCTAGTCATAATCCAGGTAAATATTTGGGATTAAAAGTTAAAGGCGCTTTTGGTGGTTCCGTACCGCCAGAAGTCACCAAACAAATAGAAGAACTGTTAACTGCTGAATCTGCGCCACCTGAATCAACGCCAAACAACATACAGAAGTTTAACCCCTGGCGCAGTTATTGTGAAGCACTAGAAGGTAAAGTCAATATAGCGAAAATTCGCAATGCCCTAGCCGCAGGCAAACTCACGGTATTTGCTGATGTTATGCATGGCGCTGCTGCTGGTGGACTGGCGATGCTACTTGGCAATGAAGTCAAGGAAATCAATAGCAACCGCGACCCCTTATTTGGTGGCGGCGCACCCGAACCACTGCCTAAATACCTCTCACAGTTATTTGAGGTGATAGGTCATCATCGAGAAACCAATCCAGGAGGTTTGGCGGTGGGATTGGTTTTTGACGGGGACAGCGATCGCATTGCCGCTGTTGATGGAGAAGGTAACTTCCTCAGTTCACAAATCTTAATACCTATATTAATCGACCACTTGACCCTAAGGCGCGGCTTTCAGGGTGAAGTGGTAAAAACCGTGAGTGGTTCTGACTTAATGCCTCGCGTAGCAGCACTGCACAACCTGTCAGTGTTTGAGACACCTGTTGGTTACAAGTACATTGCTGACAGAATGTTAGAACAAAAGGTGTTGCTGGGCGGCGAAGAGTCAGGAGGAATTGGCTACGGAAGTCACATTCCTGAACGCGATGCACTTCTGTCGGCATTGTATGTACTAGAAGCGATTGTGGAATCTGGGCTGGATTTAGGTGACTATTATCGCCACTTGCAAGAACAAACAGGTTTCACTTCCGCATACGATCGCATCGATTTGCCCCTCTCCAGTATGGAAGTGCGATCGCGTCTTTTGCAACAACTGCAAACCCAACCTTTAACAGAAATAGCTGGAAAAGCAGTCATTGATTGCCAAACAATTGACGGCTATAAGTTCCGCCTAGCCGACAACAGTTGGTTAATGATTCGTTTCAGCGGTACCGAACCCGTTTTACGCCTGTACTGCGAAGCCCCGACACTCCAGCAGGTACATCAAACTCTAGCTTGGGCGAAAGATTGGGCAGAATAGTCAAGAGTTCAAAGTTCAAAATCCATAGTTCAAGTATTGACTTTTGACTTTTGACTTTTGACTTTTGACTCTTGACTTTTGACTCTTGATTAACTAAATGAGTAAATTACTTGTCGTAGCTACAGGAAATCCGGGTAAGTTGCGGGAAATGCAAGCTTACCTGGCTGACTCTGGTTGGGAATTAACCCTCAAGCCCGAAGAATTGGAAATAGAAGAAACCGGAGACACCTTTGCCGCCAATGCCTGCTTGAAAGCATCCAAAGTCGCACAAGCGACGGGAAACTGGGCAATTGCTGATGATTCTGGCTTGCAGGTAGATGCCCTTGATGGCGCACCAGGAGTGTATTCTGCACGTTATGGCAAAACCGATGGCGATCGCATCGCTAGGGTGTTGAGGGAATTGGGCGACACACCAAAACGGCAAGCGCAATTTGTTTGTGCAGTAGCGATCGCTCGTCCAGATGGTACAATTGCTTTAGAATCAGAAGGGGTTTGTCGCGGCGAAATTCTTCCTGCACCGCGTGGTGATGGTGGTTTTGGCTACGATCCAATTTTTTACGTCCCAGAAAAGCAATTGACCTTTGCTGAGATGACACCAGATTTGAAGCGTTCTGTTAGTCATCGGGGCAAGGCTTTTGCTGCTTTACTTCAAAAGTTAAAAAATGGTAGTTGGTAGTTGATAGTTGATAGTTGATAGTTGATAGTTGGTAGTTGGTAGTTGATAGTTGATAGTTGTAGTTCACTACTACCCACTAACTACTATCCACTACCCACTATCCACTAACTTCTAAACAGCTTCTGTATTCTTTTCACCAGTACGAATTCGCACAACTTGTTCAACTGGCGAGATGAAAATTTTACCATCACCAATTTCACCAGTACGAGCAGCAGCGATAATTTTATCAACTACCATATCAACCTGACTATCTTCAACAACAATTTCCACTTTCAGTTTTTGCAAAAACTCAACAGTGTACTCAGAACCGCGATAGCGTTCAGTTTGACCCTTCTGCCTTCCAAAACCCCGGACTTCAGAAACAGTCATGCCAACTATACCAGCATTGACGAGGGCAATCTTCACCTCATCAAGCTTAAAAGGGCGAATAATAGCTTCTACTTTTTTCATGTTTTGTCTCCTGACTTCTACGTTTATCTATCAAAGCAGATTCACTATCTAACGCTTTAACTAAGCTGTTACGCATCAATAGTGCATATTTACTCGTCTAGGTCGTCAACAAACAAGACTTAAAAATTAAGACTAACTCTTAATTCTGGACTACCTTAACGAAAAAAATGCAATTAAAAACGCTTATCAGCTTAACAGCGCAACCTCAAATAAATATCTACTCAAATTACCACATGACTTAACGGTAGATGCCTTGCTTATCAAATAAAAGTAAAATCAGTAAGCATTGTCTACCTTAATCATCTTTTAAGTTATGATCTGAGGTTTCTACGCTCAATTTATCATTTTTTTGTAGCCTTAATTAGCAGAAGATAAAGATAAATTGTGGTGTCTGATAGGTAGACTTGAAGAATGATTTGACTTAACGATTCTGGTGTTCAAATAAGGGGCGTACAACCAAATATCCAGCACCAAAACCTAAAACAATAATTAACAAGATAGCTATTATTAACCACCAGCCCCTAATTTGCGAAGGTTCTGATTGGCTGTCAGGATAATAGCTAACTTCCTGTTCTTCTATGAACACTGGGTCTGGAATAGAACTTGGAATTTCCATTTCTGGAAGAAAGACAGGTGTTGACGTAGACACCTGGGTGGCTTCTCTTAGACCCCCAGCGGAGGGCTTCCCTCTGGGTATATTAGGTCTTGCATAAGAGGTACGCGGATGGGAAACTTGCTCTTTAGGAGACGTTTCGGTGACAGGTCGTTTGGTTTCAGTTCTATAATCACCTGAAGATTGGGAAGTCTGGTGAAAACTCACCTTTGCTTGTGAATCAACCAACTTTTGCAAGCGCAAAACAGACTCAATAGCTTTAGCAATTTCTTGCCGCAGTAAATGATTCTCTTGCACTAGTTGTTGATTTTGACCGTTGAGAGCATCTAACTTTGTTTGGACAGCTTGCAACTCTGCTGCCAATTCTCCATACACAGAGAGCGGCACAGAGGGAGAATAAGCTTGTGTATGAGGTGGTGTACTGTTGTGAACAGAACCTGAGGTTGTTCGCATTGGTGGATTGGCATCATTGAACGTAATTAAACGAAGCGGATTTGCTATCAAAGACAGTTAGCCGCTGAAACTATGCCCCAGAATAATGGAAAATTGTCCATAGGGCAAAGATTATTAATTTACAATTTAGGGTAAAAAGATACAAGTAAATCAAAAGGAAAATATATATTCCTAGGGTATGAGGTTGACTAGGGGTGTAGGTAGAAAAGGAGTTTAGGATATTCTGCAACTTCTGTAACTCCTCAATGACTCTGTTATACCCTTGCACATGGCTACGCCGTTACTTTAATTAATAGTGGAAAGAAGTGTCCCACTGGACCTTGCCCTTTACCAATATCTAGGGAGTGGGAGAGTGCAGAAGTGACATAATCTTTTGCCTTTCGCACTGCTGTAAGCAAGTCGTTTCCAAGTGCAAGATGAGCAGCGATCGCCGCTGAGAGGGTACAACCAGTACCATGAGAATTTTTTGTATCTATATGTTTTGTTGTCAAAGTTTCCATCTTATGACCATCGAACCAGATATCAACACCACGCAAACTCCCCTGCAGACCTCCCCCCTTCACTAAAACAACCTTTGCCCGTGTATTTTGATGAATGATTTGAGCAGCTGCTCTCATATCATCTAAGGAGTGAATTGGTAAACCGCTCAAAATTTGGGCTTCGTGGCGATTTGGTGTAATGATAGCAGCCTTGGGGATTAAGACATGGCGAAGAGTTTTCACGGCGTCATCATCAATCAATTGCGCCCCCGTGCGGGATACCATAACTGGATCAACCACTAGGTTGTGAATTTGTAAAGCTTCTACCTGTTGAGCAACAGCGGCTATGATTTCCTTATTGAGCAACATTCCTGTTTTTGCCGCTTGCACGCCGATATCTTCATAGATAGCACGAATTTGCGCCACCACAGCCTCTGGTGGCATAGCATCAACCCGCATAACGCCCAAAGTATTTTGTGCTGTGACGCAGGTTATAGCGCTTGTACCGTGGACGCAATGAAAGGCAAAGGTGCGTAAATCGGCTTGAATACCTGCACCGCCACCGCTATCAGATCCAGCGATAGTCAAAGCAACGGGTACTTTGGGTGTTGTTTCAGCGTTCATAGGTAAAGACTGTTAAGGAGATTGTAGTTGTTTGGCGAGTGCCTTTAAAGGATCCGGTTGCGGATTTGGAGAGGGTTTTTGGGGCAGAACCGTTAAGTAAGGATTGAGTTGAGTTTCATCAACCCAACCAGAGGCATATTTTACCTTGGTAGATTTTGGGGAAATATTCAGTAACTCAAGGTCGCCACGTATCGCATTCATATTTGGTGGAGAGTTCCCTTCAACGCGGTTGGAACCAATCCCTCGCGGACTAATTCCAAAGGCATCTATCACAACTTCATCAAATCCTCGCACAAAGCGTTCTCCATTCCAATGCCACTCAAAACCAGACCATTCAACAGGCAGTTTTCCTGGAGGCAAAGAAGTTGGAAACTTATAAAGACTTGCTCCTTCATCCAAAGTCACCACGAAGCCTTGAGGATATCTCACCTCGTAGCGTCCCTTGCGAGTTTGGTAATCCAGAGGACTCCACCACAAAACTTCCACAGTTTCGCCACTTTTAGTAGGAGATAGCTTGGCAGCAGAAGTTGTATTGGTCAATTCACTGTAGAGAGGTAATCCCTCTGATGGTAGTTTAGCCATTGCCGCAAACCGCCAGCAAGACCAATTTTTAGGATTATCAGCAGCTTGCCAATTGACTTGACAAACGCCGTTGGCGGTACCTACCCACAGCTTATCGTTTTCCAACCTAAGTTTGTCAGGAATTGCTCCAACAATCGGACTATTGTAGACAGTGTAGGCTCTTAAAGAGCCTGAATTAGGATTTTGTGGAGCAAGACGGTAAGCAACCAATCCTTTAGCACCGATATAGGGAGTGCCTTCTGCACTTCTATTCGTACCCATCCAAAATGTAGGACTGTTCGCATCTCCAGTGATGGCTAAATCAGTAATTTGTTGTGACCAAAGCGCCTGTGGTTGAACTACGGTAAATTTATTGTTTTGCGGTTCATAACCGACAATCGTGCCGATACCATTGTTGCCTTCGCCTTGCTCAAAAGCAACTGACCACCAGATGCGATTTTTATGAATGACAGCAGCTGTAATGCGGGGAAAACCCAGTTGACTTCCAATCGCAGAATACCCCTGCTTTACCGCTATTTGCTGCAAATCCTTAAGAGTGTATAACGTTTGTCGCTGGGGTTCTTTACTATTAGGAGTAGGAGGAAGGAGTTCAAATACAACTTTGTCTTTTACTGGATCTGAGACATTTGGTCTTGTTAAATTACCGTTTGCTCCTCTAGAAAACTTCGGTTCTATAACAACGCGATATTTATAAGTTTTTCCTTGAAAATCGATAGTTTTATATTTAGGATTATCTTGTTGTTGTGGCGTCTGAAAATTCTTGGATAGAGTTCCTGGTTGCACCATCCAAGTGTTGTTGCCTCGGCAAAAGACAAAATCATGCTTTAACGTTTGAAACTTTAATGTATCGGTATCTGCTACAATGTTGTGAATGTGAAAATTAAATCTGTCATAAAAGCTTTCCTTTTCATTTAATACAGGTAAGGAGACGACGGTATCTTGTGGACAGTTTTCTACTTTAGACTTGACACCATTAGCTGCTTGTAAAGAACCATCGACGGTTGAAGTGCAGGCATTGAGCAGCAAAACAGTACTGATGGGAATAATTCGTTTCATAAATCAAAGTCTTATAGTCAATAGTCATTAGTGCATTACCTGTAGACTAATAACTATTAATTCCTGACGATGAACGACTAATTTTGTTCCGAATGCAAGCGTTGTAATTCCCTTTGCAAATACTTGCCCCATTCTGCTGCTAAAGGAATTTCTGTAAAAGGAACTCGCACTGTTTTATTAGGTTCAGGAAACAGAAATTCCAACTCAATAGTACGACCTGTCTGGGGAGGCTTTTCTATCTCTACTTGTTTGTCATCTACTAAAAGGTGAATTTGTTGGACATCAAGCAAAGAAAATGTTTCTAACTTGATTGGACCTTTTGGCGTTGGTTTGCCCCAGGTGATAGTGTTGCCTTTTTGACCCAAGACTGCATAGATATCGTACTTAGCGCGTTCAAATTGCTCTGCCCAAGTGCGATATGCCTCAATTTTTTGATACTCCTTGGAGCCTTGCCAAGCCAACCAAAAAAATGCAAATAACAGGGGTAACCATAAAAGACCGCGTTCCATTGTTGAAAAAGTGTCCTGAATTTTGTGTAAAAGTTGTAAGTTTACTGCTAAACGCACCAACAAGGGGCGTGCATGAGTTATCGTAGTGAGCAAACTGGCAAAAAGCGGTAATGGTTTGAGATGAGAAAGGTAATATTATTTTGCTTATTTGTCATCGGGCTGGGTGTTGCTCTGTTTAATTTTATTAATTTTCAGGGACTAACAGCTAAAGGGGAATTTGAGACAATAGTGCTAAATTTTCGGGAAGATATTCCTAAAGAGGTATTGCAGCAGGATCTGCAAGCTATTGCCCAACAGTACAACGTCACTCCCCAATTAGATAACAAATTTTCTTCCAAGGAGAATGTTTATATCATCAAGGGCGATAAACAGCGACTCAAAGAACTGAAAAAGTCGCCATTCGCCCAAGCAATGGATTTTATTGAGCCAAATTATATCTACAAGATTCCAAAACCAGGTCAAGTTGCTTGGCTTGGAGAATTATTGCAGCCTTCACAAGAGGCAGACGAAGCGAAACCTGCATTAAAAGGTCCCAACGACCCAATGTACAGCAAGCAGTGGAATCTGCACAATATCAATATTGAAGGCGCGTGGACTCAAACGAAAGGCAAAGACATTACAGTTGCGGTCATTGATACTGGTATTACCCGCGTCCGTGACTTAGTAGAGACAGAATTTGTCCCTGGCTATGACTTTGTCAACGACACAGTAGAAGCTGACGACGACAACGGACACGGTACCCACGTTGCTGGTACTATTGCCCAATCCACCAACAACGGCTATGGCGTAGCGGGTATTGCCTACGAAGCCAAGCTGATGCCTCTCAAGGTACTGAGTGACTATGGCGGCGGGACTGTTGCCGATATTGCCGAAGCGATTAAGTTTGCTGCTGATAATGGCGCAGATGTCATTAATATGAGCTTGGGCGGTGGCGGTGAAAGCCAGCTAATGAAAGACGCGATTGAATATGCCCATAACAAAGGTGTCGTCGTCATTGCTGCTGCTGGTAATGAAAATCAAAATTCTGCTGCTTATCCAGCGCGTTATCCCCACGTTATCGGCGTTGCGGCATTGGGTCCAGATGGGGAAAAAGCGCCCTATTCTAACTTTGGTGCCGGAGTGGATATCTCCGCCCCTGGTGGCAGTGATGCAGGCAAGATTCTGCAAGAAACCATAGATCCCGAAAACAAGGGTGTAGGCGTGTTTATGGGCTTCCAAGGTACAAGCATGGCAGCGCCTCACGTTGCTGGTGTTGCCGCATTGGTCAAAGCCTCTGGCGTGAATAACCCAGATGAAATCCTCGAAGTCCTCAAGCAATCGGCACGAACTGTTCAGGATGACGGTTTGAACTATTACGGCGCTGGACTACTGAATGCAGACGCAGCAGTGCAACGTGCTACCCAAGGTCAAATCAGTTTCCAAGATTTCTTCCGCTGGTTACGGGATAACGGCTATCTCAACCCCCGCTTTTGGATTGATGGCGGTGCAGTGGCGCTGTTGCCCAAAATTTTGATGGTTCTTGGTTCCTATCTCCTCGCTTGGTTTTTACGGGTTTACTTCCCGTTCCAATGGGGTTGGACTTTATCCTGGGGTTTAATTGCTGGTAGTTCAGGATTATTCCCCCTCAAGGGAATCTATATCTTTGACCTTCCCCAATGGCCCTTCCGCTTGTTGGGCAGTTCTATTCCTGAATTAGGTAACACCCTTCAAGGAACAAATGCTTTTAATCCGCTGTTTGCCAGTGTGCTGATTCCCTTAGTCTTAATGGCGTTGTTGTTGGGACATTCTCGATGGAAGTGGTTTGCCATTGGTTCATCCCTAGGTGTAGCAGCCTGTTTAGCAGTGAGTGCGGTATCAGACCCAGCAGTTTGGGGATTGGGTAGTGGTATCCCATCTCGCCTCTTCCTCATCGTTAATGCCCTGCTGTGTATCGGTTTAGCTCGTTTAGCAGTCAAAAACGAAGAACAACCAGCCTAAAGTTAGTTGTTAGGAGTTAGTAGTTAGTTGTAAAAAAATACCACTAACTACTAACCACTACCCTACCTCAGAAATAATTATGAGCATCACAGTTACAGGTACTGTTGAACGTCGTGACATTGGTACTGGCGCTTGGGCGCTAGTTACTGATGATGGTGTGACCTATGAAATCTCTAAAGGGTCTGACAAAAGCTTACTCAAACAAGGACAAAAAGCAAAAGTCACTGGACAGGTGCGTGAAGATGTTATGACTCTTGCTATGATTGGTCCAGTGCTAGAAGTAAAATCATTTGAAGTGATTGGCTCTAGTTAGACGCTGCTGAATTCAGAACTTCTTGCAGACGACTTCTAAAGTCCCCTTTAGGATGACCACCTTTGACCTCACCTAAAATCTGAAATTCTCCTTCTGGAGAATCACAAACAATGTAGGTGGGCCATCCCATTTGTGATTTATCAGGATACTGAGTCAGCAGGATCGTGCGATACTTACGGTATGTTGCCGTATCCTGCATTTTCACGTCAATAAATTGCAAACCCAGTTCCTCTGCTACCTTTTTGTCGTAAAAAGACATTTTGTGGCAGATGCCACAGTCTTCTGAAGAAAACTTAATGACAGCTAAATTCATTGATTTACAGATCTCTAGCTACTAGCACCAGCTTTTACCATAGATAAAAAGATACCAATATAACCATAGAGAAGTTATGGAAAAAATATTAAGAATTGCAGACCTTAGAGATTATTGTGAAAATTAAAGATTAAATTTTAGTAGGGTGCGTGATAGCCTTTTTATATGCTATTAATTACTCATTACTTAACTTGGAACCCTGTCCCACAAGATCTTATACAATGCGTTATACTGCTTTAACGCACCTATTTTCGAGATTTTTCTTCGACCTCTTTAGAATTTCCAGAAGAAAAATCTCTTACGATCTGGTAGCCAACCAGGGGAGTGAGTTATCAGGGTGCATCTACCAATTCTCTGTTCTAGAGTTAACTAGGGTGTTCCGGACAAATTCGCCAAAACTAGGCTGATGTTTGTGAAAAAAAATCCCCAAGCAGCTGGTAGCCGACCAGGGGAGTGAGTTATCAGGGTGCATCTACCAATTCTTTGTTCTAGAGTTAACTAGGGTGTTCCGGACAAATTCGCCAAAACTAGGCTATGTTTGTATAAAAAATTAAAAAAAATCCCCAAGCAGCTGGTAAGCCGACCAGGGGAGTGAGTTATCAGGGTGCATCTACCAATTCTTTGTTCTAGAGTTAACTAGGGTGTTCCGGACAAATTCGCCAAAACTAGGCTGATGTTTGTATAAAAAATTAAAAAAAATCCCCAAGCAGCTGGTAAGCCGACCAGGGGAGTGAGTTATCAGGGTGCATCTACCAATTCTTTGTTCTAGAGTTAACTAGGGTGTTCCGGACAAATTCGCGAAAATCGGGGTTGGGGTTATAGTTGTGTCAGCAGTCAAAAAAATCCCCCAAGCAGCTGGTAGACGACCAGGGGAGTGAGTTATCAGAGCGTATCTACCAATTCTCTGGTTTAGAGATAACTACCCTATTGCGGATAGTTTTGCCTGTATCAGAAATAGTTGCGATTTGTAAACTACAGGAAAAAACTTAGAGGGTGTTAACACAGGGGGAGTAGATTATCAAGAGAGCATTAATTTGGGTGTAGGGGTGTAGGAGAATTATTTTCCTTGACACCTTTACCCTTGTACCGCGAAGGTAAGCTTTAAACCAGTAAGACAAAAAAACTCCCAGAAGGTGTTAGCCTACATGGGAGTTGAAGATCAAGGTGCATCTACCACTAAGAATGTTCTGGGCGAAACGAACAAGATCCGGATAAAGTTATGAAAGGCGATTGAATTGCCGAATTCAAAATTCCATGAAGATCTCAACCTATGGGATGTAGTTTTATGAAGAATTTTTTCTGTGACGATACCCCAGATGATCAGGCTTTTAACCCAGACTCATAATCCAGTTGTACACAATACAGCATGAATTCTGAGTCGCGGGTTATGAGTTCTTACAGGTAAAAGGTGATGAGCAAAACAACGTGAAGTGCGAAACATTCAGTAGCAGGATGCATCTAAGGTATCAGAAGAAGCAAAACATCGACTTGAAACTTTTGCGTTTCAAACCAGATTTAGGAGGCAAACAGGAGCAGTTGTGACCCAGGAATTTCACATTTCCGTAACCCCAGTAGGGCAAAATGACTACTTGGTGCGGACGGAACAAGTCGCGCCTGGGGTGCCATTGGCAGAAGAACTGGTGACTTGGCCTGTAGCTGATTGGTTGACAGCTGCGGGGCATTTGATGAATGACCCGTTGAAGTCGGTACTACAGGGAGATGCAATTGCAAGAAACTCCGTCAACTTAGTGGCGTTGGGTCAGCAACTTTATAACGCACTGTTTCAAGGCACTCTCAGAGATAGTTGGATTACAGCGCAAGGGATAGCCCAAAACCACCAACAGGTGTTGCGTTTGCGCTTGGGGCTGAAAGACACAAGGCTAGCGCGTCTACCTTGGGAAGTGATGCATGCAGGCGATCGCCCCATTGCTACAGGACCGCATATCGCTTTTTCTCGCTACCAAAGTGGTATTGGCGGAGCGTCTCGTTTGCCTTCGACAAGTATGCCAATACCATCGGAGGAAGGTCGGATAAAAGTATTGATGGCGATCGCTTCTCCCACGGATCTCGTACGCCTGGATCTCCTCAAACAAGAAGCCATCAAACTCCAAGCTGAACTTCACCGTGGTGCAGAAGGTGGCAATTATCTCCCACAGATAGAACTGACCCTACTAGAGCAACCAGGGCGGGAAGAATTAACACAAGCCTTAGAACAAGGAAGATACCACGTTCTGCACTACTCCGGGCACAGTAATATAGGTTCAAACGGCGGGGAAATTTATCTTGTCAGTAACAGAACTGGCTTAAGGGAAACCCTAGGTGGTGACGACCTGGCAGGCTTGCTGGTCAACAATAACATCCAGATGGCAGTATTTAACTCCTGCTTGGGAACATATGCAGCTACCTCCTTTGACCCCATAGGAGACACAGGCGAACGCAATTTGACAGAAAGCTTGGTGAAGCGGGGCATAAGAAGTGTTTTGGCAATGTCAGAACGCATTCCCGATGAAGTAGCGCTACTGCTTACACAATTGTTTTACCGCAACCTTTCACAAGGATATCCTGTGGATTTGTGCGTGAGTCGGATGCGCCAAGGATTGATCGCTGCTTATAGTTCTCACCAGTTGTATTGGGCATTACCGATTTTATATCTCCAGCCAGAATTTGACGGCTATCTCAGCCCAGGAATTTTCTTACCCCAAGATGAAGAATTATTTAACGAGTATAATTCCTCCTTAAAGACAACAGCAACAATTTACTCAGATGCAGCAAATGACGCCGAAATGTCATTAGGCATTGAGGATATGTTACCCTCAACTTTGGCAAGGGACTCATTTGATTTAGACTTGCTGGGTGAAGAAACCTGGGGAGACCTCGTTGATGAAATTGAGTACGATGACCCATCCTATGCAGAGGATTCAGCAATTGTTTCGGATCTATTCCGCCAGCTAGATAGACAAAAAGCAACATCCGAGCAATCTTCCATGAAGGCTGAACTTGTGCAAGAGTTTGGGGAAGATGGCCTTGAAGAAACAGAAGTTTCAGGTGAGATAGCTTCGCTGGAAAACGATGTGGGGATGTGGGAAGAAGTTCGCGCAGCAGCTTCCTATGGTAGGCAGCTTGGCGGGTCGCGTCGCGAACTACCCTCCAGCGAAGTAATTCGTCAGGAGAGTGATAACTTACAACGAGGTTGGGAAAACACCAATTTCTCGTCTTTAGCTCACGCTACCACCACTCCATCGCAAACAGCCGAGGCAAAACGACGCAAAAGACGCAAATTATTAGGTATTGTTGGCGCTGTGGGAGTGAGTGCGATCACAGCCTTTGTAGGCTTTAATTGGGGGTCGCAGAATCAACAGATGTCAAAGGTGGCTGAGAGACCGCAAATTCCTACTCAGTCTCAACAACCAAGCGCAAGCAGCCCACAACTCAATCTTAAAATGGCTGACACCGGAGTTGTCACGGCGATCGCCACCGAAAAATTAAGCCAGGGTGACTTGCAAGCAGGGCTTGAGGCTGTGGAAGAACTACTCAACCGTAATGTACTTCCTAACGCTGAAGCTGCCTTAAACGTTGTTCCCCAAAACTTGGCAGACAATCCATCTGTCTACTTTTTCAAAGGGCGATTGGCGTGGCAATCTATCCAGACGGGAGACAACAAATACAGCGTTGATGATGCCCGCCGTTACTGGGAAAGTGCAGTCAAAGCCAAACCAGACTCGCTTTTATATACAAACGCTTTAGGGTTTGCCTACTACGCACAAGGTAATCTCAACCGGGCAAATGACTCTTGGTTCAAAGCCTTAAGTCTAGCAGTCAGAGAGCAAAATACATCTGCTGCTTCTCCTACATCATTTTCTCCCTCAAAACCAGTGCCTCGGGATGCTTTAACAGCTTACGCGGGGTTAGCCCTTAGCTTATATAAAGCCGCACATACTCAACCAGAAGTAAAACGAGAGCGATATTTGAATGAAGCAATCAAGCTGCGTCAAATGGTCATAAAAGACGATCCAGTCAATTTTGAGATGAGGGAATTGGGGAAAAATTGGCTGTGGACGGAAAAGACTTTACACGATTGGAAAGCACTCCTGCGTCTAAAAAGTCAGCGTTAATTATGGGCAGACAAGATGTCCACCCGGCACGAACTGTATTGAATGCAAGTGCAAACTACCATAATCATTCGCCTTCATCTTGAAGCGTGGCAAAATAAAAATATACAAAAGCGTAGACGAGTGTATTAAGAACTACGCTAATGCTGTGTTTGTCACATGAGCTATTGCTTAAACCCCAATTGTCCCAAGCCTCTCAACACCAATGATGGAAACTTTTGCCTGACGTGTGGCTCCAAATTACTCCTGAAAGAACGCTACCGTGCTATCAAACCAATAGGGCAGGGTGGTTTTGGCAGAACCTTCTTGGCTGTAGATGAGGATAAACCATCCAAACCGCGCTGTGTTATTAAGCAATTCTACCCCCAAGCTCAAGGCACTAGTACAGTGCAGAAAGCTGTGGAGTTGTTTACCCAAGAGGCAATGCGCTTGGACGAGTTGGGCAAGCATCCCCAAATTCCCGAACTCTTGGCTTATTTTACGCAAGATGATAGGCAGTATCTTGTACAAGAATTTATCGATGGACTGAACTTAGCCCAGGAATTGGAACAAAAAGGTGCTTTCAACGAAAGCCAAATTCGGGAACTGCTAAATGATTTATTGCCAGTGTTGCAATTTTGCCATGCAAGACAAGTTATTCACCGAGATATCAAGCCAGAAAATATTATTCGTCGTACAAACAGCCAATCAACCAACGGGGATCTAGTTCTAGTAGATTTTGGCGCTGCTAAAGAAGCCACTTACACAGCTTTAAATAGAACAGGAACTAGTATTGGCAGTCCAGAATATGTTGCTCCTGAACAAATGAGAGGAAGGGCTATTTTTGCTAGCGATGTATACAGTTTAGGTGTCACCTGCGTTCATCTATTAACCCAACTTTCTCCCTTTGACTTGTACGACATTAACAACGACGCTTGGATTTGGCGACAATATCTCACAAGTCAGGTGAGCAATGAGTTAAGCGGTATCTTGGACAAAATGCTAGAAAGCATCCCCGTTCGGCGCTACCAAACTGTAGATGAAGTTTTCCAAAACTTAAACCAAGGGCAGCAATTAGCTACAACACCTATAATCGCATCAGTAAAACCTATTACTATACCACCTACTTCCACACCTGTTTCTATTCAGAAAACTCCTAGTCAAATAGATAAAGAATTAGAAGAAATGAAAACTCTATTTCTTCAAGGTGGTAATCTCAAAAGCAATAACAATACTGCATTTCAACCACAACCGCCAACACCTCAACCATCTTCTAGTAAAAGCGAAATAGATGCAGAATTGGAAGAATTAAAAGCTAAATATAAAAATGGGGAGTTATAGATTGAGCAGCTATATGAGAGCGCAAGAGTTTGACGAAAAGTTTGACAACAGCGTGGTTGAGACGGAACTCGGCTCTGATATCACAGATGATGCATCCAAAGGTTTTTTGCAAGAACTCCGCAAAACGGCGTTAACTCCAGATGCAATTGCCAGAGCCGTCTTGTATGCTGTGTCCCAGCCGGATGATATCGATGTTAACGAAGTGATCGTCCGCCCGCTCCGCCAAATGATGTAAGCATTAGATGATATCATGAAACCCTCTAGTCGTTCTGATTGAACTGTAGGAAGAATCACAAAAACAGATGTAAGCGATCGCCACTAGAAACTGGAACGATCAATATCTCACTCGCACCAACTTTGAAGCAGAGGTAAAAATGATAACACTTGAGAACAAAGTCGCGTTAGTCACTGGAGCCACGTCAGGAATCGGTAAAGCGACTGCTCTAGCGCTGGGAAACGCAGGTGCAAAGGTGGTTTTTTCAGGCAGACGCGATCCAGAAGGAGAGGCAACTGCTGCGCTGATTCGTAATGCTGGCGCTGAGTGTTTATTTGTACGTTCAGATGTATCCAGTGAGGAAGATGTCAAAGCATTAGTGCAGAAGACAATCGAGACTTACGGACGACTCGATTGTGCCTTCAACAATGCAGGGATTGATCCACCTCTAAAACCCCTTCACGAACAATTGATCGAGGACTTTGACAAACTCATGGCGATCAACGTGCGGGGACTGTTTTTGTGCATGAAATATGAAATTCAGCAAATGCTGTCTCAAGGATCTGGGGTGATTGTCAACAATTCCTCGATGGGAGGGTTGATTGCGTTTCCAGGGATATCTCCCTATATCGCGAGTAAACATGCAGTCATGGGACTGACGCGAGCGGCAGCGCTCGACTATGCTAAACAGGGCATTCGGATCAATGCGATTAATCCTGGCTTGATTGCGACTGATATGATGGATCGCCTCGTTGACGACGTGGGCGGTACGGCAGATGATTTAGCGTCTACGGTGCCAATGGGACGCATGGGTCAGCCAGAAGAAATCGCTCAAGCTGTGGTTTTTCTATGCTCTGATACTGCCAGCTACATCACTGGACAACCTTTAGTCGTAGATGGCGGATTCACGGCGAACTGATCAAGACCATCAAGTTACCAGCTTTTTAGGGGACTTCCAAGAAATAAATTATCCCAAAAAATCAAGAGGCCACATTTCTTTAATAATGATAATCATTGTGAGAGAGTGAGAAATGGGTTGCCGACGGCAACCCATTTCTCACTCTAAGGTTTAACACTCGTTTTGCTACCCACGCTTGCTCTGATCCGATGGAACAGATGATGGCTTTATTAGCGTTGATTGAAGGAGGGATCTTAGAACGCCATCCTAAACTGAAAGTGGCTTTTCTGGAGTCCGATTGTGGCGACTAGATATCGTTTGTTTCATTCACAACATTCGACCCCCCTGTTAATCAGGTATTTCCTTTTGGTGATGCGAATTGTCTGGTGGAGAAACACCAATCTTGCCTAACCCTAACTTTTTTGGTGGCAAGTATATTCTACTACACCAAGGTATTGCGAAGCCATGTTTTTTATTGGTCGCAATTCATCTCGCCGTTAAGGCGAAGCCTGTAACGGGAGTCCTCTTGCGACATCCAAGATAGACTAACAAAACCTAATATCCAGACATTGCGGGGAATCTTTTGGAAATATGCAAGAACTTTACTTTTCAAGGGAGGCTCATTGGGATTAGGTGTCTCTATCATGGAAAATCTGCTCTCATGTTGACGTACGCCACGCACCATACTGCTTGCGGTATGGTGCGTGGTTCTTGGAAGTTCTCTTTCGAGATTATAAAACTTGCAGTCTGATAACGTGATCTACATCATCTTTTCAGGTGCTGCTTCCTCCATCTTCTTTCGCAAACTGAGCGGTCTCATATCAGTCCACACTTCCTTAATGTATTCAAGACATTCAGGTTTCAAACCAGTTTTACCTACATCCCTCCAGCCAACAGGGTTGTCTCTATCAGCAACCCAAATGGAATACTGTTCTTGATGATTTACAACAACTTTGTAAATCGTGGTGTCTTCAAAGTCATCTCTACTCATTTTTTTCCTCAAATAATCACTGTTTAGTGTTAACTGATAAATTGTTAGGTCACGGCATCGTAAACAGGAATCTCGAACAAAAGACTATGAGCGCTAGGGCAAGAAACCTCCTTCGCGTAGTTCCTTAACGCTATCCTTCACAGCTTGAACTATGCAATCTAGGTCTTCATCTGTATGAGCCGTAGAGAGTAAACCACCGCCCGATTTGATAAAAATTCCTCTATCAATTAGGTGATAATATATCAGATCCATATTCTTTGCAGAAGCCGAATTATCTGAAGAAGCAGACTTCCCTAAAGGAACAGAGTTGAAAATTGAACCAAAATTTGCCAGTCTAATCGGTACTTTATCTTCTTCAAAGTAAGTATTTAATGTTTTGATGAATTGGGAAGTACGTTCATTCAAATTTTGCTGAAGTGTAGGTCCTTGAATCTTTAAATACTTAAGGACAGCTCTTGCAGCAGCCATAGCCAGTGGATGCTTGCAGTAAGTGCCTGCAAACAACGTTGTTTTCACTTGAGGCAAAGATTCGTCCCCGTAGTTCCACATTCCGCCGTCAATTCTATCCATGTAGGTAGCCTTACCAGCTATTATGCCAATCGGCAT
Source organism: Mastigocladopsis repens PCC 10914 (assembly GCF_000315565.1). Lineage (NCBI taxonomy): Bacteria > Bacillati > Cyanobacteriota > Cyanophyceae > Nostocales > Symphyonemataceae > Mastigocladopsis > Mastigocladopsis repens. The sequence goes on along the minus strand of NZ_JH992901.1, from coordinate 3,967,638 downwards.
ACCACCACCCACAATTTTTCCATAAGTTGCGATATCTGCTTCAATGCCAAACCATGCTTGCGCTCCACCCGGATGGATGCGGAAACCTGTCAACATTTCATCAAAGATTAAGACTATCCCTGATTCTTGTGTTAATTGTCTCAACTGTTGGAGAAATTCTTTCGGCTGTAAGTCAGGTCTACTATTTTGCACAGGTTCAACGATAACAGCCGCTAATTCTTGTTCGTGTGCTTTTATAATTTCCAACGATTGAGGATTGCCATATTCTAAAACCAAAATATCTGCAATAATATTTTGCGGTACTCCTAGAGCCTTGGGCACTGTTTGTAGAGTTTCGTCTACTTTCTGGACTTTTGCTAAGGTGCCATCAAAATGTCCATGATAAGAGCCTGAAAAGAGCGCAATCTTATCACGACCTGTTGCTGCTCGAGCCAGACGCAGCGCTGTCATCACTGCTTCAGTACCTGTATTACTAATTGTGACCCGCTCCATCCCCGTGAGTTCGCAGATTAACTCAGCTACCTCACCTGCAATATCTGATTGCGGTCCAATATGTATACCTTGTTCGAGTCGCTCTGCTATGGCTTCCTGAATAAAGGGTGGATTGTGACCAAAAAGATTCACCCCAAATCCCATAATTAAGTCTATATATTCGTTGCCATCGACATCCCACATTCTAGATCCAAAAGCACGTTTGCCAACAATGGGATAGACCATTTCTTTGATAGCAGAACGGAATCCCGCTGAACCTCTGACATCAGCTAGAACCGGACGATAAGTTTGTGTAAGTTGTTTTGATGTTTGTGTCCGCTTGGTATAGCGTGCAATTAATGTCTCTAGATGCTTTTCCTGGCGGGTATTGAGACTGGAAGTGGAGGATTGCGTTGAATGTGGTAAATCTTTTTGTAAACCAGATTCTTGTACCTGCATAAAATTGATATCTCCTATTTTAGTTTTGATTTGATTTATACCAATCTTCTATAAATTTGCACTTAATAAATATTCCTCTGTTCCTTGGCGCTCTTGGCGACGCCAGTCGCCTGCGGAGGGAAACCCTCCTGCAGCGCTGGCTCTTCTTGGCGGTTCGTTTCTAATATTTATAGCGGTTTGCCATTGGGTAAGGTACACAAAGAAATAATGAACTACAGATGGACACAGATAAATCTGTACTTCATTCAGATGAAAAGCTCTATAAGTGCATATTCATGGGAAAATAGTATTAGTTAACAATGGTTGGATAAAGATGTTTTTAACTACTAGGTTTTACTTCAATTGCTGACTGTGGAGGGGTCAAAAAACCACTTTTCATCAGGTAGGAAACATAAGTACTAAGCAATTGTTCATCTATTGCTGGACAGACAATAGACGTGCCTGCCAGCCCATTTAGTGTATTGTGACAGTCGAACTGTAGTACTGCTGAGTTGGATGTTTTCTCTTGAGATTTCCTTGCTGAAAAAAATGGTACAAGCGGATACAAAGGATGTTCTGGGGAGCAACTAGCGATATTCATCAGTTCTGCTTGCCACTGGTCGTAAGAAATTTGTTGAAGTGGATAACCAAACGAGTGGATGACGTTGAGCAGTATCTTTGAGTGGAGAAGGTGGGGATTAACTAGGTGAAAAGCTTTTCCCAAAGAAGCTTGTTGTCTTGAGAGATAGGCGATCGCTCTGCTTGTATAATCGACGGGCATAATATCTTCCATAATGTCCCTGTCGGGTGCGCTTCCGAGTTCGATACAGCCAATGATGAGTCTGTACAAAAAGTCATTAGTATTAAAAACACCAGTTTCGCTATGTCCCGATACACGTCCTAGCCTGTAAATACTGATAGGAAGACCTCTATTTTTGGCAGCTTCTACTAATTTTTCGCCTACCCATTTTGTCTGAACATAGCCATTCCCAGGCAGTTGAAAATCATCAAGACTATCTTCTTCTTTAACTTCTTTAACTCCTGAAAGACCGGATGCAGAAAAAACACTAGTTGTAGAAATAAAATGTACGGGCTTGGTTTTTATTTTACACGCCAATCTAAGAACTTCTTGTGTTCCTAAAACATTTGCTGCTTTGAGTACGGAATAGGGATAAATATGATGAACCCAAGCACCATTGTGATAAATGACATCAATTTTGTGTGCCATTTCTTGAAACTGTTCTTCAGAAAGACCCAAAAGTGGCTCAGATAAATCTCCTATCACAGGGATAATTCTAGAATTGAAAGATTCATGCCAAAGTAAATAGGATTCAAGACTTGTTTGCAGCTTTTTCTTACCTTCCTCAACATTGGGGGAACGTACCAAGCAATAAATATCTGCTTGAGTTTGCTGCAAAAGTTCATAGAGTAAAAAAGCACCGAGAAAGCCAGTTGCTCCTGTTAAGAAAATACAAGCTGGTTCAGTTATAGGCTCAACAAAACTAGTTTCAGGGAAAATTGTAGAATCTAGAACAGCTTCAGCGTTCAGCTTTGCAATCGTTTCTTGAGTTAGGGTGGTTAGGAGTTTTCCTTGAAGAATTCTCTCCAGACTTTCGGCTAAACTCGCTACAGTCGGCGACTCAAACAAAATGCGTAAGGGTAAATCCACTTGGAAAGCTTCTCGAATTTTGACAATGAGCCGAGTTGTCAACAATGAGTGTCCTCCTAGATCAAAGAAGTTGTCATGAATGCCAACTTTTTCAACATTGAGGATATTCGTCCAGATACTAACTAGCGTTTTCTGGATAGCAGTATAAGGAGCTACAAAACTGCTTTCAAGTTCGGGTCTATTGTTTTCCGGTGCTGGCAAGGCGCGGCGATTTATCTTGCCATTGGGTGTCAGTGGAAACGACTCCAGTATGACGAACGCAGACGGTATCATATAGTTTGGCAGTCGTTCTTGCAGGAAGCGTTGCAGGTCACTTGTTAGGGTAGCGCCATATTGCGATGCTCGCGTTTCTATTGGGACAACATAAGCCACCAAGCGCTCCTCTCGCACCATGACCACCGTCTCCTGTACCCCTGGGTGTTGCCCCAGCACTGCCTCAATCTCGCCCAGTTCGATGCGGAAGCCACGAATTTTTACTTGGTAGTCACTGCGACCAAGTAGCTCAATATTACCGTCTGGTAGGTAGCGCCCCAAGTCTCCAGTTTTGTAAAGACGCGCCCCCGGTTGGTCACTGAAAAAGTTAGGTATAAATTTTTCAGCAGTTAAATCTGGTCGATGTAGATATCCTCTCGCAAGACCAGCACCACCAATATACAGTTCGCCTTTAACTCCCACAGGTACAGGCTGCAAGTGGCTGTCTAAAATGTATATCTGTGTGTTGGCAAAGGGGCGTCCAATCGGGACTAACTGCTCCACAGGTAAATCCACCGTTGCCGTTTCAAAATATGAACTATCAATAGTTGCTTCGGTTAAACCAAAGGAGTTAATCAGCTGCGTCTTGACTCCGCACAAGTTTTGAAATTTCTCGTACTCTTGCACATACCAGCTATCCGAACCACAGATGAGCAATTGCATAAAGTCAAGACGCTGTTGGCTCTCCTCCAAATATTGGATGAGGTTTCTCAAAACAGTTGGCACGAACTCAGCACAGTCAACTTTTTCTTTGAGCATAAGCTCATAAAGTTTTGGCGGATCTAGCAGCAAATCACGAGGACACAAAACAAGTTTGCCACCAGAACACAAAGCGCGAACTAAGTCTCCTGAAAAGACATCGAAAGAAAAACTCGCCATCTGTAGGTGACTAGTTGCGGTAGTTCGCAGTTGGTAAGCTTCTTCCCATGCAAAATAGGCGTTGACGAGGCTGCGATGCTGAATCATCACGCCTTTAGATTGACCTGTGGAACCAGAGGTATAAATGACATAAGCAAGATTGTCTTTTGTCACCTCGGTGATGGAGTTTTCTTCCTCCGGGTAAGCATTTAAGTCCCAGTTTGCATTGTCCAAACAAATAACTTGTGCTTTGTGGGTTGGTAACTCCGCCACCAGTCGCTCTTGTGTCAGCAGTACTGATACTTGGGCATCTGCTAACATAAATGCCAGTCGCTCTTGAGGATATGCTGGATCGAGTGGCAGATAGGCTCCTCCCGCTTTGAGAATTCCTAGCAGTCCCACCACCATTTCTAAAGAGCGCTCCATGCACAATCCCACCAGCACTTCTGGAGCCACTCCCTGGTTTTGCAAGTAGTGCGCTAGCTGGTTTGCTCGCTGGTTCAGTTCGCGATAGGTTAACTGCTCCTGTTCAAAGACCACAGCTACAGCATCTGGCGTTTGCTCCACTTGGGCTTCAAATAACTGATGAATGCATAAATGTTGCTCATAGGTTGCTTGGATATTATTCCAATCCACCAGCAATTGCTGTCGCTCGGCTTTTCTTAAGATTGGCAAGTCCGATAAGCACTGGTCAGGATGGGCGACTATTCCCTCTAGTAAAACTTGGAAATGCCCTAACATCCGCTCAATGGTGGTGCTATCAAATAAATCGGTGCTGTACTCCAAAGACCCCACCAGTCCTTGCTCGGTTTCCATCATGGAGAGAGTCAAATCAAAATTTGCCGTTTTGCTTTCTCGAGACAGGGTGCTTAGGGTTAGATTTGGTAATTTCAGAACCTCCATCGGAGCATTCTGTAAAATAAACATGACATCAAACAGTGGGTTACGGTTCAGATGCCGCTCTGGCTGTAGTTCCTCTACCAGCTGCTCGAAGGGTAAGTCCTGATGAGCATAAGCCCCTAATGCCACCTCCCTTAGCCGCCTCAACAATTCCCGAAAACTGGGGTTGCCCGAAAGGTGGGTCCGTAACACCAGGGTATTGACAAAAAATCCGATTAATGGTTCAGTTTCAAAGCGGTTGCGGTTAGCAATAGGCGACCCTACAAAGATATCCTGCTGCCCAGTGTAGCGATAGAGCAACGTTTTGAACGCCGCCAGCAGTGTCATGAAGAGTGTTGCCCCCTCCTGTTGTGAGAGAGCCTTAAGTGCATCTGTCAGTGGCTTGGACAGTACTAAAGATTTGGTTGCACCCTTGTAGCTTTGAACTGGCGGTCGCGGACGGTCGCTGGGTAACTCCAGTAAAGACGAAGCGCCACCCAGCTGCTGCTTCCAATAAGATAATTGAGCCTCTAGCACCTCCCCCTGCAACCACTGCCGCTGCCAAACAGCAAAATCTGCATACTGAATCGGCAATTCTGGTAGTGGTGAGGGTTTACCGTTGGCAAACGCTTCGTATAATGTTGCCACCTCACGCACTAGGACACCTATGGACCAACCGTCAGAGACGATGTGGTGCATTGTGAATAGTAAAACATGGTCTTCCTGGGTCAAGCGCAGCAAACTGACCCGTAACAAAGGACCTTGGCTGAGGTCGAAAGGTCGCAAAGCTTCCTGAGTTGCCAACCGCCGAACCTCAGCCTCTTGCTGTGTTTCAGGGAACTGTTGCAGATCCACGATCGGCATTGTCAAAGTCAGGTTTGGGGCGATCGCTTGGAGCGCTTGCCCCTCGACGGTGATAAAGGTCGTTCGCAAGGCTTCGTGACGCCGGACAATTTCTTGAAAGCTTTGTTCCAATACGGTAACATTGAGTTGACCTGTCAACCGTAGGGCAGAGGGTCGGTTGTAAAAAGGATTACCCGGCTCTAACTGGTTGAGGAACCACAGCCTTTGTTGAGCAAAGGAAAGTGGACAAGGGCTGGTTTGCATCCTCTGAGGAATGGTTTGCACTCGTCGAGTGTTTATTCCCTTTTTCTTGAGTAACAGCTCAACAAGCTCTTGTTTTTTGGACTTGAGATGACTTGCTTGTGTGGGAAAATCACTCATCAATCGTTCCTCAATATCTGGGCAATTTCTTCAACCACTTCTCGTTCACCATAGATTTGTGCGATCGCATTGACCAAACCTGCTACAGTAGGGCACTTGAACAAGTTAACCAAGGGCAACTCGACTTGAAAATCTTCCCGTACGCGGGAAATGACTTGAGTGGCTAGCAGTGAGTGTCCCCCCAACTCAAAGAAATTGTCGTGAACACCCACGCGTTCAACACCAAGAACTTGTTTCCAAATTTGCGCTACAACTTCTTCGGCTGGGGTAGAGGGAGCGACAAAAGTTTCTTCTAACTCAGGTCGTGTCAACTCAGGGGCTGGAAGTTCCTGACGGTTCACCTTGCCGTTTGGGTTCAACGGCAGCACTTTCAGCATGACAAAGGCGGAGGGTATCATATACTCCGGCAACTTCTCTTTTAAGAAGTTGCGTAGTTCAGTATTTGTGGGTTTTTGTTTTTGATCGGGAACCAAATAAGCCACTAAGCGTTTATCACCCGGTACCTCCTCCCGATCCAACACCACAGCCTGTCGCACCGTTGGATGCTCACTCAGTGCTGCCGAAATCTCTCCCAGTTCAATTCGGAACCCCCGTATTTTCACTTGGTTATCAACTCTTCCCAGGAATTCTAGATTACCATCTAGGAGATAGCGTGCCTTATCTCCGGTTTTGTACAGCCTACTTTCAGATTTGAAGGGGTTGGTAATAAAAGATTGTGCTGTTAGCTCTGGTCGATTGAGGTAGCCGCGAGCCAGACCGTTACCACCGATGTACACCTCACCGGGTACGCCAATCGGTACTGGTCGCAGGTGCTGATCCAACACATACACCTGTGTATTAGCAAGTGGACGACCAAGGGGAACTGTTTGAGTCTGATTTTGCTCCTTGACCGTATAAGTCAGCACGCCTACGGTTGCTTCTGTAGGACCGTAGTGATTGATAATACGGCATTGGGCGATCTGCTGGATCTGCGAAATCAAATGCCAAGTAGCAGCTTCACCACCAAGAACCAGGCATTGGCGGGGGAGAATAGACTCAGATGCAGAATTTCTCAAAAGGGCGGTGAGATGAGAAGGTACAATTTTAAGACAGTCGATGGGATGGCGGCGAAAATATCCTGCAAGTGCATCAGGGTCTGATGCCCGCTCTTGAGTGATGATATGGAGACATCCCCCCGTACACAAAGCAGGAAAAATGACCGTATTACCCAAGTCAGCAGCAAAGGTGGAAACGGTCGCGAAGCTCGCACAGGCTGACAGGTCGAGTCTATCTAAAATTGCCTGTAGGTAATTGAGGAGTTGCCGATGCTCAACGGCGACTCCCTTTGGTTCACCTGTAGACCCTGAGGTGAACAGTGTATAAACTAAATTCTTACTGTGTACTTTGCTAGTTGGATTTGCGGTGCTTTCCTGGTCAATGACCTCCCAATTGGTATCCAAACAGACTACCCGTGTTGCCGATTCAGGAAGCGTCTCGACTAAGGGCTGCTGTGTCAAGAGGACTGGTGCTTGGGTATCTTGCAACCGGAAGGTCAAACCCTGTGCTGGTAATGTGGGATCGAAAGGAATATAAGCTCCTCCAGCTTTGAGAATGCCCAAAAGAGCAATGATTATCAAGGGCGATCGCTCTGCATAAATGCCCACCAGCACTTCTGGTCCTACTCCCAGCCGTTGCAGGTAGTGAGCTAATTGATTAGCGCGTGCATTGAGTTCGCTGTAGGTGAGCTGTTGGTCTTCAAAGATAACAGCAATGTTGTGCGGTGTCTTCTCGACTTGTGCTTCAAAGAGCTGGTGAATGCACTTATCTTGTAAGTCATGAGTTGGCGTGTTGTTAAACTCAACTAACAGTTGCTGCCGTTGGCGATCGCTAAGAATTTCTAACTCGCTAACTGTAGACTCAGGATGGTTAACAGCACTTTCTACCACAGTCTGAAATTGTTCCGCTAGATACTGAATACTTTCTCTGGCGAAGAGTTCAGGATTGTAGTGAAACTCTGCTGTCAGTGAATCTTGTGTCTGTACACAAGAAAGCTTGACTGTGAATCGGTCAAAACAGACATACTGTTTTATAACTGAAAAGGAAATCCCACCAGCATTATATTTGTCTGACCAATTTTCAAACTCAAAACTAACAGGATTCACCGTAGAATCCATCGTATCTGCATTTTCTTCCCAAATAAAGTATTCTTGCCATTTATCTATCTCGCGCAAATTCTCATCAGTTTGTCTGATGATTTCTGAGAATTTAAAATTTTCTTGAAAACAACAACGCACAGGCAACCATTTTGCTAGCAGTCCCAGCGACTTATGCAGTTCTTCATATTTTCTGCCACTAAAGACAGTACTCACGACAATTTCTGATTCTCCTGTCAGCCGCCAAAGCAGAGTTTGCCAACAGGAGAGTAAGAAATCCGCAATTTTGATATTATATAAGATTACTTTTTCTTTAACATTTGCAAGGATATTTTGAGAAAAATTACAAGTATAAATTTCAGGAGAAAATCTTGTTTGTTGACTAGGCTTAACCTGAAAAGGAATTAGCAACGGCAGGGACGAGAGTTTTTGCTGCTGCCAATAAGCAATTCCTGTTTCTGCATCTTCTTCCTCTAAAAGTTCATTTTGCCACTCTGAAAATTGGATGTATTGTATGACTTCATCTGATAATTCTTCGCTCTTTAAACACAAAGCATAGGCATCAGCAATTTCTTGCACTAAATTTTTCAAAGACCAGCTATCTGCACATAGCGATGGCAGACTAACAAGTAAAATATGCTGATTTTCTGACAGAATCAGTAGAGTTAAACGCAAAAGAGGTTCTTGAAGGTTAAAAATAAAATATTTTTCTTCATGAAAAAGTTCCTCAATCTTGCCTAATTGTTCCCTAAAAGACAAATGACTCAAATGAATGGTCTGCCAAAATGGTGCGCTATTATCCGCTATCACTTGAATTGGGATTTTTATACCTGGTTTTCTATGAAAAGTCGTGCGAAGAATTTCATGTCGATTAACAACATTGTTTACCGCAGCTTTTAAAACGTCATAGTTGAGATGACCCTCAAGCCGAATTGCACAGTAGGCAAAATAAGCCGAGGAATCTTCTTGCAAAGACCAAAGGCGTTTTTGCTGGGGAGAGAGACGAAAGCCTTCAAGAATTTGGTTTTGCATTGATGACTCTCAATGAAATATAGCGGTTTGCAATTGGGCGAGGTACACAAAGAAATAATGAACCACAGATGGACGAGGCAGTGCGTTGCGGTGAATCCAGCGCTGCAGGCGGGTTTCCCGCCGTAGGCGACTGGTGAACCCGGAGGGGGGTTCCCCCCGTTGTAGCAACTGCCGTACAGATGGACACAGATGTAGGCGTAAGCCGTGCCGTAGGCTATTTGTACTTTATTCAAATGAAAACCGCTGCATTTTCGCTTTGAATCATTTCCCCCATAGCTACCACAATTTTTCGTGGTCCCACATAAGGGTAGCGACCATGCGCGGTCAACATATTGTCTAGCATCAGCACATCTTTTTGCTGCCAAGGGAAACTGATTGCCGCTTGCTTATACACTTCATTAATTTCTGCCATGACTGCATCTTCAATAGGAGAACCATCCCCGTAATAGACATTGCGCGGCAGATTTTCTTCTCCAAAGATTGACAACAAAGATTCACGGACTGATGGGTTTAAGCAAGATACATGATGCAACTGAAGCTGATTAAAAAATACTTTTTCCCCTGTACGTATATGCTTAACGACAGCTGGTCGTAATTTACGAGTTCTCAAGCCATTGTTTGGTAACCATTCAAATTCAATGCCTGCTTTACAACAGTATTCTTGAACGACTGCTTTATCGGTGGTGTGAAAGAACTCTTGCCAGCTGACATCCAAACCCTCAATGTAGTTGCGGACATACATTAATTGCTTTTTCTCAAATATTTCTTGCAGTTTAGGATTAAGGAGTTGATAAACTTTTCGACAGTCTACAATTGGTGTTTCTCCCCCTTGTTGCGCTGGCTGGACGCAAAAAAACCAAATTTTTAGGGGATAGCAGTGCATATGAGAACTTTCGTTATGAAAGAGAATAGCTTGATCAGACGGGTAAGGGGTGGAACCGTAAACTTTGCCGCCGACTCCCTCGCGGGGTAAATCGCCATACTCAGCAAACAATTCTGGACAAATTGCTTGAGCTAAATTCTCAAACGCCAATACCGAATCAATATTGAAGCCTCGTAAGAGGATAGCACCATGATGCTGCAATTTGGTTTCTATAAATTGCCGATTGCTTTTAGCCCAATCGATGAGGTCAATATCGTCGATATTGGGTTGAATCACCAAAGGTAGGGTTTGGGTTGGCTGTAGATAATCTGTCTTGATTAATTCTCCTTGTGGTAACTTCACAGCCTTGGGCTTAACGCCCATGAACTTCTTAAGTTTGCTCTGCTCTTGTTTGACTTCTGTCATAATTTGTTGTTGCTTTTCATCAGCAGTAAGCATTTCTAAAGTGTTGATTCGGGCATCAGGTTGGGCAACTATGCTGTTAAGTAGCGTCTCATAATGCCCTGCTATTTGTGCAATCGCCCTCTTATCGAAAATATCAGCGTTGTAATGCCATCTGCCAACAATTCCCTCTTCTGTTTCCGACACAAATAGCGCTAAATCAAACTTCGCCCTTTTGTTATCAGCTTCTAAAGGAATTAGTGTGAGTCCCTCAAGTTCAAGTTTTTGTGTTGGAACATTCTGCACAAACAACACCTGAAACAAAGGCGTAGGCTGCTGATGGCGTTCTGGTTGCAGTTCTTCCACAAGCTTCTCAAAAGGAAGGTCTTGGTGGGCATAAGCAGACATTGCCACTTCTCGCACTCGCTGCAACAGTTCCCGGAAACTGGGGTAGCCACCAAGGTCAGTACGTAATACAAACAGATTGACAAAAAAACCAATCAATGGTTCAACTTCTGCCCGGTTGCGGTTGGCAACATCAGTGCCAACAACGATGTCATCTTGCCCAGTATAGCGGTGTAGCAGTGTTTGCAACGCAGCCAGCATTGTCATGAACAGAGTGGCATTTGCCTCATGACTGAGCGCCAAAAGAGCTTCAGACAGTTTTGCAGACAGCTTGAACGTATGGATACCGCCTGTATTGCTTGGTGTTGCTGGTCGCGGTTGGGAGTAAGGTAGCTGTAGCACTGGCAAAGAACCACCCAGATGCTGCTTCCAATAAGCAAGTTGAGTTTGTAGCACTTCTCCCTGTAACCATTGTCGTTGCCAAACAGCAAAGTCTGCATACTGAATCGGCAGTTCAGGTAGGGGGGAAGGTTTGCCATACAAGAAGGCTTGGTAAAGAGTTGCTACCTCTCGGATCAATACTCCCATTGACCAGCCATCAGAGATAATGTGATGCATCGTGAACAGCACAACGTGTTCTCTTGCGCTAAGTTTCAGGAGAGTGATTCGTAGTAGTGGACCACAAGCCAAGTTGAAAGGCTGCTGAGCTTCTTGAGCAATCAGCCGCAGCACCTCAGTTTCTTGTTCCGCTTGTGCAAGTGCTTGCAAGTCTATCACTGGTAACGTCAATTTCAAGGTTGGGGTGATGACCTGCATAGGTCGTCCATCCACAGCTTTAAAAGTGGTGCGTAAAGCTTCATGACGCCTAACGATTTCGTTCAGGCTTTGCTCCAATGCCGTTACGTTGAGCGAACCATGCAAACGTACAGCGGCGGGTATATTATAGCCAGGGTTCCCAGGAGCTAATTGGTCGATAAACCACAGCCGCTGTTGAGCAAAGGAGAGGGGCAGGTTTTCACGCTGGGTGGCGGGTTGTATAGGTGCATCCAGTTTCTGCCCAGCTCTGATTTTTGCTTCAATCTTCTGAGCAAGTTCGGCGATTGTCGGCGACTCAAAAAGGCTACGAAGGGGAAGCTCTACCTCAAGAACTTCCCGTAGTTGGCTCAGGAAGCGAATAGCCAGAAGTGAATGCCCACCTAACTCAAAAAAGTTGTCGTGGATGCCAACTTGCTCCACTCCTAAAAGCTTGACCCAGATTCCTGCCAGCATCTCTTCAACAGGGGTGTGGGGAACAACGAAGATGTTTTCAAGTTCCGGGCGTAGTTGGTCGGGTGCAGGGAGTGCTCGACGATCCACCTTACCATTGGCTGTTAACGGTATGGCTGGGAGTACAACGAAAGCAGAAGGTATCATGTATTCTGGCAGCTTTTCTTGAAGAAAACTACGCAGTTCCGTAACTGTAACTGTTTGCTGCAGGCTAACATAAGCCACTAGGCGCTTGTCGCCAACGTCTTCACTCGCCACAACCACAGCTTGACGCACATGAGCGTGTTGGTTCAATATTGCCTCAATTTCTCCAAGTTCAATACGGAAGCCCCGTATCTTAACTTGATGGTCGATGCGTCCTATGAATTCAATTTCTCCACTGGGCAGATAGCGTGCCAGATCACCAGTTCTGTACAGGCGAGTCCCCAGTTTGTTGCCAAAGGGATTGGGGATGAATTTTTGGGCAGTTAGTTCTGGGCGGTTGAGGTAGCCGCGTGCGAGTCCTTTGCCTCCTATATAAAGTTCTCCTGGCACACCAATAGGAACGGGTTGCCCCCAACAGTCCAGTAGATAAATTTGTGTATTTGTAATTGGGCGACCGATAAGAACAATTGGTAAATCGCTTTGGCGCTGGCAAGTCCAAAAGGTGACATCAATAGCAGCTTCAGTGGGACCATAGAGGTTGTGCAATTCGGCATCTAAACAAGCAAAGAAGCGTTGTTGCAGTTCAAAGGACAACGCCTCACCACTGCAAATGACACGTTTGATGCAGTGACATTGCTCAAGTCCCGCAGCTTCCAAGAAAACTTGAAGCATAGAAGGAACGAAATGGAGCGTGGTAATTTGCTCTTGAGCAATCAACTTGACCAAATAGGCGCTATCCTGATGACCGCCTGGTTGAGCAAAAACTAAACGAGCGCCACTCAATAATGGCAAAAAGAATTCCCAAACTGAGACATCAAAGCTAAAGGGAGTTTTTTGCAGAACGCTGTCGGCTTGGGTGAGCTGATAAGTATTTTGCATCCAAAGCAAGCGATTGCAAATACCCATGTGGGTGTTTATCGCCCCTTTAGGTTTGCCTGTAGAACCAGAGGTGTAAATAACATATGCGCTATTGTTAAGTGTGACTCCGCTAGTTGGGTTTTCCTGAGGCTGTTGGGCAATGATTGCCTCCCAGTCAGTATCCAGACAGATGACATAAGCTTGATGAGAAGGTAAAGTTTCAACCAAATGGTGCTGAGTCAGCAACACTGGCACTTGAGCATCTTCCAACATGAAGGCTAGGCGCTCTTGTGGATAGGTAGGATCTAAGGGTACATAAGCTCCACCTGCTTTGAGGATTCCCAAAATTCCCACCACCATTTCTAGGGAACGTTCCATGTAGATACCCACCAGCACCTCTGGTCCTGTGCCCAATTTTTGCAAGTAGTGTGCTAGTTGATTGGCACGGGCGTTTAACTGTTGGTAGGTAAGTTGCTGGTCTTCAAAAACTACAGCCACGGCGTCTGGTGTTTGTTCCACCTGTGCTTCAAATAGCTGATGGATGCAGACACAGGGGTAGTCAGTTTGGGTATCATTCCACTCGATCAACAGTTGATGTTGTTCAGCATCCGTTAAGAGCGGCAAATGTGAAATGAGGCGATCAGGGTTGGCAACAATGCCTTGCACTAACGTCTGGAAATGCCTGATCATACGGCTAACGGTAGCTACATTGAAAAGCTGTGTGTTGTATTTTAGATTTCCAATGATCCCTTGCTCCGTTTCTACCATTGCGAGCGTCAAATCAAATTTTGCCGTTTCGTTGTCGAACTCCAAAGGCATCAAAGTTAAACCCGGTAGCTCTAAACTGCTGGTGGGAGTATTATGGAGTTGGAACATGACTTGGAACAACGGCGTATGGCTCAAGTTACGCTCCGGATGTAGTTTCTCCACGAGTTGCTCAAAGGGCAAGTCCTGATGAGCATAAGCCCCTAATGTTACCTCGCGTACCCTCCCTAAAAGCTCTCGGAAACTCGGGTTATCTGCAAGGCAGGTACGCAACACCAAGGTATTGACAAAAAATCCAATTAGCCCTTCAAGTTCTGCACGGTTGCGACCAGCAATAGGAGTGCCTACCAGAATGTCTTCTTGCTGGGTGTAGTGATAGAGTAAAGTCTTAAACGCCGCCAGTAGAGTCATGAATAGTGTTGTCCCCTCTTGCTGCGAGAGAGCCTTAAGTGCCTCACTCAGTTGCTTGGGGAGGACGAAAGACTGTTTCGCGCCTTGATAAGTCATGACTGCTGGTCGTGGGCGGTCTGTGAATAGCTCAAGTAATGTTGGAGCGTTATCAAGTTGCTGGAGCCAGTAAGATGTTTGCTTTTCTAAAACTTCTCCCACAAGCCACTGTCGCTGCCATATGGCATAATCTGCATATTGAATCGAGAGTTCTGAAAGTGGCGATCGCTGACCGTTGGTGAAGGCTTCATAAAGCGCTGCTACCTCCCGGATGAGAACCCCAAAAGACCAGCGATCGCAAATGATGTGGTGCATGGTCAACAGCAATATGTGCTCGGCTTCACTCAATTGCAGCAGAGTCACTCGTACAAGTGGTCCTTCTACCAAATTGAATGGTTGCTTGGCTTCTTCAGTGGCTATGCGTTTAACCTCAACCTCTTGCTCCTTTGGAGAAAGCGACTGTAAGTTCACTGTCGGTACAGCCAAGGTCAAAGTTGGGGCGATGACCTGAATGGGTTGTCCTTCGACTGTGGCAAATGTAGTTCGCAAAACTTCGTGTCGCCGCACGATTTCGTTGAGACTCTGCTGAAGTGCGATCGCGTTGAGCGTTCCCAGAAGGCGCAACGCGATAGGCTCATTATATAAGGGTTGGTGGGGATTGAACTGTTCAAAAAACCACAGTCGCTCTTGGGCAAAGGACAGAGGCTCTGAACCCAACTGTTGACGCTTTTGAATAGCATTAGCTCTAATTTTACCTTGCATCAACTTTTCAAAAAGCGCTTTTTTTGTCGGTGATAAATGAGATTGTCGCCTTAAAAATGCATCGGATTCAGACATATTGCCGCTCTCAGATAAGGGGAAGGGGGAGGCAATGCCCACCAAATAACATGACTTACGTAGTCGTGACCAAAAATCTGCTTTTCATGAACCGCACCAGGCAACAGAGAGAGCAGAGGAACAGGAGGATGCTTAATAATTAGACTCCTAAAAGACGTTGAGCATCTTCTTCTGATAGTTGTTCTATTTTCTCCATAACCAGTTGTTCAATTTGCTCACCTAACTGGGCGATCGTAGAGGATTCAGAAAAGAGACTGCGTAAAGGCAACTCCACAAGGAAAGTTTTTCGTAGTTGAGAAGTCACTTGGGTAGCTAACAGCGAATGCCCCCCTAACTCAAAAAAGTTGTCATGGATGCCTATCTGTTCGATCCCAAGGAGATTCTGCCAAATATCAGCAATGATTTGCTCAACAGAACTACGGGGAGCAACGTAATCATTCCCTAATTGAGGTCGCGAATGTAAAGGTTTAGAGAGGCTTGTTTGCTCTAATTTTTCTTTCAATAATTCAAGCTTTAACCATTGCTCAATCCTAGCTTGTAAACTTCCTGTAGAAACAACAACTTGATTAACTGTACTCGTGGATAGAATACGTTGAAAAGCCTCCACACCTTCACTAGGTCTTATAGCTAATTCAGCCAAAGTTGTTCTATAAGCTGTATTTTGTTCTTCTTTTTCTCTCAACTGCCAACCATCCCAGTTTACGCTGATCCAAGGGACGGGGTTTGTTTGATTTTGCTTATGGGCAAAAGCATCCATAAAAAGATTTGCAGCCGAATAAGCAACAAAGCCCAATCCCCCTAGAACCGATGCTAAAGAAGATAGCAAAAGACAAAAATCAAGCTTTCTTCCCTGCAAAACTTTTTCTAGTACGAATAGTCCATAAACCTTTGATTGAAATTGCGAATGGCATTCGTTCAAAGAAGTCTCTTGAATAGCAGTATGAGCCTTTTCGCCAACGATCCCGGCAGCATGGATCACACCATGAAGGTCGCCAAAGCGCTCAAAGACCTCGCTCATCAATGCTTGCATCTGTTCCAAGTCGGCGACATCGGCACTTTTGACCAACACTTCTGTACCTAACTCCTCTAACGCCTGCACTTTCCTAATTTTGTTGCTGACGGAGTCTTGGTCATCATGAGTCGTCAACCATTTTTCCCACTCACCTCTCTCAGGAAGACCAGATCGCGAGATCAAGACGAGTTTTGCCTGCACTGTTTGAGCTAGATACTGCGCTAGTGTCAGCCCAATACCTCCCAAGCCACCTGTGATCAAGTAAACTCCCCCTTGGCGCAGCCGTGCTTTTCCTGGGTTCGCGTCTTCTAAACGAACAGCTTCAAAAGTTTGAACCCAACGATGATAACCACGGTAGGCAACAACTGAGTCACTCGGCTGTGCTGTCAATTCTGCGAGCAGTTGCTCTATGAGTTTCTCCTGTTGCCAAATTGTTGGGGGAATCACAATATCAATGCTGCGGCAGGAGATATTCGGATATTCTTGCCCAATCACTTTACATAGTCCTAGCACAGTTGTCTTTTCTGGAGACAACTTCTCCGCACCAGTAACATTGTACATATTATTAGTCACAACTAGGATTTGTAAAGCATCAGTCATACTTTGTTGTCCAAGTGCTTGAGCTAGGAAAAGCAGACTGTAAAAGCCCTGCGCCTGACTTGTTTCAAACAACTCGATTCCTGAGGCGGTCTGATTGTTGACTGTGATACTCCAGAAATGGGCAATCATTTGTGGAGTTTTATTGAGTACACCCAAATTTTGGAGTAAGGTGTCATAGTCATTTTTTTGTTGGGGATTTATGCAATATGCGTGCTCACTCAGTTTAGTAAATTGGTCTCCCGCTATGACGGTGATGACATCTTGCCCAAGTTGTTCTAGCTGTTGCGCGAGCATTGCTCCCAAGCCACAGTTATCGACAAAGACCAACCAACATAATTTTTGTGTTAGCTTTTCATTATTCCAAGGTTTAAGTGGTATTGATTGTTTCCAAATTGGCACGTAAAACCAGTCGGCAATATCCGGTTTTTTGTGTAACGGTTCTTGATGTGTAGTAACAGGAGCAGCTTTAGATTGTGGTTCAATCCAATATCTTTGTCGTTCAAATGGATATGTCGGTAAGGGGATGCGTTCACGGCGCTCAGTTGCATAAAAGCTAGACCAATTTATCTTTACCCCGTTAAGCCAGAGCCGCGAGACTGCATTGAGCAAAAAGGCAACATCTGATTGTTGTTCTTTTGGATGGCGTAAGGAAGAAAGTATAATATGTTGCTCTTGTTGCGGGTGCTGCCTCACTAAAGTACTCAATGTCCGCCCTGCACCAACTTCCAAGAAAATTTGTTGTGGTTGTTGCAGCAACTCGGCAATACCTTCAGCAAAGCGTACCGTGTGCCGTAGATGTTTTGCCCAGTAGCTTGGATCGGTTGCTTGGGCTGCACTCATCCAAGTACCAGTGACGTTAGATACAAAGGGAATTTGCAGTTCCTTCAGGTTGATTTTTCTTAAATGCTCTGTAAATAAATCGATGATGGGGTTCATCATCTGGGAATGAAAAGCGTGTGAAGTGTGTAAAGGGCGACAATCCACCCCTTGTTCGCCCAGTTGTTGTTGCAACTTCTCAATTGCCGCTTTTGCTCCGGAAACCACGCACAGAGAAGGTGCGTTGCTAGCTGCAAGAGAACATTCCTCGCCTAGCAGGGGCTGAAGTTTCGACTCCGATAGTGATACAGCAAGCATTGTCCCTGAAGGAAGTTGCTGCATCAGCCGTCCACGAACAGCCACTAGCGCCAAAGCATCTTTGAGAGAAAACACCCCAGCTAGGCAAGCAGCGACATATTCCCCTATGCTATGACCAATCATTGCTGTAGGAAGCACTCCCCATGCCATCCATAACTTAGCAAGGGCGTATTCGATGACAAATAGGGCTGGCTGGGTAATAGCAGTTTGTGTCACCTGTTGTGCTGCTTGTTGGGTTTGGGCTGCATTAGGATAAAGTACATCGCGCAAATCCAATCCTAAATGTGGTTTGAGCAGTTCACAGCACTCATCAACCTGTTGGCGAAAAATTGCCTCTGTTTGATAAAGCTCCCGACCCATGTCTATATACTGAGAACCCTGACCGGGAAACATAAACACGACAGAGCGATGACAGGGCTTTTGGTAATGTGTGAAAACTTCAGGAGTCTCTGGAGACGTTAGCGCCGTGACGGCATCATCAAGGTTTTGACAGATTAATGTCCGGCGGTAGTCGAAAGCTCTACGACCTACTCCAAGAGTGTAAGCGACATCTGCAAGGTGTAAATTTGGATGTTGCTGAAGATAATTAGCTAAGTTTGCTGTGGCTGTTTCCAGGGCTGATCTCGTTTTTGCTGAAAGCAACAATAACTGCCAAGGACGAGAATCTGCTAAAGATCGAGCCTCTATAGTTGGGGCTTCTTCTAAAATCACATGAGCATTTGTTCCCCCAATACCAAAGGAACTGACTCCTGCACGTCGCGGAATGCCGTTGGTTTGCCAATCAGAAAGTGTGGTATTGACGTAGAAGGGACTGCTGGCAAAGTCAATTTGAGGATTGGGTTGTTCAAAGTGCAAGCTAGGCGGTATTTTTTTATGCTTGAGAGCCAAGACGGTTTTCATCAAGCCCGTTACGCCCGCAGCAGCATCTAAATGCCCGATATTTGTTTTTACAGAACCGATTGCACAGAAGCCTTTTTTCTCTGTACCGACGCGAAAAGCTTGTGTGAGTGCGGCAATTTCAATTGGGTCTCCTAGGGATGTTCCCGTGCCATGAGCTTCAATATAGGTGATAGTTTCCGGTTCAACCTCGGCTACACCTTGAGCCATTCTAATCACCTGTGCTTGAGTATCTATACGAGGTGCGGTGTAGCTAACTTTTGATGACCCATCATTATTAATAGCGGAACCTTTGATAACGGCATGGATGCAATCTCCGTCTGCGATCGCATCTTCTAATCGCTTTAAAACCACAATGCCCACGCCTTCACCACTCACCGTTCCCTGTGCCTGAGCATCAAAGGCGCGGCAGTGTCCATCAGGAGAAGCTATTCCTCCCTCTTTGTAAAAATAGCCATGTTTTCGGGTCGAATTTATGCGAACACCACCAGCCAAAGCCATATCGCATTCGCCATTTAGCAAGCTTTGGCATCCCAAATGGACAGCAACTAATGAAGTTGAGCAGGCTGTTTGAACGGTGTAGCTTGGTCCTTCTAGATTAAGTTTGTAAGAAACGCGTGTGCTTAAGTAATCTTTGTCACCGCCAATCGCTATTTGGTGAGGATCTACAGAGCTTAAGATATTTTGATTTGAATAAACGTTGAATAAGTAGCCACTCAGGCTAGCACCAGCATAAACACCAATCGCACCGGAGTAAGTTTCATTGTAGCCAGCATTTTCCAACGCTTCCCAAGCACACTCCAAGAAAAGACGGTGCTGAGGATCGGTAATTTCTGCTTCTCTAGGATTAAAGCTAAAAAATGATGCATCAAATAATTCTACATCTTCTAATACACCCTTTGCTTTGACGTAGTTAGGCTGATTAACAACAGATGGATCTATTCCTGAATCCAAAAGTTCTTTATCAGTAAAAAAAGTAATTGACTCTACACCATTTTGTAAATTCTGCCAAAATTCATCTATATTTTTGGCTCCTGGGAAACGACCTGATAAGCCAATAATTGCTATTTCTGAACCATTTATAGATGTTGTTGTCGGAGTATCCATTCTTTTATAACTCCTTAAATATTTCTGATTGTCTTGATTTTTTGCAGACGTTTTTTTTGTTGAGCTTTACCAGCTGTCCTAATCTCAGTGGAATGATCCGTTTCATTACCATATAACTTTTGATGTCCCTGACTTATAAACTCAGCTAGAGAACTGATGGTCGAATATCGGAACAGATTGAGTAGTGATAAATCGGTTTTAAATATTTCACGCAATTCTCTATGAACTCTAACCATTAGCAATGAATGACCACCGAGTTCAAAGAAGTTATCGTGAATGCCTATATTCTCGAGATTAAGAGCTTTTTGCCAAACAGTAGCAATGGCTCGTTCAACCTCAGTTTGCGGCATCACATAAGCAACTTCCAACTCGGGGCGGAGATTTTCTGGTGCAGGCAGAACTCGCCGATTAACTTTGCCGTTAGGCGTGAGTGGCAGTGCTTGTAGCATCACAAAGGCTGAGGGTACCATGTACCCTGGTAACTTCAACTCCAAGAAGTGGCGCAGTTCACTACTTGTCAGTGTCTGTTCTGAGTATAAGACTACATAGGCTACCAGACACTTTTGAGCTAGTTCATCCTCCCGCACCACAACCACACACTCGCGTACAGTTGGGTGTTGGGTGATGGCTGCTTCAATTTCTCCGAGTTCAATGCGGAAACCGCGAATTTTCACTTGGTCATCAATTCGCCCTAAAAATTCGATGTTTCCATCTGCCAAGTAGCGTGCCTTATCCCCAGTCTTATACAAACGCGCTCCCGGTTCGTCACTAAAGTGGTTAGGGATAAATTTCTCTGCTGTCAGTTCCGGGCTGTTTAAATACCCCCGACCTACAGCCACGCCACCAATGTACAGTTCGCCTATGACTCCGAGAGGAACGGAGTACAGATGCTGATCCAATAGATAAATCTGGGTATTAGCAATCGGGCGACCAATAGGAACTTTTTGCCAATGGGTATTTTCCGGCACACATTCCCAAAAGGTTACGTCTATGGCAGCTTCCGTGGGACCATAAAGGTTATGCAATTGGGCATCTAGACGAGTAAAAAAACGTTTTTGCAGTTCAACTGGTAATGCTTCACCACTCGCTATCACTCGTTTGAGGCACTTACAAGTCTCAAGTCCTTCTGTTTCCAAAAACACTTGCAACATGGAAGGCACAAAATGCACAGTGGTGATTTGCTGCTGTAAAATCAATTTGACGAGATAGTTCGGATCTCGATGTCCCTCTGGTTGAGCCACCACTAAACGCGCACCTGTCAACAAGGTCCAGAAAAATTCCCAAACTGACACATCAAAGCTGAAGGGTGTCTTCTGCAAAACCCTATCTGCTGCCGTTAATTGGTAAGCGCTTTGCATCCACAATAAGCGATTACAAATACCCCGATGGGTATTCATTGCTCCTTTTGGTCTACCAGTAGACCCAGAGGTGTAAATGACGTAGGCTAGGTTATCGGGGGTGAGATTGCAGATAGGATTTTCTGAACTGGCACGAGCGATAACTTCCCAGTTGCTATCTAGGCAAACGACTTTAGCTGTATGAGCCGGAAGGTTCTCAAGCAAGTGCTGCTGGGTTAACAACACAGGAGTTTGTGAGTTTTCAAACATGAAAGCCAAGCGATCGCGCGGATAGCTTGGATCTAGAGGTACATATGCTCCACCCGCTTTGAGAATGCCTAGCAGTCCAATCACCATTTCGAGCGATCGCTCAACACAAATCCCCACCAACACTTCTGGTTTCACTCCCAGCTTTTGCAAATGATGCGCTAGTTGATTGGCTCGCTGGTTCAGTTCCCGATATGTCAGTTGCTCATCTTCAAAAACGACTGCTACTGCATCAGGAGTTTGCTCTACCTGTGCCTCAAACAATTGATGCAGACATCGTTCATTGTCATAATTAGTGTAAGTATTATTCCATTCCACTAACTGTTGCTGCTCGGTTGCTGTGAGCAAAGGCAATTCCCAGAGGCGCTGCTGAGGATTAGCGACAATGCCTGTCAGTAAAATTTGAAAATGCTCAATCAAGCGAGAAATCGTAAACTCCTCAAATAGGTCGGTGTTGTACTCCACCTTGCAAAGCAGTCCCTGCTCTGTCTCTACAAGAGACAGAGCTAAATCAAATTTCGCCGTCTTACTCTTGAGTGGCATTGGCTGAATGCTTAAACCCGGTAAATCCAATGTTTCCGTTGGAGCATTCTGGAAGACAAACATTACCTGGAACAAAGGCGGACGGCTCATATCTCGCTGTGGTTGCAATTCCTCTACCAGTTTCTCAAAAGGTAGATCCTGGTGGGCGTATGCTCCCAAAGTGACTTCCCGCACTCGTTTTAGCAACTCTCGGAAACTGAGATTGCCAGATAAATCAGTCCGCAACACCAAGGTATTGACAAAAAAACCAATTAAATGTTCTATTTCAGCCCTGTTGCGGTTGGCGATAGGAGAGCCGATGAGGATATCTTCTTGTCCTGTATATCGGTAGAGCAAGGTTTTGAACGCCGCCAACAAGGTCATAAACAGGGTAACACCTTCCTGCTGACTCAATACCTTAAGGGCTTGAGAGAGTTCATGAGGCAACACCAGGTCATACTCTTGCCCTGCAAAGGTTTGTACAGCAGGTCTGGGACGATCTGTGGGCAGTGCTAAGACTGGCAGATCGCCTGCAAGCTGCTGTTTCCAGTAATCTAGCTGGGCTGTTAATCGTTCTCCCACAAACCACTCTTGTTGCCAAAGGGCAAAGTCAGCATACTGGATAGGCAGTTCCTGGAGGGGAGAAGGCTTACTTTGAGAAAATGCTTCATAAAGTGCTGTTAATTCTCGCGCCAGTACCCCTGTTGACCAGGCATCGCTGACAATATGGTGCATTGTAAATAGCAACACATACTCCTGCTTACCTAGTTGTACAAGAGTGGTTCGCAATAAAGGTCCGTTGGCTAAATCAAAGCCCTGCTGACCCTCCTGCTGAATTAACCGTTGGATTTCTGCCTCTTGCTGAGTTGTTGACAACTTTTGCAGGTCTAACACTGGCAAGTTGATGCTTTGGGCAGGGGTAATAATTTGCACGACGTTTCCCCGCTCATTAATTGCAAACCTGGTTCGCAAAACTTCATGACGTTGCAAAATCTCGCTAAAGCTTTGCCTAAATGCTGCAATATTGAGTGAACCTGTGAGGCGAATAGCTCTTTGGAGGTTGTATGTAGGGTTGGCTGGCTCCAACTGGTCTAAAAACCACAGTCGCTTTTGAGCAAAAGAAAGTGGTAACTCTCTGTCCTTAGAAACACGACCAATAGATGTTATTTCTTGTACAGAAGCAACCCTCATCGCCCTTTCAATATGTTCAGCCAGTTCTGCCACTGTTGGGGATTCAAATAGTTGACGCAGCGGTAGTTCTACTCCGAAGGTAGTGCGTAGTCGGGAAATCACCTGAGTTGCAACTAGGGAGTGCCCGCCTAAGTCAAAGAAATTGTCTTCAATACTCACCTTTTGCAGGAACAAAAGCTGCGCCCAGATCCCGGCTAAGACTTCCTCAACTGGGGTACGAGGAATCACAAAATTTCTTTGTGTTGCTACCGCCTCATCTGGCGCGGGAAGTGCGTTACGGTCTACTTTACCATTTGGCGTCAGGGGTAATGCCTTTAGTATGACGAATGCTGACGGTATCATGTACTCTAGCAACTTTTCTTTTAAGAAATTGCGGAGGTCATGAATGAGTACTGAGTGCTGAATACTGGATGCTGAGGTTGGGACTGTATAGGCTACAAGGCGTTTTTCTCCCGCTACTTCTTCTGTAATGACAACAACCTCGTGTACTGCTGGGTGTTGGCTCAGTGCTGCGGAAATTTCGCCAAGTTCGATGCGAAAACCCCTGATTTTTACTTGCTCATCAAGGCGACCAAGAAATTCTAAATTCTCATCTGGCAAATAGCGTACCAAATCCCCTGTTCTATACAGTCGTTGTGAATAATTTTTACTAAAGGGGTTGGTAATGAACCTTTCAACAGTCAGTTCGGGTCGGTTTAGATAACCCCGTGCTAAGGATTCTCCACTAATGTAGAGTTCTCCAGGAACTCCTATAGGAACAGGTTTTAGATATGAATCCAACACATAAACCTGCGTATTAGCAATTGGTCGCCCTATAGGAACTGTTGTTTCAGAAGTTTTCCTTGTTACGGTATAAGTCAGCACACCAACAGTGGTTTCTGTTGGACCATAGTGATTAATAATCCGGCAGTGAGGAGCATATTGCTGAATCGTCTCAATCAAATGCCAATCAGTTACCTCACCTCCTAGAATCAGTAGCTGGCGAGGTAGTATAAACTCGATGTGGTCGGAACTCAGCAATGCTGCCAAATGCGAGGGAACTATCTTCAGGCAGTCAATGGGATAACGACGAAAGTAGGCAGCTAAAGCTGTCGGATCAGATGCTCGTTCCCAAGACACCACATGCAGACATCCACCACTACATAGACAAGGGAAAATTACCGTGTTGCCCAAGTCTGCTGCAAAGGTAGAGACGATTGCAAAACTAGCGTCGGTTGGAAGATCCAGTTTTGGCAAAATGCCATATAGGTAATTAAGGAGTTGCCGATGCTCAACAGCAACGCCTTTAGGTTTGCCTGTAGAACCTGAAGTGTAGAGTACATAAACTAAATTCTCAGGCGTAACTTCGCTGCTGATATTGTCTGTATTTTCTTGAGCAATGATTTCCCAATCAGTGTCTATAAAGACCAATGCGGTATTTTCAATTGTATGTTGACATTCACTTTGTGAAAGAGACTTTGCCTGTTGGATTGAATGACTGGTTTGTTGCGTTAAGAGTATTGGAACTTGGGCATCTTGTAGCCTAAAGGTTAGACTTTCTTGAGGCAATGCTGGATCGAGTGGCAAATAGGCTCCACCAGCTTTGAGAATGCCCAGCATTGCCACTAACATTAGGTGTGTTCTTTCTAAACAAATGCCTACCAGAATCTCTGGTTTTACTCCCAATCTACGCAGATAATGTGCCAGTTGATTTGCGCGGCTATTGAGTTCAGCATAAGTTAATTGCTGCTCTTCAAAAACAACTGCAACATTATCTGGTGTACAAGCTGCCTGCGCCTCAAATATTTGATGAATACATTTATTTTGTGAGTAATCAACTTGAGTTTGGTTACACTTGATGAGTAGTTGCTCAACCTGACTTTGCGGCAGAATTTCCAATTGACTAATTGCTACATCTGGATTTTCCGTTACACTAGCTAATAAAGTTTGGAATTGTTCGGCTAAACGACGAATAGTATCTGCTGAAAGCAAGTTAGCATCATAATAAATTCCTATGTCTAAAGAATTCCCCTTATCCAGACAAAATAATTTTATTTTAAAACGTTCAGTGCAGATATATTTATTGTAGAACGAAAAAGAAATATCTCCGGTAAATAGTTTTTCTGGCAATTCTTC
Source organism: Mastigocladopsis repens PCC 10914 (assembly GCF_000315565.1). Lineage (NCBI taxonomy): Bacteria > Bacillati > Cyanobacteriota > Cyanophyceae > Nostocales > Symphyonemataceae > Mastigocladopsis > Mastigocladopsis repens. Next base: position 3,942,575 of record NZ_JH992901.1, on the reverse strand, counting down.
ATACTCAAAAACAATTGGAAAACCTGCTAAATTGCCAGAAAAACTGTCGATTTGTTCCACAAAAAAATATTCCTGCCACTCGTAAGCATCTTGCGTGGCTTTGCTCACCTGTTTTATAACTTCGCTAAAGCGCAAGTCTGATATCAAATGACAAGGAATGGGGAGCGATTTAGCAAACAATCCCAGAACATCATTGAGTTCTTCATACTCTCTGCCATGATAGACTGTACCAATAATCATCTCTGACTGTCCTGTTAGCCGCCATAGTAAAATCTGCCAGCAAGAAAGCAAGAAATCAGCAACTGAAGTCCCAGATTGCTGTACCTGAGATTTTATATTGGCGGTGAGACGGGGAGCAATTTCAAAATTTAAATATTCTAGCTGAAATTGTGCTTTTTTATCAGCCTTATCTTCAAAAGGTAGTTTTAAAGTCTTTAAAGCAGAAAAGTCTTGCTGACACCAATAATCTTTGCCTGTTTCTACTTCTGGTTCAGCAAGCAATTGATTCTGCCACTCAGAAAATTGAATATATTGCACAGCTTCTTCGCATATTTCCTCTCCATTCACAAAAGCATAGTATGCCTCACTGATTTCCTGAAACAAATTTTTTAGTGTCCATGCATCCGCGCAGAGCGAAGGTAGAGTGATAAGCAAAATATGCTTTGTAGCGGACATTCTCAGCAAAGATGCACGCAACAGTACTGCTCTTTCAAAGTCAAAAGCTTGCTTTCTTTCTTCCTGGCAAATCGACTCAATTGAAGCTTTGGTTAATCGCTCATCTAACTTTATCTCGCACCAAGAAAAGTCATAGCTATTTTGGATAACCATGATCGGCATTTTTAAGCTGGATAGGCTTTGAAAAGCTGTCCGCAAGATATTATGTCGATTTATGATTTTTTCTAAAGCAGTTTTCAAAACTGCTTTCTGGAGGGTTCCTTCTATGAGAATGGCACACTGAGCTACATAAGTAGAACTCTCTTGCTGTAACAACCAAAGGCGTTTCTGTTGAGGAGAAAGCCGAAAGCCGCTCAAATCACTTAGCATTTTCTTCCTCCTGATTTGGTTTTACAATGTTTTCGCCGTTTATCATCTCTCCCATTGCTACCACAATCTTGCGTTGTCCTACATAGGGATACCGTCCGTGTGCCGTCAACATATTATCTAGCATTAAAATGTCTCCTTTCATCCAAGGAAAACTCATTGTAGATTGGCGATAAACTTCATTAATTTCTGCAATAACTGAATCTTCAATAGGAGTAACGTCACCATAATAAACATTACGCGGTAGCTTTTGTTCTCCAAACAAAGACAACAAAGATTCTCGGACTGCTACATCTAAATAAGCTACATGATGCAATTGAATTTGATTGAAAAAGACTGGCTCGCCAGTTTTTGGATGTCCAGCTAGTGCTGGACGAATTTGGCGAGTGATTAACTCATTATTTTCGTACCATTCAAAATCAATTTTAGCTTGAATACAGTAATTTTCTACAACAGATTTTTCGGTAGTTTGAAAGAAATCTTGCCAACTGACATCCAAGCCTTCTGTGTAGTTACGAACGTACATTAATTGTTTTTCAGCTAATTGTTCTCGTAGCTTTGGATTGAGAATTTGGTAAGCTTTACGACAATCTACAATCGGTGTTTCTCCTCCTTGCTGTGCTGGTTGCACGCAGAAAAACCAAATCTTGAGAGGAAACCGATGTAAGTGAGAGCTTTCATTATGGAAGAGAATGGCTTTATCTGCTGGGTAAGGAGTAGAACCATAAACTTTGCCTCCTTCTCCAGCACGAGGTAAGTCGCCATACTCACCGAATAAATTTGGACAAATTGCAGAGGCAAAATTTTCAAAGTCTGAGACAGAATTTACATGGAAACCTCTAAAGAGAATAGCTCCATGTTTTAATAATTGTCTCTCGATAAATTCTTGGTTATTTTTAGCCCAACTTTTTAAATCAATTTCATCAGTCTGAGGTTGAATGACGAGAGGAAATGTTTGCCCCGGCTGGAGATAATCGGTTTTAATTAATTGTTCTTGTGATAAATTTACAGCTTTGGGAGCAACGTTAATAAACTTTTCCCGCTTGAAGGCTTTACGCTCACTTTTTTGCATAACTTGTTGTTTTCTTTCGGTTTCAGTCAGCATTTCTAAAGCGCTGAGGCGGGCATCGGGTTGCGTCACAATGCTATTAAGCAGCGTTTGGAAATGACGTGTCATACGAGTGATTGTTGTGTCGTCAAAAAGGTCAGCATTATACTGCCACTTACCCATAATTCCTTGCTCGGTTTCTGTAAGAAATAGAGCTAAATCAAACCTGGCTATTTTGTTATCTACTGGTAACAGATTGAGGGTAAGCTCTGGTAATTCCAAGGCTGGCATGGGTGCATTTTGCAAGACAAACAACACCTGAAACAGTGGCGGCGTTTGGCTTAAATTCCGCTCGGGTTGTAAAGCTTTAACTAATTCCTCAAAGGGCAAATCTTGATGAGCATAAGCTTTTAATGTTACCTGGCGCACTCGTTTGAGCAACTCCCGGAAACTGGGGTTTTCACTCAAGTCGGTGCGTAAGACAAGCAGGTTGACAAAAAAGCCAATCAATGGTTCAAGTTCTGCCTGGTTACGATTGGCAACATCAGTACCAACAACAATGTCATCCTGATTTGTATAGCGTTGTAGCAAGACCTGAAAACCAGCTAGTAGGGTCATGAATAAGGTGACGCCCTCTTGCTGCGAGAGTGTTTGCAGTGCTGCGGACTCTTGCGGGGGAATGACGAAAGTTTGAGTTGCACCCCGGTTTGTTTTCACTTCTGCGCGTGGACGAGTTGTTGGTAATTGCAGTACTGGGAGATTGTTGCCCAATTGCTGCTTCCAGCTTTGCAATTGGGTTTGCAATACCTCTTTTTGCAACAATTGTCGTTGCCAAACGGCAAAGTCTGCATACTGGATGGGCAGTTCTGGGAGTGGGGAGGGTTTTTTGAGAGAAAAGGCTTCGTAGAGTGTTGCTAACTCTCGAACGAACACACCCATTGACCAACCATCGGAGACGATATGGTGGATGCTGAACAAGATTATATGCTCCTGCTCACCGACGCGCAGGAGACTGCATCGAAGTAATGGACCTTGGGCTAGGTCAAAGGGGCGTTGGAATTCTTCGGCGCTTAGGTTTTGCACTTGGGCTTCTCGTTCTTGTTCTGGCAACTCGCGCAAGTCAAGGATTGACAGGTTGAGATTGAGAGATGGGGCGATTGCGCGGAGCGATCGCTGTAAAGCGATCGCCTGAACCGGATGCTCATCGACCATAGCAAAGGTCGTACGCAATACTTCGTGACGGCGTACAATTTCATTCAAACTCTGTTCCAGCACCGCCACATTTAGAGAACCAACCAGACGTACAGCAACTGGTATGTTGTACATAGAACTGCCTGGGTACAGTTGCTCTAGCAACCACAGTCGTTGTTGAGCAAAAGAGAGTGGTAAATTGCCGTCTCGGGAAACGCGCATAATGGGAGGAGTTGCGCTTAAGGGTTCTACCTTCATCACCTCTTGGATGGTTTTGGCGAGTTCTGCAACTGTCGGGGACTCAAACAAGCGGTGTAACGGTAAATCTACCTCGAAGGTTTTGCGAATGCGAGAAATCACCTGAGTGGCTAATAATGAATGCCCTCCCAAGGTAAAGAAATTGTCATGTATACCAAAGAGTTCCACACCCAGGACTTGAACCCAAATTTTGGCGATCGCTTCCTCAATGGGATTACGGGGTGCGACAAAACCACTTTCCGGATGTGAGTGAGTTATATCAGGTGTAGGTAGGGCGCGGCGATTCACCTTGCCATTAGGTGTGAGCGGCATAGCTTCCAGCATCACAAAGGCTGAAGGTACCATGTACTCTGGTAACTTCTGCTGCAAAAACTGGCGCAGTTGGGCAATGAGTCGGGTGTCGAATTCTCCATTCGGAACTATGTAGGCAACTAAGCGCTGGTCACCTGGTCTATCTTCGCGTACTATAACCACAGTCTCTCGCACTGCTGCGTGTTGGTTGAGCAGCGTCTCGATTTCTCCCAGTTCAATCCGGAAGCCCCGCAGTTTGACTTGGTGGTCAATGCGTCCTTTGTATTCAATACTACGGTCACTCAGGTAACAAGCTAAATCTCCGGTTTTGTAAAGGAGTTCCGATTTTTCACTAAACGGGTTGGGGATAAATTTCTCTGCAGTGAGTTCTTCTCGGTGGAGATAACCACGCGCTAGTCCTGCACCACCAATATAGAGTTCTCCGGGAACTCCTATCGGTACAGGTTGCAAATGTCGATCTAGGATGTAGATTTGTGTATTGGCGATCGCCCGACCAATCGGAACTGGTCCTTCTCGGTGATCCACTTGATAAATTGTAGACCAGATAGTCGTCTCAGTGGGACCATACAAATTCCAGATACTTGCACACAGTTGCTGCAATTGAACAGCTAATTGGCGTTGTAAAGCTTCGCCACCGCAAAGAATTTTGAGTTGTGGAGAACCCTGCCACCCCGCTTCCAAAAGCATTCGCCAAGTCGCAGGGGTTGCTTGCATCACCGTTGCGCCACAATCGGAAAGCTGTTGTGATAACTGTATGCCATCTGTAGCCACCAAGCGGCTTGCTACAACTACCCTCGCACCTACCAACAGTGGTAGGAATATTTCTAGTCCCGCAATGTCAAACGATAAAGTTGTCACCGCAAGTAGCGTATCTTCCTCTGTTAACCCTGGCTGCTGTTGCATAGTCGTGAGGAAATTCACGACACTACGATGGGTAATTTGCACGCCTTTGGGTTGACCTGTGGAACCAGAAGTGTAAATAATGTATGCTAAATTCTCAGGTTGTACACCACTAATGGGATTGTTTTGGTTGTGTGCGGCGATATTTTCCCAGTCGCGATCGATGCAGACAACTTGAGCTTGATGCTGCTCTAAGCTGGTTGCTAAGTTCTGTTGTGTGAGTAATACCCTGACTTGCGCGTCCGCCAGCATAAATGCTTTGCGCTCTTTAGGTAGTAGGGGATCTAATGGTAAGTAAGCTCCACCAGCCTTTAAGATGGCTAATAGTCCAATGACCATTTCCAGCGATCGCTCAACACAAATCCCCACCAACACTTCTGGTCTTACTCCCAGCTTTTGCAAATGATGCGCTAGCTGATTTGCACGGGCGTTTAACTGTTGGTAAGTAAGTTGCAGGTCTTCAAAAACTACAGCCACGGCGTCTGGTGTGCGTTCTACCTGCGCTTCAAATAGCTGATGGATGCAGACAAAGGGGTAATCAGCCTGTGTGTTGTTCCATTCCACCAACAGTTGCTGCTGCTCTGCTTGGGTTAAATTTGTCAGATCTGATAAAGACTGGTCGGGATGAGCAACAATGCTTTCCAATAAGTTTTGGAAATATCCCAGCATCCGTGTCACTCGCGCTGAGTCAAACAGGTCGGTGTTGTATTCTAATTCCCCAATTAATCCTTGTGCTGTGTCAGTGAGAGACAAACTCAAATCAAAACGGGCTGTCTCGCTGTCTGCTTCTAGAAAATTTAGGCTCAGTCCTGGAAGCTTAAGCGCTTCGGATGGAGCATTCTGTAAGGCAAACATCACCTGAAATAGGGGTGTGTGGCTCAAGTTGCGCTCTGGGTGCAATTCTTCCACCAGTTGCTCAAAGGGCAAATCTTGGTGTGCATATGCCCCCAAGGTGACTTCGCGCACCCGTTTTAGCAACTCTCGAAAACTGGGATTGCCCTCAAGGTTAGTACGCAGCACCAAGGTATTGACAAAAAAGCCAATTAGCCCTTCTATTTCGCTGCGGTTGCGATTGGCAATAGGTGAACCAACAAGGATATCTTCTTGCTGTGTGTAGCGATAAAGCAATGTGTTAAAAGCTGCCAGTAGGGTCATGAACAGCGTAACTCCTTCCCGTTGACTCAAGGTTTTTAGTGCTTCGCTTAGAGTTGGAGAGAGTTGAAAAGACTGCTTTTTACCTGCGAAAGTTTGGATAGCTGGTCGCGGTCTATCGGTGGGAAGTTCCAACACTGGCAAACTACCACTCAATTGTTGCTTCCAGTATTCCATTTGGGACGCCAACACCTCTTTTTGCAACCACTGGCGTTGCCAAACGGCAAAGTCTGCGTACTGTATGGGCAATTCTGGCAGGAGTGTAGAACTCTCGGATGCAACGTCTCTACAGTATGCTGTGTAGAGTTCTGCAACCTCACGCACAATCACGCCTGCTGACCATCCATCAGCAACAATATGATGCATTGTAAATAACAGCACATACTCTTCCTCTGCAAGTTGCAAGAGGGTTGCATTTAATAATGGTCCTGTAGTTAAGTCAAAAGAGCGTTGCGCCTCAAGTTTAGCCAGTCGTTGAGTTTCTGCTTCGCGTGCGTCTTGTGGTAATTCTCTCAAATCCACTACCGGCATTTTTATACTAAGTGTGGGAGCAATCACTTGAACTGGTTGCCCATCCACAGCAGTAAAAGTGGTTCGCAAAACTTCATGACGGCGAACAATTTCATTGAAACTCTGTTCTAGTGCTGCAACGTTGAGCGTTCCTTGCAGTCGCACAGCTCGAGAAAGATTATAAGAAGCGCTACCTGGTTGCAATTGGTCGAGAAACCACAGTCGCTGCTGGGCAAAGGACAGTGGTAATTCTCCATCTCGTGCTACACGTTCAATGGGGGGAACTTCCAATTTCTGCCCGGATCTGAGTGCTGTTTCAATGCGATCGCCTAGTCCAGCCACCGTTGGTGACTCAAACAAACTCCGTAGGGGTAACTCTACTTGAAAGGCTTCGCGCACTTGGGAAATCACTTGAGTGGCGAGCAGTGAGTGTCCGCCCAACTCAAAAAAGTTGTCGTTAATACCCACCTGTTGAATATTAAGTATTTTCACCCAAATGCCAACTAGAACCTCTTCTACTGGTGTGCGGGGAGTTGCTATTGTTTCAAGTCGTACTTGCTCAGGTGCAGGAAGCGCCGAACGGTTGACCTTACCGTTAGGTGTGAGTGGTAAAGCCTCTAACATTACGAAGCTAGAAGGCAGCATATAATCGGGTAACTTTTCTTGTAAAAAACGAGCCAAGTCACTTGATTTTGAATTTTGTAGAGAATCTACATTATTAGGAACCACATAAGCCACTAAACGCTTGTTACCTGCATCTTCCCTTGCTAAAACGACTGCTTCCCTGATATCTGGATGCTGACCTAGTACCGCTTCAATTTCTGCTAGTTCGATGCGAAAGCCGCGAATTTTGACTTGGTAGTCGCTGCGACCGATAAACTCAATAGTGCCATCTGGTAGATAACGCCCTAAGTCCCCGGTTTTGTAGAGTCTCGCTCCCGGTTGGTTACTGTAAGGATTGGGAATGAATTTTTCAGCAGTTAAATCTGGACGATGGAGATAACCTTGCCCCAAACCCAAGCCACCAATGTACACTTCGCCAGCAACCCCTATTGGCACTGGTTGCAGATGTTGATCCAACAGATAAATTTGCGTGTTGGCAATTGGGCGACCGAGGGGTACGACTTTCATCGGCTCATCCTCTTGGACAGGAATCGGATAGGTTGCGACAATCCCACAGGTTTCCGTCTGACCAAACATATTGATGAACTGTGCGCTGTGCTGGAAGTCAAACCTCCAAGTGCTGGGAATATCAGACAGCAGTGGTTCGCTTGCAGACACAATCAAGCGCAGTTTATTGTCTAAAAGAGTTTTTCTCAACTCTGGTTCTAAACTTGCCAGGGTGTGATTGCAATTGCGCCAGTAAGAGGGGACGATATCAATGACTGTAACATTGTGTTGCTTAATTCCTACAAACAGCGCTCTTGGGTCTTTTCTCTGTTCAGAAGTCGCAATTTTAACTGTAGCGCCTTTAGTCAACGGCACCATAAACTGTCTGACTGAAGATGAAAAAGCTATAGATGCTGTGTGCAAATAAATATCTTCTGCTGTGATACCCAGCGCTATTTGCATCGCCTGCACGTAGTGACACAAATTAGCATGAGTAACTCTAACACCTTTGGGTGTTCCGGTTGAGCCAGAGGTATAAATCACATAAGCTAAGTTGGCAGGATCTGCCGTCTGTTCTAAATTGTCTTCTGGCTGCTGTGCAATGAAATGCCAATTGGTATCAAGGCAAACAACTTGCGCTGTATGTTCGGGTAGTTCTGCTAATAAAGATTGAGTCAACAACACTCTTGGTTGGGAGTCCTGCAACATGAACGCCAAGCGCTCTTTGGGATAAGCTGGATCTAGAGGCACATAAGCCCCACCAGCTTTGAGAATGGCGAGAATACCCAGAATCATCATAGGCGTGCGCTCAACGCACAACCCCACCAAGACCTCTGCGCCAACACCCAACTGCTGCAAGTAGCGAGCTATTTTGTTAGCACGACTGTTTAGTTCTTTGTAGGTAAGTTGTTCCTGTGCAATAACTATGGCAACTTTGTTTGGTGTACTCGCTACCCGTTCTTCAAAGAGTTGATGAATGCACTTATTTATTGAATAGTCAAGTTTAGTATTGTTAAATTCAAAGAGCAGTTGCTGTTGTTCAATTTCGCTCAGGATTTGTAACTGACTGATAGCTTCATCTGGATGAGCGATCGCCTTCGGCGCGGCGAAGCCGATCGCACTTTCTACTAATGTCTGAAACTGCCCAGCTAAACGTTTAATATCTTCTACCAAAAATAAGTTGGCATCGTAGGTAAAGTTTACATTTATAGAATTTTCTTGACAAACGCAAGCGAGTTTAATTTTGAAGCGATCGCTACAAGCGTACTGCTCATAAATCGAAAATGAGACATCGCCTGCTTGATACTTCTGGGGCTGTACAAATTCAAAAGCAAGCGGTAAAAATGGGGGCGTGTTCTGTGGTAAATCTGCTATTTCTAAATGAAAATAATCTTCATAATTATAAGCAGTTGTCAGTGTTTCCTGAACTTTCTGCAAAATATCATTAAACGTAAATTCTTCTTTTAATTCAGTATAAATTGGTAAATATTTAGATAATAAACCTAAAGCTGCTTTTAATTCTTGATATTTTCGACCATCTGAAGCCACACCAATAATTAGGTTTTGTTGTCCTGTTATACGCCACAGTAATACATTCCAGCAAGCCAGAAAAAAATCAGAGAGTGAAGCATTTGACTGGTGAGTTAAATTGTCAATTTTTGCAGCCAGAGCAGGGTCTATTTTGAAAGTGTAAGTTTGAGGAGAAAATTCTAATTGTTCAGTAAACTGTTTTTCAAATATCAGTTGCAACGCTGTTAAGGCAGAAAAATCTAGCTTGCGCCAATAGTCTCTTCCTCCTTCTGTATTCCCGGCTTGCAGCAATTCATTCTGCCATGCTGCTAAATCTGCATACTGCAACGGTTCATCGGATAATTCCTCATGCTCAATGCTAGCAGTGTAATACTTGCTAATTTCTTGTACTAAGTTTTCCAGGGTTGCTGTATCGGCACAAAGTGCTGGTAAGGCGATAAATAAAATATGTTGGGAGCTTGATAAAGTGACCAGAGATAATTTTAAAACTGGTCCTTGGGTTAAGTTAAAAGGGTGTTGACTAAACTGATGAAATAATACTTCTAGTTTTGCTTGCTGTTCTTGGGGGTGGTGATTGCTTAAGTCGTGATGTTGCCAGTCAAAGCTATTATCTACAATGACTTGTAATGGGATGGTCATCCCAGGCAAGTATCTATAAGTGGTACGAAGAATTTCGTGCTGCTGGACAATTTGTGTTAAGGCGGCTTTTAATGTGTTGGTGTTAAGATTGCCGTTAATTGCAACAGCACATTGAGCGCGATAAGAGGGGTTATCGGTTTGTTGTAATTGCCACAGATGTTGTTGCTGAGGTGAGAGTTGATATCCCTCGATTCCCATGAGCATTTTTTATCTCCATGAAGGATTTAAAGGTTGTTGATGAGGTGAGTTCGATAATAAGAGTTAATGAACCACGAAGACGCTAAGAACGCAAAGAAAAGAGAAAAAGGAAGAAAAAATAGCAAGAATTTCAATGAAATAATTTTGTGGTTTTCAGGTTTTGGCAAGTGTTGGGTTGTGTCATGCCTACAATGACTTTTCGAGTGCCTGAGAATGGTTTTCTTCCGTGTGCTGTGAGCATATTGTCGAGCATTAAAATGTCTCCAGCTTGCCAGGGAAAAAGGACTGTTTCTTGTTGGTAAACGGTGCGAAGTTCTTCTAATACTTCTGGTTCAATTGGTGAACCGTCACCGTAATAAGTGTTGTGAGGAAGTTCTTCTTCTGAAAATTCTGCTAATAATGCTTGACGGATTGTTGGTTCTAATGTGGATACATGAAAAAATACAGCGTGATTGAACCAAACCATTTCGTTGGTATGAGGGTGAGGTAGAATGGCTGGGCGAATTTGGCGAGTTCTCAATTTATTTCCTGGTTTCCATTCAAAGTCAATGCCATTGTTTCGGCAAAAAGCTTCTACGTCTTTTGGGTTGGTGGTTTGAAAGACTGTTTGCCAAGGTAAGCCAAAGCCATCGCCAAAGTTGCGAACGTACATGACTTGTTTTTGGGCGAAGCGATCGCGAATTTTTGGATCGATTCGTTGGTAAAGTTTACGAGTGTCAGCAATGGGTGTTTCTCCACCCTGTTGTGCTGGGGTGACGCAGTAAAAGAAGATTTTTAAGGGCCAAGTCGCTGCATAAGAATTCTCGCTATGGAGAAAAATACTTTGATCGGCTGGATGGTCAGTGGAAGTATAAATTTTGCCTTGGATGGAACTACGGGGTGAAGAGCGATCGCGATATTCCAATAAGTCTCCAGCAACAGTTTGGATAAACTGCTCAAATTCAGCGACATCCACAACTTGGAAGTTACGAAACAGAATGCCACCATGTTGCAATAACAACTTAGTTATCAACTCAATATTGTTCCCCGCCCAAGCAACTAGATTAACTCCTCCAACAGTAGGTTTTATCAGCAGTGGCAAAGAACTGTCAGAAATCAGTAGAGCTTTTTGGATCACTTCACTAACAGCTTGACGTTTGACCTTTCCCAAGGTTTTAAAGCTAGCCTTTGCAGAATTGGGAATTGTCATATAGCTATCCTTCTCTTCTTCTTTCATACCTTAGTGTTCTTAGCGCCTATGTCCAGAGGACACGCTGCGCGAACGCGGTTCGTTTTAGAATTTTCCTATCCTCCACGAACAGCACTCCGTTTCGTCAGCTTTAACTTTTGCAGACTAATATTTTCCAATTCCTTCGCTTGCATAAGCTGTTGCTCTTTCTCCGCTTCAGCAACAATAGCGGCTAACTCTTTAAGCTTAATATCCGGCTGTTGTACAACATGGCGCAACAATATTTCTAAATCGCTTGCCATCCGGGCGATAGTCATTGCATCAAATAAATCTGTTTTGTACTCCAAAGAGCCATTGAAACCTTGAACACTTTCCCATAAACTGAGTTTCAAATCAAATTTTGATGTGCCGCTGTCTACCTCTTGGGGTTCCCAAGTCAAGCCTGAAAGCTCAACTGATGGTATAGGTGCATTTTGGAGGATAAACATAACCTGGAACAATGGGTTATAGCTTAAGTTGCGTTCTGGCTGTAACTCCTCCACCAGCTTTTCAAAAGGCAAGTCTTGATGAGCGTAAGCGCCTAAACAGACTTGGCGTACTCGTTGAAGCAACTCCCGAAAACTGAGGTTCCCAGACAAGTTTGTGCGGAATACCAGAGTGTTGATAAAAAAGCCGATCAAGTTTTCAGTTTCAGACCAGTTGCGACCAACAACAGGTGAACCGACTAAAATGTCTTCCTGATTTGTGTAACAGTACAGCAATGTTTTGAAGACTGCTAGGAGTGTCATAAACAGGGTGACACCCTCTTTTTGGTTCAAGTTTTTGACGGCTGCGGCTAGATCCTTAGGTAAAGTAAGAGGGTGCTTTTTGCCTGTGAAAGTTTGGATCGGTGGTCGCTGTTGTGGGAGTTGCAGCACGGGTAGCTTACCGCTGAGTTGCTGCTTCCAGTAATTGATCTGGGTTTGTAAAATCTCTCCTTGCAGCCATTGTCGCTGCCAATAGGCAAAGTCTGCGTACTGGATGGTAAGGTGGGGTAAGGGTGAGGGTTTGTTGGTAGAGAAAGCCTCGTACAGTGTTGCTATTTCCCTCAGGAAAACGCCAATTGACCAACCATCTGAGATGATGTGGTGCATGGTGAGTAGCAGCAGATGCTCTTGGGTTTGCACGCGCAGCAGTTTTACCCGTAGCAGTGGTGGTTGGGATAAGTCGAAAGGTTGTTGGGTTTCTTTAAGGATAAAATCTTGGCCGGTGCAATCTACAATTGGTAAGCTAATATCCACCCTTGGATGAATAACTTGAACGGGTTGCCCATCCACAACTGCAAAGCTTGTCCGCAAGCTTTCGTGACGCTTAACGATTTCGTTGAGACTTTGCTGTAGTGTTTCTACGTTGAGTGTACCAGTTAATTGAATGGCGATCGCAACATTATAAAAAGGATTTCCCGGCTCTAATTGGTCAAGGAACCACAAACGCTCTTGCGCCAGACACAAGGGCAATTTACCATTTCGTTCAACAGGCTGTAGTTTTTGCATTGGTCCAGCCTCTTTGAGTTGCACCAGAACTTGTTGTGCTAACTTTTCAATACTTGCTTCAAACAAGTCCACAGCAGAGATAGAGACTTCAAGGTCTTGTTGAATCCGATTTTTAATGTCGAAAGTTGTTAAGGAATCAATGCCCAAGGTGCTAATAGGTTGTTGGGGATTGATGGACACGTTTCCTAATTTTAGTACCTGAGCAACCTGTTGTTGCAGGTAAGATATCAGCCTTGAGTGACGTTGTTCTGGAGAAATTGCTAGCAGTGCTTCTCGGCTCAACCTTGTTTGTGTGTCTTCAAAATCTAAATCTAAAATACTGCTAGTAAGTACATCCAAGCTGCCTGCTAAAAACTCTGCTTTGGTAGCACGACGTTGAATTTTACCACTAGAAGTCTTGGGAATGCTACCCGGTTTAATTAAAACCACTGCATAGACTTGCACTTCATATTCTTGAGAAACTGCTTTACGGATGGCGGCGGTGACTTCCTCCAAATTCGGTTTGGCACGAAATTCCAACTCTTGCACCACAACCAGCCGTTCTTGATTTTCAATTTCTACGGAAAAGGCGGCATTACTACTTGAACGCAACGAAGGATGACTGCGTTCTGCGGTCAGTTCTATATCTTGCGGGTAGAGATTGCGTCCCCTGATGATGATTAAATCTTTGACTCTCCCTGTAATGAAGAGTTCGCCATTATACAAAAAGCCTAAATCCCCAGTCCGTAAAAAAGGACCAGAACTTCGTCCCGTCATCGGAACTACTTCGCCATCGCTTCCATCTCTTAAGTAGCCTTGAAAGGTTTGTTCTGTTTCTTCTTTGCGATTCCAATAACCCTGAGCAACACTTTGTCCTGATACCCAAATCTCCCCCACTCGGTTAGAAGGACATAAAGTCAGCGATTCTGGGTCAGCAATCACAATTTTTGTATCAAGCCATGAACGTCCACACCCTACTAGATGTCTAACATTCTTGGTATTTTCAGATGCCTCTACAACCCGGTTCTGTTCTAAGGCATCTGCTTGAACTGTACAGTAAATCGGCTCATCTTTCACACGACCGCCCGAAATCATCAGGGTCGCTTCAGCCATACCATAACAGGGATAGAAAAAGCGGGACTGAAAACCACAAGGTTTGAAGAATGCTGCAAACTGCTCCAAAGTTTCTCGGCGAATCGGCTCTGCCCCACTGTAAGCGCTACACCAGCTGCTTAAGTCGAGGGTTTCCCGTTGTTCCGGAGTAATCTTGTTCACGCAAAGCTCGTAGGCAAAGTTAGGACCACCGCAATGAGTTGCCTTGTAACGCGATATTGCCTGAAGCCATCGAAGGGGTCGCCCAATAAAGGCTGCTGGCGGCATCAAGACACCTAGAAATCCTGTATACAAGGGTTGGAGGATGCCGTCGATGAGTCCCATATCATGGAAACTAGGTAACCATGTTACAGACACACTTTCCGATGTGAGTTCAAAAGCTTGTTTTATGTACTCGGAATTGTGTAGCAAATTGCCATGACTCACCATCACACCTTTTGGCGTTCCTGTAGAACCGGAAGTGTATTGCAAAAAGGCGAGAGAATCTTGATCAATAGCTGGTTGTTGCCAAGAATTTTCTATTCCCTCAACTAAGTTGTCAGTAGCTAACCACTGCAAATCCCCCTGATTTGTGTTGGCAAGTAAGGATTGCAATTTGGGTAACAAAGTGGTTGTGGTTAACGCAACGCGAGTTTGTGCATCTTTGATAATCGCCTGCACTCTAGGGGTATTGCGCTGATTGTGCGGCGGGTAAGCTGGAACCGCGATGACTCCTGCATACAAGCAACCAAAAAATGCTGTTAAATAATCCAGCCCAGGTGGATAAAGCAGTAAGGCACATTCTCCGCTTAAACCTAAAGCTTGGAGTTGAGAAGCGAACTGACAAGTCAGCGCTTGCGCGATCGCACTCGCAAGCCGATCCAATTCCTGATAAGTCAGCGTTGTCTGTTGTGTTTCTCCATCTTGCAGGAAGGTAAAAGCCTTTATGTCCGGTTGGTGTAGAGATCGGTAACGCAGTAGTTCAACAAACGTAGAACAGTTATGGGAAATTTCTTGTAAGTCATTGACAGGTTGCGCCATTTTACTTTCAAAACTCTGATGCACGCCAAAAATTGTTGAATGCGGCTAGTAAACGTTTCTACCAAACTTAGGTACAGAACAATAATCTGCATTGAGCGATCGCCCAGAGGGCGGCTCCCTTTGGGAGCATCGCCGCAGGCGGGCACTTCGTGCCATCGCGCTTCGCGCATGTGAAGCGCAATTCCGTCCTATCCGCTCGAAGTCTTTATTCGATGAATTGTTAAAATTTTCCTACAAATCCGTTAAACCTATTGATAGTAATTTTCAACTAATGTCCTCAACTCTAATGCAATTCTTTGGAGTTTGCAACCGCCCATTATATAAATTTAAGCTATGTACTTAAAACTAAAGCCATATTTTTCTTATCACAAGATTTTTAAGACTTGAGATAGATGTTAAAAATTTATGCCCAGAATTCATGACTTAAACATCGCAACTGCTTGCGTTGTACAAAATACTGCCAAACAATACAAAATTGTTGCTGTCAGCGAGTTTTCAACAAAAAAGTGCCCTGAGTTTGGTTTTAGGGAAATGTCTGATTACGTGAAAGAATTCTGGCAAGTACTTGCCTAAGCTTTGACATATATGATAAAGAGTTTCAATAGTAAAACTTTTAGAGGTAAAAGAGTTTTGCAGTAAGACGCTAGAACTTTATAAAAATAATGCTTAGTAATTTCAATAAAATATTGCGTCATCAATCAGGACGCTAAGGTGGCTATTGGGTGTGAGGAAAAGAATGAAACTAGAGCAATTAGTTCAAAGCCTGTTGCTTGCAGGCTTTTTTGTAATCGTGGTAACAACTCCTGCAAAAAGCGAGGATGTACGAGTTTTGAATGTGGAGCGTTCTGGCACACCAACTGGCACAAGAGCTAGTTCCACACAACCACTTAAACCAACCAGAGAGATTCTGCAACTGAGTCAAATCAAGCATCCGTTTAAGAATGCACAAATGCTCGTACAAGCGCCAACAACCCAGCCAACGGTTTCCCAAGAAGTTGTGGAAGTGACCGGAGTCAAGGTAAATTCAACCACAAAAGGTTTTGAGATCATCTTAGAAACTCCCAAAGGGGAACAATTGCAAGTGTTGCCGAAGAGTGACGGTAACACATACATTGTTGATATTCCGTCAGCGCAACTGCGTTTACCTAGTGGTAATACATTCCGCCAAGAAAAACCTGTTGAGGGAATCACTGAAGTTACAGTAACTAACTTGGATACCAACAGTATCCGGGTCAGTGTGACGGGTACGGCTGGTGTTCCAACCATAGAATTGTTTGACAGCGACCAAGGTCTGATTTTCGGCTTTACACCAGTCGCATCTACCGCGCAACAACCGCAAACACAACCCCAACAGCAGCCAACACCTTCTACAGGTGAGCCTGAAAGCGAAACCAACCCAAGCACACCATCCGCTGGACAGGATGAGCCAATTGAAGTGGTAGTCACAGGTTCAGCAGACGATTATAACGTGCCCGAAGCCAGCGCTGTCACCAGATTTGATACTCCCATACGCGACACTCCGCGCTCAATTCGAGTCATTCCTAGAGCAGTGATTGAGGATCAAAAAGTCATCCGGCTGGATGACGCTCTCCGCAATGTCAGTGGTGTTGCCAGAGATAATACCTTTGGTGGTACTGTCGATGCAGTCACGATTCGCGGTTTTAGCTCGCGTTTTTTCCAAAACGGTTTCTCTGATGTTCCTGGAACATCTACCTTTGGTACTTTTAGAGAACCTGCCAACATTGAACGTGTTGAAGTGCTCAAAGGTCCAGCTTCAGTGCTATATGGCAATGTTGAACCAGGGGGAATCATTAACCTAGTCACCAAGAAACCCCTCGAAGTTCCTTTGTACTCTGGTGAGTTTACTGTTGGGAGCTACAGTTTTTACCGACCTAGTATTGATTTGTCTGGTCCACTGACCACAGATAAGTCCTTTCTCTACCGACTTAATGCGGTCTATGAAAACTCATCTAGTTTTCGTGATTTTACGGATATCGAACGTTATTCCATTGCTCCAGCATTCACTTGGAAAATTGGTCAGCAAACCGATTTGACCTTTGAATTCAACTATCTCAACGATGAACGTCCTTTTGATCGCGGTTTGGTAGCTTTTGGTAACGGGATAGCCGATATTCCCATCAGTCGAAGGCTCGGTGAACCAGGTGACGTGAGACGGACTGAAAATACGAGTATTGGCTACAATCTGGAGCATCGATTCAGCGACAACTGGACGTTACGTAATGCTTTCCGAGTGCTTTCAACTGATGAATATACTAGACGATTTGAGCCTCGTTCCCTTGATGAAGAGACTGGTGAGTTATCGCGAGAGTTCAGAATTGTTGAAGCGGATAGAGAAAGCTACGCTCTACAAACGGATCTGATTGGCAAATTTAAGACAGGCTCGATTCAGCATCAAACTTTGTTTGGGATAGACTTATCTCGAGTAACTACTGACCAAGTGGTCTTCCGCCAAAGGAGAAATGTTGCATCGATTAATATCTTCAATCCTGTTTATGGTGCAGCGATTCCAAATGCACCATTGTCTAATGACGATGAGTCTAAGACAGATGCACTCGGCATTTATCTGCAAGATCAGATCACTTTTGCTAAAAATTTCATTTTGCAACTAGGTGGACGGTTTGATGTTTTTGACCAAGAAAATACATATAACATAGAAGACGCAAATCCTACGCGGTCTGATACTGGTTTTAGTCCAAACATCGGTATAGTTTACAAACCTATTGAGCCAGTTTCTCTCTACGCCAGTTATAGCCAATCTTTTCAACCAAATTCTGGATTCACTACTGACTTGTCCATCCTTAAACCGGAACGCAGTACCCAGTATGAAGTCGGTGCTAAAGCCGATTTCCTTGATGGCAGATTGTCTGCAACCTTAGCAGCTTTTGAAATTATCAAGAAAAATGTCGCTACGCTCGACCCGAACGATCCTGATTCTCAGATTGCAGTTGGTAAGCAAAGAAGCCGAGGCGTTGAGTTAGATATTGTTGGTCAAATTACACCCGGCTGGAGGATTATTGCTACCTACGCTTACACCGATGCCAAAATAACAGAGGACAATCCCGATCTAGAGGGAATCAGCCTAGAGGGAAACAGCCTAACCAATGTTCCTGAGCATAGTGCAAGTTTGTGGACAACCTATGAAATTCAACAAGGAGCTTTGCAAGGGTTAGGCTTTGGAGCGGGCGTGTTTTTTGTGGGAGAACGACCAGGTGATAATGAAAATACTTTTGTCCTGCCAAATTATATCCGAACCGATGCGGCAGTTTATTACCGAAGAAACAATTGGAGGGTTGCGCTTAATGTCAAAAACCTTTTCGATATCAGGTATTTTGAATCTGCAGCTTTGAGCAGAGAAAGGGTATATCCTGGGGCACCTTTGACTGTGCTGGGTACTGTTTCAATAGAATTTTGAGATTGATAGGGTGGGCAATATATGTCAACAAAAACGTATCCTAGAAGGAATGATTGGCAACGCCCACTTGAGATATTTTTAAACCGTTACAAAACCAGTATGGATACTTTCTTTTGTGCTGAAGAGTCACGTCAAGCGGGAGAAGACCCCATTGGAACTGGAGAAAATTACCAAGTCTACGTGTTGGTGGAATGTCCAACTCCTTGGACTCGAAACGCATTTGATTCCAAACCGATTCCCCAAAATTTAAGAGCTTTACGGGAAGAAGTTTCTCAAACAGGACTTTCTGTCAGGTTGTTGTTAATTTACAATGAACATCTCAAGCAGACAAATTCCACCAGATGCATCATTTTTCGCCAACAAGAAGCTTTCTCAAAAGGTTATAACAAACAAGAATTTCAAGTTCCCAATATCAGCAATGTCACTCCTATTTTAAAAGAGTGTTTATTGAATGAAATTCTTCATGAAAGCACAGAAACTCAAACCAGAGATATTCTTATCTGCACTCATGGCAGTAACGATAAATGCTGTGCTAAGTACGGTATTCCCTTTTATAAACACGCTTTAAGCACCGTTGCTAAATTATCCCTCAATCATGTTCGTATTTGGCAAGTTAGCCACTTTGGTGGTCATCGCTTTGCACCAACTGTGATCGACTTTCCTGAAGGCAGATACTACGCTAGACTTGACCAGGTGTCACTTACCTCTATTTTGACGCGAACAGGTGATGTTCAATGTTTCAATAATATCTATCGCGGTTGGGGAACTTTACCACACCCAGCACAAGTTCTGGAAAGAGAACTGATTCTCATGCATGGCTGGGATTGGTTTAATTACAAAGTTGCTTGTCGGGTACTGGAACAAAGCGAAGATGGTCGTTTTAATCGCGTTGAACTCAGCTTTAAAAAACCTGATGGTTCTTTGAGTTGCACTCAAGCAGATGTGGTTGAAGATGAAAGGAAAAATCTTTATTTGATGGGGGAATGTCATGGTATGGAAGCAGAGAAAACGCCTCAATTTTTTGTGAAAAATCTTGTCAATGTTGAACGAGTGGCTAGTAGAATTTAGCCATGAGTAAACGATTGAGTCGTAGTATTCAGCTATTTTTTCTAATGACCTTCGCCTTCTTTTTGGTGACGGCTTGCTACAGCAACGCTCCTATCAACACTGGCTCCCCAAAGGCACAGTTAGCAGCATCTGAGTGTCGCGTCATTCAGCATAAATTGGGCAAAATCTGTGTTCCTCTTAACCCGCAACGTATTATTGTTACGGATGAAACAACGTTGGAAGCGGTGGTGGAACTCGGCTTAAAACCATTAGCCGTACCAAAGCCAAATATTTTGGGTAGTAAAGTCAGTCTTTTTGGAGAAAAATTTGAAGGTATAACTTATATCGGTACAGAGAGCCAGCTGAATATAGAAAAAATAGTGCAGCTGCATCCGGATTTAATCCTAGGGCTTGTTGGTGCTAACTTGAGTCATTACAAGCTGTTGTCGCACATAGCTCCAACAGTTATACTCAACTTCACTAACACGACTTGGAAAGATACTTTTCTACAGATTGGTGAAATCCTAGGCAAAACAGAAAAAGCTAAAGAAGTGCTTGCTCAATATCACCAACGAGTAGAAAAATTGCGAAAAGTTCTAGGACAGAAACTGTCGAAAACAGAGGTTTCTGTGAGCCGCTTTTACATGGGAAGGCAAGCTACACAATTCCGAACGATAAACTCATTCCCTGTCAGTGTTCTACAAGAGGTGGGGTTTTCTATCCCGGTTGTACAACGTCAGTTGACTGTCGGCAAGCAAACCTATGTACACCTCAACCTAGAACGTCTCGACTTACTAGATGCAGATGTTCTGTTTGTGGTAATAAACCCAGGAGCTGAAGAAATCTTTGAAAAATATCAAAAAAGCCCAGTTTGGCAACTGCTGAATGTGGTCAAGAACAAGCGAGTCTACACTGTTGATTCTAGTTACTGGATATTTGGTAACATTTGGTCAGCTAACGCCATACTGAATGACCTGTTTAAATACTTGGTAGGTGCAGAGGTTCATGGTGATTAGTCAGTAATGCGTATTTTCTTTATCATTTGGCTTGGTCAGCTGGTTTCAACTATCGGCAGCTATATGACCAGCTTTGCTATCAAAATCTGGGCTTGGGAACTGACGGGTCAAGTAACAACATTAGCTTTGTTGGGGTTTTTTTCTCTTCTACCAAGCATCTTTATAACATTGGTCGCTGGAGTGATTGTAGACCGTACGAGTCGCAAATTTTTGATGATTATTGGCGATACAGTAGCGGCTGTTACAACTGTGGCAATTCTCTGGCTCTACCTCACAGACAATTTACAAATTTGGCATCTCTATGTCAGTGGTGCGCTCAATGGTGCTTTTAGTGAAATCCAGTCACTAGCCTATTCAGTATCAATCACAACGCTGGTTAGCAAACAGCACTATACCCGTGCAACTAGTATGAATTCTGCGCTTCATTACAGTTCAGTTATTATTGCTCCTGCACTATCGGGTATATTATATTACCTTATTCGTTTGAACGGAATTTTAGTCATCGATCTTGTTACCTTCTTAATTGCTGTTGGCACTGTCCTCAAGGTTCACATTCCTCAACCAAAACCCAGCAGCAATGTAGAACATCAGGAACACACAGGCATCTTTTGGCAACTTATCTTTGGATTTCGCTATGTGATTGCGCGTCCGAGTCTGCTAGCTATCATCGTGATTGCGTCCTTATTTTGGTTTGCTCATGACATAGGCGCTGCCTTGTATTCGCCGATGATTTTGGCACGCACAGGAAATGATGCCAAGATACTAGGCAGTATCTCTTCAGCTGCTGGACTTGGTGGTGTGATTGGAACAATATTGTTAAGTGTTTGGGGTGGTCCTAAGCGCCGCATCCACGGTTTTCTTCTAGGAATGGCTGGCGCTGGGTTGAGCAAAATAGTATTTGGTCTCGGTCAAGGATTACTCATTTGGCTTCCTGCACAGTTTTGCTCTTCGCTGAATTTTCCCTTACTCAGTAGTTCCAACACTGCTATTTTGTTATCCAAGGTAAAACCTGATGTCCAAGGACGAGTTTTCGCTGTCCGATCTACAATTCAGCAAGCTGTTTCTGCGATCGCTGTCTTAATAGCTGGGCTACTAGCCGATTATGTTTTTCAACCAGCGATGATGCCGGGAGGTAGTCTCACACCAATATTTGGCTGGTTATTCGGCACTGGAAAAGCTGCCGGCATGGCACTGCTGTATGTTATTTCTTCACTGTGCTTGTTAGTTTTTGGCTTGAGTGGATATGCCTTTCGTGTGTTACGTGATGTGGAAATGATTGTGCCGGATCATGATGCGGCTGATATCAAGTGAACCTGCAACTTGTGAAAAGTATGTGGTCTAGATGCTTACGCAGAAAATCATTGCAAATTTTACTATTGATACTTAGTTTCATTTTTGCTTTGGTTGTGGGAATCCAAAGCAATGGCTCGCACTCAAGTACTGAAATACTTTGGGACACTTATGGAGTGCCACATATCTATGGAAAGGATGTTCCAAGTGCTTTCCAAGCTTTTGGTTGGGCACAGATGCAAAGCCACGGAAACTTGCTTTTGCGTCTTTACGGTGAAGCACGGGGACGTGCTGCCGAGTACTGGGGAGAGGAATACTTAAAATCAGATCGTTGGGTACTGACAATGGGAGTCCCAGAACGCGCCCGTTCTTGGTACAAAGCACAAAGTCCAACTTTTCGCAGCTATCTTGATGCGTTTGCCAAGGGAATTAATGCTTATGCTCTTGAGCATAGCAATTTGATTGATGACGAAGTCAAGGTCGTGCTACCAGTCAAGGCAGAAGATGTGTTGGCTCACATACACCGGGTACTTCATTTTACTTTTGTTGTTAACCAAGAGCGAGTTGCAGGCATAAGTGAGCAAGAGCCACCGGGATCAAATGGTTGGGCGATCGCCCCATCACGATCCGCAAGTGGCAAAGCAATGCTGCTAGCTAACCCACACCTGCCTTGGTCAGATTTATTCTTATGGTATGAAGCACAAGTCACCGCCCCAGGTATTGATGCTTACGGAGCAACACTTGTGGGAATTCCCGTGTTGGCGATCGCATTCAACGACTCTTTGGGCTGGACTCACACCGTTAACACTCACGATGGTTGGGACGCTTACGAACTCAAACTAGTTGACAACGGTTATCGCTTTGATAACCAAGTTCGCGCTTTTGAGACAAAAACTTTATCCCTAAAAGTCAAGCAAAAAGACGGCACGCTGCAAACACAACCCCTCATTGTTAAACGTTCTGTTCATGGACCTGTCGTATCAGAAAAAGGCGGTAAAGCCGTAGCGATAAAGGTTGTAGGGCTTGACAAACCAGGTGTGTTGCAGCAGTGGTGGGATATGGCACGCTCCCAAAACCTCAAGCAATTTGAAACCGCACTGAAGCGATCGCAACTTCCAATGTTTACCGTGATCTATGCAGATAGAGATGGGCATATCATGCACTTGTTCAACGGTGACGTTCCGGTTCGGCAAAAGGGAGATTTTGAATACTGGCAAGGTATTGTCCCAGGCGATACTAAAAGCACATTATGGACAAAAATTTACCCCTATCAAGATTTACCACGCATTGTTGACCCACCTAGTGGTTGGTTACAAAATGCCAACGAACCACCTTGGACAACCACATTTCCAACCGCCATCAAACCAGACAATTATCCGCCTTATATGGCACCGCGTTTCATGGATTTTCGAGCGCAGCGTTCTGCAAGAATGTTGGCAGAGGATGAAAAAATCACTTTCGATGAAATAGTTGAATACAAGCACTCAACCCGCATGGAACTTGCAGATCGCATCTTGGATGACTTAATTGGAGCTGCACGCAAGCAGGGGGGCGAATTAGCACGAGCTGCTGATGTGTTAGAAGCTTGGGATCGGGAAGCGAATGCAGATAGCAGAGGTGCAGTACTCTTTGCTGCTTGGGCAGAAGAGATAGATTTAGATAAAGTGTTTAGCATACCTTGGAGTGAACAATCCCCGCGCACCACTCCTGATGGTTTAGCTGACCCCAAAAACGCAGTTGCCAAATTGGAAGTAGCAGCAGCTAAAGTTCAAAAGGCTTATGGGGCGTTAGATGTCAAGTGGGGAGACGTGTTCCGACTACAGCATGGCGATGTCGATTTGCCAGCCAATGGTGGCGATGGATCTCTTGGTATCTTCCGCGTTCTCAAATTTGCGCCAACTTCAAATGAGCGCTTTCGAGCAGTTGCAGGTGATTCTTATGTCGCTATTGTTGAATTTTCTCAACCAGTACGGGCGATGGTACTGACGAGCTACGGCAACGCAACTCAACCAGGTTCGCCCCATGTTGGGGATCAGTTGCAATTAGTTGCGAAGAAACAACTGCGTCCGGCTTGGCGATCGCGTCAAGATATCCTCTCTCATTTAGAAGAGCGCAAGGTGTTTTGAGACAAAGTAGGGGCGAATTATTCACCTTTACAATAGAGGGTATTTCACGTCTGCTTGACAGAAATTATCATTCATTTTAATCTTTATTGAGAAGTTGTATTAACTAGTACCAGACCTTAACCGTCAACGAAAGGAGATATCGCGGTCATTGCTAGGAATAAGATTTATGGAGAAGCCTTAGCTTTATGCAACCACAATCCAAACCTCTGATTGGCTTAGTTGTGGGTTGTCTCGTTCTCCTACTCTGCCTTATTGCAAGTATTTCCTATGGGGCGGCAGATATTTCATGGAAAACGATTTATGAGGCGTTCACAGCCAATGGTTCAGCAGATCACCTGATCATTCGTACCGTGCGATTACCGCGATCGCTCCTTGCCATATTACTAGGTGCTGCCATATCAGTCGCTGGTGCGATTATGCAAGGCATCACCCGCAATCCCTTAGCTGACCCAGCAATTTTGGGAATCAACGATGGTGCAGCGATTTTGGTCGTCACCGCCATATTTGTTTTCGGGTCATCCGAGCCGAGTTTGTATATTTGGTCTGCTTTTGTGGGTGCTGGTGCGGCTGCCATAGCTGTCTATTTCATTGCTTCCCTTGGTCGTGGTGGTATCACTCCCCTCAATCTCACCATCGCAGGTGCAGCAATCAGTACCTTACTGTTTTCACTCAGAAGTGCCATCCTCATTCTCAGTCAACGCACCCTTGAAGAAATCCGCTTTTGGTTAGCAGGTTCAGTTGCAGATGCTGAAGCCGCCATCATTTGGCAAGTGCTGCCCTACATCAGCATTGGCATGATTTTAGCATTCGCCATAGCAAAACAAATCACTATCTTGAACCTTGGTGAAGATGTCGCTAGAGGCTTAGGTCAACAAACCGCATGGGTGAAACTGACCGCTGCTGTGATTGTCCTGTTGCTAGCAGGTAGTGCAGTTGCTGTCGCCGGACCAATTGGGTTTATTGGTTTAGTCGTTCCCCACATTGTCCGCATACTTATTAGCACACATTATTACTGGATTATACCATATAGTGCCGTATTTGGAGCAACATTGTTGCTTTTATCAGATATTGTTGCCAGATTGATTATTCAGCCTCAAGAACTGCCAGTTGGAGTCATAACAGCTTTAGTCGGAGCGCCCTTGTTCATTTATCTAGCGCGAACAAAGGTGAAAAAATGAAAAAAGACTCACTGGTTTTCCGTTCCAAAACGCTTTCTGTATCCTTACGCATTCCCCGGCGCGTCCCCACTGTCTTGTTCATCTTGATACTTATCACTTTGACGGCGATGGTGATCAGTTTGTCTCAGGGAGAATATCCAATCTCGCCATTAGCAGTTATTCAAACCCTACTAGGATTAAACACAGGCAATCCTGACCACGCATTCATTATCAATACATTACGACTACCGAGAATCATCACTGCCTGTTTTGTTGGTATGGCATTAGCGGTTTCTGGAACCATTTTGCAAGGTATAACCCGCAATCCTCTTGCCGAACCAGGAATTATCGGGATGAACGCTGGTGCTGGTTTTGCCGCTGTAAGTCTGATTGTTGTGTTCCCAGATGTCGTCAGCGCGGAAGCCTTGCCTCTCTCTGCCTTTACAGGAGCATTAACTGTTGCAATCCTTGTTTATTTACTGGCATGGGATAAGGGGAGTTCCCCAATTCGACTGATTTTGGTTGGTATTGGCATTGATACTTTTCTCAACGCCTTCACAACGCTTATGGAGACATTTGGTGAAATTGACGATGTTAGTCGGGCTTTAGTTTGGTTAGCGGGGAGTGTTTCTGGGCGCAGTTGGGAAGAGGTTTTATCTCTGCTACCCTGGTTGATTGTATTTGTCCCCTTGGCTTTGGTCAAAGCACAACAATTGAATGCTCTTGCCTTGGGAGACGATATAGCCAAAGGTTTGGGGAGTCAGGTGGAGTGGCAACGCGGTTTGTTATTGCTAACGAGTGCAGCGCTTTGTGGTGCTGCTGTTGCCACTGCTGGCACAATTTATTTTGTGGGATTAATGGCTCCCCATATTGCACGTCAGTTGGTAGGTTCAACTCATGAGGGGTTAATTCCTGTTTCAGGAATGATCGGGGCGATGATTGTGGTTGTAGCTGATTTACTGGGACGAACACTTTTTGCTCCCACAGAAATTCCTTGTGGCATTGTGACTGCTGTAATCGGCGCTCCTTACTTTATCTATTTGTTAGTGCAAAATCGCAAACGATGATCCCTAAAGTTCACACGCACAACCAACTCTCAACCCGCAAGCTCACTTTAGCTTATGATGGCACAGCGATCATTAAAAACCTAGATTTAGCCATACCCGAAGGCAAGATGACTGCCTTAGTTGGTGCCAATGGTTGCGGTAAGTCAACACTGCTACGGGGTTTAGCAAGATTGCTCAAGCCGCGTGCTGGTACCGTTTATCTTGATGGAGCTGACTTGTTCAAGTTATCAACTAAAGATGTTGCCAAGCAGTTAGGTATTCTGACTCAAGGACCAGTAGCACCTGAAGGGTTAACAGTGAGAGATTTGGTTGCTTGTGGGCGTTACCCCTATCAAAACTGGTTGCAGCAGTGGTCAAAAGAAGATGAGCGGTTAGTCGAGTTAGCATTAGCAACGACTGGAATGACCGAACTGGCAGAACGTGAGTTAGATACTCTTTCTGGTGGACAACGGCAACGAGCCTGGATTGCAATGGCGCTGGCTCAGGATACGGATATTTTACTGTTAGATGAACCCACGACTTTCTTGGACTTGGCGCACCAAATAGAGGTTTTGGATTTGTTGTTGGAATTGAACCAGAAACAAGGACGAACTTTAGTCATGGTGCTGCATGACTTAAATCATGCTTGTCGTTATGCCGATTACTTAGTTGCAGTGAAGCAGGGGGGCGTTTATACCCACGGAACGCCAGAACAGGTGATGACACAAACAATGGTGCGCGAGGTATTTGGGTTAGATTGTCGAATTGTCCCCGATCCCGTAACCAGGACACCAATGTGTATTCCTATAGGGCGATGCAAAAGCTGAAGGATAGGTTGTGGAACGTGGTAATCGTCAAATGAGCGCGTCACGAAATTGCCCCAGCGTGCATCGAGAACGGATTCTTCGGTCAGAGCCATTCCGATACCGCTTGTAAAAACCTACGTATATCTGGGCAATAATCCTCAAATCTATGTAGAGGGAAGTTAGCGGTTTATCTTCCAAGAATACTATCCCCTGGCAAAAGCTAGAAAGGAAAGTATTTAAGTTGCAAAAACGCATCTACAAAGCCTCGCAACGTGGTGATGTCAAGGCAGTTCGTAAACTCCAAAAAACGTTGTTGCACTCCTGGTCAGCGAAGTGTTTAGCGGTTCGTAGGGTAACACAGGACAACCGAGGTAAGAAAACGGCTGGAATAGATGGGTTGAAAAACTTGTCCCCAAAAGCACGTCTTATCTTAGTACAATCCCTGAAGCTAGGTCAGAAAGCCGCTCCCACCCGAAGGGTGTGGATACCAAAACCCGGCTCAGAGGGAGAAAAAAGACCCCTTTCTATACCCACTCTGTACGACCGCACCTTGCAATCGCTAGTAAAACTAGCCTTGGAACGAGAATGGGAAGCTCGCTTCGAGCCAAACTCGTTCGGCTTTCGACCAGGAAGAAATGCCCATGATGCGATTAAGGCAATTTTCAACTCTATTAAGTTCAAACCTAAATATGTGTTGGATACCGATATTGCGAAATGTGTGCGCCGCGACAGTTAATGCGGTATCCCCAACCAAGTTGGGAGAGAATAAGGAGAAAGTCTCTAGGTCAACCAACTAACCTGGAGTCGAAAGACAAAAGGGACAACAGCATGTTGGTAAAGCTGGGAATAGAGAAAAGGCGTGAAAACTATTGTTCGGCAAGACCTGTGTGACATGGTGAAAGTTAAACTACCTGAAGCCCAATTCTGACGGTATACGCGATTGCCTATTCCTACAACGCCTAAAAGGAATAATCGTTTGTGTGTGGTTTTAAACATTTAAACCATACAACTCCTTCAAACGAAGTCAGCCAGCGATGAGATGGCTTAACGAATGAATGGGACACCTAAATCACACTGTTACGTACCGAGTTAATAAAGCGCGGGATGACTTACAGGGGGCGACCCCTATGGTTACAGAGTTCTCATAGTAGTCCGAGGACGGGAAAGCCGCCCACATGGCGAAGGAGAACAGGTATTCTTCACACTTACATCGAGAGGTACGCGAGATGCGAAACGCCGAAACGGTTTTAAGTGTAATCCGAGACAGAGGTTATCGTGACTTACCCCTGGATGATGTCTACAGGCAACTTTTCAATCCCAAGCTGTACCTACTGGCGTACAGTCGCATCTACAAAAATGATGGGGCAATGACACCAGGAGTCACAACTGACACTGCTGATGGGATGTCCATTAAAAAGATTGAAAACCTCATAGAAAATATTCGCTATGAACGTTTTCGGTGGACACCAGTGCGGCGAATTAATGTTCCCAAGAAAAATGGGAAAACTCGACCCCTAGGAATTCCCACTTGGAACGATAAATTGGTTCAGGAAGTAATACGTTTGATATTAGAAGCGTACTACGAACCCCAATTTTCTAACAGCAGTCATGGTTTTAGACCCAATCGTGGATGTCATACGGCACTAACAATAATAGACCGTACTTGGCAAGGAACCAAATGGTTTATCGAAGGAGATATTCGTGGATGTTTTGACAACATAGACCATAAAATCTTAATGTCAATTTTACGCGAGAAAATCCTAGATAATCGCTTCTTGAGATTGATTGAAAACTTGCTAAAAGCAGGTTACTGTGAGCAATGGAAATATTACTCTACCGTTAGCGGAACGCCGCAAGGCTCGATAATATCACCCATACTCGCAAATATATATCTTGACAAATTCGATAAATTTATCGAAGAGACACTCATTCCAGAATATACGCGTGGTAAATGTCGGACAGAAAATCCGGAGTATTCAAAACTCGTAAAACTCGCCTGGTACTACAGGAAAAATGGACAATTTGAAAAAGCGCGTCAACTGGAAATACAATACCAGAAAATGCCTTCTAAAGATGTCCGTGACCCTGGATATAGGAGGTTAAACTACGTCCGCTATGCAGATGATTTTCTGCTTGGTTTTATTGGCTCGTTTCAAGAGGCAAAGGAAATCAAGGAAAAATTAAAGACATTTTTGGCTGAAAATCTTCAGTTGGAACTGTCACCAGAAAAGACCTTAATTACTAATGCCAGAAATGAAGCAGCAAAGTTTTTAGGTTACGAAATTTTAGTTCAATATTCCGACACTAAGCATACCAATGGTAAACGCTCAATCAATGGAATTATTGCACTAAGAACTCCAGCAAGCTTTATAGAAGAAAAGTGCGCTCTATACATGAGGAATGGTAAACCCATTCATCGCCCTGAATTAATAAATGATGACGATTTTACTATTGTCAACATTTACCAGTCAGAATTTAGAGGATACGTACAATTCTATAGCCTTGCTCAAAACATTGCATGGCTGAGAAAACTTCAATGGGTTATGTCGAGTTCACTGATGAAAACCCTTGCCTGTAAACACAAAACTAGCGTGGCTAAACTCTGCGCCAAGTACTATAAGACGGTAAAACTTCCACAAGGTCTAAGAAAGTGCGTTGAAATAACCGTCCCAGTAGAAGGTAAGAAACCTTTGGTGGCTCGCTTCGGCGGCATACAATTAAAACGCAACCTAAAAGCAACCATACAAGACCTGCCGACAAAGAGAAAGCCCGCGTTCAGAAATGAACTAATCAAACGGCTTCTTGCGGATGAATGCGAGATTTGTGGAGCAAAAGGTAACATTGAAGTTCACCATATTCGCGCCCTTAAAGACCTTAAAACCAAGGGCAGGAAGGAAAAACCGCAATGGATGCAAGTTATGTCCGCACGTAGAAGGAAAACTCTCATGGTCTGCCCGCAATGCCATGATGCAATACACGCCGGTAAACCAAGATATAAACGAGTCTCGTGATGCATAGAATACTGGAGAGCCGTGTACCTGGAAATCTCGTAAGCACGGTTCGGCGGGGGCTAGTTAGAAAAGGAGCCAAATCTTTGGAAACCTCGCTAGCTAGCTACCCACTTTTGACAAAATTAATCACAATGTTCTGCTGTCAAAATTAAATACATTTCCCACCATCCGCCGACAAATTCGAGCATGGTTGAAAGCGGGAGTGATTGATTTCTCTGAATATGCTTTTAGAGAGAAATCTGACAACAAAACATCAATGGGAGTGCCACAAGGTGGGACGATTTCGCCATTATTAGCGAATATAGCCCTCCACGGCATGGAAAATAGAATTAAACAAATTGCTCTAACTTTACCCGAATGTAAAAGGGATAACCGTAGCGCAATAAGCTTAATTCGATTTGCAGATGATTTTATCATTCTGCATAAAAACCTTTCCGTCGTCCAAAGATGTCAGCAGATTATGGCGGAGTGGTTAAACGAATTGGGGCTGGAATTGAAACCAAGCAAAACCCGAATATCCCATACACTTAATATGTATGAAGGTAACGTTGGTTTTGACTTTTTGGGTTTCACTGTTCGACAATTTCCTGTAGGAAAATATCACAGTGGTAAAAGCTCAAACGGAAAATTACTTGGTTACAAAACTCTTATTACCCCAAGCAAAACAAAGCTAAAGACACACACGCAGAAGATAGGTAAATTGATTGATGGGCATAAGTCAGTTCCACAATCTGATTTAATAGCTCATCTGAATCCCGTCATCCGTGGATGGACGAACTACTACTCAGGTGTCGTTAGCAAACGCATATTTAATCAGGCTGATACAACATTATTCAGCCAGCTAAAAGCATGGGCAGAACATCGTCACCCCAATAAATCTTCAAGGGTGGAGTTGTCAAAAATATTGGCAAACCGTAGGGTCTGATAATTGGGTATTTAAACCCCATAATCAGAAGATTCGCTTACTAAAGCACCGTGAAACTCGTATCGTGAGACACATACAAGTGCAAGGAAGCCGTAGCCCGTTTGACGGTGATTGGGTGTACTGGAGTTCCAGGATGGGCAAACATCCTGAAGCGCCAACAAGGGTGGCAACACTCTTGAAG
The DNA here is from genome assembly GCF_000315565.1 of Mastigocladopsis repens PCC 10914. Lineage (NCBI taxonomy): Bacteria > Bacillati > Cyanobacteriota > Cyanophyceae > Nostocales > Symphyonemataceae > Mastigocladopsis > Mastigocladopsis repens. The sequence goes on along the minus strand of NZ_JH992901.1, from coordinate 3,911,836 downwards.
ATGCAGAAAGGCAAGTGTGCTCATTGTGGGTTATTCTTCCACGATGAAGATTTGATGGAAATCGACCATAAAGTCCCCCGCTCAAAAGGCGGTAAGGATAAGTATGACAACCTTCAATTACTTCACGGACATTGTCACGATGCTAAAACGGCAGCAGATAAAGCTGTCGTCACAGTTCAAGAGATAGATGAGGATTATCTCAACCGTAATCCCTTTTAACTCTGAATTCATGGGTGTGCTTGACAAGCACCAAATCATCGAGGAGCCGTGTGAGGTTAACATCTCATGCACGGTTTTGTAGCCGAGTCAGGAGGGTGACTTCCTGGCTTAGGCATCCAGTTAGTTCATATAGCAGCTTGATTTGTTACGCTTCCATCATTCAGTGCTTGTGTGGGCGCGGGTGCTGCTGGTAGTGCTGCCGGAGTAGGTCCTTACCGTAGTCGTTCCCATTTGGCGTCCGCACCACGGTGTGGATGTGCTCGCGCGTAGGCTTACCACGTTCCAAATGCCGCAGCGCGATCGGCGTCTGATGATCGAACTCGATCAAGATTACCGGGCTGTGGATGCGGTAATAGAAGACGCTGTTCGGCCTCGTCCCGCCGATCCAAGCGAACCGGGTCTCGTCTAGATTCCACCGCACCTCGTCCATCTTGACCTTCGCGTGCCCATCGCGCATGTTCCCCACATACTCGCCGATCAAATCGAGCAATTGCTCCTTCTGCTTGGTCGTGAACTCCGTGGCGCGGATGCCGGCGTAGTCGAGAACGACGTTGTCCTTGAACGCTTCGCCCACGTTGTGGTTGCCGGTCTTGGAGACCTCGATGATCGCCTTTCGGCGTTGCGCTTCATCTAGCGCGTTGATCAGCGCCAGGCCGCGGTTCTGCTCGGTTTGCAGTACCGTCGTACCTTTGTACTTACCGGAGGAGGCCGTCACCGGCTCGGAGCCCATGAAAGTGGGCGTCATCACCACCTGGTCGCCCAGCACGAAGTAGTTAATGACCAGATGGTGACCGTCGAGCTGCCAACCCCACGGCTCCTTGTCCGAAGGCGCGCCCATCACTGTGATCCAGTAGAGCCACTCGCCGTATTCTGCGAAGTTCTTATTCAGCTCGCCCAGCGTATGGTTGAGCCGCATGATGTCGCGCGACTGCTTCAATCCCTTAGCGCTCAGGGAGGCGCGCAGCAGGTCGAAGGCCGCCTCGCGCTGTGCCTCAGTCATCTCATTGAAGCCCGTGCCCTGACGGATGTAGAAGTGCTGGTTCATCCACTTGCGCCATTCTGGGTCCTCAACCGAAAATATCGTCTTGGCGCGCTGCTCCGGAGTCAAAGTGGCGAGGAAAGCTTCGGCGGTTCTGCGGACGGGCGCGGTGGAGACTCCGGTCGAGCGGATGGGGAAGAGACCTGGGACAACGTCACCGTTTGTGGTGACGCCCTTAAACGGCTCGGCCAGACCACGGGCTTCGGCCTCTTGCGACATGCGCCGGAAGCGCTCGGCGAGAGCACCTGAGAGTTGCTGCGAGCGGGATTTAATGCCATGCGTCAAGACACTGACGAGACTGACGACGACGCTGATGCCTCCCATCATCAAGAATTTACGACGATTCATGTTCACAATGACCTCCTAGAGTTAGCTTTAACGGTTGTGTTGCAAAAACTTGTTGAGAACAGAAGACTCCTTAAAAAAGGGGCGTTGCATAATGGCGGTATGAATTGCTGACTTTCTGAGTGGGCAATACCAGCACTTCGTGGATTGCTGTCGCTGCGTTTCCGCCTGTTTGGGTTCCGCCACCAAACACAAAAATTCGATTACCAACTGTCGATGCCCCTAATCCATGTCGTGGGGTTGGCAAGGGCGGCAAAGCTTCCCAGCCATCGGTTTTTGGGTCGTATACCCAACTTTCGGCAAAAACTTTCTGCTCTGGAACCCACTGTTCGCCACCAAAAACGTAAAGCTTGCCGTTGAGTGCGGTCGCAGCCAGACCACCTTGGGCTTGAGGCATAGGCTCAAGCGCCTCCCAACGATCAAGCTTCGGCTCGTAGACCTCAAGATTTGGCACATTCACCTGCTGCGTCGTGCCATCAGCATTCTTGACAAACTTGCGACCACCAACCACGTAGATCTTTCCATCAATGACAGCCGACGCTGCACTGTTTCGCGCTGTTGGTGCATCGGCACGGGCTGCCCAGCGCCTAGTCGTCGGATCAAATACTTCGTTTCTCACGCTATCAATATGATCATTGAAAAGCCGAGCATCCTCAGTGGCTCGAACGCGCCCGCCAATTAGATAGATTTTATTATCAACTACTGCGGATATGCCCTCGGCGCGAGCCACTGGCAGGTCAGTCCCTCTAGTCCAAGTATTAGAGGCAGGATTGTATATAAATACCGTCGGCTGTGCACGCCAGTCCGGAAACCCACCTATGAAACCGCCAACAGCATAGAGCAAACCATTTACTGCCGACAGTGTGATATGATGGCGTGCTTCAGGGAGCGGTCTTAATACTGTCCACACATCCTTGAGCGGATCGTAAGACTCGAAATGCGCTGAGAACCTGGTGGGTGGGCTGAGTACACCGCCGACCACATAAATTTTGTTGTTCAAAACCTCTGGATAAAGCTCTTGCCGAGCTACCGTTGGCGGAGCAGCTTTTGTCCAATATAGCATCTGGCTTTGCGCTTGACTTAGTACGGGCGACCATAACGCAATGACCGAAAAGATTGGGAGCGACAGGGCAAGCAGATATCTAGGCGGCATAATACATACTCCATAACTCAAACATCTTTAAGCTAAGATCTTGCATCTAAGATGAAAGCCTATTAGTTGACAGATTACAGTGGGTAAGTAGTGCGGGCAAAGTTGCTGGTAGTTTAGCGAGAGCTAAGTAATAGAAAAGATCTGTCCTCCAAAAATTTTTGCAACACAACCAAATTCATCGCTGAAATTTTTGGAGTGGCTGCATAACCAATTCCCTTTGCAAGAAGTTTTCTGTCCTTAACAACTTTTTGCAACACAACCCTCTTGTCATCTCTGTGCTTAATTTGAAAATATCTATCAAAGATTACGCTCAATCGGCTCTTGTTGGGTCGAGGTTTCTGCTACAAATCCGCGAGACTTGTGACTGGATTGAAAGCGATCGCGGACATTACCAATGACGATGTATAGTACTGGGACGACAAATAGCGTTAAGAAAGTAGCGATCAGCATCCCGCCAAATACAGCTGTACCCAAAGATTGTCGGCTAGCTGCTCCTGCTCCTGTTGCAACTGCCAGCGGCCAAATCCCCAATAAAGTAGAAATCGCCGTCATCAGAATTGGTCGCAAGCGTTGTTGCGAGGCTTCTACCACCGCTTTAGTCAGTGGCAAACCCTGCTGCCGCAGCTGATTAGCAAATTCCACAATTAAGATCGCATTTTTGCTGGCTAGACCAATTAACATCACAAGACCAACTTGGCAGAACACATCATTACTTAAACCGCGTAACGACTGCGATAACAGCGCCCCAAAGATTGCCAGGGGAACTGCTAGCATAATAATTAAGGGGTCAACATAGTTCTCGTACTGAGCTGCGAGCACGAGAAAGACAAAGACAAGACCTAAAGCAAAAATAATTGGTGCCTGAGTGCCAGACTCTTGCTCTTCCAAGGCTATTCCCGACCACTCGTAGCCCATACTTGGCGGCAAAGCTTCTGCAGCTAGTTGCTTCATTGCTTCAATTGCTTGTCCGGAACTATAACCCTCAGCAGCTGAACCATTAATTTCAATAGCCCGGAATAAATTGTGGTGATTAATCACTTGTGCTCCTGTAGTCGGAGTCATTCGCACCAGATTACTTAAAAGAATCATTTGATTAGTTGCGGAACGGACGTAAAGTTTACCAATATCTTCCGGATTAGAGCGAAACTGCGCGTCTGCCTGCACATACACCCGATAAGTCCGCCCCTGCAAGTTAAAGTCGTTGACGTAGCGCGAACCGATGTAAGATTGCAGTGTAGTGAAGATATCGTCTATGTCGACTTGCAACGCCTCCGCTTTATCGCGGTCAACTTCAATCCGCATCTTGGGCGAATTTGCGGCAAAAGTGCTAAATAAAGATTGTAACTGAGGTGTTTGATTGCCTCGTCCTGTCAAATCTCTCATAACTTGCACCAGGTTATTCAAGCCACTGTTGCCTGCTTGATCTTCTAGATAAAACTGGAAGCCACTAAAACTACCTAGACCTTGAATTGCTGGCGGATTCGTCACTACTATTCTGGCTTCTGGGATTGCTGATAGTGTAGAGCGCAACTTGCCGATCATCTCTGCTGCTGACTGACCAAGACCTGTGCGCTCGTCCCAAGGCTTAAGATTGATAAAAATCACGCCACTGTTGGCAGTGGTGCCATTACCAAAACTAAAGCCACCGTTGACGAAAGTGCTCTCAACCTCTGGGAGTTTAAGGATTTCTTGTTCTGCCCGCCGCATAACTTCGCTGGTGTAGTTGAACGAGACTCCCTGCGGTGCCTGGATAATTGCAAAAATTCGTCCTTGGTCTTCTTCAGGAAGAAATGCTGTGGGTACGGTTTGGTAAAGCCAAGCTGTGAGTCCTAAAGAGGCAATGAATAGCAACACAACAATCGCTTTGACGCGTGTTAGGAGCCAAAGCAATCGCTCGTACCCTCGCTGCATGCCATTAAGAAACCAATAGACATCTCCGAAAATACTCAAATTGTTTGCCGAAGTGACTTTTAGCGTGCGATTGCCCAAGGGGCACTGCGCTTCGCGCAATCGCCAATTCCAAAAGTGAGCTAGACAACACGTAACAATAAGGGTTTGAGATGTTTCTTATTAAGAAGAGGGCAAAAATAAGTGGCTATGTACAGGAATTGTACTTGAGAATTATTCCGCTCTTTTATGATGAGAAAACTAAGGTTCCAAGTCGGAGTCTTACAAGTCCACAAATAGTCATAATTATTTGTTCATATTTATTAGGATTTAACCGAAACCGTTCTTGGGCTACTCGGAATATTTTCACGACACGAATTAAATGTTCAACAAATATTCGTTCCTTGGCCAATTCTTTATTTCGTTCTTTTTGTTCCGGAGTTAATTCTTGTTTTTTTGGCTTTTTCGTTGGGGTCTTGATTGATTCTTCTCCTGCGTATGCTTTGTCACCATGAAACCTCTGATTGGGGTCAAATCCTTTTTGATGTTCTCGAAATAAATTGATGTCACTTTTTGTTCCTGGTTTTCCTGCTACTACATCAATAATATCTTTCCCCTCAGGTAAAACGATAATTTGATTTTTCATAGTATGGTTTTTCTTTTTGCCAGAGTAATATTCTTTTTGCTCTTCATATTCCCCAGGCCGCTCTCTTGGCTGTTCATAGCTATCTACTATTAGCTCAAACTCGGTTAAAATTTCTTGAACAACTTGGTAGTCACTTGAGTTTTTTTTTACCTGCTCAAGTAGGCTTGGTGGTAATAATTCTCCTAGAATTGGAAACCAATAATTGAATGTATCGTTTGCAGTTGTCTCACTTACCCCAAATTGGATGCCCAGCAATTGAAATGTTGTTAAATGTCTGAGATATGTCAAAGTTAAAATTATTTGCTCTTCCAACGACAGTTTAGGTCTGCGACCTCCTCCACCCGCAATAATTCTTACCTTTTTAGACTCAGATGATACTTGTTTTTGGTTATGCACCTCTCTCGCTTGTTCTAAAAGTTGCTCTAATTGCTCATACTTGAGACCAATTAAACGCTGTGCATCTAGAGGATGATGTTGAATATGCTCAAATAGAGAACCCACAATAGTTTGGTAAAAATACATTTGTATATGATTTTACCAGGAATTATTTATTTTCCGGAGATGTCTAGTGGTTTCGGTGGATTTGCCGCTGTGTGGATGTGCGATCGAGGCGACACCCGAGCAGCCGTATCTAGGATTTAAGCTAGATTTAGACCCCGTTCAACTTTGTGACATTATTGCTCAAACTAACCCAGGTATAGATAAGAAGGAAAACTCGGTTAAAGGTTGGTTTATCAGCGATGCCGAGCCATCGTTGATTGATTGTGCGATCCGGCTGACCCGGCTTTTAGACACACCGCAGGATATTCCCTTCCTAGCACCGATGATCGTCCGCGAAATCTATTACCGTCTTCTGAGCAGGGCTGTTTCATTCCACAAGGGCAAGAAGTTTGTCAATATCATTAGAGAGAAATCTATGAGCAATTGTGATGGAAGTATGACCATTACGACGGAGTATATTGAGAGCGATTGCGCTCTGCGCAGTGCCCCTTGGGCAATCGCTCTAATAACTGAAAGATTAGCAGGAGCGTTACCCAGACGTATGGTGGAATCGTCTTCATCAAGAACTACATCTTTCACCCAATGCAGGCAATTTTCGATACTCCAATGACCGCGAATACCACAAGCAAATTCTTGTGCGGTACGAATCAGGCTACTAATGTAACAAACAACCTCATGGTATTGTTTTCTACCCCGTGTCCCAACTCGTTCAACCCGAATTAAAGACTTAATCCCAGTCCATCCTAGGTCTATTCCATTCAAATCATGAAAAACTTCTACTGTACGTGTTGTTAATCTATCTCTGGTTTTTTCGGTGGCTATGTAACGACTGGCTGGTGATCTGAGTGCAGCAACGCGTTTAATGTGACGATGTAGTTTTGGCTGATTGTCTTTAACAGCAATTACATAATCGTTGCCACTATCGATGATTAATTGACAAGTTTTTTTTGGCAATGTAAAGAATCAAGGCTGAATACAGCATCTTTGATCTCCAAAACGGCAATTAAATTTTGCACAGTTACGATTTCGCTCTCCGACTTGTTCTCAAGCTTTGAGATGCCCAAAACCAGTCCTTTTTTGCTCGCAAATACTGATACGATGCTGACAAAATTCTGACAAGCTTTTTTGTAGTTAGTGACTGTTCCTTTAATGCTTTTGCCATCGATGCTACACCACTCTGACTCCTGTAGTTCAACGTAGTTTTCAGCCCACTGATTAAATATTTCCACTAGCTTATCAAAGTCTACTCCCATCACTACACGTCGTATCGTTGAATACGAAGGAACGCCATGTTTTTGTATTTCAAACGTCTGGATCAATACTCGACGATGCCGTTTCACGAAATCTCCCCATGCACGATACCCAATATATCCACTCATGGTGCCCATTATGACAAACAGCAACACCAACCACAGAGGATGCCTTCGACCATCTAAAGTTCTGAAATCTTCAACAAGCTGCAGTTGTGAAATCAGATTTGCACCCATGATTTTTTCTCCCCTCAACAGTTGCAATTTTACCTGTTTTAGGGAATGAAACAGCCCTGGTCTTCTGAGGGGTGAACAAGGGGAAGCGGTTCGTCAGATTGCTACGTCTGGCAGTACCATGCAGCGCATTGCTGAGGTGATCAAACAGATCAAAGCTGATTTTACAAAGCCGCTGCGAGTTGAGGAGCTGGCTGTTGCAGCCAATATGTCTCCTTCGTCGTTTCATCGGCACTTTAAGGCAGTCACTTCCATGAGTCCGTTGCAGTATCAAAAACAATTAAGACTATTGACAGCGCGTCAGATGCTGCTTGCCGAGAATGTTGACGCGACTAATACTGCCTATCATGTGGGGTATGAGAGCACCTCACAGTTCAGCCGCGAATATGCCCGTATGTTCGGCGCGCCGCCAATTCGAGATATTGAACGTTTACGGACAGCTTGAGCGGAGGATGCAAGAAATAGCATGGCACTCACTCCCGAAGTTGCCAGTCGGATGACGCGATCAACCTTATTCGTCCGGCGCGATTCTCTGTTTCTCTCAGGTTGGCGTAATTTACGCCAGCTCGATCGCGATTTTGCCGAAGAGTTCCGGCGATAACTAGGCTTGGTAAGCGTCCTTGGCGTCCTCAAAGCGGAACCTGCGATCGATAGGCGGTCGGATTTTGTGGGTGTCGATCAGCTGCACCATCGCTTCATACATTTGGGCGTTGCCGACGGCGATGCCCCGGACAGTCGCACCCTTACCCATCAGCGAACCAAATTCCAGCAGACCATCATCAAACGTCATTAACCCCATTAGGGCGACTTCGCCACCATAGCTGAGTGCCGCCAGTGACTGGTTCAGCGCGCCTGTCCCGGCGGCATTAACCACCTTATTAACGCCACCAAACCGCTCGAACACCGCTTTTCCCCAATCTGGCATGTTCCTCATTCAGCAACACTTCTTTTTTTCCCTGCACCACAATTGTTCATAAATAAATTTAGGGGCTTCAAACCCTCTTGGCTTAAGAGAAACTAGTTCTTCCCTTCTGCCTCCTGCCCTCAGCATAGCTGCCTTTCTTCGGTGATGACGAAAAACCAGAAAATCTGGTTGATCACGGGTGTCTCCCGTGGTCTCGGAAAAGCACTTGCCCAGGCTGTGCTGGATAAAGGTGATATTGTGATTGGCACCACACGGGATGGAAAAGCCGATCTTAATGGAGACTCCAACAATCTTAAACTCTTTAAGCTTGAATTAACCGATTCGGCGCAAATTAAACAGACGGTAGAAGCGGCTTATCAGTTACATGGGCGCTTGGATGTGATTGTCAACAATGCTGGATATGGCTTGCTGGGTACGATCGCGCGAAGCCAGCGATGCAGAAATCAAACATGTTTTTGATGTGAATTTCTTTGGTGTGGTTCAGGTGATGAAGGCTGTACTGCCTTATCTAAGACAACAGCACAGTGGACATATTGTGAATATCTCTTCCATTGCAGGATTGACACCCATGGCCGGTTCAGGTTTTTATGCTGCGGCTAAATGCGCTGTAGAAGGGGTTTCAGAATCGCTAGCACAGGAAGTTGAGCCGCTGGGTATTAAAGTGACCTTGGTTGAAGCTGGTGCGTTTAGAACAGATTTTCTGAGCGATCGCTCCATTCACAACAGTCAAACCAGGATCGCAGATTACCTTCCAACCAGTGGTAAGGCGATGCAACATCTAGCTGATATCAATGGAAAACAACTTGGCAACCCAGATTTTGGTGCACAGGCGATGATCAAAGCCGTTGCAGCAGAAAATCCGCCCTTGCATTTGGTGCTGGGATCAGACGCACTGCAACGGACACGCGCCAATATTCAATCCCTGACAAAGAGTTTAAATGACTGGGAAGAGGTGCCCAAAAGCACAGACTTCCAAGAGAGAGATGGCTAGAAAATCGGCGTTGCTGAGTCGCACGATGGATGACGATACCATGCTAAAAGGAGCGGTGGAAGCCGCAGTCTTTAATTATGGAACGCCAAAAATTCATAAAATCTTCAGAGGTTAAGATGATACGTCCTGTTCTGGCGATGACGAAAGCTCCCACGGCTAAGGCAGATTCTCAATCAGATGTGACTGTGTTTCAGCCAAATAATGATGCAGCCACCTGTAGCGATTGCGCGGAGCGCAGTGCCGGAGGCAATCGCTGCTTGACGCAGCTTTCCCTCGATCAGTCTCCAGCGAGCGCAGACGTTGCCCAGGCAATTCAGTCCAATCCAGCAGGCGTACAAGATACTCAGATGATCGAACAGCGCAACAAGGAAATTGTCCAGCAGTATTTCGACGGCTGGCGAAATAGGACTGGCAACTTCTTTGACCTACTCGCCCCGAATGCAACCTGGACGATTACTGGGACTGGTGCAATGGCGGGTACCTATCGCAGTCGGCAGGAGCTCCTCGATCGGGTCATTAACCCAACCAGCGCCCGACTATCGACTCCAATCGTACCAACCATGCGCGGCATCTGGGCGGATGGCGATATGGTCATCGTCCTCTGGGACGGCGAGGCGACCGCCAGGGACGGCAAACCTTCCCGAAACACCTACACCTGGTATTTCCGAATGAAGGACGGCAAAGCGATCAAAGCGATCGCCTTTCTGGACATGCGTACGTTCACCGACTTGTGGACAAGGGTCTCGCCGAAGAACTAGTGCTGGTCGCCGTGTCGCTGATCTAGAGCGGCTTCCGCTTGAGCGAAGAGAATTGAGATTTCCGGCGGTATGTTTCTTTAACTTAACACAACCTTTATGACTTACAAAGCGGAAGAAAAGTAAATGCTAAACGACGTTTCTTTGGAACAAAGTCAGTCAATGCATCTTTCCTATGGACTTGCTGCCCTAAGCCAGGGCGATTGCCCAAGGGGCAGTGCCTTCGGCAATCGCCTCGTTCCCTGGGCGTCTGATTCGACCCGAGTAACCCGCGATTTACCGCCGACCGATTCACGCTCCTCGCGCAGATGCGCTCCGAGGCTCCCGTGACATTCCTGCCTGCACTTCAGGTTTACGCCGTGACGCGGTGGCAGGAAGTGCACGATGTTTTGGGTGATGCCGTGACATTCGCGTCATCCGAGGCGTTTAGCGCGGGAGTTCATTTTGCGCCCGAAGCCCTCGCCATCTATTCACCCACGTCGCCGCTCTTCGCCTATAACCTGATCAATGTGGACAAGCCGCTCCACACCCACTTACGTGACCCGCTCATGGCGGCGTTGCCAGACGACGGCTTGATTTCCGCATTGGTCGCCAGTCGCGCTGCCGGGGAAAACGAACTGAAATAAAAAGAGAATCGTGCGCTTTGCAACACTCGGCGCAAGGGTAAGAGGCGAGCCGCCGAACGGTCGCAGAAGGGCGTGGACGTGCGTCAGGGAGACTTCAACGACGCCGCCATGGTCACACCCGACCATGTCCTCACGTAGGCGAGAAAAGCACGAGACGGTATCTGAGAAGATAACGACGCCGACAATTCTAACGAAGCACAAAGCAAAATTCAAACAAAAAAGGAAAAACCATGATCTTGGTAACAGGAGCCACCGGACAGTTGGGTACAGCAGTAGGCCAAAATCTACTGGAAAAAATATCCGCCAACCAAATTGCCGCACTTGTGCGTTATGAAAGTAAAGCTTCGTCGCGGCTACCTTAACCGACTTATCAGGCAAAGAGGTAGATTATACACCTACTGAGAAATCAGCATTTGAGGCGCAAATGAAAGAACGCGGCGTCCCCGAAACAATGGTACTCGATGGCTCAATGCAAAGCCGAATTACAGCAACAGTTTTGGGCTTGGCAGCAGAAATCGAGCGGGAATTAATTGTACTGAGAACAACTGAAGCCCTCGCTAAACGTAAAGCCGAGGGAAAAACTTTAAGACGACCCAAAGGACGACAATCAACACATTTGAAACTAGACACGAGGGAAGTAGAAATTCGTGGCTATCTACATAAAGGTATTAGCAAGTCGCAGCCTTGCAGTTGACAAACATTCATTTAGACGAGAGACATCAGACAAGACACTTTGCTGTTGTCTTTTAGTGGTACAATTATACTAATCAAGTGTCAAATTCAATGCTTTTTACAGTCAGGCGAAGGTTGTGAGCAGAGTCATGAGCGCTGTTCAGGACAATTGCTTGGCTTTTATGCTAGAAGTGACTAAAAACTGAGAGCATAACTGAGCTTTTTTCAAGAAAATTGTCAAAAAAGCTCAATATTTTCATTGATCTACCTCCACAACGACTCATGCAAATTCCCTCATCCCCCTTTTCCTTCATCCCATTGCTGAGTAACGGCGCTGCATTTTCCCGTACCAATTAACACTTTATTTTAATCAGGAGGATTTTATTTCATGAATAGTTGTATATTGATGGCGGAAATTATTCAAGAGCCACAACTGCGCTTTACAGCGGATAACTTGGAAGTGACCGAAATGCTGGTGCAGTTTCAATCTTTGCGAGAGGGAGAACCTCCGGCAACCTTAAAGGTGGTAGGCTGGGGAAATTTGGCGAAAGAAATTCAGCAAAACTATCACCAAGGCGATCGCGTTCTTCTTGAAGGGCGTTTAGGGATGAACACGATTGAGCGTCCAGAAGGGTTTAAAGAAAAACGTGCTGAATTGACAGTACAAAAGATTCACTCTCTCGTAACAGCTATCAATACGAGTTCATCACCATCGGTTGTCCAAACACAATCAGCAACGGATACTTCCTTGCGCCGGGAACCGTCCTCAACGGTATCCTCCCCTATGGCGTCTCCCTCGAAAGCTGCTTCCAGTTATGAGTCGCACCTTCCCGCACCTACTCCAGCAACAAATAGCGTCGGCATTGTTCCCCAAGATGACATAGAGGAACAACGCCTACCCCAAAGTACAAATTTCGAGCGTAATACCTATCCAGTAACGCCTACCGAAGAACCCAACCCGGACGATATTCCGTTTGTACGACCCGTTTACTCCCGAACTAGTTGGGCGCATGAGCTTTTTGACTCTTATGAGTTAGAAGCTAACGCCTACTGGGAAGGAGTCAAGCAAATAAAACCCTAACGGGCTTAATTTGTTTAACTGGGTTATCCTGGTAGTGAAATTTCACCCCTGTGGACGTGAGAATGGTGTACAACATGGGGTGAACTACCCTAGGTTTTGCAACGCTTCCCCTAGGGCAACTATTTCAAAGTGACTTTTTCATTTTCGCCGACACTGGGTTTCTCACCTGTGGTTATCGCCTTTACTAGTCCAATTGTGTGTGCGACAAAGCCAGAGGGAGCATCCCAATACTCAGCCTTTTCTACACTAACTTTGAGCAAAGCAATATCGGGTTCATCTAGTTCCTTCGGAAACCAAGCTTTTAGTTGCGGCTTCCACAACTGTTGCAATTTATTGCGATCGCGTACTAATTGAGCTGGACCTGAGACTGAAACGTACTGTTGCTTATGTGGATCAGAGAAACTGACGTTGACCTGATGATGCTGCTCGATTTCCGTTACCTTATGGGTACTGGCGTAGGTAAAGAACCAAAGGTCGCCATCAAATTCGACCTCTGAATTAGTTGACATCGGACGACTGTGCAAACTTCCGTCTTCATCAACTGTAGTGAGCATTCCAATGTCAAGATCTTTGATCAGTTCACGCAGCTTCTTAATTTGTTCAGGGCGGTTTTGTGAATCTGTCATTTTCGCTACTCTTGTTTCTACTACCTAGCTTGAATATGAGCGTACTGCAAGTTGTTTGTTCGCTTAGTAAAGCTCTGTTATACTCTTAACGCTTCTCTGGAGTAGTAACTAGAGTCTAGGGGTGGAATTTTGCCACCGCAAGTGTTAACTCAAACAAATTAGACCTATCTTGATCTACTTTCATCGTTGATTGTGAGCGCAGCTCATGGAATCTTTTGCCATCAAGAGTGATCAAAATAGAACCACCGATGGACACAGATGGACACAGATGAATTATCTGTGTAGCCTACGGCACGGCTAACGCCTACATCTGTGGTTCTAAACATCCCTTAATCATACTTTTGCAAGTCAGATACGCTCAGTTTCTCTTCTTTATCGCCAGTTACGCTAAAACCGTGTCTCATACTCAACGACTAAACGACTTTCGTCTGCCAAGTTGGTTGAGCCGCGTACGAGAGTTTCATCATTGAGTCGATAGATGAGGTTGTAACGGAAAGGCTCATTAGTTAAGAAAACCCGCGATAGGGAAACAGAAAAATTCCTACTGATGTCAAATATACCTTCTGCTGTTAAGCCGAGAACGGAAGCCCTCGATGCTTGGTTGGAGATAGTGCTAGGATAGATGCGAAATTCACTAAAGCCGATCGCCTGTCCTATTGCAGTAATGCTTCCTTGCAAGTTACCAAATATAGTAGAACCAGCTAGGGTAACAAGTCCAGTCGTTGTATCCGTTTGACCCAAGCTATTAATAATAGAACCGCCTAACAGAGAAATAATTTCTGCCTCTCTACGACCCGGTTCGCTGGTCAGTTCTAAATTGTCAGTTAATTGACTAGCTGGTCCTTTTGCTCTGGCTATAACGCGAACAGTTCGTAACGTCCCAAAGTTGATTGCAGAAACGTCATTGATTTCGCTAGAAAAAGGAGAGTTCAAAGTACGACTACCTGTTCCTGTTGCCTCTGGTACAGTTGCCACAAGCCGGACATCTAGGACGGGGTCAAGTCCGCGACTGGGAGTAAACCGTGCAGTCTGTTCAAACCCCCGCTCTAAGGTAAACTGAGTGGTAAATAAATTGACTTGTCCTCCTGTCAGACGAATAACACCTTGGGGGCGGGGCTTGGCTAAAGTGCCATTGATTGTTAAGTTACCCTTTGCCTCAAAGCTGAGTAAGGACGGGCTAAGGTTGCCTCCTGGTACAAAGCCAAGTATAGGCTGAGTGGTGACGTTAACATCGTCGCCTAGAATTAACCGTAAACCATCAAACTCTATCGGTAAATTAGCTGGAATCGCGCCCGCTGTTGCGCTCCCTCCTCCCGTTTCTGTTGGTTGTGCGCTGAAAGTCGTTGTTGGGTTATCCGTGGCGCTCCCCTGTTGTGTATCTGTTGGTTGTGCGCTAGCAGTAGTAGATTGCTGTCCAATAGCAACCTGACCATCGCTCAGCTGAATGACCCCACCAATATCAGGAGAGAGCGCTGTTCCACCAATAATGACATCACCACTGACACCTCCTTGATACAGCCCTTGCAGATTCACATCCAAATTGTTTACCGATACAGTGAGGGGGTTTGTTGCGGCTAGCTGCTGTGCTGCTTGACTGGCAAAAATGGGAAGGACTCCTGCTGCCGTCACGTTACCCTGATTGTATTGCCCTTGAATGCTTTCGACAGTTACCCTATTGCCGTTAAATTGCAGTGTTCCTGTCACATTTGTCAAGGGGTCGGATAGGGCTTGAGCCTGAAAAGTCGCATTTTGGACTGAGGCATTTCCTGTGATAATTGGTTGGTTTAAAGTCCCTTGAATATCTACATCTACTTGCCCTTGACCATTAACCCAAGTCACTTGATTGTTAAACAGGTTCAATAGCGCCAAGCCTTCATTTTGCACGTTGGCGCTGATGCTGATTTGATTGCTATCTGGTTGCACAGAAGCGAAAGGCAGTGGGGCAGGTACGCTACCAGTAACCTTAACAGGCTCGGTTCCAGTTACTAACACGGTACTGTCAAAATTCAAACGAGCATTGTTATAGTTGAAACTCAATTCCCCTGTCTGCACAGGTTGCTTGTTGATAGTGGCATCGACTATCGTCAGTTCCCCGATGGCTGTAGGGTCTTTTAAATCACCACCTAGGGTAGCGACAGCATTCACCTGACCTGTGACATCAACTGGTAATCTTTCTAGGAACGGTTGTAACAATGATACAGGTAGATTGGCTAGGCGCAACTGTCCGGAGAGTTGTTCAGTTCCCAACTGTCCCGTAAAAGCGAGGAGTCCTGGATTCAAATCCACACTCAATGGCAACAGTGTCACGACACCATCTGCAAAAGTGCCTCTCGCAATGACTTGATCAATCGAGTACTCACCCCATTGCCAGTCATCACCCTGAACATTAAAGCTGGCGTTCAACCCTGACTGCAATGAGCCAGACACTTCAATTGCTCCGCTAACAGCACCCTGTAATTCTGCAAGTGTGGGCACAGTCGTTGGTTCGTCTCGCTGTTCCTGTCGGTTTGCTATTAAATCTTGAATTTTTGAGAAATACTCTAACTGTGTCAGCAAATTTGCATCTGGTAAACTGATAGGCTTCGTTTGAAGTACCTCTGCTCCTGCAAAATCTGGAGTTTGCAACCCTCCACCAACATCTTGAAAATCAAAAATATTGAACGCTTGTAAAACTGTCTCGATTCTGGTTTTGTCAAAATTAGCTTGAGCTTGAAATTGTGGGTCGTTTCCCGGTTGCAAATTTCCACTTAAGGATATGCGGCTTTGACCTATCCGCAATTCACCATTTGTTAAGCTAGCAGTCCCATCGGTGTAACTAATATTTCCTCGAAATTCATCTGCTGTGACTCTGCCGATGCGAGGTTGAGCAACTGCTACATCTCCTGCAACTGCATATGTGTCTAAATTAACCACTAAATTTCCAGATATTTGTCCGGCAAGAGGTTGTAATGCATTGCCTGGGATAAAGCCCTCCAAAACAGCTACAGGAAAATCTTGCACGTTGACGAGCAAGTTTTCGCCTTCGGTTCTCCCAGTTGCAACTGTTCCATCACGTCGAACTAAAAATGAGGTTGGGCGATTGTTCGCGTTAACATTAACTGCAATTCGGTCTTGTGTCCCCGCAAGTTGCAGTTGTCCCCCTTGCCCCCCTTGATAATTTACATTCCCAGCTAATACTGGGTCAAATGCCAAAGTATTGACCTTAAAGTTCTCTAACCGAATGTTTCCAGTAGCATTAGGTGCTGTTGGAGTCCCTGTGACTTGCCCCGTAAAATCTAGCTGTCCCGCTAGCGCTACGTTACCAGGAAGAGTAGAGCTAGCTTTTTGCAGATTGTAATCGCGCGCCTGGACATTCAAGTTGAAAGCAGAGACTTGCGGTGTACCCGTTTCTGGTATCTGGACAGCAACAACACCGTTAGCACTCAATCCAGGGGTCGTTGCGCGTTGAATGATAACCTGTTGACCATTCCACTGGACTTGTGCTGTGAGTGGTTGTGCAAGCAGCGCTAATTGTGACAAGCGGACTTGTCCTGCGGCTCGAATATTTGCTAAGTTGAAGGACTCAGTTGTTCCAGCTATCTGCAAGTTACTACCAAGCCGACCTTGCAGTTGTTCTGAGAAACGGTTAAGTTGAACTTGGGCAACATCCGCAACTGCTTGCCAGCGACCAGCATTTAGGTTAATGTTCCTGAGGTTAACTGTGCCTCCGGCTACACTACGGAGGTTTGCTTGTCCTGAGGCTTGAATCGTTGAGGGTTGGAAGGAAGCAGTTGTTCCTGACAAATTCAACTCACTGCTTAAGACTCCTCCCTGAAGCTGGGGTGGTATCTGTGCAAAACGGCTCAATTGAATTTGCTCGGCATCAACAAAAGCCTGCCAGCGACCTTGTACAACTTGACCTCTCCCCGTGATTGTACCGCCTGCTACTTTGAAAAGCCCATCTTGGAAGAGAATACTGTTCCCTTGTTGATTCACAACAACTTGTCCAGTTGTGGGGTATGTGGCTTGTGGCGCGGAAAGCTGCGCGACTGTTTGCAGGTTGCCAAGTGAGCCAGAAATCTTGGCGTTTGCCGATACATTACCAACGGTGATGGTAGGAGAGGTGTTATAAGCCTTGGCAATAGCATCGCCTGGTAAATTCTGAGCTTGCACATTGAACGATATTCTACCTTGGGGTGCAAGCTGAAGTTGACCGTTTGCTGTAATTTGTCCTCCCACTTCTGGGGTCGCCTTAATGCTGGAAACAGCGACTTCTAACGGTTGTGTGCCAAGTGAACCAGAGATTTTGGCGTTAGCAGATACACCACCAATATTGATGGGAGTTGAAAAGCCGTAACCTTGGGCGATCGCATTTCCTGGCAAACCCAGAGCTTGAACATCTAGAGCAACCCTACCATTGTTTGCCAGTTGAATTTGACCATTCGCTGTGATTTTTCCTCCTGCTGGCGGTGTCGTTTCGCCAGACAAGCTAAGTAGGGGCTTATCAAGAGTGCCAGAAATTTCAGCCTTTGCCGATACATTACCAAGACTGGTAGGGGGAGTAAAGCTGTAGGAGCCTGCAAGCACATCCCCTGACACACCTTCAGCTTGAAGATTAAATATTACCCCACCTTGTTGGGGTTTAGCCCCTAATTTAATTTGACCGTTCCCTGTAATTTGCCCACCTGCTGCTGGAATTAACCGCAGGTTGGAGACGGTCACTTGAGATGCTGCTTCAGAGACATTGAGGCGGAAATCAGTGTTAATATTCTGGAACAGAACGCGGTCAACTTGAACAGGTGTTATATTGCTTGCCGTTCCACTGAGAACTGGTTGTTGGATAGCTCCTTGCAACTGAATCTTTGCTTGCACATCTCCAGCTACTGGAACTGGTAAATTGAAATTCAGCGTGTCTATGACATTTTTAGCACTGGCTGCTTTTACCTGAGCTGAAATGTTGTACCCTTTTTGGGTATTGAGTGTCCCACTTGCCAGAACAGGAACTTTGCCATAATTTGTACTGAGATTGTCCAGAGCAATTGTCTGACCTTGGAAGACTAATCTTCCATTGGAATTGATAAACTTTTGGGGAACATTTTGAATCTGAGCCGTGACTTGATTAGCAACAGCTGTTCCCGTGATGGCAATGTTCTGCTGATTGTTGGACTGTTGCTGATTGAGTGGTAATTGAACGGTTAAGTCACCATTCACTTGACCTGCTTGCAAAGCAATTGGTAGCTCAATTAATCGACTAACATCAGATGCTTGGAGGTTTTGCGCTTGAACTTTGAGGTTAGTTGTTTGCTGTGCATTCAGTTGTGTCTTGCCGTCTATTTTAACTGAGCCGCCCTTAGTTGGTTGAGCGTTGAGTTCATAACTAATAGCTTGTTGAGGGAATCGAGCTATACCATTGACTTGGTCTAAGGTAACTGAGCCTTTGGGTTTGTTTGGTGTAGGATTTGGGTCTAACACCACATCCCCATTTTGAATTTGCAGCGTCTGTAACTCAGTTTGAATAAAACCTTGTCCCTCTCCTTGCTTAAGTTCAGTCGTCACCCAACGTCCCTGCTTATCTTGGTCAATGTAGACATTAGGCTGAACTAGAGTGACATTTAACGCCAAAGTTCGGTTAAAAATAAGTCGCAAGGGGGAGAACTCTACCTCTACAGCTTTCGCTGCAACTCGGTCTCGGTCTGTGGGAGTTGCTGGTACCGATAATGAGCCAAATCTCAGACTAGAGAGCGAAAAGCGCTCAACTGCCCCTAATTTTACTTCTCTTCCAAGCAACTGCTGGAGATTGCTCTGCACCAACGGTGCTAATTCTTTATAGATGTAGTTCCTCGCCCACCAATAACCACCTGCAATTCCAGCCAGCAAAATCACTCCGAGAACAAGACTAGTACGTCCTAAGAGGAGGAGCCATAGACGACGACGGAAGATAGGCTCCTGTTCATTTCCTGAATTTGGAGGGCGCGTCATAGTCGTTACCGGTATTATTATCTGAAGTGAGCAGTGAGATGGACTGTTTCCTGTTTTATCAGTGAGTCAAAAGCTATGGCTTCAAGTTGTGACTTCAAAACAACACAGAACTATGTTACTGGAAAGTGTTGTTTGTTGGAACTACACTTATAAGTTCTAATCAATCTGACTGCTCGAGTGTATTAGTATTTAATGACTATACCTGGAAGATAGGCTTCAATAGTGGAATCCCTGTGGAGAAATTCAAATTCTCGAGAAAAACACGACTTCAGAAGTAGGGTGGCACTATCAAAAGGCATAATTTTCATTTTTCTTATCAACGAATCAATAAGCTTGTGAATGAAAAGCGTGGTATTACCTTAAGTACCGCCCTACGATTATCAAAGTTTTTTGGCAATAGCCCACTGTTTTGCTTGAATCTTCAACAGAATTGGGATATATACCATGTGTTTAAGGAACAAGAGGAGGAACTTAACACTATTGTGCAATTTATAATAGTAACGATGATGAGGCGATCGCCAAAGGCGGGGCGTAGCCCATCGCCAAAGGCGGGGCGTAGCCCATCGCCAAAGGCGGGGCGTAGCCCATCGCCAAAGGCGGGGCGTAGCCCATCGCCAAAGGGGCGGTTCCTAAAGGAGCATCGCTTCCAGCGGGGCTGAGTCCAGAGGATACGCACTCGCGTTCGCGCATCGCCCACTTTTCAAGAGAACCAAAACCTGTTAACAAGTTCTTTGGTGTGAGCACCCGTTTTCCCCCAGAACCAAGAGACGTTCGCAGGCGGCTATCTCGCTTCTGATCACTAGCAAGTCTCTGAGGGTGCATTTAAAAATAGATATGTGTGAGGTTGTCAATGGGATTTTCTACATCCTACGTGCAGGTTGCTTGTGGCGGATGATTCCTCATGTATCAGCTGCTTGGCAGTCGGTTCCATCTGGAACAATTATGACACCCAAAGGCAGCGCTAGTGCCAATAGCAAAAACTAAGCTTGAAGTAGCTAACCCATGTAAAAAGCTAGACTGAATGCAGAGATGAAAACAATAACAGGAATCACAGTACTAAACTCTACTTTCCGTGTCCTCAAGATTTCTACAAAAGATAGAGGAAGAACAATGGGCCATAAAACAGTCGTGATCAGAAATAATACAAAAGACAAAAATGTGTCTTCTGGAGAAGCACTAGGATGACGGAGGGAAAATCTTAACCAGGTGATAAAAAAATAGCCCGTCATCAGCAGGTAACTAATAACCAAAGCCAATTGCATCTTGTTCACTGTAGCGACTCCTTGAATTATCTAAGATTCAAAAAACACCTAGACTCATTCCAAAAATTTATTAGCATGAGCTAGAGATTTGCAAAACAACTGCCATATGTTGAAATAGACGCCAACAATTCATTTATGAGTTAGCTAAATGTTAATATAACCTTGAAAACGCTCAAATCGGTACATACACCTAATTTGGCGCAAAATTGAAAGAAACAGGAATTCTACTCAATAATCGTAACTATCCCAACCTTTGTGTAGTCTAAAGTTTAAAGCTTGGTCATAAAAAATTCATACAGCAGAATACATCCGTCAGAAGTCAGAAATAAAATTTGCTCTGTGTCTGGCTTTTAGACCTCACGATTGTACTTCACTGACTTGCAATGCGCTGTATATCCTAAGTAAAATCGAGCCAAACTCATACTACTCTAAAACTAGACCAAACATCTTGGGTATAAAGGCATTTACATAAGTACAGAACAAACTCAAGTGTAAATCTATTGGCTTTGTTTGCCATTACTCAGCAGTTCTGCTTAAATTTCTCTACCAAATTTTCATCATCAAAAAGTCAAATAATCTTTGACAAAAATGCTACACATCCTCAGAAAAAAAGAAACGCTACTGTATCAGAATAACCCAGGGAAAGAGGTATCTATGCTACAAAAGGAGTCAGACTGTGGCTCAATTGTGCTGAAGATAAACTTACAGCGGTTTGCGGATGAGTGCGGTACAAAACTTCGGTCTCAAAGCCGGATATAAAGCCTGTTTTACTTCTGAGTTCTGACGGATGTATTCTGTTTTAAATGCCGCAATACAATAATAGCCTAGATTTACAAATAAATCGTGGTCAAAACTTTTACAAAACTCTTGTTATATTTCTATTGACTCTAGCCAAGTCTAAGGTACACCGTGTTTTGAAAATCCACTTGTCACAAACCAGAATTCGACAGGGGTCGGTAGTTGTAGCAAGGATTGGAAACTTTTTGAATGTATTGTTTGATTGTATCTATGTCAATAAAGTCATCAGCAACATCAATCAAGCTGTCGCTCGTCATTGAGCGTATGCTGACAATTTCAACCCGAACTCCTTGGTAGGAAAGAGCATTAACCGCATATGTTAAATCTCCATCACCACTGACTAACACCGCAGTATCGTAGTAAGGAGCCAAATTCATCATATCTACAGCAATTTCTACATCCAGTTTGGCTTTTTTAGAACCGTCTGGAAGCTGTACTAAATCTTTAGTGACGACTCGATACCCATTCCGACGCATCCAGAGCAGAAAACCCTGTTGTTTTTCATTTGGGCGATCAACTCCAGTGTAGAAGAAAGCACGCAAAAGCCTTGCATTCTCAGTTAAACAATAAAGAAGTTTAGCGTAGTCAATTTCAATACAAAGTTGTAAACAAGCATTAAATAAATTTGCTCCATCAATGAAAATAGCTACTCGACCACGATTTGAACTAGTAAAAATGCATTGATCAGCCCTAGTGTCTGGCATTTTCGTATCTTCTTCTTTGTGCTCAGTATTTATACGTGGGCGTTTCTCTTGCAAGTGTGGTTGCTCTATGGGTAATTTATATTTATTTTTTGCCTTATTAAAAGCAGCAAGATTCATTGATACCTCTGAATTTCAAATTTTGTCTTTTTGGGAAAATTGACAATAGATAACTTGTACTGGTTTTTCACCTTGACAAAAAATAATCTAACGTCAATATAGTCAAATAAACTCTACTCATCTTGACTTTCCAAAATCCAAAGTACAAAGCCCAAGGTTTTTGACTTTCTACTCTGGACTCTTTACTTTACATATACGCCGCTCATATGGAAGCAGCGCACCTGTGAGGTAACACAGCTTGAGTGAGCCATCGACACTAAATATATTGTAACTAGGCGTGAGACTCATCGATATGCAACACAATATTGAATTGATATAGTTTCCAGCCGAAATTAAAAAAAGAATTATAATATAAAGGCTGTCTGTGATGGTTAATACAACAGCTTCTATTGAGAAAATCATGCAACTAGTTTAAGCTGAATCCGCTGATTTTTCCTCTAAAATCTTCAAAATAGACATAAGTAATTCTATTAAGCGTATTGCTAATAACTTGAATTTTTGCAAAAATTTAGAAAAGAATTTTGTGATGAGCTAATTGGTAATTCATATAGTTTAGATTTAAAAAGTAAATGAGGGAAGGCTTACCTTCCCTCATCTATCAAACTGTAAGTAAAACTAAGCTGAAGCTGCATGGGTAACTTGAGGAGCTTCCGTAGTACCATGAATTGGTCCTTGTACCGTCAAAACTGAGCAGGAAGCATTATGCAGCACATAATTGCTGACACTACCAAGGAAAAACTCACTTAAACCCCGGCGACCCCGACGACCCACTATAATCAAGTCAGCCTGCCAATTCCGAGCAACTTCACAAATCACTTGACCTGGATCGCCAAGATTTTGAGAAAATTCAGTTATGACACCTGCTTTGTTTGCTTGCTCGGCAAAAGAGCGCAGCATATCTAGTCTCTGTTGCTTCAGTTGTTCCCATTGCTGCATATATTTATTAACAGCTTCTGTATGTAAATTTGAGTAAACACCATTAGGTTGCAGTAACACAGGGTTTAAATATCCCCCATCAAAGGGAGAGAGAATGTGCAGCAACATAACATTTCCATGAACTGCTTTTGCCAAAGATAGAGCTTCATCGAAAATATGCTGACCAATCTCAGAATTGTCTAATGCAACGAGAATTTTGTGAAACATAGTTATTATTCCTTTCTCCCAAAAAAGCATTCTTGCCACCGACTAAGGGAATCTCTGCAATACCAACTTCACCTAAAGGCAATACAAAAGCTTTGTCTTTAGAGACTTCTGGGGGGGGGGTTTTGGATAAACCGCTGCTTCTACCATTGTTTTGCTCCCTTATGACACATCAAGCTGAGAGGGCTATACAGTAAGCAAATGCTTCGCTTGTCCAATACTTATGATTATAGGAATAAAAGTTGAGAATTTTGTGAAGATATCGGTCAACAAAAACCTCTCTAAACTGATATTTCTCTAGAGGTTATGACTGATAGATTATGTACATATATTACAAAAAATAGAAGATTTTGGGTGTGTCTCACAAGTTCCTCACAATTGCAATTTACTCTTAAGGCATGAAGAAAAGTTTGTTGTCCGGTTTCTATTTGGTTCTCAACTCACTGCCCTAATTTACGAAGAATACATTTAGTACAAAAATCTTAAAAAATTATGAATAACTGTCCTTGCTGCTCCCGTCCACTGTTACGCCATATTCGTCATCAGGAAGTTTACTGGTTTTGCCGTAGCTGCTGGCAAGCCATGCCAGTGTTGAGTGAGCAAAAGTGTACTTCATTACCAGAGGTTTATATCACAGAATTTCCTAGCAAGCTTGAGAAAAGAGAAAAGAGCAATGTCCTTTGTTTGAACAAGCGGGAGGCTATAACTGGGTGGATAGGAGTGTAAACAAAATTTACCTAAGGTTGTAACAACGATAGATTTTTGCTAATCTACCTAATCTGCCTCTCTAGAAAATAAGTTTCCAATTGTTCCTTGCATAACACCCTCGAATCAATTCGAGGGTTTTTTATTCTTAAGGTTTGTAAACTTATCTGTGACATTTATACAGGAAGGTTAATTATCTACAGTAGCTCTTCTAAAATCAATATTGATACGGCTTCTTTATACTTGTTTATACTTGTATTTGGATTAAAGTTGCTAACCATTAGGCTTCATTTTTATAAATTAAGTTTTTGCAATGAAGATATTAGTTGTAGAAGATGATCAACTTGTTGCCCATGCTCTCGCCGCTGTTCTGACCAACCAAAACTATGTTGTCGAAGTTGCCTGTGATGGTCAGGCAGCATGGGATTTAATTGAAACGTTTGACTACGATTTAATACTTCTTGATGTCATTTTGCCAAAGATAGACGGAATCAGCCTTTGCCGACAAATCCGGTCTAAAGGTTTGCGGATGCCAATCTTGCTATTGACTGGGTGCGATAGTAGTCACGAGAAGGCTATTGGATTAGATGCAGGCGCAGATGATTATCTCGTTAAACCGTTTGATGAAGAGGAATTAGTTGCTCGTATACGAGCGCTATTGCGTCGCGGTAGTGTGGCATCACAACCAGTGCTCAGTTGGGGGAATTTGCAGCTTGATCCTAAAAGCTGCGAAGTAACTTATGCAGAAAAGCATTTGTCGTTAACTCCAAAGGAATATGCACTGCTAGAACTTTTCTTAAGAAATAATCGCCGCGTATTTAGCAGTGGCATGATTTTGGAACATCTCTGGTCTTATGAAGACACTCCAGGTGAAGAAGCCGTTCGCACCCATATTAAAGGTTTACGACAGAAACTAAAAGCTGTAGGAGCATCTGGCGATCTCATTGAAACAGTGTATGGAATCGGCTATCGGCTTAAGCAACAAGCCCAAGCAAAGCGAGCAACAGGTGGGGAAGATGAGGGAGATAAGGCAGAAGTACCCCCTCACCCCCTGACCCCCGCCCCTGTTAATGAAACTCAACAGCAAACACTGGTGGGAGTCGCTGGAGTTTGGAACAGATTTAAAGGGCGGGTTGATGAACAGGTGAGTCTGCTGGAGGAAACTGCTCGTGCTTCAGCCCAAAAAGCTCTGACTCAAAAACTTCGCAAGGAAGCACAAAAAGAAGCCCATACACTGGCTGGGTCATTGGGCACTTTTGGTTTTTGTGTTGGCTCAAAAGTAGCAAGAAAAATTGAGCATTTGCTGAAATCTAGTAAAGCGTTAACTCCAGATGAAACGAACGAGTTGTGCGCTTTAGTAAAGCAACTGCGCCAAGAACTTGAGCAAAACCACAATGAAACTTTATCTTTGTCTGCAACTGGTGATGAGCAATCCTTGCTGTTGGTAGTTGACCACGATGCTTATCGGCAAGATGTTCCACATCTATGCACTCTAGCTGAAGAAATCGAAAAAGAATCTGTCAAATGGGGGTTAAAAGTTGCAATTGCTACTACCATCGAACAGGCACGGCATCAACTCTATCATGAACATCCCAGTGTTGTGCTCATTGACCCCAGCGCTTTCCCCAATCATGAGGACAGCTTTAGCTTGTTGGCAGAATTAAACCAACGAAAACCCCCCGTCCCAGTGCTTGTTTTTACTGAGCAAAGCGATTTCACCAATCGATTACAAGTCGCTCGCAGTGGTACGCACTCCTTTTTGCAAAAGCCCATGCCTATTTCACAGGTACTAGAGGCAGTCACCCAAGTATTACAAAATGCTCCCTATGCAGAGGCTCACGTACTAGTTGTTGACGATGACCCCAAAATAGGCGCAGTGTTGCAAACCTTGCTCAGTCCTTGGGGAATCAAGGTAACAACCCTCCAAGACCCGCAACGCTTCTGGGAAACTTTAGAAGCTGTTAAACCAGATTTGCTCATTTTAGACGTAGAAATTCCTGAAGTAAATGGTATAGAAATTTGCAAAGTAGTTCGCCATGACCCATGCTGGAGTGAGTTGCCAATTCTATTTTTAACGGTTCATAGCGATGCCAACATCGTTAATCAAGTGTTTGCAGCAGGTGCAGATGATTTTGTCAGCAAGCCTATCGTTGGTCCGGAATTGGTGACTCGTATTATTAATCGTCTTGAACGAATTAAACTGCGACAGTGCATAACCCAAACCAACCAGGCTAAATCAGAACTGAATGAGTACCAGCGAACACAGGAAGAACTGCGAAACTCTCAAGCTCTGTTTGCTGGCATTGTATCAATTGCAGATGACGCAATTATTTCCATTGATGGCAATCAATGCATTACCTTATTTAATCAAGGAGCCGAAAAAATTTTTGGCTACTCGGCACAAGAGGTTCTTGGACAACCCTTAGATATTCTGTTGCCATTGCGATATGCCCAAGCACATCATGTGCATGTCATAGATTTTGGTGAATCCGCAAAAGTAGCCCGCAGGATGGGAGAACGTCGTGAGATTTATGGTCGTCGCAAAGATGGTACAGAATTTCCCGCAGAGGCTTCTATCTCTAAGTTAAAGTTAGGGGAAGAAATCGTATACACAGTTTACTTGCACGACATTAGCGAATGCAAGCAAGTAGAACGGATGAAGGACGAGTTTGTTTCTGTCGTCAGCCATGAACTCCGCACGCCCTTAACTTCGATTCATGGGTCTCTTGGAATGCTAGCCAGTGGTTTAATTGAGCCAAACTCAGAACAGGGGAAGCGCTTATTGCACATTGCTGTGGATAGTACCGAACGCTTGGTCAGGTTGATCAACGATATCCTTGAGATTGAGCGTATTGAGTCCGGCCAAGTGAAAAAGGAAAAACAATTGTGCAATATTGCTGATCTGATTGCAAAAGCGGTGAATGTGATCCAACCTCTCGCGGACAAAGCCGGAATTACCCTTGCCGTTTCTAGCTTATCTCAACAGTTATGGGTAGACCCAGATCGCATTGTCGAGACTCTCACTAACCTCTTAAGTAATGCCGTCAAATTTTCGCCCGTTGGTTCTACAGTCTGGTTAAGTGCCGAAATTCCAGGGGATAAGGAGGAACCTACTGACCCTACTCCCCCCACTCCCTTTTCCTCCCCATCCCCTGTCATATTATTCACAATTCGCGATCAGGGGCGTGGTATTCCATCTGATAAGCTTGATAGTATTTTTGAACGCTTTCAACAGGTTGACTCCTCAGATTCCCGCAACCATGATGGTACTGGTTTAGGCTTAGCAATTTGCAAGAGTATTGTGCAACACCATGGCGGACACATTTGGGTTGAAAGTGTGCTTGGAGAAGGCAGTACCTTTTACTTTACTCTTTCTCACTTTCCTATTCCCCACTTCCCTATTCCCCCACAGCCAAACTCCTCATCTCCCCATTACCCAACGGACAGTTCTCTCAACGGGACGGCTGTAAAGGGCAAGTGACAGATCAAGAATTTGAAGAGCAAGCCATGAATTTACTTCAGGGGATGGCTGACAATTTCCAACAGGATAGTAGCAATGACAACAAAGAGAATTCTGGTGGTTGATAATGAGCAGTACATTCAAGAAGTAACCAAGATTTGCCTGGAGACAGTAGCTGGCTGGGAGGTACTAACAGCAAGTTCGGGCAAACAAGGCATTACTAAAGCCGAAAATTGCCAACCAGATGCGATTTTGTTGGATGTGATGATGCCAGATATGGATGGTCTGACAACCTTTCAAAAGCTACAGGCAAATCCTGCAACTCAAGCTATTCCAGTGATTCTATTAACAGCGAAGATACAAGCTTCTGACCGACGCCGCTATGCTCAGATAGGCATAACAGCAGCGATCGCCAAACCCTTTAATCCTTTGGAACTTGCAAATCAAGTTGCCCATGCTTTAGGCTGGAGTTTATAGAACCCATTTGAGATCTTTTTGCTAGCTAGCAGCTAATCGTTTGAGCATCAATCGGATAAAACAAAGTTTGAGCTTGGCATTGGCACGAGCGAGTGTGCGGTCAAAGTTTTTGACTAAACTTTTACATCGCTCTACCCAAGCATTGGATCTCTCTATCACCCATCTAGCAGCCACCGGAACAAATCCGGATTGTCCTTTGGCTTGCTTTTCAGCTTTTGATGGCTTGGCAGAGAGTTCAAATTGGATTTTGGTCATGATCTGGGGATAAATTTGCTCTAAGGCCGGGATAATTTTTTCAGGATGATAGCCATGATCTACCAAGATAGTTGTTTTGGGCAATTCCAGTGGTTTAGATTGGAAATAATCGATATTTTGTGAGAGCATTTCAATCAACCCCTGGTCATCAGATACGTTGGCGGTGGTGCAGTGAGTGAAGAAAGGGAAACCCAATATATCCACTGCTAGATGTCTTTTAATCCCGTTGGTTGCTTTGTAAAAACAAAACCCTTTCGACTCAACACTGGCATTACAAGTATTTTTGACCGCTTGTGAATCAATCAGGATCAGGGTTGTCCAGTGTGGTTTTTTTTTACTTGTTCACGCACTCCCTGATGTAAATTAGCCATAATTGAGTCCAGGATGCCATCTTCACACCACTGCTTGTAATGCCAGAACACAGTAGAATAGGGCGGCAAATCTCTGGGTAAGTCTGCCCAGTTGCAACCATTCTTAAGTTGATAAAATATCCCGTTCAATATTTGCCTCTTTGTCCACACAGGAGGTCTTGTTTTCTTCTTGGTCGGCAATAACGGCTCGATAATTTCCCATTCCAAGTCTGTCACGTCGCTTGAATATCCCATTTTTCGCCCTGACCTGATTCTATTCTACTGTTTGTGCCGATTTTACTTCTTCACCTCAAAGATCTCAAATGGGTTCTATAAGCAGGTGTAGAGGGCAGATTTTCACCGTTGGTCTGATTGCTGCTCTTGAGCAGAACGCATCGCTTCTCTACCAAGCAGAAACATCCCCGCTACACCCAAACAGACAAACCAAATATATTGATACCAATACTTCCCAATTTGCTGAACTGTACTGAGTTCTGGATGCAGCGTATTCAAGTACAGCAACAGCACAACTATCATCAAAGCCCCAAACCCTACAAAGCTTAACCCAACCCGAATGCGTGCAGGTCGCAGTTCCCAATCGCTAATTTTCTCTAGATCAATCTCTGCTAACTCTTTTAAAGAGTCCTCTGCTACAGACGAAGCAGCTTCCACACGCCTAGCCGCCTTTGGTGACAAAATCGGCACAATTGCTGCAACTGCGGGACGGCGCAGCAAACCTTCTGTGTTTCGTAGTAATTCCAAAGGCTTACGAAGCGCTGGGGGTTGAGCAAATTCTACCTTTTGTGAAGCAGTTCGGGCAGTGGTTTGGGGTTCAAAGTCCATAGTAGCCTTTCTGTGCAGCTAGCAGCCATTGAGGCAAATAGAAAAAATTTTGCCTTTTTACTTTATTCTACAAAGCGCCGCAAGAATCAGAAACCATCGAGAAATGTAGCTTACGGCAGTTTTCATGTATTTGAACCATAATCGAACGCCCTTACAGTGTGGTTTATTTACCTGAAAATAGCTGTAAATAGTATGAGCTACTTTTTCATCTGTTTTAAGGAGCCTCTGGCAAGACATTCCCAGGTAGAACCTGGGAACAAGTCAATCGCCAGTAAAAAAAGCTAACGGTTGACAACGACCTCTTATGAAGTAGCTGCTTGCAACTCCTCAAGTCGCGCCAGAACTTCTTTACTGTGAATAGCTGGATTGACTTTGACAAAAGTCTCGCGTAAAATACCGTTCGGGTCAATGATAAAGCTGTGGCGCACCGAAACAAAGCTCATCCAAGAACCGTAAGCCTTGCTGACTGCACCAGTGGTATCAGCTAACAGGGGGAATTTTAGTCCTTCTGAATCGCAAAATTCAGCGTGGGAATTAACATCGTCAGCGCTGACGCCAACAATTTGAGCTTTTTTTTCTATGTATTTGGGCAAGTCTTGCTGAAAGCGACGGGCTTCTATGGTACAACCAGGGGTAAAGTCTTTGGGATAAAAGTAGAGGACTACCCACTGACCGCGCAAGTCAGAGAGGGCAAGTTTGCCGTCGCCAGTGTTGGTTGGTAAAGTAAAGTCTGGCGCAGGTTGATTTATTGCAGGAAGTTTGCCACCTAGAGCATCAGCCGTTGGGGCAAAATTGAACCAACTGATGACAGCCAAACAGATGGCAAATAATATGCTCAAAAAAGTGCGACGTGAAATCATTATGTATGCACAGAAACAGAACTTAAAATAAGTTTACAGTTGCTGGCTGCCATTCTCATATTCTTGAGATTCTGAAGTGCTTTCCACGCTTTCGATATATTGGCTATCAAGGAGAAAGGCTCCTTTGGCAAAGCGAATGCCCCAATACCCACCGGGACGGCGGTCAAGAACTATACCTTCTTCACCAAGGTGAATCACATCAGGGGGGCGCAGCATGGGCATGGGTTCAGCAGTTTTCACATAGGGCGGTAGTGCCACAACGCGAACTTTACTACCAATAGCAAATTCTTTGGACATTTTGAGAGAGTTTTGGGTGATGAGTTTTAAATTAATTCATAACTCATAATTGTTGGTAGGGAACTTGGCAAATTTTCTGATGACTGCTCTATATCTGCGTAAGGGTTTACAACAGTAGAAATAATAGTGTATTATTAGTTCTTACTGAAGAAATAAGAAAATATAGACGACAAGGTAGAAGTTGTATTGCCAGTCAAGGCAGAAGACGTACTGGCTCACCTACACCGGGTACTCTATTTTACTTTTACTTTTGTCGTCAACTGAGAGCAGGTTGCAGGCATGAGTGAGCAGAAGCCGAAAGCATGTGTAATGGTTGGGCGATCACCCCATCGCGATCCGCAACTGGCAAAGCAATGCTGCTAGCAAACCCACACCTGCCTTGGTCGGATATATTCCTGTGGTACGAAGCACAAGTGTTGATCTAAGTATAACAGAGCAACACTTGTGGGAGTTTCCGTCTTGGTGATGTCATTCAACGACTTTACGACAATTTTGATGAATTTTTACTAGCTCGTGAGAAATTCGGGTGGAGCCGTTTGACCAAACTACCTCCAGCTAAAACACTTATGCCTAGTATGCCTAACATTGAGGAAGATTCGGGCACAGGCGTAACACGCGTTATGGAAAAAGAGGTTAGTGGATAAGCTATATTAACTGGTATGGTACTAGAATCACCATAGTCAGTCCCTGTATAACCTATTTCTATGTATTGATAAGTGTCAAATACGTTATATGACATACCTCCTGCAGTGTAAGAAAATCCAAATTCATCCAATTGCAGAGAGTCAGCGTATAAGACATTGTTGTTATCAGGAAATGTATTTGGAGATAACAACGAGTCAATTTCCACTCCATTTCTTGTCCCAGTAATATCTGTAATCTGATAAGTATCTGTGGCTGGGTCGTAAGGGTCGGTTGTGAGTACCCCACTGGCAGTGACAGTGTCAGTAGGAGAGATAACACTCACACCAGTGTAAGAAAAATTAAAAGTAGCGGCTAAAACAGGAGCAGCGCTCATAGTTGTCAGAAAGCAGACAACGCCAGAGATAGTAGCTGCTAGTTTTTTGTCAACGTTCATTCCATCCTCCTTTTTTTTCCAAAGCATTGTGATAAGCAGGAAAAACAACCCAGGCGTAGTTGAGCAGCTTGCTCAGATTCTCATTTGTGTGGAGCGAACAGCTTTCGGTAGAGGCTACGCTACCACGTCAAAGGGCAGCATCATCTCGTTATCCTCGTGACTTAGCATATGGCAGTGCCACACGTATCGCCCGGTGAATGAGTTGCCAAAAGGCAGGTTTTCTGCAGCTTTAGCACCAAACGGGACGATAATGCGGACAACCTCGAACGCGTTGACGACCACCGAATCCTTCCAACCAGCCTCGTTTTCTGCTGGCGGTGTTGCCGAACTTGTCGTATAAGGAGTAGGGTCTACTGGTGGGTAACCATATGGCACTGTTGGTGCATATGCGTGGTCTATGAGTACCGTACGCGGGCC
Source organism: Mastigocladopsis repens PCC 10914 (assembly GCF_000315565.1). Classification (NCBI taxonomy): domain Bacteria; kingdom Bacillati; phylum Cyanobacteriota; class Cyanophyceae; order Nostocales; family Symphyonemataceae; genus Mastigocladopsis; species Mastigocladopsis repens. The sequence continues at coordinate 3,880,165 of NZ_JH992901.1, read as the reverse complement.
AGTGGCGCTATATGCTGCGATGTACTGGTCATAACTGATCGATTGCCGATTCAGGATCTGAAACGGCACCAGATGCAAGTGTACTGTGTGGGCGAACGGCTGAAGATTAATGAAGTTCCACTGCTCTACAGTATCTACCTGTGGTCGCTCCATCAACTCTGGGTATTTAGCCGCTTCATCCCAGTAGACGGCGTTGAGCATCATCGCCAAGGCAATATTATTACTGTCCACGATATCCGTTAACGTCAGGTAACGCTGTCGCACTGGCGGAGTCGTAATCTGCGTTATCTGTGGTTTGTTGACTCGCAGTTGAGTGGGGATAGTTTTAGAAACGGCAGCACCTTGGTTCACCGTAAACTGCATGATTTCTGACAGTTTGGCGTAATTCTGATTGATGAGTGTGGATAAACCCTTTGGATACGGCGCAGCAGCGTCATTTTCCAAGACGATCTTGTCTCCTGGCTGGCTGCTGGAGAAGTCAATCAGCACGTCAGCCCGTTCGCCGGGACCGAGTAGCAATTCAGACAGATACACTGGAGCGTTCAGGAACCCTTGGTCGCTGCCAATTTGAATCAGCTGCTGCTTTGACGACAGCTTGAAATTGTAGAATCGGGAGTTTGAGGCGTTGACGATCCGGAAGCGGTACACTGTTCGATCAACATTGAGATTTGGCCACGCCTTACCGTTGACGACAGCAACGTCACCGTAAAAGACATCATCCCAAGGGTATGGGTAGTACAGCGAACCATCGGAGTTAAACGACAAGTCTTGGATCAGCAGCGGCACCTCATAGGGAGCTCCAGCAGGGATACCGAGAGGTCCATTGCCACCCACAGGATCGTCGGTGTCCCTAATCAGGTACATCCCAGCCAACCCAGCTTGAATGTTCTGACCGGTGATGCCGAGTGAATGGTCGTGATACCACAGCGCTGTGGCTTCTTGATTGTTGTTGAATTTGTACTCATAGCTCTGTCCGGGCAGGAACGTATCCTCCGGATAACCGTCGTATTCGGCTTCTACGTTGGCACCGTGTAGGTGTATTACTGTCCGTGGGTTAGTTGCATCGGACTGCTGTACGCCATGCAACGACGTATCGAGCGCCCCTGCCAAAGGGTGGGAACCAAGGTTGTTGACTGCGGTAATGCTAACTGGAGTCCCCTTTGTGACCTCGAAAGTCGGACCAAGGTATGAGAAACCACCGTACCCGAAGGTAGGCGTGGCTCCCAGGCTACTGTGGAACGAGTGTGAACTCGAGGCGATTGTCAAGGTGCTAGGCGGCGCACTTGCGTAGGAGATAGGCAGAGACTCGGTAAATTTTGAAAGTGATGGCGAGGCTGCAATGGTTCTCTTTGGCTTTAACATCCCTGGGATGAGAAGTCCTGCTCCTAACCCCGCACTCGCTATTAGAAGTTGTCTTCTGGTGAACATTGTTCCTTCTGTGTGCTAGTTGTTTGATTGCTGTTGTCAACTGAAGATGCTTCCGATCAATGGAGCTTTTCTAAAAGCTATTGATTCTGTCCTAAAGCCGCTTGATTGGCTTACTAGAGCTTGCGGATATGGCTTCGGCTCTGTTTGTTCCTGTAGCTTCAAAGGTTTTAGTTTTGGCACAGTAATTATGTTTCTTTCGGTAGATGTTACAGAAATACTGATAGTAGATCTACCACGGATGCAATGAATATTGCTAGGCAATTCGAGAATCAACAGAGGTTTCATCAAAACGCAGACCTAGAGGGCAGTCCCGAACTGAGCGAACGCGAACGCGAAGTATTGCAACTGATGGCAACAGGCAAAAGCAATCAGGAACTCGCCAGTACCTTCGATATCACCGAAAGTACAGTCCATTTTTATGTCAAAAAAAAGCTCGGTAAGTTAGAGGTCAAAGACCGTATGCTAGCAGGGTTAACAGATCTACGGCGTGGCATTGCTTCCCTGTCGTTTTTAACAAACTTGCTTTCTAACTTAGGTAAAATATTTTACAAGCCTTTAATATTGTTAATTTTTTTTACACTAGCACCAGTTAGGTCTTTTGTTTACACAAAACAAGAATCCTCAGGGAGTGACAAATATTAAAAAAATAGGTAAATTGAGCATACAGTAGTAAATAAATGTATAGTCCCACTCTTCATAGGACGCCGTTACCTGTTGCCAGCAAGTTGAGAAAAGGAATTGCAAGGCGTGGCGTCAATCATAGGGCTTCCCGCAAGGTACACAGATGCACACAGATGAGGCTGTACTTCATCCGGATGAGAACCGCTCTAGGATAGAGGGCGATCGCTATGCTCCACAACTAATGAGTTTCATCATATTGCAGCCATGAAAGAACTACAGAACATCATCACAGTCTTCAAGCAATATAAAAGGTCTGGTCAGCGCACTGCCCTCGCGACTGTTGTCAAAACCAGCGGCTCTGTCTATCGTAGACCGGGCGCACGTATGCTGCTCACCGATGATGGTCAAATGATTGGTGCTATTAGCGGCGGGTGTCTAGAGAGTGATGTATTTGAACGGGCACAACGAGTGATGTTTTACTCAGGCAAGCCAATAGTAGTGCAATATGATACCACCTCCAGCGATGATATTGTGTGGGGCTTCGGTCTTGGCTGCAATGGAGTGGTGTCTGTGCTCATTGAATCCCTCAGTGATGCCTCTGCAAGCAGTCAAGTTGAGTTCATCGCCGACTGTTTTGATCAACATCAACTAGGAGTGATTGCTACTATCTTTCATGTACAGGGAGAAACCCAGGCAAAAGTTGCCTCAAGGCTGTTCTTAAAACAAGATGGCACTGTAGTACACGACATTGAAGAGTGTCAGTTTGCCCAAAAGGTATTAGAGGATGCCCGACGAGTGTTACAAAACGGGCATTCATGCATTGAATCCTACTTACTCGCTAATGGTGTTGCCGAAGTTCTCTTGGAAGTGATTCAACCACCTGTTCCCTTGCTGATATTTGGCGCAGGTCACGATGCCATTCCGCTTGTACATTTTGCGAAACAACTTGGTTGGCATATCACGGTGATTGATGACCGACCAGGTTACACAACACGCGATCGCTTTCCTTTAGCAGATAAGATCATTTTCTGCAATCCAGAAGACCTTGAGGCACATCTTATTCTCAATCCACGCATGGTGGCAGTGGTGATGACTCACAAATACGTCCACGATTTAGCCCTGCTGCGAACTCTGCTGCCGTCCCCTGTGCGTTATATTGGTATGCTGGGACCGAAAACTCGACGAGAGCGATTACTTCAAGACTTACAAGCCTCTGGATTCATGCCAGCACTCGACCAATTGCGTCGTCTCTACGGTCCGGTCGGTCTTGACATCGGTGCTAACACCCCTGAGGAAATTGCCCTTTCCATTTTATCGGAGATTCAAGCCGTTGTTGCTAATCGTTGCGGTAGCTCTCTTAGAGAACGCACCGAACCGATTCATTCCCCACAAGAGGAACTCACATGTCTGGTGTCGGTCTAATTGTCCTGGCGGCGGGTGCATCCACCCGCATGGGCACACCGAAGCAACTGCTCAAGTATCAACAGCAGAGCCTACTTTGTCATCTGGTTGAGGAGGCGACTTCTTCGGTCTGCAACCCCGTTATTGTTGTGGTGGGGGCACACGCTGAACGCATTAAACCAGAGTTGGAGCTGCTCGATGTACACACTGTCGAAAATCTAGACTGGTCTAATGGGATGAGCACCTCAATTCGATCTGGCATAGAAGCCCTCAATGTCATTAAACCAGATGTAGAAGCTGTTGTGCTGATGCTGTGCGATCAGCCGTTTGTCTCCACTCAAATTATCAATCGCCTGGTTGAGAGCTACTGGGCTACAGGTCAGCAAATTGTTGCTTCAGAATATGCAGGAACCTGGGGTGTACCTGCGTTATTCAACAGCACTTTGTTTTCAAAGCTCACTACGCTTAATGGTACTGCTGGTGCAAGACAGGTTATTAAACAGTATGCTCAGGAAGTTTTTACTATTGCTTTCCCAGAGGGTGCCCTCGACCTGGATACACCAGAAGATTACGAGCGGTTTTTGGCAAAAAATCAAATTGGATTTCAGCACTCACGATAAAGCTTTTGTGCATAGAAGATAAATTTGAAAAAAACGCACTCCAATTAGGAGTACGGTTTCTTTTCTTAATAAAGCGTCAACAACAAATCTTGGGCAATCTCAACTTGCTTTGTCCTGATAGTTCTGAAAAAGCTTAAAAACCTTATTGTCCAATGCAGTGGAAAGTTTTGAAGCAATAAGACTCCTTGAAACCCAGTAAAAGGATTGCGGCAAACTTAGTTTGCGCCAAGGAACACTCTCTGTCGTGATGCTTGGGTTTTCAACCTCTTGCGCGAGGAGAATCTTTCCAGAAATACGATGATGAGTGATACTATGTGAAAATCTGCTTGGTAGTTCAAAAAGTTGAAGATCTTGCAGAGATTGAAGAACCTTTTTAGCTTCTGAGACTTCAATTGCTGCAATTAAGGGGAACCCGACAGTGTTGGACAGAAATCCCTTTGTTCTGTTTGCAATAGCAAGTGTATCAGTTGCCTTTCTCCAAACGAGCAAAGCAAATAACTCCACATCGACAGCATCACGCCGTGGTTTTCTAGGAGGACAGCTTTCGATGCAATTTTGTGCAAAAGCTAGACACTGTTGCTGTACTGGACACAAAAGGCACAGAGGTTTCGATTTATGACAAACAGTTGCTCCTAACTCCATCATTGCTTGGTTAAAATCACCAGGACGTTCTTCAGGAATCATCTGAGCAACATGGGTTTGAATGGCTGATTGCCCAGACGAACTCCATACATCCTTAGATAAAGCAAGCAAACGACTCACAACCCTCACGACATTGCCATCGACGCAGGCAACTTTTTCATTGAAGCAAATACTTGCAATCACAGACGCTGTGTAAGGACCGCAGCCAGGTATTTTGAGCCACTCACAATAAGATTGCGGAAAATAACCATCAAGCTGCTCAACAATAAACTTTGCACCTTTGTTTAAATTGCGGGCACGAGCGTAATAGCCCAACCCTGACCAGAGTTGACGCAGTTTCTCCTCATCACAAGTCGCAAGGTCGTAAACAGTGGGGAGGTGCTTGACAAATTCTGAGAATTTTGGCACAACCACAGCCAGAGTCGTTTGTTGACTCATGACCTCACACACCCAGGTGTGATAAATGTTTATCTCCTGACGCCAAGGTAGTGGTCTGTGATGATGGTCATACCAAGCAAGGAGTTTCTCTGCACATTGATTCACTGTCAAACCTCTGTCCTGTCCAAGATAAATCCTAGCAGCACATCCTCTCCTACTAACAGCTTGGTATCGTTACAGCAGAACTCAGAACTCAGGAGTCAAATTTCCTCTCTGTCTGGCTTTTAGACAAAGCGCGTTGTAGTTCATTTACTTGCGATGTTCCGAGACGCTGCGCGAACACGAAAAATCTCACAACTCAAACCGGATGGTTATAGTACTTTATTTTACACAATTTTTAAAGAAAAAAAAGTAATAGTTACCTTAATATTAATCCTCATTAGGGATAATTGTATAACATCTTTGCCCCAGCACCTATAACCCTAATAGGCGTTAACGAGGTTATGCAGTTTTCCGTAACTCAAGGCGAAGGGTTTGGTATAGATCCTTTGTGAACTTATTAGTACCGATGAATTAAGTAAATTTTGTTGATTGATTTTTATTTCTTATCACTCCCATGCTCACTCATCATTGCAAGTCGGTATACCTATCACTTACTTCCACAGACCTACCAATTTGGTCTGTGGTCGAAACCGCAGTGACACTCTATCAAAAAGACCACAACCGATTCCATTTACTATTGACTACACCGTCTCTAAAAAATTGTGAAGTGGGCAACTTTTTCAATTTAGAGAAAGTGCCGTGCCAAGAGCAAGGCAATGCTAATGTCCCCAACGGTGGACGAATTTTGTGGTTGGAGATTTCTCCTCAAAGAATCATCATGACTATGCAAGGTAATGCTCAGTTGAATTACCGTCACTCTTGGGAACAGGGGGTTTATGGCGTGACTTGCTATTGGTTACCAACTGATTCATCACAACATAATAAACCTATTCGCTTGCGTAATTTTACTCGTAGCGTAACACTCAGCGGACACCCTTTGCCAGAGTATTTGCGGGTGGAATATGAATTGTGGGTGGGAGAACTCCAAGTGGGACATTACATCCTGAATTTGGAAATTAAACATTAAATGCAATCGTTTACGGGGCGCCTACATCTGTAGTTTCATTTTCACAAATCGGCTTTTACAAGAGACTTAATTAACACCAAAGCAGCTGGGATAACCAGCTGCTTTGCTAATAAATACGTTGTTAGGTTCCTGTTAGATAACTGCCGTAACGCCTGCCATATCTAAAATTTGCGGAATCAAATCTTCGCGTTTGACTGCCATCATATGAACACCTTGACACAATTGACGTGCTATTTGGACTTGCTGGGCAGCAATTTTCATCCCTTCCTCAAGTGGGTCTTTTGCTTGTGCCAACCTATCTATGATGTGCTGGGGAATATTTACACCCGGTACACACCGATTGATAAACTGTGCATTTTTTGCTGATTTTAAAAGAAAAATTCCCGCCAAAATCGGTTTATGAGAGCCTACGGCTATTTTGTCCATAAACTTTTCTAACCGCTCAAAATCTGTAATCAATTGACTTTGGAAAAATTGCGCCCCGGCTGCTAATTTACGCTCAAACCGACTTTGCAAACCTGACCAACTAGCACATTGCGGATCGACCGCTGCACCGGGAAATAAATCGAGCGCACCATCACTCAGGGGTTGCTCGTTGCAGTCAACACCGTGATTCAGTTTGTGAATCAATTGCAGCAGGCGCACGGCTTCCAAGTCAAATACACTTTTGGCGTCGGGATGGTCGCCTGCTTTGACCGGGTCGCCGGTCAAAGCTAAGATGTTATGGATACCCAGGGCATGAGCGCCCATGAGGTCGGCTTGCAAACCAATACGGTTGCGATCGCGGCATGCAATCTGACATATTGGCTCAATGCCATTTTGCAACAAAATCGCCGACGCCACGACTGAACACATACGCAGCACCGCGCGGCTACCATCGGTAATATTGACGGCATGAACCCTCCCCTTAAGGGTCGCCGCCATTTTGATCATATGCGCTGGATCTCCCCCTTTGGGAGGAGCTACTTCAGCAGTCACTAAAAACTCACCCGCTTGTGCGGCTGTCCGGAAGGCAGTCAAGGGGATTGAGTTATGGATATTCGACATAGCATTGAAGATTTTGGATTTTAGATTTTTGATTGATCGTCAATCTAAAATTTAAAATCTAAAATCTAAAATTGCTACAGTGGTACTGAGTAGCCCATGGCGGCTTTTACTTCGGCGAGAGTTTGATTGGCGATCGCCTCTGCTTTGTGCTTTCCATGTCGCAACACTGACTCTAGATAGCCTTTGTCATCCATCACGGCCTGATATTTGTCTTGGATAGGTTTAAGGGCTGCAATCACTGTGTCCGTAAACAAAGGCTTAAATTGCCCCCATCCCATATCCTGACACTCAGTCGCTACCTCTTGCTTTGTCTTGCCGGAAAGCAACATATACAATGTTAATAAATTGTTACTTTCAGGACGCTCTGGATTGTCAAATTCCAAACCACGAATTGCATCGGTTTTACAGCGCTTAATCTTTCTTGTAATCTCATCAGGTGAATCTAGTAAATTTATTCGGCTCATCTCTGATGGATCAGACTTCGACATTTTCTTAGTTCCATCTGTCAAACTCATCACCCTTGCGCCTTCCTTGCGAATCATCGGTTCTGGTAACTTCAGCACTGGCTGATCTGGTTTGGCAAATAAGTGATTAAACCTATTGACAATATCTCGTGTCAACTCCAAATGTTGCTTTTGGTCTTCACCGACTGGGACTTTATCTGGTTTGTAGAGCAAAATATCAGATGCCATGAGTACTGGGTAGTCCAACAAGCCAACATTCACATTTTCTCCTTGCTTGAGTGCCTTTTCCTTAAACTGGATCATGTCTTCCAGCCAATTGAGGGGTGTGATGCAGTTGAGCAACCAAGTGAGTTCACTGTGGGCAGAAACGTGAGATTGTATAAAGATAGTGGAGTTGTTTAAATCAAGCCCACATGCCAGATATAGAGCAGCTAAGGTGTAACTATTGGCTGCCAGATCCGCTGGCTCTTGTGGCACGGTAATGGCGTGCAAATCAGCTATAAAGAGGTAATTATCATACTGGCTTTGACCTTCTACCCAGTTGCGAATAGCACCTAAGTAGTTGCCCAAATGTAAATTGCCAGTTGGTTGAACTCCAGAAAGAACTCGTTTTTTGCTCATAAATTTCACTTTAGTATTTCTCTCCAATCCAGATTATCACTGGGGTAAGGAGAACACAGTTGTCAGAACACACAACACTGTTGGGCATCCCCATAAATAAATTTAGGTGATTTAAACAACTATAGATATTGACACCGACACACTGACAACCTCATACAATAATATTTAGTGTGAAACAGTTGGGAGAATAAGCTGTGGCAACTATTACCAATATCGGCACACTAACGCTCTTTCATCACTCTAAGCAGAGGAAAATAAGAAATACTCAGAATATAAGGTGTCTGGAACAGCGTCTCGCCTTGGATTCATCAATGCAATTAGTGTGAGACATCCAATCGATAAATGCGAAACTGGAAAGACCTTAAGCCGACGTTTTAAATTCGCCACCACAGCAAGAACGATTAAATAACGTAAAAGAAGCATTATGGCAAAAAGAACAGCTTTCCGGAATTATTAAATTTGGCTTTGAAGTAGCATTTATCCCTTACCAATTTGGTAGGGTTTAATATATTCTTCAAGGGTGCGAGATGGTTAAGGGACAAACTACTCAGCCACAAAAAATCTTGATTCTGGCAGCAATTCCCCACGGTTTGCGCTTGGATAAAGAAATTAGGGAAGTTGAAGAATGTATCCGACGTGCCGTAAGGCGGGATATGTTTGATGTTGATATTAGGACTGCTGTTAGACCCCAGGATATTCGCAGGGCGATCGCAGAAGAAAAACCCCAAATTGTCCATTTCTGCGGACACGGTTTAGAAGATGGAAGTTTGCTGTTAGAAGATGATGAGGGACAAAACAAAGCTGTGCCACCAGAAGGGCTGGCATCGCTGTTTGAGTTACACGCGGATTATGTAAACTGTATTCTATTAAATGCTTGTCACTCAGTCAAATCTGCTGAGGCAATTAGTAAATATGTTAATTATGCCATTGGCATGAACCAGCAGATTCAGGATCAATCGGCAATCCAGTTCGCTCAAGGTTTTTATGATGGATTGGGTTACGCAACTTTGAAAATTCAAGATGTATTTCAAAGAGCCTTTCAGGAAGGTTTAGTGGCGATTAAACTAGAAAACCTTTCCCAAGCCGAGATTCCAGTTATTAAAACAAGAATAAATATAGATAAACCACATAAACCAATGGATATTTCGTTACTAGTGAAATTTTTAACGCCCTGTCTGCCATTTCTACTGAATGTGGGCAATAAGGCGGTGGAAGGTGCATCCCAGAAGCTTGGTGAGGATGTTTGGCGAAAGGGGACAGTTATTTGGGGTAAATTGCAACCAAAGGTAGAAGGTAAAGCAGCGACTTTGGAAGCAGCTAAGGATGTAGCAAATGACCCAGAAGATGAAGATTTACAAACTGCATTGCGGGTACAACTGAAGAAAATTTTAGAAAGGGAACCCACACTGGCAGCAGAAATTGCTCAAATTCTATCAGAAAAATCCACTACAGAGGCTGGTGGTGATAATACTCAGCAATATGTCAGTGGAACTGGCAACCAAGCGATCGGAAAAATGGAGGGTAATGCCAAGGCAATTGGTAAAGTACACGGCAACGTAAATATGTAATGAAGGTAGCTAGGACTTATGTCAACTGAGCCAAAAACTCAACCGAAACAGCCTTCAAGTGAAATTCAACAGGTTTTAGGAGGTAATAAAAACCAATCTATTGGAAAGATGAACGGCGGTACTGCATTTGGTACAGTCGAAGGTAGTATATCAATAATATACAACTACTATTACCGTGAAGATACTCAGGTAGTACCTGTTGAATCTACTGAAGTTGCTGATGACAATCTTCCTTGTCCTTATCGCGGTTTGTTTCACTTTAGTCCCAATGATGCAGAGTTTTTCTTTGGACGTGAGGTATGTACAGGAGAACTTTTCGCAGCGACTCAAACCTGTAATTTTATACCCGTTTTGGGTGCTTCTGGAAGTGGTAAATCTTCGATAGTTCTGGCGGGATTAGTGCCCAAACTTCAAAATGAAGGTCACTGGCTATTTACTCACTTCCGTCCCGATTCAGATCCTTTCCATGCTCTAGCGTTGGCGCTAGTTCCCCTTTATACCCCCCATCTGGATCATACTGATAAGATAATCCAAGCTCGTAAATTGTCAAAAGCTCTTGGCGAGGGTCAAATTCCTCTAGCTGATGTATTTGCCCAGATTCACCAAAATCATCCAACAGATCGGGTGTTGCTAATTGCCGATCAATTTGAAGAAATTTACACTCTATGCACGGATCAGAAAATTCGCCTTAGTTTCCTGGATAATTTATTAGCTAGCTTTCCATCTTGCCCTTCTCAATCACAACACAAGCGTGTACTAGTTGCAACAATGCGGGCAGATTTCTTGGGAAATGCTCTGTTATATCCCCCTTTTGGGGATCTATTGAAAACTGATATCAAGCTTATCAGGTCGATGAATTGTGAAGAACTTGAGCAGGTAATTGTTAAGCCTGCTGAGAAGTTGGGGGTAACTTTTCAAGAGGGACTGGTAAAACGCATTTTGGATGATGTAGATTCAGAACCCGGTAATTTACCTCTGTTGGAGTTTGCATTAACGGAATTGTGGAAACGGCGAAAGGGAAAAGAGTTAACTCATGCAGGTTATGAGGATATTGGTGAAGTAAAAGGTGCCCTAGCTCGCCATGCTGATGAAAAATATGGCAACTTAACAGATGACGAGAAGGAAAAAGTACGGCGAATTTTCATCCAATTGGTGCATCCAGGGGAAGGAACGGAAGATACGCGGCGATTGGCGACGAAAGCCGAATTGGGTGAAGCAAGCTGGAGATTGGTGAAACAATTGGCGGATGCGCGATTAGTAGTTACTAGTTGTAATGCTGAGGATCAAGAAACAGTGGAGGTTGTCCATGAAGCACTGATTCGCAATTGGAGTGAATTACGACAATGGATGGACACAGACCGTAGTTTTCGTGCTTGGCAAGATCGGTTGCGGGGAGGAATCGATCTATGGAAACAGACGCAGCGAGATGAAGGGGCATTGTTGCGGGGTGTAGCGTTGGCGGATGCGGAAGAAAAGCTGAAACAACGCCGAGAGGATCTGTGCGAAGAGGAGCAAGAATTTATCCAAGCTAGTGTAGCACTGCGCGATCGCGAACAAAAGGAGCAAGAACGCATAAGGTGGAGTGAGGAAATTAATCAAATTAATACCCTAGCTCAAGTTTCGGATGGATTTTTGTACTTAGATCGCCGGAAAGCTGTCAAATCAAGTGTAATGGCTGCTGAAAAAATGCTTGCTTTACTCTCGGTAGGTGCAAATGTAGATGCAAATACCCGCACTCAGGTAGAACTGGCGTTATTAAATACAATTCACAATGTTGCCGCACCCAACACTTTGGGAGGACACGCAAACTCGGTTAATGGGGTCAGCTTCAGCCCCGATGGTAAAATGCTGGCTTCTGCAAGCGATGACCACACGGTGAAACTGTGGGATACCTCCACCGGACAAGAAATAAAAACCCTTACTGGGCATACAAACTGGATTTGGGGGGTCAGTTTCAGCCCCGATGGGAAAATGCTGGCTTCTGCCAGTAAAGACAAGACGGTGAAACTGTGGGATACCTCCACCGACACAGAAATTAAAACCCTGAGTGGGCATACAAAGGAGGTTCATAGGATCAGCTTCAGCCCCAATGGCAAAATGCTGGCGTCTGCAAGTGCTGACTACACAGTGAAACTGTGGGAAACTTGCACCGGCACAGAAATTAAAACCCTTACTGGGCATACAAGCGAGGTTTGGGGGGTCAGCTTCAGCCCCGATGGTAAAATGCTGGCTTCTGCGAGTCATGACAAGACGGTGAAACTGTGGGATACCTCCACCAGCAAAGAAATTAAAACCCTTACTGGGCATACAAGCCAGGTTTGGGAAGTCCACTTCAGCCCCGATAGTAAAATGCTGGCTTCTGCAAGTGCTGACAATACGGTAAAACTATGGGATACCTCCACCGGCACAGAAATTAAAACCCTAACTGGGCATACACAAGGGGTTGGGTGGGTCAGCTTCAGCCCCGATAGTAAAATGCTGGCTTCTGCAAGTGCTGACAACACAGTAAAACTGTGGGATACTTCCACCGGCAAAGAAATTCAAACCCTAACTGGACATACAAACTGGGTTTGGGGGGTCAGCTTCAGCCCCGATGGTAAAATGCTGGCTTCTGCGAGCGATGACCACACGGTGAAACTGTGGAATACCTCCACCGGCACAGAAATTAAAACCCTTACTGGGCATACAGAAAGGGTTAAGTGGGTTAGCTTCAACCCCAATGGTAAAATGCTGGCTTCTGCGAGTGATGACAAGACGGTGAAACTGTGGAATACCTCTACCGGCAAAGAAATTCAAACCCTGACTGGGCATAGAGATGCGGTTTGGGGGGTCAGCTTCAGCCCCGATTGCAAAATGCTGGCTTCTGCAAGTGCTGACAATACGGTAAAACTATGGGATACCTCCACCGGCACAGAAATTAAAACCCTTACTGGGCATAGAGATGCGGTTCGGGGGGTCAGCTTCAGCCCCGATGGTAAAATGCTGGCTTCTGCAAGTGCTGACGACACGGTAAAACTGTGGGATACCTCCACCGACAAAGAAATTAAAACCCTTGCTGAGCATACAAAGGAGGTTAATAGGATCAGCTTCAGCCCTGATGGCAAAATGCTGGCTTCTGCAAGTGCTGACAACACGGTGAAACTGTGGGATACCTCCACTGGCAAAGAAATTAAAACCCTAACTGGGCATATAGAAGGGGTTTTGGGGGTCAGCTTCAGCCCCGATGGTAAAATGCTGGCTTCTGCAAGTGCTGACAACACAGTGAAACTATGGAGATGGGATTTTGAGTATTTACTCAAGGAAGGGCGCAATTTTATGCGCGAGTACTTTAAAACCAATCCCCCTGATAATGAAAGCGATAAGCATCTGTGCGACGGTGTAGGCATTCCTGCAAGCGTCAATATACAAGCAGAACTCAACGCCTTATGTGAGATCCTAGCGAAGTTAGAAACCTCAGACCGTCGTAAAATTGACAATGCCTTTGAAGATGCCCAGGACGAGCTAAATAAGCCACAACCAGATAAAAACGAGGTGGGTAAGGCATTAGATCGAGCTTTTGACTATGCAAAGAAAGCCGAAGGGTTTGCTTCTATGATCGCAAAACTTCAGCCACATATCACTAACATTACTGCTTGGCTAGGTGATAATTGGCAATTGGACTTTGGACAAAGCTTTCTTCTTTAGATTTATTTATAGCTAAACTCTTATTGATCATAGGACTTACGCACTTTACAAATCAACTCTTGTGTGCATAACACTCTAGCGCCAACTTCCGTGCGGTTCTGCAATAGTCAGATCGAGCAAGAATTTCCCATTTCTATCTCACTCATGCATAAGTTGATTTTGCTTGCACTTAATTAAAGAAGGAAGGGCAGCAAATAAGTCTGATTCACATAATCAGATTTTTGTCAATGCGTAAGCCTAGATCAGTGTAAGTTCAGAAGATAACTACTGTAAATTAATACCAAATACGGAAAATCATGCTACACATCTTTATCTTTGTCCCTACCTCCCTACCTCCCCACCTCCCCATCTCCCCACCGATTAACCAGGTGGAATCAATGGCTATGTCTAATATTGGTGGATTTACACCCGATCATTTATTGCAGCAAATTTATGGAACAACGGTTTTAGATGAGCATGTAGATGTAGAATTGAGTGATGAGGAGTTAGAATTAATAGCCGGTCGTCCAAGACATGCCAGTGGCTATACTTCAGATCTCTTCGTAAATGACAGAAAAATAATAGATTTTCGTTCTGATGTTCAGCAATATGTGACCCGGAACGACCACCAAGGACTAATTAACCACATCATGGGACGATT